>JBCCQH010000094.1:0-32847 GCA_039024435.1 Bacteroidota bacterium
CCGTAGAGGCGGTTTAAAATTGGTTGGTGAAATTTGCTATCGCAGATTTTTTTGTTCGTCGAAGCTCATTTTGGAGTCCATAAGCTGAGCTATGGGCGAAAAAATAGCTGAAGCGGGGCAGAAAAAGATGTCATGGCAGAATTAAATTTAAACCGACTCCCAGACACGTTCAAACCCGTCGTTTTAAGCCCGCGCGGCGGCGGAATTGTCCTTGAAAATTTCCCGTTCCACTCAGCAACCGGGGACAACAAATCGTCCACCATCACAAATCGAGCACAGCGTCAATCGGAAATTACAATTGAGGCGCTGGACGATGCCGCAACGGTAAATACGCCCAGGACGTCGCCGGAAAGGTTGTTGTCGGGGTTGCCCGGAGCCGCACTGCCGCCATTTCCTGAACCCAAGTTGTCGGCGAGGCCATTGTAGTAGTAGTAATTCGTCCGGTCAATGCTCCACAAATCCACCCGGACCGAATCGCCGGTTTCCAGGGCGTCGGAAAAGAGGGGAACTGCGGTGGCAATGCCGTCGTTGCTGCGGTCGTCGTAGACCGCAATGTCAGTTGTGAGCGTACCGTTGATCGCCAGCAGCGGCCGGTAGAAATTCAATTGACCGGCGGGATCTACGTAGTGGCAGCGCACCACAATCAGGTCTTCCTGCCCCCCAATTGGGAACTGCACCACCTGAGTATCCAGGGAATCAATCGGGACGAGGCCCGGCATTTCGGCGGTCGCGGTGACGTTTTCCTGGCCGGTGGCAATCTCCAGCGTGTAGCTTTCGCCCGGCTGTCCCTGTAGCGTCGAATTGGTATATTTGCCCGCCGTCAACTCATCCAGCGGAAAAATGTTGCCATTGCCATCGCGGATGGTCACCGTAGCCCCGATGACCACCTGGGCAGATTGTTCTTCGAAATAGCTGGTGGTGCGGGAAAGCGTGACCTCGGCGGAACCCACTTCATTGGTCAGGTAGGCTTCCACGACGAGTCGCGGATCAGCTTCGTTCAGGTCCACGTCGATGACATCCTCGCAACCGGAAACAAAGCCGGCCAGCAGCAACAAAAACAGGATCGAAAAGCGGTAAATCGATTGCATGGGAAGATGGATTTAAAACGAAAAGTTAAAGGTAAGAGAAGGTACGATGCCAAAAAGTGCGAGCCGGACCGCTTCGGTGGTTCCCGGATTGGTGGTGCTTTCCCGGAAATCAATCGAGTAGGCATTCTTCCGGTTGTAAGCATTGTAGACCGACAAGTTCCAGTTTGAGGTGAAGCGCTTGGGCACCTCCACTTCGTTGCCGTCGTCGTCGGTTTCCAGTTTGGTAGTGCGGGAATAGCGAGTGAGTCCCAGGTCCAGGCGGTGGTAGTCGGGCATGCGGTAGCCGTTGCGCTCGGTGTAGTAGCTGACGGTGTTGCCGTTGAAGGTGTATTTACCCGAAGGAAAAGTCACCGCATTTCCAGTGTAGTACACCCAGGTCAAGCCGAGTTCCCAGCGGGGGGCAAACTTGTACATCCCCACCACGGAAATGTCGTGGGTGCGGTCCTGCCGGGCGGCAAACCAAGTCCCTTGGTTGATTTCATCAAACTGGCGCTCAGAGCGAGACAGCGTATAGCTCACCCAGCCGGTCAGCTTGCCTTTGTTTTTCCGGGCCAGCAATTCGAGGCCGTAAGCCCGTCCCTGACCGAAAACCAGGTCACTCTCCACTTGGGGATTCAGCAAGACTTCCGCCCCTGTGCGGTAATCGATCACGTTGCGGAGGTTTTTGTAGTACACTTCCGCGGAGAGCGAGACTTCCCGGTCCAGGACACTGGTAAAGTAGCCCAAGGCAAACTGGTCGGAGACCTGGGGTTTGATGCGCTCGCTGCTCGGCACCCAGATGTCGGTCGGAGTCGAAGTCGTCGAGTTGGAGAGGAGGTGTACGTACTGGTTTGTCCGGGCGTAGGAGCCTTTGATCGAGTTGTTCTCATTGAGGAGGAAGACCGCCGAAGCGCGCGGTTCCAGGTTGAAGTAGTTGGTGATCAGCTCACCGGAGGCGTACTCCGTCGTGTCGGTGATGTTGCCTTCGGTATCGTAATCGTATACGGTGGCAGCGCCCAGGGCAGCGAAATCGGTAAGGCGAACCCCGTAGTTGAGCGTGAGGCGGTTGTTGATCTTTTGCTCGTTTGAGATATAGAGTGCGCTCTCTAAGCCGTACTGTTCCTGGCCCTCGACTTCATTGAAGAGGCCTTCATCGTTTTCCGAGAGGATTTCATTGGGAATAAAGGTGTGGTAAATCGCCTCCAACCCAAACTTGAGGGTGTTTTTCTGATTGAGGTAAAACTGGTAGTCCTGCTTCAAAGTCCAGTCCCGAATCGTCGAATTCAGCGAGAATCCGGCCTGGTTCACCGCAAATTTATAATTGTAATTGCTGAATACGAGACTGGTATTTGAGAAGAGTTTTTCGTTGAAAATGTGGTTCCAGCGCAGGGTTCCGGTGGCATTTCCCCAGCCGAAGGAAAAGTCATCCCCAAACGCAAATTCGTCCCGGCCAAAGTACCCGGACAGGAAGATCCGATCATTCTGTCCGAGCTGATAATTCGTTTTGGCGTTGATGTCGTAGAAATACAGTTGGGTATTGTTCAGCGTGGAATCGGAGGAAAGCTTGAGGAATAAATCCGCGTAGGTGCGCCGGCCGGAGAGCATGAAAGAGCCTTTTTCCTTGACGATGGGGCCCTCAACGGTGGCGCGGGATGCGATCAGCCCGATGCCACCGTTGACCTTGAACTCTTTGTTGTTGCCTTCGCGCATCCGGACGTCCATCACCGAGGACAGGCGTCCCCCGTACTCGGCGGGCAGCGATCCTTTGAGCAGTTCCACGTCGCGGATGGCGTCGGAATTGAAAACCGAGAAGAACCCCAGCAGGTGCGAAGCGTTGTAGACGGGCGCTTCATCCAGCAGGATTAGATTTTGGTCGGCCGAGCCACCGCGTACATTGAAACCGGCCTGCCCTTCTCCGGCGGCCTGCACTCCGGGAAACAACTGAATGGTTTTCATGATGTCCTTTTCTCCAAAAATCACCGGGACCGACTCGATCTCTTTGGGATTGATCTTGACGACACTCATTTCCGAAGAGGTGATTTCCTCATTTTCCACTTCGGATTCGATCACGACCAGGTTGTCTTCCCCCCCTTCGGGCAGCAATTCCAGGTTCAGGCGGCGGTCCTGGTCCAGCACAACCGACTGTTCCAGAGGATCAAATCCCACAAAGCGGATGATCAGGTCGTACTCACCGGCGGGCAGACTGAGGGAGAAAAATCCGTACTCATTCGCGTAGGCTCCGGTGCCCGGCAATTGCTTGACCAGCACGGTGGCTCCCGGCAGATCTTCCCCCGAACTCCCATCCCGGACCGTCCCGCTGACGGTGAACTTGCTGTCCTGCGCGGGCGAGGCGATGCCCAGCAACAGGAGCAGGGTTAAGGCTATCATTGGTTTCATGCTCCCTAAGTACCGGGTATTTGGGGAGAATGTTGCCCTTCCCGCCGGGGAATTCAGTGAACGGTACGGACTAATCAGTGAACGGCAACCGGCCGGGCGGAAATTTGAGCATATTTGTAGCGGAATGAATGCACCGAGCATCTTACGCAATCCCCGCCTCAGCATTGGGCTGCAAATCCTCTTTTGGATCACGATCTACATTTTTTTGTGGCAAAGCAATGGAGGGCCTTATACAGGAAATGGAAATATGTGGCCGCCCATCCCTTTCCTCGCCGGCACCGCCTCGCTGGTCTACCTCAATATCTTTGTGCTGATTCCCCGAGTGCTGATCAAGCGCAATGTCTGGTTGTATCTCCTCGCGGTACTGGTGAGCATCGCCCTGCTGCAGGGCGTACTCAACCTGGTTACGACCTACAATCCCCGCGAAGTGACCGTCATCATCGCTGAAATCGATGCAGCGGGCAACCGGACCACTACGATTCGCCATCCGCAGGAAGCCCGCATTGGGATGTCCATCATCGCCAGTTTCATATTCCTGTTTTTCAGTACGATTTTCGGCCTGGGCCGCGAGTTTGTGCGCCGGGAACGGGAGCGCAGTCGCTTGGAAAATGAACGCCTGGCCTCCGAAATGAAGTTTCTCCGGGCCCAGATCAATCCTCACTTCCTCTTCAATGCCATGAACAATCTGTACGCCACGGTGAAGTTGCAGCCGGCAAAAGCCGGCGAAATCATCAGCCGGATTTCCGACATGCTCCGCTACGTCATCTACGATTGTGGCAAGCCCAAGGTCCGCCTCGACAAGGAAATCGAATACCTGAAAAACTACGTCTATTTTCAGGAGTTGAAGGATCCCGACCGGGTGCGGGTAAACCTGGCCGTCGACGTGGAAGACGGGGGATTTGCCCTGGAGCCGATGTTGCTGCTGCCGTTTGTGGAAAATGCCTTCAAGCACAGCTACTCGGACACCGCGGAAAGCATTGAAGTAGAAATATCTCTGCAGGCGGACCGCCAATCTTTGACCTTCCGCTGCGCCAATTCGATGCCGCCCGACCGCCAAACCCTGAGCACCGATCCTTCGCATTCGGGGATCGGTATCCGCAATGTGCAGAGCCGATTGGATTTTGCTTATCCGGCAAAGCACGACCTAACGATTGCCCAAAACGGTGCGCGCTATTGTGCCACTCTTACCCTCCAATCATGAATTCTGAGGCCCCCATCCACTGCATCATCGTCGATGACGAAAAGCTGGCCCGCGATCTGCTGGAAGCATTGGTCCGCGAGGAACCGGATCTGGTACTGCAAGCCAAATGCCGCAATACGGCCGAAGCCGCCACCGCTTTGGCGGCACATCCGGCCGATCTGATATTTCTCGATATCCAGATGCCGAGTCAGACCGGATTGGCGTTTTTGCGAGAAATGCGTCCGGAAGCACAAGTGATCCTGGTGACTGCGTATCCTGACTTTGCCTTGGAAGGCTTCGAGCTCGAAGTCGCCGATTACCTACTCAAGCCTGTCACCGACACCCGCTTCCGGGCGGCAGTGCAGCGCGTCCGTGCCGATCTCCAGCGCCGCACCAAAGCCGAAGCGTTTGAATCCCTGGGCCAATCCGGTCCGGAATTCATCACCGTGCGCTCGGGCTACGACGAATTCCGCGTCTTTCTTTCGGAAATCGTCTACGTGGAATCGGATGGCGAATACCTGCGCCTGCACACCCCAGACAAGTCCTACCTGACCCTGGGCGCGCTCAAAACCCTGGAAGCAGAATTGCCCACGGACCGCTTCCAACGCATCCACCGCAGCTACCTGATCGCCTCCCGCCACGTCCGCGGCCGGGTCGGCCATCACCTTCAGCTCACCAACGGCAAGCTCCTCCCCATCGGCCGCACGTACCGAAAAACGGTTTACATGATGTTTGATTTCTGATTTTCGATTCCTGATTGGAACCCATTGTCGCGATTCCTCCGCCGCGCGTGATCCCGCACGATTACAGGAAGAGATCGAATTTCAGCTCCACCTTATTTGAACAAGGACCCATTGCCCATTGGAAATTGAGCAATTGGAAATTCTCCATGGAAAATCCGCGGGGGCCGCACGGCGTGCCGTGCGGCTACGATCCGCGTGCTGTAGCGACGTTTTGCGGTGCTTGCTCATCGCTGCTTGCGCTTCCAAGACGCGCGCATTGGAAATCGGAAATTGAGCAATTGGAAATTAAATAGGTTGCACTTTCATCTCTACATTGAAACCCCAGAGGACCATGTCGTGGTGATCAATGCCGTATTTCGCGGCGAGGGCCACGATGTCTTCGAAGAGCGCGCCGGGAGCGTTGCCGGCCAATTGCTGGGGTGAGCTGAAGGTGGCGCCGGCGGTGTTCACGTGGAGGGCGGTCACTTCGAGGTCGGTCTGAATCACGAGGTTGTTGCGCGAGTGGAAAAGGCGGGTCTCGCGGAAGTGTTCGCCCAGGGGCTTCGCCGGGGTCTTCCGGAACAGGGCGTGCAAATGAAAGACCGATTCCCAGTCGTGGACGCGCTGGATCGTGATTTGTCGCAGTTCGTTGGCGGGGACTTTGAGCTTTTTCCAAAGTACAATCTCCATGTACAGCGCGGTGGGGACACCTTTGCCCGGCACCAGGGGGACGGCCGCTTCCCGGATCCAACGGGGAAATTCCGGATCGAAGTGGCTGTCGATCATCTGGTATTCGCGGCGTTCGGGGTGGTAACCGCGAATGAACCAGGCGTCGGCCCCATTTTCGTGGTGATAGCCGAGCCGCTCGATGCGGGTTCCGTCGGGAGCGATGTCCATGGGGATTGAAACGGGCCCCAAAGAGAAAAGTTGCGGAGAAGCCGACAAAAAGCGGGGGGTACGCGGATTTGCGTACGCCCCCTTCCAATCAAGTCCAAAATCCAAAAGTTCTCTATTTAATTTATTGCGTGGGCCCACGGCGAGGCGATCCGATTTTACCGTCGGATTGCAGAGCTGCCAGTTTACCGCCAGATTGCGCGACAGATGGGCCGGGAAAGAAACCGACCTGATTGCCGATTTTACCTCCCATCCCCCCGTTTCTTTGAATACAGTGACAAGAAGAAAATTTGCCCACCGCCGTCCCAGGACAAATCGGAGGGAGGTTTACTTTCGAAGGAAAAATCGGGCACAAATCGGTGGAAAAAAGGGGAAAAGCTGGTCATAGAATAAACCAACTAGGTGAAAGACCTTGTACAAGGTAAACTCGGTGAAAAAGTGTCCGGAAAATTCAAAAAGAAAAAAATCAACTTCGTACAGTTGGTCGGCGGATCACCGCACTGAGCTGAGGGGTTGAGTGAGAATGAAATGAAGCTGGATGATGGAACCGCTTCCCCAGCGTACTCGAAAATACGATCCGGCATTGCGCCCAGCAGGAATTGCAACTTGGGTAAAAATATCCGGCAGGAAATTGTGAACTGTGACAAATCGCGATTGATTTTTCTACGCTTTAAAAACGTAAAAACATGATAAAATGGCGTTAAAGATGGGGAAACAAGCCCCTCGGGCTTGAAAAGGCGAAGTCTTTGCCAGGCAGGCAGCAACGCTGCCACCCACAACCTAGATCTGATTTTCAATTTAAACCGAGGCTCGGTCCAAGCCGACAACTTAACCAGTAGGCATTTAAAAAATTTTGGTCCCGGACTGAGTCATGCTTTTCTAAACACTATATCAATCATGAAAAACGAAGATGTGCCTCCGCATGGCGGCCAAGAACAGCCGAAAAAGCCAAAGCAAAAACGCAGAGCTGGGCAAATGGGCGAGATAACCGAAAGAGCAACTGATCGCCCGGCGGTGAATTCGGTGGTAACACTGGTACTCGACGAAAAGTATATTCCCAAGCATACCAAGGTGGAAGTACGCGTAGATGGTTCCACCATCTGTCGCCGCAAGAAACTAGATTCGATTGTATCAATCAAGATGGTATTTCGCGTTGATTTTGCGGTGAATTCTACTTCGGTGGCCGATATATCGGACTCCTGGATGAATGGTGACGGTGCTTGCCAAGCCATTGAACACTATTGCAACCATAAATACACCCTGTCTTTGAACCGCGATCGCGCGGGCGGGAAAAAGGACTCGGGCCTGGTTGCCATACTTCAGTTTACCGAACCGATCCGGTTGCAAGACAACCTTGCCCTCGATGGCCTGGTGATCAATGACGAACTCGAACTTGATCGTCCGCATCGACGGGACCGCACCTCATCCAAGGTTTAAACCCGACATTGAACCAAACGGCTTCCCTTTTACCGGCTTATCGCGCGACTTTCCCGTGGTAGGTCGGTTGTTTTATTTACTCATCGCAGCGGAGATCGCAGTTTTTTGCTCGCCCGCCGGCGAAATCTTTGGCAGCGGCAGCCGGAAATGACATGCTCAACCAGAAGAAAAAAGATTCTTGAATTCCTACATATTTTGGCCTTTGCTTCCGGGACACTACAACCTAAAAAGGGGCTAAAACCTCCGCAAAAACTCCTTTTGCAACCACCGGAGAGAAAATGAATCACGCTCATCGCCCAACAGATCGTTGCGCAGTCTCGTCACCTTCCCCGAAAAACGCTTGCCTTGCTTAAAGTCCCGATCCAAAGTCAGTTGAACCATTTGGGTGGAAAATCGGACCAAATCCCGGTAAATGGCCTTCCGATCTTTCGAGAGCACTTTGTCGCGTTCAATTACTTTCCTCACCGCCTCGTCGGCTGAACCGATGGAATCAAGATCATTGGTCATCACCATACACTTCCACTGCAAAATCCGGGTCTGCCGCTTGAGCAACTCGTCCTTGCAACCCACCAAAATCGCATTGGTCAACCGGTAGATGTTCCGGTAAGTTTCCTCTTCATCGCAATTGGGGTCGTAAAAATCCAGGATTCCCCGGCAATACATCCGGATTCGATTCCCCTCGTCCTCCAGGGGGACGGCCTGATTTTCGTTGATGAACTCCCGGGCTTCGTCAAAATAGCCCTCCATCACAAAAAAGGTGACCATCGTTTTGTACATATCCAGACTGGGTTTGTCTTCGGCTTTGAGTTCGGGCGTGCCAATGAATTGTTGGTACAGCGCAGAGATCTCGGGGACAAACCGCTTGCGGTCCTTGCGGGCCCTGCGCCGGCAAAAATTGAACAAATGGTCGTACAGGTCCTTCAGGTCTTCCCGCCTGATTTCCTCCGCGTGGTCCACAACCAGTGCCTTGAGCTTGCGGTAGTTTTCCTCCCCGGTCACCCCATCCAAGGTCAAGATTGCATGGTAGTACAAGCGCACGATCAAAGGGTAAGTTGCGTACCGCCGTTCAATGCGGGCGAGAAATTGCTCGATGTCTTCCTGCGGCGTGGAGGCGTTGTTAAAGGTGCGGGCAGCACTGATCAGCGCCCCCATATTGGCAATCGTTTCCCGGGCGTAGGCCATCTCCAAACGCCGCTTCATCTCGATGAGTGCGGCCTGAGCTTCGCGGCGTTTGTTGTGCTGGTTCAAAAAAAGGACATTCAAGCGCGACAGTTCAAAGGCAGCCCAAAAATTTTCCCGGCTTTTGCGGGTTCCTCGGTCAATCCGCTTCTGCTCGGATCGGAGTATGCGCTCAAACTGTCGATCCAACTTGTTCCGCCGGGCATACTGCAACAAATGAAATTTGACCGCGGTCTCTTGTCCCCGCCATTCTTGCCAGGCCAAAAATTCACGCAAGCAGCCGAGCAATTCCGAGCGGACCCGACTCAGGTAATTCGCCTGGTGGTCCAGCGTACCGAACAGCGCGGTCAACTGCGGTTCCAAGTTCGATTCCGTCTCCTCCCCGGATTCTTTGAGCTCGATGACCGCATCCAAAATTTCCAGGTGCAGGGCAATGATTTTTTCCTGGTGTTCCGGCAAGGTACAATACACCCGGAAGCTTCTCAGCTCTTCGGAAGACACCACATTGAACCAATCAAAAAGGAGTATTCGGCTAGGGGTTGGTTTTCTCACAAGTCGTTTTGATCTAATCCGGTACCTAATTCTCGTTATCCAATCTACAAAATTGTCTTCAATATTTTGTCCAGCTTACCCTTTCTCGGCCTCCTACCGCATAAATTTTGTGGGGCGGTAGGACCACCTACCCTGTAGCGCCCGGGAGATCTTGCTGCCCAACGATGAGCGATGGAACTTGTCGTCCATCCTCGTCCATTGTCCCAATGGTTTATCGCCCAATTTTACCTATTTTGCAACAATTCAAACATCCGGCAAGCATGAAAAAACTATTGCGAAGAAGCCTCCAAGTACTGGGCCTCCTGGTGGGGCTGATTGTCCTGGCGCTCATCCTCATCCCCCTCCTCTTTGGGCCGCAAATCAAGGAAGCCGTCAAGGGCTTCATTAACGATGAAATCAATGCCGAAGTCTACTTCGAAGATGTCGGTATCTCCATCTTCAAAAATTTCCCCAACCTCACCGTCACCCTCGACAATTTCGGCATTGTCGGCGAGGAAGAATTCGCCGGTGACACCCTGATCGATGTCCACCACCTTGGGGTGGTGGTTAACCTTTTCAGCCTATTTGGGGATGAGTACGAGGTCAATCAAATTACCCTTGAAGAGCCGGACATCTACGCCAAAGTCCTCAAAACCGGCAAACCAAACTGGGACATCATGCAGCCGGCGACCGATACTGCGGCCACGGTCGCCTCCGATACTTCCTCCACCGAATCGGCCCCGCTTGCCCTTTCGCTCCGTGCCTACCGCATCGCCCAAGGACAGATCGTCTACGATGACCACGCCAGCGATATGTATCTGAAAATCGTCAACCTAAACCACAATGGCCGCGGGGATTTTCAGGGCGACAACTACGACTTTGACACCTACACCCAAGCCGACTCGGTGACCTTCCGCCTGGCGGGCACCACTTATCTCCGCGAGGCCCAAGTCGATGCCGACCTCATCTTGGGAATCGACAATGCCGCCTCCATGTACACGCTCAAGGAAAACCGGATCGGGTTCAACGCCTTGGAGCTTCATTTCGATGGGTGGGTCAAAATGCCGGACGATGCCATCACGATGGACCTCAAATACAACACCAACAACAATTCTTTCAAAGGCCTCCTGTCCATGGTTCCCGGGATATACAAGCAGGATTTTGCCGACATCGATACCGACGGGACCTTCGCCCTCGATGGCTGGTTCAAGGGCACCTACTCCGAACATACGCTGCCCGGATTCCAGGCCCACCTGGGCGTCACCAACGGGCGCTTCCACTACCCGGACCTGCCCGAAGAGATCAAAGACATCAATTTTGACCTCAAGGTCGCGTGCCCGGATGGCAACTTGAACAACCTCAAGCTCAACTTCCCCCGGTTCCGCGCCATGATGGGGACGGCTCCACTGCGTGGCCGCCTCATCGCCAGCAATCTCATGAGCGACAACATCAACCTCGACGCCGCGCTCAAAGTCAGCCTGGATCTGGCGACGGTGGACCAGTTCTACCCGATGGAAGGCCAGGAACTGCGGGGCAAATTTTCCGTCGATGGCACCGCTCAGGGAGTACTGAATTACCCAGCGGGCAAATACCCCCTCGTCAACGCCACAATGACCCTCAAAGACGGCTACCTGAAAAATTCCGAGTTCCCTTCCGCTCTGGAAAAGATGCGCCTGGACGCTGAGATGAAAAACGCGACCGGGGACCTCAATGGCACCACCCTAGATGTCAACCAATTCCACACCGAAATCGACGGCTCGCCGATTGATGCCACCCTCCACGTCAAGGACTTCGACGACCCCAACTACGATTTGCGGCTCAAAGGCTTGCTCGACTTGGGCAAACTGATCAAGATCTACCCGATGGAAGGCACGACCCTTGCTGGGGTGCTGGACCTGGACCTGACCACGAGCGGCATCCTGAGCGACATCGAAAAGGAGCGCTACAACAAACTGCCGACTTCCGGGTCCCTGAAATTAACCAATGTCGTGTACGCCGATGGCGATTATCCTATGGGCTTCGGCGTGAGCGACGGGTTGATGACCTTTGCTCCGCGCCGCCTGGAAATCGCCCGCTGGGTGGGCCGGGCGGGTTCCAGCCCGATCAATGTCACCGGCTTCCTGGAAAACTACCTCGCTTACTTTACCCTGCCCGACGAGACGCTCACCGGGAAAATGACCCTCACTTCGCCAAAATTCAACGTCAACGAATGGATCGTGGAACCGGGCCAAGAGGCAGCGGCCGAAGTTCCGGTTTCCGAAGATGGCTCGCCCACCGAAGCCGAGGTCCCGATGGAGGTCTACGAAGTGCCGGCCGGAATTGATTTTACTTTTGACAGCAACCTCAAAACGGTCCTCTACGACAACCTGACCCTGAAGGATCTGCGCGGTCAGGTCATCTTGCGGGACCAGGAAGTCCGCTTCAAAAATCTGAGCTTTGGCACCCTGGGGGGCAACTTCCGCATGACCGGCGGCTACAACACCCAGGACATCAGTGCACCGGACGTAGATCTGAACATGACCCTGATCGATCTGGATATTCCGCAGTTGTACCAGGCGTTTGCGATCGTACAGGCCGTGGCCCCGGCGGCAAAGTTCATGAGCGGCAAGGTCAACTCCAGCCTGAATTTCAAAGGTAAACTGCTGGGCGACATGAGTCCCGATCTGGCCAGCATCACTTCGGTGGGCGATCTGGTGATCAATGATGGGGCCCTAAACGATTTCAAGCCGCTCAAAGCCGTCGCCGACAAAATCAAACTGCCGTCCTTGAATACGATCAAGCTCAACCGCACCAAGATCTTGTACGAAATCCACGACGGGCGCGTCTGGGTGGATCCTTTCGATGTACCGGTCGCCAAAGGCAATATGCGGGTGCAAGGGAGCAACGGAATCGATCAAAGCATGGATTATGACCTCGACTTCAATCTCCCCGCAGGCGCCGCCGGAAAGGCCGCGATGGACGCCGTGGCGGGCCTGATCAAGCAGCCGATCTCCGGCGATGGCAACTTGCGGGCCTTGGTGGGATTAGGCGGTACGCTAAGCCAGCCCAAAATTAAGTACGTGAAGTCTGCGGGCAAGTCCACCGTCGCCGACGTCAAAGAACTGGTCGAAGAAAAGGTCGATAGTGTGAAAACCGTCGTCAAAGACACGATCAAGCAAGTCGTCACGGACACCAAAGACAAGGCCAAAGAGGAAGCCCGCAAGCAGGCGGACGCCCTCCTCAAGGCCGCTCAAGCCCAAGCTGACCGCATCCGGGCCGAAGCCAAGAAAGCCGCCGACATTCTCCGGAGCGAAGGCGAGGCCCAAGCCAAAAAGACCGAGGAGTCCGCCAAAAATCCATTGGAGCGCGTCGCAATGAAGAAAGCCGCCGATTTGATCCGGAAGCAATCTCAGGACAAAGCCACCAAGCTGGAACAGGAAGCCGATCAACGCGCCCAAAAGGTCATTGCTGACGCTCGGGCGAAGGCGGATGCATTGTTGAAATAGGCGCAGTGGCTCCTTCCGGACCTCATCGCTGGAACACCAGGGCTGTCCCAAAATCCGGCAAAGTTACCGGAACCGCATCCCCCACCGTTGTCCTATCGAAGGGCGACGAAGGAGCGAGGAGATGCTTTTCCCCGCACAGGTGAGTAAAATCCCTCCTCCACCTTTCCCCCATCATGTAGCACTTCAATCGCCCCCCATCTCGGCGAATTTCAACGCAATTTGGCGGACATTTTCCCCTGCACTTTGCCCAAAAATGTGGGTATTTCCCCGACGAGTTATTTTGAGAATCCGAATATTTCGAAGCTTCGGAAAAACTTCACAACCGATACTTCACAAACGACCTGAATATCAAATCGTTATAGCACAAACCACCGATCAGTGTCGGGAAGTAAGAAAAAAAGCAAAAAAAATCGCAAAAAATGCCTCCTGTGGATAAATTAGAGTGATTTTAAGGGGTTTATGTGAGGATTTAAGGTTATTTTTACATGAATAGAAACATTCGGATTGCGGACCAATTGCTGAGAACAAATTGCATCACTTTTTCCAATATTTTTTGAAAGTCGAATGCAGCGTCGGCCGGAGGTAATTTTTGCGTGATACGCAGTCCACCTGTGAACTAATCTTGGAGCCACCAATGAGCGAAAACGAAAAGAAACAAGGCGAGTACAGCGCCTCCAACATTACCGTCCTGGAAGGTCTGGAAGCAGTACGTATGCGTCCGGCCATGTACATCGGTGATGTGGGTGCCCGCGGCCTCCACCATTTGGTCTACGAAGTCGTCGACAACTCGATCGATGAAACCATGGCTGGGTATGCTACCGAAATCAGTGTGCGCATCCACGAGGACAACTCGATCACGGTAATCGACGACGGGCGCGGCATTCCGGTCGACATCCACGAAAAAGAAGGTAGATCCGCCCTGGAAGTCGTCATGACGGTATTGCACGCTGGGGGAAAGTTTGACAAAGACACCTACAAAGTGTCAGGCGGCCTCCACGGTGTGGGGGTTTCCTGCGTCAATGCCTTGTCCAGCCATTGCGAAGTCAAGGTCTACCGCGACGGCAAAGTCTACCAACAGGAGTACAAAACGGGCATTCCGCAGTACGACGTCAAGGTCGTCGGCGAAACCGATCAGCGGGGCACCCAAACACGGTTTTGGCCAGACGATACCATTTTCACCGCGAAAGAATACCGCTTTGATACCCTGGCCAGCCGCCTGCGGGAATTGGCTTTTCTAAACGCTGGGGTGCGCATCCACCTCATCGACGAGCGGGAAGAAATCGAAGAACGGGACGAGAATGGCCAGGTCACCGACAAAGACTTTCGCCGCCAGACCTTTCATTCTGAAGGGGGCATCAGCGAATTTGTAAAGTTCCTCGACAAATCCCGGGAAGCCCTGCACGAAGTCCCGATTTACATCACGGGCATCGACGACGAGCAAACGGTTCCGGTGGAAGTGGCCCTGCAATACAACCGCAGCTACACCGAGAACCTGCATTCTTACGTGAACAACATCAACACGCACGAGGGTGGGACGCACGTTTCCGGCTTCAAGAAAGCCCTCACCCGCAGCATGAAATCTTACGCGGACCGCTCGGGCATGTTGAGCAAAATCAAGTTTGACATTTCGGGAGATGATTTCCGGGAAGGGTTGACCTGCGTGATCTCGGTCAAGGTCCCCGAGCCGCAATTTGAGGGCCAGACCAAGACCAAACTCGGTAACGGCGAGGTCGCCGGGATCGTGGAAGGCATCGTCTACCGCGCCCTGAATGAATATTTAGAAGAAAACCCGAACATCGCCAAGGGCATCATCCAAAAGGTCATCCTCGCCGCTGAAGCCCGCAATGCCGCCAAAAAGGCCCGCGAACTGGTACAGCGCAAAAACACGCTGGTCAGTGGAGGCCTCCCCGGTAAACTCGCCGACTGTTCCAGTCGCAAGGCCGAAGAGTGCGAAATCTACCTCGTGGAGGGCGATTCTGCTGGGGGCAGCGCCAAGCAGGGCCGCGACCGCCGCTTCCAGGCCATCCTGCCTTTGCGCGGGAAAATCCTCAATGTCGAGAAAGCACATCCCACGCGCATCTACGACAACGAAGAGATCAAAAACATGATCACTGCCCTGGGCGTCTCCGGTCTCGGGCGCGACGAAGAACTCAACCTGGAAAAGCTCCGCTACCACAAGATCATCATCATGACCGATGCCGACGTGGACGGAAGCCACATCCGGACTTTGATCTTGACCTTTTTCTACCGCTACATGAAACCGCTGATCGAGCAGGGCTACCTCTACATTGCCGCACCTCCGCTCTACCAGGTCCGCAAAGGCAAGCAGCACCGCTACTGCTGGACCGACGAAGAACGGGATGCCGCCGTAGCGGAATTGGGAGGTACCGAAAAGGTCGTGATCCAGCGCTATAAAGGGCTCGGAGAGATGAATCCGGATCAGTTGTGGACCACGACCATGGACCCGGACAACCGGGTGCTCGGCCAGGTCAACATCGACAGTGCGGCCAATGCCGACCACATCTTCTCCATGCTTATGGGTGATGAAGTCCCCCCACGCCGCGATTTCATCGAGCGCAACGCGAAGTACGCGAAGATCGACGCTTGATCCACCCCAAAATGCATCGCACGATGGCTTGTGAGTCCGCTCACAAGCCATTTTTTTGCGCACCTTGCTTCTTCAGGTCGTCCCCCCTTACGCGCGGGACGACCTGAATTGGTATATTTGAAGCGGTCCCCGATTGCCATCCGACAAGCGAGGCCCTCGCCAGTGGTCCTGCGACAACCCCGAGAAATTACCCTCATACCCCATCCCAAAATGTAAATCCCGCGATTTTTCCGGATTATGCCCGGTTGCGGAAGACTCGATTTTCACGGGGATAAAAAACTGGTAAATCACTCAGGATTAAGGATTTCCGTAAACTGAGTAAAGAAGAGCTTAATTTAATCATGCAAAAAGAAATCCACATGCTCATCTCACTGAATTTTAACCCATTAATTTTGAAAATGTGGATTTGTTTTATAATTTCAAACAAGGTTAGTCAATCGAGTCAATTTATTGCTAGACCGATGCGGTAGAATCTTTCGTGAATCAGGATTGGATGAAAGAAAATATTTACAACTACCGGTCAGTCGATACAACTACATGAAGCAAGCGAACACCGTGCTGCAAACCGCTGGGATCATTGCCCGATTAGTAGGTTAGTTTAATTCAAAGGATCGTATGCAGGCGCTTTACAACCTCGTACATTCTCTCGCAAAAGAAGAAAAACGGCTGTATAATTTGCACGGTCGCAAGAGTCGATTTACGCAGATCTACAAAGGTTACCTCAACGCGAACGAGTACAACAAACAACTGGACCGCCAGTTGTACCAAAAGCACTTTTCCTCATTCAGCAAGGCCTTTTATTCCATGCAGAAAAATGCGTTGATGGATGATATCCTCGCCGTATTGCTGGAATACTCAAACTCCTCCAAAGACGACTTTGTGATCAATCGTTACAAGGCGAAGTACGAGGTGCTGAATTACCGGGGCTTCCACGGCCAGGCCCTCAACTACATCCGCGCCGCGCTGGATGCCTGCGAAAAAATCAAGTCCCCCCGGCTGCGGCTGCGCATCCTCGAAGATTACCGCGATACCCTGGCCCAGAGCGATACCGCTACCTGGGAGGAATACGCCGAAATCATCTCGCGCATCGAGTCCACCTCGGAAATGGTCGCCAAAAACGCTCCTTTCGAGGAGAACCGCAAGAAGCTGAAGGTATTGGCCCAGAGCAATGGACTCAATCCCGAGGACAGCGAGGAATACAAAAGCATTTCCCAGGAAATCCTGGAAAGCATCCAAACCATCGCCGAGCAGCGCGATGAACCCGCCATCACCGAAGGCGTCTTCGAAAGTGAGGTCCTTTTCAGCAAGACATTTGAGGACAAGTTTGCCCTGCACAAACGCCTCGTCCTCCTGGAAAAGCAGAGCAACAAGGAGCATTTCCCCAAAGACATCCGCCTGCAGATCATCAACCTGTTGATGGAAAGTGCCCTCGAATGCGGCGATTTTCTCCTTATCAATGGCCTCATCTACAAAACAAACAAAAGCAACGGAGATCTCAATCCCGCCCAGCGCGCCACCTTCCTGCCCAAGTACCTGGAACTGTGCGCGCTCTACCACTTCTACGAGAACGATCTTCCCCTCGCCCAGCAAGAACTTCGGCAACTGCTCGATCTCTCCGATCTCAGCCACGAACAGCGGGTGCGCTATTACTTGCACAAAATCGGGGTCCTGATCGCCGCCAATTTGCCCCGCTCGGCTTCCCAAACCCTCGAAGAACTGCTCGGCGAAGCGTCCAGCCTCAAGCACGAGATCTCAGTCAAGCTGATCGAACTGATCATCACCATTGAAATGAATCAGCGCGAAGAAGCCCTGGTGCGGCTCCAACGGCTCCGGGCCCAGATCCGCAAAAGCAAGGACGCCCGCAAGCTCGGTCACATCCGCCAATTCCTGGAAATGGTCCAAAAAATGCTCGACAAAAAGCGCATCACCTACCAGGAAATCGCCGCGCTGAATACCGACTGGATGGACATTTTAAAGCTCAACCTTTGGCTCAAGGCCAAGATCGAAAACAACTTTTATTACAATTACATCCTGGATTATTGGCAGACCCGGAAAAAAATCCTTAACGTGTAGCCTTTCTCCTAAGGAATGCGCGCCGTACCACTGCTGCTTTTACTGCTCTGCACCGCTCCGCTGCGGTCCCAATCCCAGGTCGATGCGGCCTACGCCTTGGAACTCACCGAGCGCCTGACCGCAGATCCCCTGCACCCCAGTCACTCCACCGATGCGCGTCTGCTATTTTCCTGGTTGGACGACACCCAAGATCTACTCCGCTGGATGAATTTCCCCGAACTTCGGACCCTCGCCCGACTCAAGCGAGATTACCGCGAGCAGATGCAGCTCCTGTTCCTCGCCGGGATGGCCCGGCACCAATTGCAGTTCGGCACCTCGGTAAGCGAAGCGGCGATGAGCGCCGCCGGACGCACCTGCATGTGCACCGGTTACCAGAATCTCCGGCAAAAGCACCGCGTCCGGGGGGCCCGCCTCCTGCGCAATCTGTGTCGGCGGAAAAAGAAAGGAGTCGTTGCCGGGGGATAATGCTTCACGGCCGGCCACTGCGCAAGTCCGCCTTGCGTAATCCGATCACTGGCCGCACGCATCCACCCGCGGACGGAATCCCCCCCTTTCCATCGACCAAAATAAGCCGTACCGATTATTGCTTCACGTAAATCTCGCTGCCTTGCTCCACAAATTCGCGGGCCTTTTCCGCCATGCCCTCCTCCAATGCTGAGTCTTCGCTCTCGATACCGTGCTCGCGCGCGTAATCGCGGACGTCCTGGGTGATTTTCATCGAGCAAAAATGCGGCCCGCACATCGAACAGAAGTGGGCAACCTTCGCACTGTCCGCCGGCAAAGTTTCGTCGTGGTATTCCCGCGCGGTATCGGGATCCAGGCCCAAGTTGAACTGATCCTCCCACCGGAATTCAAAGCGTGCCTTGCTGAGGGCATTGTCCCGCACCTGCGCTCCCGGGTGACCCTTGGCGAGGTCCGCCGCGTGGGCGGCCACCTTGTAGGTGATCACCCCCCGCTTGACATCGTCCCGATTGGGCAACCCCAAGTGCTCTTTTGGCGTCACGTAGCACAGCATCGCCGTCCCAAACCAACCGATCATCGCCGCTCCGATTCCGGAAGTGATGTGATCGTAACCCGGTGCCACGTCCGTCGTCAGCGGACCCAGCGTGTAAAACGGCGCTTCGTGGCACAGCTCAAGCTGCTTTTCCATGTTTTCCTTGATCATGTGCATGGGCACGTGGCCCGGCCCCTCGATCATGACCTGGACATCGTGCTTCCAGGCGATCTGGGTCAATTCACCCAGCGTCTCCAATTCGCCCATCTGCGCGCGGTCATTCGCATCGGCGATGGAACCGGGCCGCAACCCGTCGCCCAGTGAGAAACTGACATCGTACGCCTTCATGATTTTGCAGATGTCTTCGAAGTGGGTGTAGAGGAAATTTTCCTTGTGGTGGGCGAGGCACCACTTCGCGAGGATGGATCCGCCGCGGGAAACAATTCCCGTAACCCGGTGGGCCGTCCAGGGAATGTAGCGCAACAACACCCCGGCGTGGATGGTAAAGTAATCGACCCCTTGCTCGGCCTGCTCGATGAGCGTATCCCGAAATATTTCCCAGGTCAAATCTTCCGCCTTGCCGTTAACCTTTTCTAGTGCTTGGTAGATCGGCACCGTTCCCACCGGTACCGGCGAATTCCGGATGATCCATTCGCGGGTTTCGTGGATGTTTTGGCCGGTGCTCAGGTCCATAATCGTGTCCGCTCCCCAGCGAATGCCCCACACCATCTTCTCGACCTCTTCCTCGATGCTGGACCAGACGGCAGAGTTACCGATATTGGCGTTGATCTTGACCAAGAAATTCCGCCCGATGATCATGGGCTCACTCTCGGGGTGGTTGATATTGGCCGGGATGACTGCCCGTCCGCGGGCCACTTCGTCACGCACAAATTCGGCCGTGATGTGCGTCTTGGGAATATTTGCCCCCCAACTGCGTCCCGGATGTTGCTTCTTCATCCAGGCATTGTAGGCATCGATTTTTTGATTTTCGCGGATGGCAATGTACTCCATCTCCGGGGTGATGATCCCTCGTTTGGCGTAGTGCATCTGCGTGACGTTTTGCTCCACTTTAGCGCGCCTCGGCCGGGGAATTTCCGGGAACTGGATCGGCTTCAGCTTTTCGTCGCTGTGCCGGGCATTGGTGTAATCGGAGGTGTAAAGCGGCAATTCTTCCACGTCACCCCGGTTCATGATCCAAGGACGGCGGATCGGTTCCAGCCCTTGGTAGATGTCGATTTGGGCATTCGGATCGGTATAGGGGCCGCTGGTGTCGTATACGTAAATGGGCGGATTCGGCTCTTGTTCGCCCCCCCGGGTGAATGCCGGTGGCGAATCGTGCTGGTAAATTTTTCGCAGGGGAACCCGGATCTCGGGGTGGATGATTCCAGGAATGTACACCTTTTCCGAATTCGGAAACTGCCCGGTAGTGACGCCCGGATCGGTCACCGGTTTTACGGTTCGGGATTGCTTTTTGTAGTTCACTCCGACGTTCGAGTTGCTCATTTCAAAGATTTTAATGATTCGGGACGGCCACAAAACCGGCCGTGCACGGCAACAAATAAAAAAGGGGAAGTTCACCAGTCGCTGGTGGGATGGTGTTCAGAATTTCCCTTCGCCGGTATGAGCCGGATCAGGTTCTGAGGGTATCATCTCAGCTTCGCAAGTGCGAAACACCCCTAATTCCTTAAAGTCTAAAGCTAAGGAATTGTGGCTTAGTTCAAAAACAGGGCAATGAATTTATCGCAGCGGCAAACGGATCGGTTGGCGAAGGTTCTCGCTCACGGCTCAATCTCCCCGGATCTCGACCGTGCGTATCGCATTGTTGCCCGCCGCGCCCGGCAGGTACATCGGCGTTACCACTGCCGGATTGAGCTGGTATTTTCCCGCAAAGCGCGGCTCCAACGCAATCCGAAATTCGTGGGCGCCCTCGGGCAACTCGTTGAGGTACACCACGATCCGATCCCGCTGGTATTCCCGGTGAATCTCTTGGGGATGGCTCCCGCCACTGCGATTTGCGGAGACGCAGCCCGCCGGAATCGGCACTTCCAGCATCACGTAATCCGCCCGACGGCGGGCGTCCACCGAGACCACCATCTCCGCCAATGTCCCGGTGCGCAGGACCGCTACCGAGTCTCCCGCCTGGGTAAAATGGCTCGCCACGACAAAGTTATCGTGGATCGGCTCGGGATCGGCCGCCCAGTGGGTCTGCTCCCAAGCCAAAAACAGGGGTACCGCTCCCCGTTTCCGAATTTGCATCGGTTGGGACGAAATCTCCTGCACGAAGGGAAAGCTTTCCACCGAGCGCTCCTTCTCCCCTACCCGTATGTCCAAACGGGCATCTTCGGCCCGGCGAAACGGCTGGGCGAGGTAATACGGCAAAAGCGCATCGATCACTGAAGCCGCTTCGAAAGTGTTTTCGCCGAGTCCCCGCGCGTTCCGGGCCAGAAAATACGGCCGAATGCGCGCCAACTGCGCCTTATTCCCGCCCATTTCCTCCAGCATCCGGTACACAACCAGCGTCGCTTGCACCTCGTTGAGGAGCAAATCGGCCCCCGGTTCCCCCCAGAAATAAGCTCCCTCCACCGTCGTTCGGTGGCGCGCCCAGATCGTCCCCGCAGCAAAGGGCAAGCCCGCCAACTGCCGGATCCGGGCAATTTGAATGTCGTCATTGATGCTTGGCTTCCGCACGCCGTACACCGCCAACCGCGCCCCGTAATCCAAGGCCACCCCGAGTTCCGCGGCCAGCCGCAACAGCACCAGATTGGTGGCATTCGCCTCCAGCGGCAATCCCGTCCGCAGAAATTCCTTCCCCCGGGCCAGTGCCGGACTCGGATAGCCTTGGACTTGTGCCGCCGCCAGAGCCCGACCGACGTGGAGCGTCATGAATACGTGCGGCTCGGCTTCAAACCACCAGCCCCAACTCCCATCAGCGTGCTGGGCATCTTCCAGGCGCCGCACCAGCCGGCGGATCTCCTTGTCCTGACGGAATTTTTGGCTGCGGGCGGTCGCGATGCGCTTACGGGCGAGGAGGGCCAGCAGGCGCGAGGCCGTTTGCTCCATGCATTCGTGGGGGTACTGCTCCAAAGGCTCTAATGCCCGCAATAAATAATCGAGGGGCCGGGCGTAGACCATCAATTTGGCTTTGCCCAACTGCGGATTCGGGACGATGCGCAACACCGTATCCGTTTCGAGATAAGCCGCTCCGCCGTAGCTTTTCTGCATTCCCGGCCGGAGGATCGGCATTTTCCGGGTCTCTCCATCAAAATAAGTGCTGTCGGTCGCCTTCACCAGGGCATAGGCCACCGTCGCGGTATCGCCCACGGCCGAAAATGCCCGCGACTCTGCCCCACGCCGGGTCACCGACTGCACTTGCCCAGCCAGTGCCCGGCCATTGATCGTGAATCGGGTGGCTACCTCCACCGGTTCTTCACCGCGGTTGATGACCTCGCCCTGCACTTCCACCTGGTCTCCCACCAAGGCAAAACGCGGCACTTGCACCTGGGCCACCAAATCCCGAAATGCTTGAATCCGCGCGGTGGTCAGTCCCGAGCGATTGCCCCGCATCGCGGCCACCCAACCTTCCCAGGCGGTGAGGTCGTCCGGAAATGTCACCTGGAAGTACGCTTCCCCGTCGTCGTCGGTCACCAAGTCCGGCTGCCACCAGGCTTCATCGGCAAAGTTTCGGCGCAATTGGTTGGGGCTCGGAAAGGCGCGGTTGTTCTTGAGCTTCTTCGGCGCCCCGAGCGCACTTGAAACCAAGGCGTAATCTTCCTCCCCCGGAGCTTCAGCGGCCGTCTCATTGAGTACAATCTCCGGACCAGATTCACTGAGCGATGGCCCGGGAGCCACCGCAAAACTCGGCACCATTGCCCGCTGCCGCTTTTTAAAAGTGGGCGGGCTGAGCTTGAGGGAAAAGGGCTTGCGAAAGGCACGGTAACGGTACAAATTGGTGCGCTCAGCCCGGTAGGGCACCAACAAGGTTGCGCGGCGCACCGCGCCGGGCTCCCAGTAGTAATCGCATTTCCAGTCGATCTGGTAGCTTTCCCGGGGGCCTTCTACCTGCAGAATGGCCCACCCCCGGACGGGAGGTTGAAAAGTGGCCTTTCCTTCGGGATCGGTCTTGGTGAATATGACTTTCTGCCCCTTTTGCCGCAGAGAAATTCGCTGCCCCACCAAAGATTCGCCGGTCCATTGGTCCCGCAGCGTCAATTCCAGGTAGCCCGCCGCAGCGGGAAGTAGCTTTTCTTCGTAATCCGCCAATTGCACTCCCCACTCAGAGGGGAGAGTGCGGTCATCCGGTCGCTGATCCGGGACAAAATCGGCATCGCGCAACCGGCGGTAGTAGGTCCCGGGCGCGGCAATTTCCACTTCCGGTCCCCGGAAATAAGCCCCCTCCCGGGAACAGCGCCATATCCGATACCGGCCCGGCGGTAGATTAGAAATCCGCCCAACCCAATCGCCGAGGAACTGCAGCCGCCGACCTGCCACTTCCTCCAAAAGAAAGAATGCGGTCCCGGTCCGCAAGTCTTCCTTCACGACCAACTGGCGTCCGGTGGACTCTTTTGACCAGAAATCAAACCGATCCGGCACCAGCCACCGGCGCCCAATCTCGTGCTGCCGGGCAATTTCCGCTTCCGGTTCAAGAAATTCTTCCGGCCGGACCGATTTCTCACCAAAAGACCAATTTTGGTATTCCCGCTGGCGGGTGGAGTCCAGGAAAACGGCCCCATCGCGCAGGAGCAGCCCGATCCCCGGCCGAAAATTGAGCCTTATGGTATCGGCACCGGGACGCGGCAAGTACCAAAACGGCCCGGGCGAAAAAACTCCTAAGTTCGTCCAGGACCGCGGTTTCGGAATCAGCCGGCGGCGGTCGCCTTGTCCCATCAGCGCCGGCCGCCGCTCCTCCTTGTCGTAGTTTTCGTCTTTGATCCACAGCATCTGCTCTCGCCACGTTTCTTCTTCATTGCGCAACCAAGCGCGGCGGGTCCGGCGCACCCGACAAAAATCCGGAGCCCGGCGAGGATCGATGAAGATTTCGACTTTTTTTCCGGCGGGGAAATACACGTTTTCCACTTCAATCGTGTGGTTATCATCCAGCAGGCGCAAGTGGTGGAAACCGGGGGCAATGCGGAAGGAATAGGGACTTGGAGGGTTATCCACTGTAGCGTGAATGAGCTGGCCATCGACCCAGATGGCCTTGAAAGACTGGTAATCTCCCAAGTAGCTGCGGGCGGCAAACGGGGCAAATTGGGTGGTGCCATCGGGAGGCGGCAAGTGGCGCAGGTACCAACCGCCGGGTGGCATCTGTTGCTGGAACCATTCGGTGCTGTCCACCGAGAACATCCGAGCGCAGTCTTCGTCCAGCGGAAATACGGTGTTGATCCGTCGCCTTAGCGGCAGGTAGCGCCGCGGCTTAGGTTTTTTGCTTAGGGTCTTGGGGGAGGAAAATGCGGGAACGCGGGGCCGATTGCCCTCGGAAAATTTGGCGGTGATGGCGCTGGTGGTCAGGTCGATTCGGGGGGCGGGCTTGCCCTTTGCGTCCCGCACCTGGATGCGCATTTGGGTGGTTTCGCCGGGCTGGACCCGCTCGGGGTGATCCAGGGTCACCGACAGCAGTTTCTCCGAAGCGTGAACGGTTTTTCTGCGGGTCCGGGGATCACCGGTCCACCAGTAGCGGACTTCCAGCCGATAGGTCGCTCCGGCTCGGGGGAGGCCGCTCCATCGCCATTCTTTTCCTTCGATCTTGCCTTCGGCAATCGGCTGGCGGTTCTCCCGCAGGGTGTACGCCAGGCCGATTTCGTAGGGATTTTGGACGCGGAAATGGAGGCTGTCGGCGTGCCGGTAGCTCCGCAGGCGGACGGGTTCATCTTCGGAGTTGGGGGCGTAGAGTACGTGTTTGGGGGTCCGCAGCGCCCACTGGCGGACGCGGGGATCCACTTTTTCGGCCAGGGGAAGGCGCACGGGTCGGCGGACGAGGGTATCGGTTTCGGTCCAACCGAACAGCACACCACGCCCCTGCAGTCCGGTGGACACCAGGCGTCCCCGCGCGTATTTGATTTCGGGCCGGCGCTGTCCGGGAGATCGCCGATCCCAGGTATCGCGGGCGCGCAGGAGTTCGTTTTGGCCGGTGCGGACTTCGGCACGGACGGCAAACTTCCCGTAGAGGTTTCCGATCACGGAGTCCGGTATTTCGAGGCGCAGGCTGCCCTCAGAATCGAGTTCTCGGGTGGTCTCCCAGATCGTTTCGGGAAGGTAAATCGCATCCCCACGAAAGTCGCGCAACTCCCAACATTCCAGTTCCAGGCGGGCCCGGACCCCGGCCATGCCTTGGCCATTGGCATCGGTCACCTGGAGGCGGAGGGTTACCGGGTCTTCCGGATTGAATTGGTGTTTGGCGGCTTGCAGGGTGGCTTGAGCTTCGCGCAGGAGGTAATCCGAATAGTTGAATTGTGCCTTCATCGCCGGCCGTCGCTTCAAAAATGGAGCGACGAGCAGGGTGTATTTTTGATTCAGTTTAAGGCTGTCGGGCAGGGGCCATTCCAGGGTGTACCGCCCGGGACGCTCCGGCTTCTGAACTTTGAGGTGGACCGGGAATATGTCCCCGGTGGGGATGATTTGCAGGCACATTTTGCGGCGCAGGGGCCGGTTGTACTGGTTGACGAGGAAAGCTTTGGCGCGGAGGGTGTCCCCGGGTCGGTAGCGGGGCCGACTGAAGGCAATGTAGCCCCGCACTCGGCCCTGGAAGGGGCGGCGCAAGGTTTGTCCGGTCCGCTTGAGCAGGCGCTTGGTCGCCCGCCGCCACCGTTGGGTGCCACGCGGTTCCAGCGCGTACCACCATCCGAGGTATTCGTCTTTCCCCCGGGTAACCTGCAGCAGTCCCCGCCGGCGCTTGGTCTTGCGGGCGTAGATCCCCGCCCCCTGTAGCTCGAGGGGTTTACCCCCCCAGTGGACCTTTGCCCCGTCCACCGAGCGCCCGCTTTTGTCCAGCACCCGTACGCGAAATTCTCCCTCCGCCAGTTCGGGAAACACTTCCAGATCGGTTTCGGTAACCAGCATCCGCACTTCGCCCGACTCCCCGACGTAGTTGTAGACGTAGTGGCCCGGCGGGCGTTTTTTGGTCCGCGCGGCTTCCCAGGACAGTGAGTCCACACGCTGGGTCAATTGGTCCCGGAAGATGAAAGGAAGGCGATCCCGGTAAAGCTCGGCGGCGGTCTCGTGATCGAGTTGATACACCAAGACGGGCGATGCTCCGGGAAAAGTAGGACCGGCCGGCTGGGCCCAACTCCTAATCGCAAGGCCAAGAAATAGTAAGGTTATGGTTGTAATCCGCAGCACGTGGTGGCTTTTGTTTGATAAGCCAAATTAATAAACTCAGCGGAAATGCACGGGGTAATTCTGGGGGGATGAAAGGTGCGGGGGGAACTTTTCAATGCGCGGAGGGCAAACTGGCTTTTGGGCGTCCAACCAACGCAGCCGAGATCAGTCGGCGCGGTAAACTTTGAAGGTGACTTTGACAATGCCCAGGATGGGTTTGCCCTCGTTTTGGTTGTCGCCGTAGAGCTTGAAGTTGTACTTGCCGGGCGCGAGATCGATCCCATTGGCAAAGTCCTGTTCGAAGACGCGGTCGTGCTCATTTGCCAGGAGTTCACCCCGCCATTCGCCTTTGTCGCGCACTTTGAAGCGGAAACGTCTGTCTTCTTCGCCCTGAGGGCGGGTCAGGATATAATAAAGGGGAACTTCTTCCCAGTCCTGCATTTGCTCGGCGAAGTAGGTCAGCTCCAAGGCGAAATCGTGCTGACCTCCCTCCTCTTCGGCAATGGTAAAGTCAAATTCCTGCGGCATCTGGAAAGACAGGCTGAAGTCGTCGGGCTCGGCTTCACCAACGAAGACGACGGTGCGGCTGGAACACCCGGCCAGAAACAGGAGGGCGATCAGGGTCGCCGCGGTCAGGTTGAGGAAACGCAGACGCAGCATTTAGGACTTTTCTTTGCTTTCGGCGACGGGCTGCTCTCCGAGCAGTTGGACGGCTTCGTTCTTTTTGGCGGTCCCATTGGCTGAAGATTGCTTCTTGATGGCCCGCTTTTTCTCTTCGAAGACGCCCATGTGGGAAAATTTGTTGATCCGGTGCTCGATGAGCTTGTCGAGGGACTTGGTTTTGAGGTAGCGCAGGTCCTTCATGATTTTCTCCCGCACGACTTTGTAAGCCTCCTCGGGATTGCGATGGGCTCCACCCAGAGGTTCAGGAATCACACCGTCGATAATTTTAAACTCGAGGTTGTCCTGGGGGGTGAGTTTCAATGCTTCGGCAGCTTCTTCCTTGTGGTCCCAATTGCGCCACAGGATGCTGGAACAGGATTCGGGGGAGATGACGGAGTACCAAGTGTTTTCCATCTGATAGACCCGGTCGCCCACGCCGATGCCGAGTGCTCCGCCGGAAGCCCCTTCCCCAATGACGATGCAAATGATCGGTACTTTCAGAACGGACATTTCCTTGAGATTGAGGGCGATGGCCTCGCCCTGCCCCCGCTCTTCGGCTTCGAGTCCGGGGTAGGCTCCGGGGGTATCGATGAGGGTGACGACAGGCTTTTCAAATTTTTCGGCCAACTTCATCAGGCGGAGGGCTTTGCGGTAACCTTCCGGATTCGGCATGCCAAAGTTTCGGAACTGTCGGGACTTGGTATCGCGGCCTTTTTGCTGGCCGATGAACATTACGGTCTGCTGGCCCAGCCGGCCAAACCCCCCGACAATGGCTTTGTCATCGCCGAAGTTGCGGTCACCGAAGAGTTCGATGAAATCTTCGGAGATGTTTTGGATATAGTCGAGCGAATAGGGCCGCTCGGGGTGACGGGACAACTGCACCCGCTCCCACGGAGTGAGGTTATCGAATACTTTCTTCTTCAGTTCAAGAATCTGCCCTTCCATCTCTACCAGGCTGGCTTCCAGCTCGGGCAAGCCTTTGGTCTTGCCTTTTTCCTTCATCTTCTCGGCGCGGTTGCGCATCTCCTCCAGCTTCTTCTCCATCTCAAAGATGGGCTTTTCAAATTCGAGGATCGTTTCCTTCATACCTTGTTCAGGTTTAATATCGAGAACCACAAAGGTAGCAATTCAGGGGAAAAAGTGCCATTCGAATATTCCTGGTTTGGGGGTAGAGGTTGGGCGAAGTCCGGGGAAAATTGGGGTTGTTGCGGACAAAATATCCTCCTGAAAGAGAGCGGCTTGCAAAATTAGACTTAATTTTTCGGGGTGCCAGATTGCATATCGATTTGGAAAATGTATATTTGCAATCCGTTCTTAAATGGTCCGGTAGTTCAGTTGGTTAGAATGCCTGCCTGTCACGCAGGAGGTCGCGGGTTCGAGTCCCGTCCGGACCGCTGGTTTTAAGATGGAAACGCCTGGAAGGAAAGCCTTTCAGGCGTTTTGTTTTGGGGGGATTGAGAGGCTGTTTAAAATTGGTGTGTGACTGGTTTTGGTAATCGGTTATTGCTCGATTGAGAAATTGGCGATTGGGGCTCCTCATCGGAAAAATTCCAGGACCATGGCCCGCAGGAGCGTGGTCATCCCAATGATTGCGCGCGCCCGAATGGCCAAATCATCTCGAAGCTACCGGCTATCTGGAAGGCAACTCCGAGCGAATTCTACCGCTACCCGCCAATTATGCGCTTTTCTCGCGATTTTTGGCAGGTGTGTTTCAATTATTGGTATCTTCAAGTAAATCAAAGTTACCATGACACCCTCTTTTCGCCTGCTTGTACTTGCTTTGTTGGTGGGAATCGGAACGCGTCCGGCATCGCTGGTCGGGCAGCAAGTGATCGATTCCTGTTTTACCAGTGTCGGAATCGGAATGACTTTTGGGTCGAGCGCCAATCTGCGCAACCGCAACGCCGACTGCATCAATTGGACGGGCTCTACCTGGATCGGTGACTGGGGCGGGGCCAATGTCAACCTCGCGCCACCCGGATCCACGCCGGGTACGCGGGCCATCTGGATGGGCGACGGCTCGGTCTGGACGACCGGCGGCGAAGGATTTGCCCTGCGAATGACTGCTCCGTTTGTGAGCGGGGTGACCTACAGTTTTGAATTTACCCGGGTATCCCATGGCACCGGAAGTACCGGAAACTTTGCCCCAGCGATGTCGACGAGTACCGGGGGGGCGATTCCGGGAACCAGCATCGGCAATGCGCCCTCGGTCGGGAGCACCTGGACCACGGGGATCATTTCCTTTACGGCTTCCGTGGCCAACAATGGTCACACTTGGCTGGGCTTTCTCAGCCAAAATGGCGGCATCGGATCGGGAATGTTTTTGTCCTGCGGCAACGCGGTAGTGCTGCCGATGGAACTGCGCAACTTGGAAGGCTGGGGGGAAGCGGAGCGCAATGTATTGGCCTGGGAAATGTACAATGAAGACGGCTACCAACGCCACGAAATCGAGCGCAGCTACGACGGGGAGACCTTTCACCTCGCGGGAACCGTTCTGAGTACGGGCAGTTCTGACTTGTCGCAGTACACCTTTGCCGATGAGGATGCTTCCGCGCTGGCAGCCACAAGTTTGTTTTACCGCATTCGGTCCGTGACCATGAACGGGGGAACGGCCGAATCGCCCGTCATCGAAATTGTCCGGCCCAATTCGGCCACCTACCTCAACCAGATTTGGCCGAATCCGGTCGCCTCCGGCGGCACCCTGCAATTTGAAATCGTAGCTGGCTCCGCCGATCCCGGAGAGTTTCGCTTGCGCGATGCGCTGGGCCGGGAAGTACTTGCTTTGCGGCAGCCGCTCCAGGAGGGGATGAACCGCATTTCCTGGTCATTGCCGGATCTCCCGGCGGGAACCTACCTGTTGGAGTCCGTGGTGACGGGCACCCGGATGCTAACCCGGATCGCGGTACAATAAGCATTTTGTCGCTGCCTTTTTCCCACTTGCCCGCCTCAAGGCGTGTCCGCACCCTGAACCTTCGCGATCAGTCCAAACTGCCCGGTGTGGTAGGATTCGTGGCGCACGCAGTGAAACAGCCCCTTTTTTCGGGTGGTGTGCCATTTGGCGGGACGCACGTAGGCTTCTTTTTCTAAGTCTTCGGGGGTTTGTTTTCGGATCACTTCTAAGGCGATCCGGTGGGTTGCTTCCAATTCGTGCCGCAAGGTTTTGAGGTCGGGCAGTTCGGTTTGTGGCTGTTGGTCCTGCCGGATCGCAAAATGGCTGAGCCAGGGAAGGGGGAGCACGTTTTCATTCAAGCAAGACATCAATACGTCGGCTTCCGCCCAGATGAGGTGCCCGATGAGCCAGTAAGCGGAGTTTCCCGAGATGCCGTTGGCGACCAGGGGCTCGTGGATGCGTTCCGGATCCAATTTATTGATGTAGTACAGGTTGAACTTTCGGGCGTAGTTCAGCATATCCGCGATGGTATTGCTTTCCGACATGGGCGTTGGGTTACAGATGAGTTTCAATTTACAATTTTTGCGGGGATGCGGGGAACAGTCCGTTGACCAGAGGGGAGGACAATCACAATGCAAGAAAGTCCTCACGTGGGCACGCAACGTACCGTACGTCTGCGATACTGCTCTCCATGGCAAATTCTTGTGGATCGCGGCGCTTTTAAGTTGGGACGCCCTGAGGATTTCCCGTGAACCATTCCCCCGTAAAATTGGCGTCCATCCGGAATTGGGCTACCGTTTCCCGATCAATTGGGGAGGGGGAAAAAATTGCTTTTTTGCGATGAGAGGCTCGGCATTGCGGAATTTTTTGCCCGGTGGCTGGGCGCGGAATGGGTGGCATTGGCCAGAACCCGGATCGCCTACCCGGATCGCCTACCCGGATCTGCGACCGTAAAATCACAAAATTAAATTTGGGATCTCGCTTATACCTTGACGCTTTCAACGGGCTGAGAAACGTGCTCGATGGGGGGCGATTCCACAATGCCGTCGATGGGGAGCCGGACAAATACTTCGGTGTAGGCGTTTTCCTGGCTCTTGATGCCGGTCTCACCGTGCAGCAGATCGACCGCCTTTTTCATGACGTACAATCCGAGGCCCATGCCCGGAGACTCCGCGGTCCCGCGGAAAAACATGCTGAACACCGAATCGAGGTGCTCGGCCGGAATCCCGATGCCATTGTCGGTGACCCGAATGTTCAGTTCGCTACGGCTATGGCGGACTTCGACGTGGACTTTGTGGGTGCGGTCGGGGACGCGGAAATGCAGGGCATTTTCCAGTAAATTGCGCAGTACGACGTTGACGAGGTATTTCTCCGGCACCAAGAGATTGGTTTCCGGTACGTCAAGCACAATCTCGGCGGCTGGGTAGTGCATCTCGCTTTCGATTTCGCGGACATGGCCTTCGATCAGGTTCCGCAGGGCGACCGCCTCGGCTTGGGGATCCCGCCGCTGGATCTCGGTTACGTCCATGAGCTTGTGCAACATGCGGTCCATGGCCCGGATGGTGTAGTCTACTTTTTCCTGCATGACCGCTACCACGGCATTGTCTTTCTCTTCCCGGATGATGGAAAACAGGCCCATCAGGCGCATCAACGGCCCGCGCAGGGCGTGGGAAGATTGATACAAAAAGAGGTCCAGTTCGCGATTGGCGGACTGGAGGTTGCGGGTACGCTCATCGACCATGTTTTCCAGCTTGGTGTTCATTTGCCGGATTTCCTGGTTCTGCTTTTGCAAGAGGACCCGCTGTTCCTCGATCTTGGCCTGAGAAGCAGCGAGGTCCTGGTTGCGCGCTCCGAGTTCCTGGTTCATCCCGTGGAGGACGCGGTTTTTGGCCCGCTTCGCGAGGAAGCGGTTCAGCACGAGGATCGCCATCAGGATGGCGATGACCAGCCCACCAAAGAGTACGTACAGCCCATTGCGGAGCTTGGTTTTGTCCAGATCGGCGAGGGCATTTTGCGATTCCAGGTCGGAAATGCGCTTCTCCTTTTGCACAGTTTCATATTTCGCGCTGAGTTCTTCTACGAGTACGTCGCGTTTGGATTGCCGCAGGCTATCCTTGAGCCGCATGTAGCGGCGGTTGAGTTTGTAGGCTTCCTCGTAGTTGCCCAGGCCAGCCTGGGTGACGGAAATGACTTCGCAGTAGCGGGTCAGCAGGGCATTTGAGTTGAGGGTATCGGCGATGAAGCCCCCTTCGGAGGCATACGCCAGGGCGTCGCGGAAGCGCCCCATCTCGTTGTAGAGGTCGCCCAGGTACATGAGGGTCACAGCGGTTTCGTAGGGAACGCCGAAGTCGCGTTTGTAGGCCAATGCTTCGAGCAGATGCTGTACGGCTTCTTCGCGGGCCCCGGTTTTGCGGTAGGCATCGGCGAGGCTGTGCAGGGAGCGGGAGGTCTGCAATTTGGAATTGGACCGCCGCCGGATCTCCAGCGCCCGCTTGTGGTAGACAATGGCACTGTCGTACTCTTCCATCGCGGTGTAGATCGACCCGATGTTGCTCAAGTCAAATCCGATGTTGTTTTGGTCGCCTTGTTTTTCGTCAATTTCCAATCCCCGCTTGAGGTACTGGATGGATAGTTCGAGCTTTTCCTGAGCGTGGTAGCAGACGGCAATGTTTGAGAGGGTCGTGGAGAGAATCTGGTTGTCGGCCGGGGTTTCCAATTTACCATCCGCATCGAGCGCATTGAGGATGTCAAGCGCGCCGAAATAATAAACCAAGGCCGAATCCAGGTTGCTTTTGACATCGTAGAGGGCACCGAGGTCGTTCAGGCTCTGGGCGATGCCGATGGAGTCGTTGCGCTCGCGGCGCAGGAAAAGGGCACGGCGGTTGGCCAGGACACTGGAATCGAACTTGCCCACGACGTAGTAGTACTCACCAAAGTTTTGGTAGGCCTTGGCGATGTTGGCTTTGTCCTGGAGGCTTTTGGCGAGTTGCAGGGCATCCTGGGTGTACTGATAAGCGAGTTCGGGCTTCTCATTGAGGAGGTGCTGGGGAAGTTCGTTGAGGACTTTCAGCCGTTCAGCACCACTCGCAGTGGGCAGAGTCGCCATGAGGCTGTCCAGTTCAGAACGGGCCATCAGCTGAGGGGCACAATTGGCGGCGCAGATCAACCACGCAGCGGCCCACCAAGAAAAACAAAACCGAAAGCCGGAACGATTCCGCATATCATTCACTATTTCCAATCTCTAAACGCCTACCATTTCCGGAGCGCGGCGAACGGTGAACGGCGGCCGCGGACTCGGGAGAGGAGTTAAATTAGTGAAAATTTGGGAGATTTTGAAGGTGGGGACGAAATGCGGTAAGTGGTGTGGGGGAAAGGCAAACCTAAGTGATCCGCGACGCGATCAGCAATTCGGC
>JBCCQH010000095.1:0-32052 GCA_039024435.1 Bacteroidota bacterium
CCGTGGATCGTATGCGCAAAGTCCAGGCCCTGCACCTTCTCCTCCCCAATCTCCTGCCGCGCCCGCGAACCGTGCAAATAATAAAACGCCTTCTCGTCCCGGTCCCAATTGACCGCATTGGTCGACGTTTGCACCAGCGCCAGCCGGTTCGCCGCATCGTAGAAATACCGGTGCAGCCATTGGTCCGCCTCTCCCTCCTGGAAAGCGAAATAGTTTATATTTCCCGAAATCAAATCGTATTCGTAGCGCAGCCGCTTGTAGCCCTGCCCGTAAGCCTGCAACTCATGGAACGCGTGTACCAACTCCGAAACATTGCCGTGCTCGTCGTAGGAATAATGACAGAGGTAATCGTACGGACCACTGCCTGAGTTGCGCCGCGCCGTCGCCGAAACCCGATTGCGCAGATTGTCCGGCGCAAAAGCCGGGACCGCAAACGGACTCGCGTCGTACCAGGTATAGGTAATGTCCCGCGTGGCCGTTGCCGCGCCCAAGATCGTGTTCCGATCCGCCGCATCCAGGATAAAACTGTGGCTGAACAAAGCGTTGCCCGAAGCAATCGCATTGTCCATCTCCCCCACTTCCGTGGGGCGGCTCAAGAAATCGTACTGGGTGTAGGTGTACTTTTGCTGCGCATCGTTCTGGCGGGCATCCTGGGCAAAAATCGCCCGGCCCAAGTGGTCGTACCACACCTGACTGCGCCCCTTGTCCGGGGTCACACTCTCCCGTACCCCCAGCAGCGAATTGTACCGGTAGCGCGTGCGCAACCCGTGTCCCGGATCGACCGGCGTGCTCGGCTTCGCCGAGCCACTCACGAAGTGCGCCGCGTAAGCCGTCCGGTAGGCGTCCGCCCCCGCGAGGGTCGACGGATCGCGGATCACTTCCGTTCCCTCCGGCGGAATCGTCGCCTGCAAAGCCCCCGAATTGTCCCGGTAGTACAGCGTGTACTGGTATTCCGCCTCGTCGTGGATGCGTTCAAAACGCTCTCCCGGCGCTTCCAGGCACCTCGCCACGTAGCGCTCCCGGAAATTGCGCCGCACCGAGTCCCGGTAAGCCTCGTACCGCACCTCCGCCCGGAAAACCGCCAGGTCCATTTGCTCCTGCGCACACGGATCCGGACCCGCAGGCTGCGGAATCCCGTTGCACAACCGGAGCTCCGCCGCATCTGCCGCAATCGGGCCCGCATCGACGATTTGCTGCAAGCGCACCGCCCAGGGCAAGGCAACCGTGTCGCCCACCGCAACCACAAACGTATCCACTTCCGGGGAAGCATCCTGATAGGTCCGGTACGTACCCGGCAATACCGCCACCCGATTGGCATTGCCGGCCGAACAAGTCGCCTGAAAATCCGCGTACTGAACCGCGGTCAAACTGAAATTTTGTACCTCATTCGCGTAGGTCGCAAACAGATCCCAGAAATTGCCCGTCGCCGCCAGGGTATAAGGCGTCGCCGCCTCAAAATCGGTGACCAGGCCCGCCATCTGCGCACAATCGATGCAGCAATCCTCACTCACCTCCCGGATCATGATCTGATCCAGCCCAAAATCATTGCCCGTTTCGCTGAGCATGTAGTTGCGGATGGTCAACTTGATCGCCCAAGGATCCGCCGGATTGGCGCCCGGATCGGGATTGTTCGGAGCCGTCCAGAAGTACTCCACGTATTTCCAGCGGCCCGGATCTTTCGGGACAATCGCCGGCGCAAAAGCGTTCTGGTAATCGGGGGTCCCCCCCGTGGCCGTAAACGATTCCAGCAACACGTCGAGGGAAGGATCGTACTTGTTGCGGTGCTTGATCAGGTCCTTGCCTGCCACGTCCCACAGATTGATCACCCGGTAACTGATCTGATAGGTTTTGCCCGGGATTACCCCGCCCGGCACCACCGGACTGCCAAAGGAATACACGTCATAGGTAGCCCCCGAAGGCGGCGGCGTCTGCCCGTAAGTCGTGTAGCCCCCCGTGAGACCGTACTCGCCCCGCATGAGCAGGAAATGTCCATTGACGTCCGGGAACAACGCCGAACCCGTCACCGGAAACGCACTCGGATCCGCCATGCAGTCCGCCCCGTTGCCGATGCCCCACAGGCCATTGTCCTGGATATTCGGAGCCACGCAGGCAAAGTTGTAGGGGCAATTCGCCGTGCCGCAACTTCCATTGCAGAAATTGGGCGCAGCTTGCGCCACCTGATTCGTGCAACTACCGGGCAGATAAGCTTCCGTGGTTGCATTGAAAGCCCCACCAAAGTGCCGGTATTCACCCACCGCCCCCTGCGGCTCAAAATCGTCCCAATAAAGGGTGTCGCTCACCCCGCCACAGCCCGCATCGGTAAAGGGAACCGGATCGTCAAACTGCATGGGCATCCCGAGCAGAAGGTGCGAGCACAAACCATTGGCCGTCACCACCGAGCCATAATAATGCGTGATGACGTCCGCGAAACTGAAGAAAGTTACCCCCTGGCTGGGGCTCAAATAGCCCGGTCCGGAGGGCGTATTGGCGGCGCCGAGTGGATTGTTGACGTCACAGCCGGCGGCGCAAACGCCCTGCAGATCGTCCAGGACATCTTGCTGGTTCACTCCGCTGGACAAAGCATCACAGTCCGCCAACTGGATCGCCCAGTAGTCGCGGTAAGCCGCACATTGCGTGCTGCAATTCTGCGTGAGCGCCCCATTTGCGAGGTTGCTGATGTCCTGGGCCAGGGTGCCCGAATTGACATCGATTCCATTGACATTGCTGAAATCCGGGTGGAGCCGGTCTTTGGTGTCCCAATTCGTCGATCCGCAGATGATATTGCTGCCCGGCTTGCGCACCTGGTTCACGCAGGGATGGTAGGCGTGGAAATAATAATCCAGCATCCGCTGGCGGAAGGAGAAAAACAGGCGCTTGTAATTGTCCCATTCCGCATCCTGGGTGGCCGGATTGCTCCCCAGCACCAAAGAAGGACAGCCCGCCGGATTCCCCGGACAGTTCGTCGCGATCACCGCCACCTGGGGCAAGTTGTAGGTCGTCCCCTGAATCGTGGCAAAATTCGTCCAGGCATTGTCCCAATAGGTCCGCTGGGGCGTGCCCGGGGCAAAGATGCCCCCCGTTTGCGACAGGGGATCGCTTGCCGCGGGATTGGTGTAGTCGAGCGGTACCGTTCCGCCCCCGTAAGTGTCAATGGCCAGCAGATTCTCCCCGTAACTGTGCTCGGCATCCAAACCGCTGCACCATTGCCAGTAGCAATATTCCGGATGGTAGGGCACCAGCGCCTGGGCCCAGCTTGCCTCCCAGTTCTGAATGAAGTCCTCCAGCGACAGCAAAGCCGGCGATACACCGTTGACCTGGGCCGGATTCCCCAGGGCATCCACGTAGCCTCCAACCGGGGACTTGAAAGGGAAACTGAGCGTCGTGATGTTCCCGGTTGCCGGATTGACCTGCCCCAAACAAAGGTCTCCGGCAAACACATTGATTCCGTCGGTCGCCAAATAGTTGCCGCCCGCGATCTGCCAACCCGCGTACTGCCCGCCGGGCGAAACATCGTTCAGCATAGCATTGTACAACGCCTCGCACCAATCGGCCGCGCAATCGGCACGGCACAGCTCCTCCAAGTCAGGATCGGTGTACTGGGCCGGCGGCGGCGAAGGACAATCGGCACACCCCAAGTTGCAACCAGCCGTGTCCACATTTTCCATCTCCTCCAACAGGAAATCAGCAAGGCCTTTAAGACAGATGTTGTTCGCCAAAAAATGCTCGGTGTACGCCGCGATGGCCGCTTCATTGACCTTGAGGCGCTTGATCGCAGTGTACTTGCCCACGGTCAGATCCCCAAAAAATTCGTCGTAGGTCGTATTGGGCAGCAGCAGGTCACCGTCGGGCGTACACTGCCCGTCCAGCTCCGGTCCACTGATCGTGATCGAAACCGGACCGTCCTTGAGCACATCGTTGCCGCAGTCGTCGAGGACCGTGATTTCCAAATCGTAGATGCAATCGTAGCAGCCCCCCGGCACACAGAGATCAAATAGCTGGTGGTCGTCCACCTGGTACTCAAAATTGTGGCGCCCCGCACTGGTCACCAGGAATTCAGTCACGCTGAGCAGCGTGCCTTCTTCCAGGTTTTTCTCATTGCGGCGCAGCAAGTCCTTGCGCAGAGCCGTCCGCACAATATTGCTGTCCAGCGCGATCAAGCTGGCCGGAGAAACACCGGCCAGTGCGGTCGCGATCACCTCCCCCGAGCCATCCAGGTAACTCACGCTCACCTGCCCGTTTGCGTCGACCACCAGGTTTTTGCGGTAATGCGCCGCAAATCCGACCTCCGAACCAAACAACTTGTCCAGGTCTTCCTGCTCGGCCGAACCGTAAAAATACCGGGTTTCGTGGCCGCTGCCCAGGTGGTGGTCCGGACCGACCGTGCTTTGGCTGGCGATCCGTCCGGTGGCGTCCGGGGTGAAAGTCGTCTGCACGAAGGGATAGCCTCCGGCGTCCGGCAGGTGCGCCTGGGCCGCCCAGTGCTGGTGCGTCGCGTCCACCGTGTAGTTCCCCCCACCAAAGTAACCGCTGTAAGAAGCAGAGCTGTAGTAATATCCTGCGCCCCGGGAACTGCCGAAAGCCTCGCTTTGGGTTGCGCACACCCCGGGATTGTCCCGGTCAAAATCGTTGCGGTCGTACCGCCCCCCACCGGTATCCTCGTTGAAGAAGTCAAAGTAGCGCAGCTTGGGCGCGTGCAACAATGCCGGCGCCGGCAATGCCTGCACCGCCGGCCGCCCCTGGTGATCGTAGTAAGATTCGCCCACCACCGCCGTGCTGTCCGCATTGTTTTTGCTGACCTGCTGGCGCTGGCGCAAAGTCCCGTCCAGGAACGCTACCGATCCCATGCGCACCCCGTCCTCCACGTAGGTCGCGCTGAACTGCCAGTTCAAGTCCCGTTCCTCCCCAAAAATCCGTTCCGCGTGCTCCCCGATTAAATTGCTGTCGTCGATAAAGCCGATGATGTCCGCAATGGTCCCCCGGCCGTCGCCGTCGGTATCGTATTGGTCGCTGGTCCAGCGGGTGGGCACCCGGTGCAAGGTCAGCCCATCCCAGACGTGGCGGATCGCCCGGATGCGGTAGATGATGTAGCCCGCCTCGTACATCAGCGGGATCCGGTAAAAGTTAAACGGGGTCGCTACCCGCGTCGCATTGTTCCGGAAATCGTACGCCAAGGCTGTGCTGTAATTGAACAGCGGATCGTCCACCGCATTCACAAAAGTCCACTCCAACTCGTATTCTTCCGCCCCTTCCACAAATTCCCAGCGCACCTCCATTTCCCCGATGTCATTCATCCGCTTGTGCTCCAAATCGAGGTTTTCCGCCACTCCGCTCACCGGACTGAACATCCCATCGTCCTGGCGCTGCCGATCCACCACGATGCGGCTTTCCAGGTAGACGTGCTGCGGCGTGACCCCCACCGGAACATTCCCGGAAATGGTCACCTGCTGGATCTCCACGATGGCATAGTGTACGCCATCCCGAACCCGGAGGTCGCGGATCCGCTCGTTGCTGCTGCCGCCCGCCGGATCGTAATTGACCACCAGGGTTTCGGTCCCGGTGCTCTGGTTGAAAAACCGGTCAAATGCGGTGTAGCGGACCACCACCGTGGCCGTAAAATCGCCTTCCACCACCAGGCTGCTCCGGTCGATCCCCAGTTCGAGTTCTCCCTGGCTTTGGCGGACCGCGTAGCCGTCCAGCCAGTTGGGATTGTTCAGGCCCGTAGGGAAGAGATCGTCCTGGGTGTAGACGAATGCATTGGGAGCAATCTGGCTGCCGGCCAGGCGGCTGTTGAACTCAATCCGGCCGGCCTGCAGGGAAAGTGCCAGCCCACAGAGCGCGAGCACAAACGCGGTTCCCCAGCGCAGCAAAGCGGAAAAATTGCGCGGAATATTCATGGTAATCGGTGAATGCTTGGTCATGGCCGTAAAATCAATTGAAGCTTACTTTTCTCAGGCTGGTGCGGGATTCCTGTACCGTGTGGATCCCGCGCTCGGTTTCTTTCTTTACCCGGATCAACGCGCCATCCTCGTCGTACTCGTAGAAGGTGGCGTAGTGATTGGCGTCCAGTTCGGCCATCAGCCGACGGTTGTAGGGATGGTACACGTAGCTCTTCACGATGGCATCTTTCGGGGAAATGCGCACATCGTCGAAATAGACCGGGCCTTGCGCCGGACCGGTATTCGCAAAGCGCACGAATACATTCAGGGGACCATTGGCCCCGAGCGGCAGATCCGGCACGGCAAATTCATGCTCTATGCGCTGCCAGCCGTCGATCATGGTGCCCTTGCTGCCGATGGTTTCCGTGGCTCCGACGGCGTTGCCGTCTCCATCGGTGAAGTAGAGCAGCATGCGGCTGCGGTCGGCCCGCAACGGAGGAATGTCGCTTCCGGTGTCCTCCTGCCGGGTCCAGGCCAGCAAGACGTAATCGCCCGCCGTCGGCTCAAATAGATCCAACCGATCATCCCAGCCGGTGACGTACTCCTGGTTGCCATTCAGGCCGCCCCCGCTGCTTTGCGCGAAAACCTCGCTGCGTACCGTCGGGAAGTTCCCCTCCACTTTCAGGCTGCGGAATCCAGAATGGGCGGCGTCGGTGGACATTTGCCCGGAATACTGAACGAAGTCCCAATGGAACAATTCACACTGATTCGCGGTGGCGTCCCGCAGTACGTAATCCTCAAACCCATCAAACGCCAGTTGCCGGTACTCCGCATTTTGGCCCATGGCTGCCACCAGGCTTTGGTCGTAGCCCAAGATGGCACCGGCGTAGGTCACGATGGGATCGCTGCTCTCCACTTCGAGGCCGCGGGGGTGGAATTCTTCCGCTTGCTGGGTGTATTGCCAGCGTGCATTGGGGGTTCCGGCAAATGGATTCCCCGCATCTTTATCGCCGTACCAGCGCTGGACCCCACTGCTGTACCGCCAAAACGGCACGAAATCCGCCAGGACGCCGTCCTCCCGCAGCCGCGGCCGATTCGCGTCCACGTAAGCGCGGTCCTCCAGGAAGGCGTGGGTGCGCAAGGCCCGCCAGTGGCCCCGCAACCCCTGTACCCAGGGATTGACCACATCGCCCACGCTATCACAAGCGGTTGTATTCGGAAAGCGGGTATTGCCGCTGGAACACAGGGCCGGATTGGGCCAGGAGATCGGCCCGTAAACCACCGGCGTGGGCATCGCCGGACAATTCAATTCGAAGCTCACCAACGAACGGTTCGGATCGTTCGGATCCGGCACCACCGCCAGATTGCTCAGAAAAAGATTGCCATTCGGACAGGGCACGGTGAGGTTCAGCGGGATCGTCTGATTGAAAAATAGGTTTCCGTCGCAGTCATAAAACTCCAGGATCAGCGCCGCACTCGCCGGTGGCGTAACCACCCCTTCGTAATTGTACCCGCAGCCCACGCCCACCGGATAGCCAAAGGTATTCGCGGAATTGGCCAGCGGACCCAACAGATCCAACCAACTGCACCCCGCCACGCCGGGATAATCCGGATTCAGGAGCATCTTCCAATCATCGCTGAATTCCGCCGCCGCGCTGGACAGCACCCAATCTTTTTGCGCATTTACGTCTAGAACATTGTTGACCAGGGGCGAATTTTCCAGGAATTGCACCGAGCCGGCCGCGGTTCCCGCCAGATTGCGCTGGATCGAGCGGATGATCTTGAGGTCAAACTGGGCGCCAGTGGAATTTCCGCTGTTGACCTGATTGCCCGCGCGGTCCACCAGGTAGAGGTTATTGCCCGCAATATGGCTCACCCAGTACGGTCCCAGGTACAGCCCGATTCCGTTGCGCTTCAGCAGCACCTCGTCCCCCACCGCGAAATGAACCGCATCGCTGCCCGCGTTGATCGCCGCACCATTTCCCGGATCAAACTCCAAGCCCGTTTTCTGGTATTCCAGCCGGGGATACGCCAGTCCCATCCCACCATAGATCCAGTGGGCGGGATAGATCAGGTCGTAAATCGGCTGTTTGTATTCGTTCCAGGTCCGGGAAAGCAGGACCTGTCCAGTTTCCGAATCGTAGGCCAAGTGCTCGGTCGGAATCTGGGCCTGGCGGTCGTACTGCACGATTTTTTCCAGGATGGCGGAGCGGTCGATGACTTTGGTGGCCACCGCCGAGCGGAAACGGGTCCGCTCCAAGGTCAGGCCCGGAATGCTCGACACGATGGGTGCCGGAGCATTGGGCTGAAAGTCGATCTGGGCCCGCAAGTCCACCGCCACCGAGGCGGTTTTGTATTCACGCATGTCGGTCACCATGTCCAGGGTCAGGCCCATCTCCGCTTCAGCCACGGTCCCATCCGGCCGGATCACCAGCACACGGTTGTCGAGGGTGTCCCGCAGCTCACCGCGGGTCCGGTAGAAGTAGCGGGTTCCGCTGATCTCCCGCGCCACCAGCTTGTGGGGCGGAGCATTCGGATCGGGTTCTGGATAGGCAAATATCGCCTTGGGCTTGCCGTGCATATCGTTGCGCTCCACCACAAAACCTTCGGCGGCGGTCATGAAGTCGGTCATGCCGGCTTTGAAGAAAGCGGGGATGAAGCGACTGGTCGAGCGCCGTTTGCGGGGTCCGGTATCGCGGACCCGAGTGGGAAAATCTTTGGCGGTATAGAACTCGTGGACCGCGTATCCGGTGGCATTTTTGCGCACGTTGGCGTGGGGGAGATTGCGCACAGTGATCTGGCGGTAACCCACGGTGGGGGCAGGAAACATGGATTCCCCCAACGGTTCTTCCTGCAGAAAACGCTCGTCGGCGGCCAGGAAATTGCTTTGCTCGTAGCGCACCGGCTGGCGGAAGGGATTTTCATCGCCGCCAATGATGGGCTCGTAGGCCGCCACCCCGGAACTGATCCGGCGGGTCATATCTGCATCGGGTTGGTTCAGATCCGGAATCGCCTCGGCAACCGTGTACTCGTAGATCTTCCCGTAACGGAAATCGGTCCCGGTTGTCCCGGTCATTTCGTCCCAATTGTCGTACATCAGGATCCGCTTCACCCGGTGGCCTCCGCCGTACTTGACCCGATTGGGATCGGGTAGGCGAATGAAACTCTGCGTCTTGTCGATGTTCTGCCCGTATTTCTGCTGGTTGTACATCCAGCGGTTGCGGGAAGAAAAGACCAGAAAAATATCCCGGAAAAAGCCCAACATGCCCCGCATTGCGCCTTCAAAACCGGCTTGGGCTGGATCGTAGGCCGTGCTCCCCCGGTAGACCAGGTGATTTTGTTGCAGCACCATCTGGTCCCAGGTCGCCTTGGCGATGGGGTGGACCTGCAGGCCGCTGCCTTGGTCCTGGTCCTGCACCGATTCCAGGCGGACCTTGATCCAACCGCGGGTGTAGGCTCCGTTGCCATTCACCGAAGCATTGTCCAGACCAGCGACGATGCGGCCATCCGCCCGTTCCAGCTCGGCGTAACCCCGCACAAATTCCTCGTGCTCCCCGGGACGCGGGGCCCAGGCCAGGGCATTCCATTCTACCAGACAGCGGAAGTAGAGGTATTGGCCCAGATCGTGGATGTAATCCTGGTAGAAGCGCTCATCGTCCCGGTCATCCCCCGTCCGCTGGGGGATCGGTTCCTCCAGGTCAAAGTACAAATAGGAATACTGCGCGTTGCTGGCCGGATCGTAGAGGATACTGCGTGCGCTGGCGGTGGCATCGTCAGGGAGATTGCTCAGTCCAGTGATGGTCATCATCCGCATGGCGCGCCGGTTCTGCACGTGGGCGTAGTCGTCGGCCTCGTATTCCACTTCCATGCGCCCTCCGCTGGGGAGGTCCACCGCAGTCAGGCACCAAGCCGAGGCATAGCTGTCCACCAATGCCTTGTCCTGAACCACGTAGGGATAGTCGACGTTTTTGAGTTCGTCCTGGTTGTTGCTCAGCGAAGGCGTGTACATTCCCCAGCGGTCATTTTCCTGGGGATTGTAGGCCGGATTCAACCCTCCGTAGTGGAAGACGTAGTTGTTCATCTTGCCCTTGGTGGAGTTGTAATGGGTAAAATAGATTCGCTTCAGCGTCAGTTTGCCGCCTTGATTTGCCAGTTCATTTTCCTGGGCACTGGCCGGGCTGTTGTCGTTGTTCGGGACACTCGGACACAGCGAGTAGTCGTACTCAAAATGGACCGACTGGATCGGGACCGGGGCCTGCCCGGTGGGCGGATTCAGGTATTCCCGCCGGGCAAACAGGTCGATGCGATTCAACTTGCGCAAGTTCATATTGGGATCGATTCCGCCGTGCTCCCCCATCACGCCGTGGCCATCCTTCCGATCCGAAAGCACAAAGAAGGCCACGTAATCGCGGGATTCAATCGAGTGCAGGTACCAAATTTCCTTTTCGCCGTAGCTGTAGCTGGCTTGGTCGTCGGTGGGATCGCCCCGCAGGCCGGGATTGTGCTTCGCCCGCCATTGCTCGTAAGGCGCCCGCCAGCGGTAGCTCGCCTGATCCCGGCTATAATTGAACTTGACGTAGCTGCCGATGTCATCTCCGCTGGGACCATCGCCGGTGCGGTCTTCGTAATCCGACGAAAGGTAGGCGGTGAGCAAATAGCTGTGGGCATACGGATCGACTTCAGTTTCATCGATAAAGCCGTCCTGCCCGGCGGGCTCAATCGCCTGCGCCGTAGCATTGTAATAGCTTACGTAATCGATCTCGCCCCCATTGTAGGGCAGGGCGGTGGCATTCAGGGCGGATTTTCCCACACTGAAGCTCACATCCTTTTGCACCCGGTTGTAGGCAGGGATGCCGTAGACGTAGCGGTTGCCGCCCTCCCCGAGCACGGTAAATTCCGAGGGATGGTGGTCTTTGCGGCCCGCCGCCGCATCGGCACGATTCAAGGTTGTCGCACTGGCGAGATTGCCGTTCACCGCGTAGGATTGGAGGGTTTTTTCCAAACCGCCGACCGCCGCTTCCCGGGCGGCCAGGACCGAAATTGCCGCATTGCCGGGCCGGCGCTGGTCGCGCAGTACGGGCGCATTCACCGGAACTGCATCCGCCGCCGCGTCCGAGAGGCCGGTGGTCCAGGCCGCTTGGGCGCTCACCCCGAGGGCCCCGCTCAAGCGCGGGCGCACCGGATCCAGTCCCCCTCGCTCGGCGAAGAAATCCGAATCCATTTGCACCTGCTCCCCCAGCATACGGAAAGTCGCCGGCTGATAGAGCGCCGATGCGGGATTGGCCTCGACGTAGTTCACCTTAGGCAGGAGTTCGTTCTGGTCGATCCACTTGCCATTGCCGCCCGACATGAGGGCGGGCATCCAGTCCAGTCCCACGACATTGTTGCTGCCGACATTGGTCTGCAGGCCCGCATTCAGTACACCATTGCTGCTGATGGTATTCGCCCGATCAAAAACCGCTCCCACGTCGCCCCGGTAGGCCCGAAATGCCCCCGCGACGCCTTGCCCACTCACCGCGTAGGTATCGTAGGTCAGATTGGTGAGCGGCAGATGCGGCGTTTCCTTGCGCAGTCCGCCGTCATTTTCCCGAACAAAATCGAGGGAAGCCTCCCGGTCATCCTTCCCCTTGTGGAGGTTCAAATAACCGTAGGCAGACGAGGTGATGTTGTTTTTTTGGAATTCTTGCTGGGAATAGAATCCCGTGATCACCAAATCATTGTTCGAGATCCATCCCGGCAAGCCTTTGAAACCCTGGACCCGAAAGCTGGTAGAAATCGTGCGCATCGGGAAGTCGGTGCCCGGTGTGTAGGTCGGATGGGCCAACTGCACCCCCTGCGACCAGGAAGGCAAATTCAGGCGGCGGTCGCCGCTCTTAAAGGCTTGGTTTTTCGCGGCGGTGAGGTTCAGTTGCCGCAGGCCGCTGCGCGAGTTGATTGCGGTCGTCAGGCTTAAATTTTGTCCCAAAGCCAGCTTTTTGCGCTTTTCTCCCAGGCCGCTGAATCCGAATTGCGGACGCACCGCCGTCCCCTGGCGGGCGGAGACGTTGATTCCCAGACTGGCATTCCATTTCGTTTTGGCCAGGTCGGTGGACCCAATCGCGGGGTTCAGGCTCAAGCCCATGTCAAAACCGGTGTAGTTGTTGTGTTGCAACAGCATCGAAAAGCCTCCGTTCAAATACTGGTTGAATTCCGCCGCTTGGTTGGATCCGGCGGGCGGTTTGGTATAGTTCAGGCCCGCAATCTCAAAATTGCGGCTCAGACTGACGCCCCAGGTGCGGTTGGGACGCATGTCCCGGTGGCGCTTGACCTGGTCCGTCCCGTTAAATTCATCGGGCAATCCCCGCAAATTGCGCAGGATTGCCCCCACGTTGAGGTTCCAGCCCAGTCCCACCCAAGAAGCTTCCTGGTCCATCTGGATGCCCGCGTTGTAACTCAAGCTGACCGGATAACCCCCGACTTCCATCAGGGGCAAGTTGTACTTGAAATCTCCGGTGAAAAGGTCCACCATCTCACTGGTGGAGGCCGGACTGAAAGACTGGACTTCGGGCTGCGAAGGTCCGCTGGTGAGCGCGTAGGCGGTCAGCGGAAACAGAATTTGATTGAGGAGTGCGATCAGCAGCGTGACCGCAAACAGTTTGAGAAATTGCGCTTTGGTGGTCATGTTCATCGGTAGTTAATTCTTCTCAAATCGGATGTAAAACGTCTCGTTCTTCTCATTGGTCAGTTCCAGGGTGTAGTGTCCGACCGCCAGGGAGCTGGTATTCACAGAAAACCGGTTCTCCCCGTAAGACTTTTGCAGGTTCAAAGCCGCCGCCGATTGCACGATGTTTCGCCGCCAGTCCATGATTTGGACCTGCAACTGACCGGGATCGTATTCCCCTTCGTAGCGAAAGTGCAAGAAGCCATCCTGAATCTGGTACCAGGCCCCCGACGGTTTTCTATCCGGCACCGCGTAGACCTTCTCATACTTCGTTTTGGGACCGTCCGGGACATTGAAAATGACCAGAGCGGCCTGTCTCAACCAGGCATTTTCCGGCGGAAACTGGGCAAATGTCCCACTCGTCTGGTCCCCCACGTGATCTTTCCACTCCAGACGGGTCGCGAGTCCCCCCCGGAGATTGTCCAGGCGCAGGCGCCACTCCACGGCCACCTCCAACTCCCCCACCCGATTCCCTCGCAGCAAAAATTCTCCGGGAAGCAACTGGAACTCCGACGAATCCCCATTCGGAATCGCCCCGTTTTCCCCCGCCAAGGTATCCAGCCTGCATTCGTACTCGCTCAACTGACTCAGGTCAAACCGCACGGCCATCCCCCGCAAGTTCAAGCTGTCCGTCCGCCGCGTGTAAAAGCGCCCGTGCAACTCACTTCCCACTTTCGCGGCGGTGCCCTCCGGCAAATGGTAGGTCCGCGCACTCCACCTTCCGCTCGCGTCGATCTGGGTGCGCAGCTCCGCCGACTGTCCGGCGATCCCAATGCGGTAGTCCCCGGGCAAAAGCGCCGCCGAAGCCCAACCGCTCCCCCCAAATCCGTCCGGCCCATTCAACCAGTTCAACGCTTGATCGGTTTCCATCAGATTAAGGTATACGGTCCGGCCCGCGAGGTAGAGGGTGTCACTCCCGGAATAGATCAGGCCCGGCCCCAAAAGCATTTCCCCACGGCTCAAAGTCGAATCGCCGTCGGCAAAATAGACCGAATCGGACAGGCTGCCCGTGGCCGCCGGAAGTTGCAGGATAAAGTCGGCGGAGCGGTCCTTGCCGGTGCCGCTGGTCAGCCGGTAGGTTCCCGGAAACAGCGCCACGCTGCCGCCATTGGTCAGCGTGCGGTCCAGTTGGGGCAGGCGCAGGCTGTCATTGGCGACCGCGATCTCGGTATAAAAAGAGAGCGGCAACAACCGCAGGCGGCTTCCCTTGTTTTCCAATGCGTAGTAGGACGCGGGCAGGATCGAAGTGCTGGTGTCCGCGGGCAAGCGCCAGACCAGGTTGGAGATCGCCCCCTTGCTGCCGACGGCGAAGCGGATCACAGCACTGATTTCCGTACTCACGTCCAGTTCCAAGGTGTAATCGCCCGCACTGATCCCGGTAAAGCCTTTCAAAGCGGGAATGACAAATACCGCGTCGGTTCCCGGCCCCACCAAACGGGCCGAAGTACTTTGCAGTAGCCTCAAATCCAGCTCAATATCGGCCGCTGGGAGCCAACTCCCCAAAAGCAGCAGCAATCCGATCCAGCCAATTCTCAATTTATAATTTGCGTTCATGGTCAACTCTTTGTAGTCAATAATTTTCCCTTCCGAAATCACACTTCTGTGACTTTCGGCGCATATCTCTCCCTCCCGATGCGGTCTACCGGTTGGAATGGGCGACGGCTCCGCCGATTTTCCCGGAATATCAACCAGGAAAGCCGCGCGGCCAAGCCGGCCTTAAATCAGCCTCGTCCGCGATTGGGGAGGCATTTTTTCAATGGAATGGTACTACTTAGATTTTTTCATAGGTTAATTTATGCTGTGGTCATTGGTCAGTATTCTCTCCGTGGGCGAAGCAATCACTTGTCCAACAAGGGCGTTGCGTGCTCCAACTGCACGGTTGCACACTTTGGGTAATTATTTGCTGACTTGTATTGTTTGTCGAGTATCTCTTTTGGCTCTCTATGACGATTATAAATATGCACAATTCACGGTAGATTGCAAAGCAATTTTTGACTTTCATCCCTAAATTTTACCGAATGGGGCGTTTGGGCGGATGTAACGGCCATTTTAGGGAACAATCCGCCGCACCTGCAAGGAAATTTGGATTGGGAATCATCGTTTTTCTGGATTGCTGATCGGGCGATCAAACCGCGCCCATCGGAAACCGGTAATTGACCTCCACCGCGCGGTGTTCAAATTGATAAATTTGAATGCGGCTGCGGGAAGAACCTTGTTTTGGGTTGCTTGTAATTGAAGGGTGTGCGTCCAGGACGCGCGCATTGGAAATCGGAAATCAAGCAACCAGAAATCACGCACAATGGCTATCTTTCCGCATGCGTCGATCCATTGTTTCTACCGTTTTGGGCGCCTGCGCCCTGTTCTTGTGGTTTTCCGGGGCGGCTTGGGCCCAACAAGCCCCCAAAGCCAAGGACCGCACCGCCGTCCTTGCCATCATGGACCAGCAGGAAAATGCCTGGAATTCCGGCGATCTAGTCGCTTTCATGAACGGATACTGGCGCAATGATTCGCTCAAATTTATCGGGAAAAGCGGCGTCACCTACGGCTGGGACGCGACGCTGGCCCGCTACCAAAAAGGCTATCCGGATCAGGCCGCCATGGGAAAGCTCACCTTTACCATTTTTCACGTGGAGGCCATCGGCAAAAAAGCGATGTTGGTGGTGGGCAAATGGTTCCTCCAGCGCGCCGAGGACACGCCCAACGGACATTTTTCCCTGCTCTGGAAAAAAATCAAAGGCGAATGGGTGATCGTCGCCGACCATTCAAGCTGACCCGTCCGACTTCGACTGTCCGCCGAACCAGCCCTTCATCCGCTTCCAGGTCTTTTTCTGCTTGTTCCGGAAAAAGGTATATTTTCCAAAAATAAAGGCGTAGCCGAGAATGATCACATTGTAGATGGGCAGCATCGCAAAGATCCACATCAACCAGTACTCCAGCGAAAATCGCTCGAAACCCAGTGCCTCCACAATCTGCCGACCCAGCCAGGCCACGGTGAAACCGGTGCAGGTAAATACAGTGAGGACCAGCACCACGTGGAGCGTCTTATTTTGTCGCCAATTGCTCATTCCAGGGCCGCCTCCATTTCCGATTTAGCTTGGTCGAGTTCACGCTTTCCGCGCCACAGCAGGTAGCTCCAGCCCCCGACCGGCAGCAACAGCAGCAGCGTCACCGTGATGTCCCAGCCGAACAGCAGAGGAGCGATCGGAAACAAGGCCAGCAGGAACAACACGATGGTATTCGCCCGGACCGTCTGCCGCAGCACCCCGACTTTGTAAGGCAATAACACGCCACGCGCCGCCCGAATGTAATTTTCCATCCCGGGAATCTGCAAATTGGCCCGCAGCTTTTTGATGAGCTTAAACGCATTGTCGACCGGCTCGTAGGGATTTTGGTGCTTCACTTGGGGATCTTCCAATTCTCGCAGCAAACCCTCCAATTCGTCCACGTCGCCGATGACTTCTTCCAGTACATTCAGAGAGTCCTCGGTGAAAAAAGCATTGCCGCAATTGGTACAAGCCGGAATCAAAGATTCTTGGGTCTTGTAACAACTCTTGCATTTAGTACGCAAATACTTGCGCCGGTCTTTGTGCTTTTTCATCCCAAAACAACTTCCCGCAAAAATACGCTTTTAAAATTGAACGGGGGAATTTCTAACTGCTGATTTCCGATTTCTGATTGGCGCGTCCGGAACGCGCAACCTACAAGGGGCCGATTTCCAATTGCTCAATTTCCAATGTACTGCCAGGGAGCAGTGAGCGAAACGCCTTTCATTGAAAATTGAGCATTGGAAATTGGAAATCTTCCCACCGGAAATTCTCAATCGTCATTTTTCCATCGCCTTGCGCATTCCTTCAATCCCGTCGACGAGGCTCCCGAGCTGCGCGATGACTTGGCCAAATTTGTCGCTGGCGTCCACGCCGAGCAAACGCTGCTTTTTCAAGAACGTAGCCTGGATCTCCTGCCAGCGGGCCTTTTCCTCCGGCTTGAGGAAACCGATCAGCTCTTTGAAACGGAGCAGATTCGCTTCCGCGTCGTTCGTGAGCGTCTGGGACTCGCTCTCGTAATGGGTCATGATCAAAGTCATCAATTCCTGCTCGTTCATAATCGGAATGATCTTCTCGGCGAGCTTGTTCATGTCCCGGTACGAACCCTGCAACTTGAAGGCCGGCAGCGTGCGAAACTCCTCGGACATACCGGCGGAGCGGATGTACTCCTGGTTGACCTTGAGGATGACATCCCGCACCACCAAGAGCTTTTGCAGGACGGCAACGATCTCATTGACATCTTCCGGGGCGTAATTGCCTTCCAACTCGATGCCCTCGCGGCGATTCGACTCGGCGATCTGGAGGAAACCGTGGATATCCTTGTGCGCCCGCTGGGTGACCTTTTGCAAGACCACATTCGAGCTGAGGCTGTTTTCGATCAGGGAAAGTTCAAAGAAATGCGCCGTATCCCCGATGATATCACCCAGATTATAGGTATCGGCCCGGTTTGCGAGCATATCCGGAATCTGAAACTTGTCCCCCGATTCCGTGTAGGGATTGCCTGCCATGACCACACAGACCCGCTTGCCCCGCAGGTCGTAGGTCTTGGGCTGATCCTTGTAGACGCCCTCGATCTTGCGCTGCGCGTCGCACAGGCTGATGAACTTCTGAAGGAATTCCGGGTTGCAGTGCTGGATGTCGTCCAGATAAAGCATGATGTTGTCCCCCATTTCCAGGGCCAAATTCAGCTTTTGCAGCTCTTCGCGCGCGGCCGCATTCGGCGCTTCTTCCGGATCCAATGACCGCACCGAGTGCCCAATCGCCGGCCCATTGACTTTCATAAAGATCAGTCCCAGGCGGTTGGCGATGTACTCCATCAGCGTCGTCTTGCCGTAGCCCGGCGGCGAAATCAACAGCAACAGCCCTTGCCGGTCGGTGCGCTTGTTTTCGCCCACCGTCCCGATCTGCTTGGCCAGATTGTCCCCAAACAGCGGCAGGTAGACCTCGTCGATGAGCTTGTTCCGCACAAACGACGACAACACCCGGGGCTGGAATTCATTGAGGCGCAATTCCTGCCGGAACTCCTCGGTAAGGCGCTTTTTGAGCCCTTGGTACCGCTCGAAAGCCGGCACTTCCGTCGTGGTAAAATCGCCGAGTTCGTGCATGAAGTGATTGTAGTCCAGGCGGTAAGCGCCTTTCGGGCCGATCTTGGGGTGGTCGCCGGACAAGGCTTCCACTTCGCCGACCACACTGGCCACCGACAGACGCACTGCCTCCACCCCACCGCGGAACAGCACCATCGCCGCTTCATCGATGTAGTCCTCCCCATCGGGAACATTTTGCTGGTGGACGTAAGCGCTCACCCAGTTGCGCAGCAACTGGAATTGCTCGGCGATCCGGCCTTCGAGCCGCTTGAGCGATTGTTCAAAGGTCTTCCCCATCGACTTTTGGTCCAGGTAAGCCAGAAAATCCTGCCCGATGCGCGTGCCCTCCGGCGAAGCCACAAACCGGTTCCCCGCCGAAATCTCGTGGAACAAATACTCCGCCGCCGAACCCGCCAGTGCCTCCCGGAACAGGCCGGTTTCCACACAAAAAGCCGCCATTCCCGTGCGCAGATCACCGATCAGCGCCCCAAACTCGTCCGAGTCGGGAAAGACCTGCAAGATGAAGCCGACCCCCTGCAAACGGTGGTCAAACAGCTCACGCGCCGACGCATCCAGGAAATAATCCCACCACATCGCGGCGCAGGCCCGGGCCTCGGGCAGATAGCGCAAAAGCCCGATGGACCGGTGCAAGCCCACCAAGGTCCGCAGAATCCGCAGCGCATCTTGGTCGTGGACCCCTTTTGCGTAGCCTTCCTGGTAGCGCGGCCCAGCAAATTGCTGCAAGCGCTGGCCCTGCTCCTCCGCCGAAAGCTCGGCAAATTCGCTCAGTCCTCGGCGGTTGCCGTCCTCGCGCAGCGCCGCAAAAAACAGGTACGCCAGGTATTCCGCCCGGTACACCGTACTATTTTCCGACACCAATTCCTGGTCCCAGACCGGCCGCGTCGCCTCGAACTCCGGATGGCGGATCAATTCGAAAAAGTTGGTTCCGGTCAGGTGAAAATACTGCTCGTCCTCCCGCCGGATGACGGTCAGGTCCAGCGATTGAACATTCACCGAAAACTTGTGGCGGCCCAGGCGAATGATATTTTCCCCGTCCACAAAGAGTTCCTGCCGGTCTTTGAGCTGGCGCAGCGCATCCTCGCGAATGGTTTTGAGGCGCGATTGCAAGTCCTCCGCCTTGACATTGTCTTCCAGGGCGCGCAGCTTTTCCACTACGTCCCGCACCTTGTCGATCATCAGATCACCGGCAAAGTAGCCGTTGATTTCCTGTGCCGTACCGAAGTTGTTTACCCGGTTCCGGATGCCGGACAGGATCCGCTCGGCGGACTTAAAGAGGGCCGCCGCTTTCTTGTTGCGGGCCTCGACGAGCTGCACTTTTCGGGACTCAAAGGCATTGTAGATTTCCTCCCGTTTCTCCGCGATCTGACCGATAAACTCGTCAAATTCACTGAACTTGCCCTCCAATTCTTCGACCTGCACCATGAGTTTGGTCAGGTACTCGTCGACTTTTTCCGGCGTGTCGGCCACGTCCAGGAAATTGATGACCGCCTGGCTGAGGAGCTTGATTTGGCTGGCGAATTCTGCGACGGCTTCGGTAGAAACCAGCTCTTTGCGCCGGCGCCGCAGCGCCGCCCGCGCCTGATTCAACTCCGAATAGATGTTCGAGATGTGGTCGATGATCTTCGTCGTCTGGGTCGCATCCTCGATTTTGAGGTTGGATACGATTTCGACCAGCAGTTCCAGATCAGAGCCGGTCTGCTCGATGGCCGCTTCTAAGGTCGCCGCTTCCGCTGCAGTATTGACCTTTTCGATGGCCGCGCGGTGAGCAGCAACTTGCTGCTCGTAAGGTCGCAGCGCATCTTCGCGCAGCAAGAATTCCACGCAACGCTGGCTCAGCCGCTCCGATTGGGCGCTCAGATCTTCCTCCAGCGACTGCACCAATTCCAAGTCCACGTAGCGCAGTTCCTTCAGCCCGATGGCTTCGCCCCGCCAGTTGCGCAGTTCCGCGAGGAAGCGCACAAACTGATTTACCTCGTCAAAAATGCTCCGCTTGATCTCCGCAATCAGCTTTTGGGCAGCTTCGGATACCCGGCGGGATTCTTCGGCGGTGTGCCGGCGGATCCGCACGACTTTTTCAAACTCCTCGATGGCATTTTCCGCACTGCGGCGGATGCCCTTGAGCGGGTCATCCAGTTGGAACGACTCGTCGCGGTCCAGCCAGTAGTAGCTGTCGAGGATGTCGCCGGTCAGTTTGCCCAGGTCGAGGTAGAGATTTGCGTAGGTGTCTTCTTTGTTCAGCAAAATAAGCACCTCCTGGCATTCGGCCATCGCCCGGACGATATCCCGGTTGCCGATCTTGAAGAGGTAGTTGTCCGCGTTGCCGGTCAGTTCAAAATCCGGCCCCACGTAGGGCGTCTGCCAAATCTGGATCGCGTGGTGTTTGCGCGGCTCGTCTTCCGCCTTGAAGTAGCAGAGCTCACCATTTTCGAAATGGCAGAACCCGTTGCACGTGATTGGGGTTTCTACCTGTTGGGCGATGATGTTGTAGCTCAACATCACGTAGGTTCCGGTCGGTGAATTGTAAAACACATACAGGTAGTCCTCCCCATTGGGGCTCTGAATGCGCTCTTCGAAGTGCATTTCGGTCAACCCCGATTCAAAGCGCTTATATTCGCCGGTCTGCAGGTAGTAGCCGTCGGCAAAAATGATTCCGTGGTCGTCCGGCAACAAGATGCAGGAGTGGGCAATCGAATCGATGCGGCGGGCTTGCTGCACCTTTTCGTTGTAGGCAAAGTAGCGGTACTGCTTTTCCTGGAAAGGCCGTACCCGCAGCAGGATAATGTTCCCCAGATCGGCAAAAAAGATCTCGGCATCGTCCAGGCTTTGCTCTTTGTGAGCGACTTCCTCTTCCAGTATGCCCCGACCGTGATCGGTATTGTCTTCCACTTTGATGGTCAAAGTGCCACCGATTGTCTGCACAAACAGGCGATCAAGAATCGAAACGTGGGGAAATTCCCCGGAGCGCTGCATATCGCGGTGGGCCCTTTTCCAGGCAAATTCGTGCTGGGTCGGATAGCGCACATCCGCTTCACTGCGGCTGTCCACGTAGCGCAGTCCGCCTTCGCCCAATCGCCACTTGAACGCCTTGATATCGGTTTCGCTCTTGCCGATCCGAAAGACCATGTACAGAAAGATCCCAATCACCTCGAACTTCACGAAGACGGTTTCGCGGTAATACTTGTACAGATTTCCGAAGTCTTCCGCAAACTTTTCATTCTGGATCAGGTCCAGGGGCTCTTGGTGAAAGCGCCGGTCTTCGTAGCGGTAGATGCTGAATACATCGCTGAGTTTGGTTTCGGTGCGCAGTCCCATGTGGACATTGTAACCGAAGATTGTGCGGTCCCCCACGGCGACGATGTCGCGGGCGGTGCAGTTGTTTTCCGTAGAAATGCGATCCGTCGACAGCAGGTTGAAATCGACCGAGCCGAAGACTTCCTTGCGGGCATGGTTGAGCTTGCCCAGGCGCGTGCGCAGTTCGGCCCCTTGGTTAAGCAGACGGTTGCGAATGATCTCGTAAGCGCCCCCTTCCAACTGGACGGTAGGCTCCGCCGCCGAGGATTCAAGATTGGGGTTTTCGTTTGCCATTGAAGTAATTTGGTGATGATCGGATCATCTTAAAATGGTGACCGGAGTCCGGTCTTGTTTCGGGGATGGAGGGTGCCCCGGGCACCCGGAGCGCATCCGCACGCCTTTCGGGGTGCGGATGCGCGGGGGAAGTACCCCGGTCGCGGGTTCAACCGGGCCGATCAGAGTCCGAGGAGTTTGGCTGGTTGCTCGGCGATGCCGGTTTTCCAGGCGGCATTCATCAGCGTATTGAGCATGCCCTTCACGCCGGAGTCCTCGGTCGACTGGTTCATCTTGAGCAACAAGCTCGCAATGCTTAGGTTTTTGATGTCCTCCGATCCGATGCCGACCTGCTGGACGAGGTCGCGGATCTTGTCGATCAGATTGTGGTCGCCATCTTCGCCGCCGCCCAACAGATTTTGCTTCACGTCCTGCAGGGTTTGGCTGTTGCCAATCAGGCTGTCGATGGCCTTGCCCTGGGAAATGGACTGGATGATGCGGGAGAAGAACTCCTGCTCACCGCCGACGATGTCGATGTTGGCGGCCTTGAGGGCCTCGGCGAGGACGGCGGCCTGGGACTCGGCGATGGAAGCCTGGATGTTGATCTGGGCGAGTTCCACGTCGCGGTCTTTGGCGAGCTGGAGCTTGAATTCTTCGTGCTCCTTGCCCACTTCGTCGAGCTTCTTCATGGCGTCGGCTTTCTTCTCGATGCCTTTGGCTTCGGCAAACAGCTTCTCTTCGACGACTTTGGCTTCGGCAAGGCCTTCGCGCTCGATGGCTTCGGCATTGGCGGTTTTGCCTTTGGCTTCGGCGAGGGCGGTCTGCTCGAGGACGTTGGCCTGCTTGAGGCCTTCGACTTCGGTGGCCGAGGCTTTGAGTTCGATTTCTTTGGCTTCCGCGTCAGCCCGGAGAGCGATTTCTTTGGCCTGGGCTTCGGCGCGGGTCGAGATTTCGATGGCATTGGCCTGGGCGCGCAGTTCGATGACTTTGGCGTCGGCTTCCCCTTCGCGCTCTTTGGCCTGGGCCTTTGCTTCCATAACCTGGGCTTCGGAGATTCCGATGGCGGCTTGCTCGGCGGCGGTGGCTTCGGCCATTTTCTTTTTGGCCTGGGCTTCCAGCTCACTGGACTTCAGTTCCGCGTCGGCTTCGATGAGCTTCTGCTTGGCACGGACTTCAGCGGCTTCTTTTTCGGCTTCCGCCACGACGACCTGCTTGATTTTTGCCTGCTCGGCTTCTTTCTCGGCCTCGGTAATGGCAACTTGCTTCGATCGGTCCGCCGTGGCAAATTCCCGAGTGTCTTTGATCTTTTCTTCTTCGGCGACGGTCGCTTTTTCCACGACGACCCGCTCGCGGATCACTTCCTGGATGTTTTTGCGCTCTTCTTCGATCGATTTCTCTTTTTCAATCTGGGCCAGGCTCACGACGCGTTCCCGCTCGTTGATCTCCAACTGCTTGTCCTTTTCCACGCGCTCAGTTTCCACCGCGTCGGTGCGTTCTTTGGACTTTTCGGCGACGATGATCTGCCGGGACTTGTTTTCCTCAGCAATCGCCACTTCTTCTTCGGTTGCGATGCGGGCGCGCTCGGAGCGCAGCAATTCCTCTTGCTGGATTTTTTTGGTTTCGGCTTCTTCGCGGGCAGTGATCGCGGCGATTTCCCGCTGCTGCACCTGCTCTTTTTCTGCGAGTTGGCGGTTCAGTTCCAGGATTGCTTCCTGGGCCTCCACGTCCTGCTGCGTAATGACCTTTTTCTCCTCATTGCGGATATTGTTGGCCAGAATCCGCTGCTTCGCGGTCAGGTCAGTGATCTTTTTGATCCCCTCCGAGTCGAGAATGTTGTCGTCCTGCAAAAACTCAATTGGGGTCTGCTCCAGGTAGTCGATGGCGGCATCATCCAGCACGTAGCCATTTAACTGAGTCCCGATCGTATTGAGGATCTCCTGGCGGAAGCGCTCCCGCGCATCGTACAGTTCGACAAAATCAAACCGCTTGCCCACGGTTTTGAGGGCTTCCGAGAATTTTGCCTCAAACAACTGGTTCAGCGTTTGTTCCCGCGATGCGCGCGCCACACCGATGGTCTGGGCGACGTTGATCACCGCATCGTCTTTGGGATTGACCCGGACGAAAAATACGACTTTGATGTCCGCGCGCATGTTGTCCTGGCAGATCAGCCCATCCTTGCCGGTCCGGCTGATTTCCACCTTTTTGACGGAGATGTCCATCCATTCCATGCGGTGCAGAATGGGGACGACGGTCATACCGTTGAAGGTAACCTTGGTTCCCCCGACGCCGGTCCGAACGATGGCTTTGCCCTGGGGAACTTTTTTGTACCACGACAGGACCAGGGCGACGATCAGGAAAGTGAGCACCACGACGGCCACCGCCACGATCAGAATCGTGTTGCCAAACACGTCGCCGAGTAGATTGATGTTTCCTAGCATTTTAGTTCAATAAGTATTAGAAGATGTTGAAATGGTTTTCCGATATGCGGTTGCTATGCTTGTTTTCGGCCATAAATAACGAGGGGCAGTCAGGCCGATGCGGGCGATTCCAGCGCGATTTCTTCCGCGAATTCCTGCACGGAGAACACGCTGTTGCCTTCCCGGACTTCTCTTTCCAGAATGAGGCAGCGGGTGCCCGAGGTGATCTTTTCTCCATCAAATGAGCGCACGGTGATCCGCAGGTGCTTGTCCCGCACCACGACATCCGCTTGCCCCAAGCGCACCCCTTCTACCCCCAGTTCCAGCGTACACAGCTTTCCGATCAGGTTCACCGGGGCATCGCCTTTGCTCATTTCGCGGAACATCTTGCGCAGCGGCTGGGTAAACAGCTTGGCCACCAGCAGTCCAAACACGAAACCGCCCCCGAGAATTCCCGCGGTCAACCCAGGCTGACCGGCGGCAAAATAGTGGTTCCCGATGATGGAAGCTGCCCAGTAAAACAGCGCAAAAAAGCTGAAAAAGATCATAAAAGGCACGTCTCCCAGGTTCAAAAAGTAGAGTATCCGTGCGCCGAGTCCGGGCGATTTGCCCGCCAGGGCTTTCCCCATGTCCTTGCCGCCTTTGCTGCCCACCTCGGAATCCGCATCGACGTCGACATCCACGTCCACGTCGACATCCACGTCCACGTCCAAATCGACATCTACGTAGAAGTCCATGAAACTCAGGTCGAGCATGCCAAATAGAAAGACCAGCCAATACAGCACCACAAAAAGGAGCAGTATAGTCGGAAATACATTGGCAGGGGAAAATGATAAGTCGAAGATTTCTTTCATCGAAGTTCCGAATCCCGTATAGGTGTGCTAAAATCTAAAAAAATCGGGGTGCAAAAAAGCGTTCAACGCAATTTTTTTCGCCCCACTTATGCAGGTACGAAGTTGACGTTGGCAAGAATTTCAATTGGGGGGAAGTCCGGGGCGGTTGTTTGATTCTCGTCCCCAGCGGGACCGCACGGTCTACCAAGACAGCGCGTCGCAATCGGCTTGGGTCAGTTGGCCCCGGAAAGTGGAGTGGGTAATGGTGTTTACATAGATGGTAAGCTTAGCGATTTGTAGTAAATACGGAAAAGTAAATCGCCGGGTTGCAAGTATCACTACTATTTTTAATAGTTTTATTTTTAATACATGGATCTGTCAGAAAAACTGTACATTCAGCTCACGCCATTGTCGAGGACGGCACTAAGAATGCCGAATCGTTTGCTATATTGGCCCAACTTATATACCAAAGCTGATTCACATGAAAAATATCTCCTTTTTCTTCCTGTTCATGGTGGCGGCGCTGTTGTTCGTTGGGTGTGAGCAAGCCGCCGAATCCAGCGGCGAAGAAGCTCCCCCAACCCAAGACGCTCCCGAAGCCACGCAGCCCGCTCCGCCAGAAACCTCCACAAAATTCAGCGCCGGTGGCTTGACGGTCTACGCCATCGAAGATTCGCCACAATTTCCCGAGGCCAGCCTGGAAATGAACGAGCCGGTCATCGGAACCGATCTGGAACCAGGCGAAAACAGCTTCGATTTCACCGTTTCCGGGTACGAATTGGGGGTACCGACGCCCGGGGCCGGCGACAACGGCCTCGCCAATTCTGGCAAAGGTCAGCACATCCACTTGATCATGAACAATGGGCCGTACTCGGCGCACTACGAGCCCAGTTTCACCAAGGATTTAGAGGAAGGTCACTACGTTGCCCTCGCGTTCCTCTCGCGCAGCTTTCACGAAAGTGTCAAAGCCCCGAACGCCTTTGCGGTCAGCCAGTTTGTGGTCGGCACCCCGGCAAATATCAAAGAAGCCAATCTTTCCGCTCCGCACCTGTTTTACAGCCGCCCAAAAGGCAGTTATTACGGCGAAGACACAGAAAAACTGTTGCTGGACTTTTTCCTGGTCAATTGCAACCTGAGTCCGGACGGCTACAAAGTGCGCGCCACCATCAACGGCAACGAATTCACGTTTACCAAGTGGGTACCCTACGCCGTGGAGGGCCTGAAGTTCGGCGAGGTCACGGTCAAGCTTGAACTGCTGGACAAAGCGGGAAACCTGGTCGAGAGCCCCTTCAATCCAGTAGAGCGTACGGTTACGCTGGCGGAAAAGCAGTCGGAAGGTTGATTTAGCCCACGAACCAGCCCTGTACAAACTGCGCCGCACCGCTTGCCATCGATTGCGAGAGGCAAGCGGTGCGGCATTTTTATCGGTGGAGAAAACCTCAATTTTGATTGCAGGGGCCGTGAACGTAGCACAACCCTACAAACAAGCCCCTACAACTTCACCACCCGCTTCGAAGCCTGCTTGCCGCCGGTGCGGACAGTTGCAAAGTACACCCCGGCGGCAAAACGCCCCAGTTCCAGATTCACTTGATTGGTGCCCGCGCGGGCGACTTGCGATTGCTGCCATACCATTTGGCCGTGCAGATCGGTGATCGCGATCTCCGCCGTGCCCTCAACTTCGCAGTCAAACGCGATCGTGAGTGCATTCTGAAAAGGATTTGGAAATGCGGTGGTGATTCCGAAGTCTACCCCACCCTCCAAGGTAGCCGTAACCACGTCAGAAACGCTGCGCGATCCGTCCAAATCCACCTGAAAAATCCGGTAATAGTGCTGCCCGAAACCGGGCCCCACATCCTCAAATTGGTAGCTTTGGAGGGTACTCGAATTGCCGATGGCCTCGACCATTCCGACAGCAGTAAAGTTTTCGCCGTCCGCCGAGCGCTGCACTTCAAAGTAATCGTTGTTGCTCTCCTCGGCAGTGGCCCAAGTGACATTGATCGCATCTTCGGTGGCCACCGCCCCGACGCTCGCCCAAACCACCGGGAGCGTCGTAAAATCGACCATCATATCCGCGTCCGGATAGCAACCCGAGTAGGGATTGCCCGACCCTTCGATGCCGGCAAGGCGCACTGAATCGGGCATTTCGTTGACCCGAAAGACCATTTGCCGGGTATCGGTGTGGACACTACCGCAAAGCGATGAGGAGGAGACACAGGTAAAGGGAATTCCATTGTAAATGTAAGCGATGGCAAATTTTGAACCGAGGGCGTCCGCCATCTCGATCCCATTGTAAGTCGTATGGGTAGAATCGCTCGTCACCGCAGCCGGGTAGGAAATCGAGGACAGCGTTTCGCCGCCGTAGAAAAGAAAAGCAAAGGTTTGGGTTTCGGCACCGGCACCCTTCTTGGTACCGGTCACTCCCCCGCCGATGTTCATGGTGATGTAAATGTCGACGTAGGAATCGCTGCGGACCACGCTGTCGAGCGCGATTTCTGAGCGGTCGCAGGCATAAGTATTTTGGGGAATGGCCAGGATCAAGGCCAGAATGAAGAGCAGTCCAGTAGTGTAGCGTTGGTTCATGGGGTCAATGATATATTGGTCAAAAAACAGTAGTTAAAACGAAGTCTTGGTTGGAAATGACAATCGGGGACCAAAAGGTCCCCGACTGCTGCCTTTGAAAATGAAATGTTGGTGCTGGTAATTTAAAGAACGATGCTTGCCTAATGAATTGGAATACTATAATTTTTTATTTGCTGTCTAAGAACTTGGTTTTTAACGTTTGCTTCAGGTGAGCGTCTGCTGTTTTGTCTGCGGTTATCGTTTCGTTTACAATACCAAATACGCGCTTTTTTCGCCCCGGGATTATCAATCCTGCACCAATAACTGATAAGATTGTCCCGGTTTTGCGGCATGGAACATTGACCTGTCATTCCACAATCCGCAACTATCAATGGCGTTGCGCAGACTGTGACAATTGTTCCAAAATGGGGGATGGGAGAATTTCCAATTGTCCGATTTCCAATTGGCGCGTTCCGGACGCGCACCCTACGATCATAAAAAACAACCCATTTAGTCCCTTCAGCACGTGGATCGTAGCGGCCGACCATGATCGGCCGCTACGATCTGATGAACCGACGGGTTGAACGCCGTGATCAAACAGCTCCATGATTGAATCCAAACGGAGATCAGTGCTTGAGATTTTCCAGTGATCCGCACCGCATCACCAACTACGGTGGAGCGGCGATTGAAAATTGCACATGGAAATTGAATATTCTCCGCCCTCCTAGGTGAGCGATTTTCGGACTTCGCGCGGGGTCAGGTTGAAATGCTCGGTAAAACACTTCGTAAAGTAAGACGGCGAACTGAAGCCGACGTCGTAGGCGATCTCCGAAATATTGCCCGTATCCCGCCGCAGCATCTCCATCGCCGTTTCCAGGCGATACGTCCGAATCACGTACCCCGCCGAATTTCCGGTGAGCGCGGTCAACTTGCGGTGAACCTGGGTGCGGCTCATGCCCAACTCGGTGCAGAGCGCCTCCACCCCGAATTGCTCATCGCTGAGGTGTGCGTGGATGACTGACTTGACTTTGAGGAGAAATACTTCCTCCCGCGACTTGGCCTTGATTGGCTGGGGAGCGGTGAGAAATTGATTGCGGAAATAATCCCGCAGACGTACGCGGCCCTGAATGAGGTTGCGCACCCGGACCCGAAGCTCCCGCCCTTCGAAGGGCTTGGTCAGGTAATCATCCGCTCCGAGTTCCAGGCCTTCCAATTTGTCTTCGATGGCAGCGCGCGCGGTGAGCATGATCACGGGGACGTGACTGGTGGCATCGTCTTGCTTGAGGATAGAACAAAACTCAAATCCGTCCATTTCCGGCATCATCACGTCACAGACCACCAGGTCCGGAACCACTTCATTTGCGATGGTCAGCCCTTCCCGGCCATTTCCCGCGGTACGGAGGTTGTATTCCCCCGCCAATTCCGCTGCGACCAATTGCCGCATGTCCGGGTTGTCTTCCACGATCAAGACCGTAGGACGTGAGTCATCGATTGCGCGTTCGGCCTCTTGGGGAATCTCATCTTCGTCCGGAGCAATGTTCACTTCGCGGTCTTCGGGCAACTGAGGCTCCCACTCCCGCAATTCAAATACCTCAGTGGCACCTTCTACGTGAGGCAAAGTGAAGAAAAACTCGGATCCCAGCCCTTCGATGCTGCGGACCGACATCTCGCCCGCGTGCAGTTCCACCAGCTCTTTGCTGAGCGACAGACCTATGCCCGTGCCCTTGCCCTGCCGGCCTTCTACGCGGAAAAACCGGTCAAATACGTGCGGCAGATCCGCCTGGGGAATGCCGACACCGGTATCCTTGATCGAAACCGTAAATCGGTCCATCGCCTCGTCGACGGCCATGTCCACCAACACCCGTCCGCCTTCTGGGGTAAACTTGAGCGCATTTGAGAGGAGATTGTACAATATCTGCACGATGCGCTCGGGGTCCAGATCGGTAAAAAATTGCTCGGGCTGGCGTTGAATCCGCAACTCGATCTGCTTCCGGGCGGCGAGGTCGCGGAAGGAAGTGACCACTTCCCGCAGGAGGGCCGGCAAGTCCACCCGCTTTCGGTGCAACTTCATGCTGCCCGCTTCCACCCGTGATAGGTCCAGCAAGCGATTGATCAACTGCAACAACCGGCGGCTGTTGCTGTGGACGATTTTCAGGTTTTGTACGGTGTGGGCTTCCCGGGTCAATTCCAGAGTCCGCTCTACCGGTCCCATAATCAGCGTCAGCGGGGTGCGCAATTCGTGGGTGATATTGGCGAAGAAATCCTCTTTGAGCTTTTCCGAAGCGCGTGCGAGTTCTTTTTCCCGAATCGCCGATTCCAAAGCCTGGGCCGCGGCCCGGCCTTCGTGCATTTTGTCCAGCTCATTGGCGGCTTTTTCCAGGGTCATCTTCAAGTCGTCGAACTCGACGGGCTTGGTGATGAAGTCAAACGCCCCGCTGTTCATGGCGTGGCGGATGTTTTTCATATTGCCGAAAGCAGTCACCACGACCACCCGCAACAAACGGTCCTGGAACTCCTCGGTTTCGAGTGTCCGCAAGAAAGTGATGCCATCCATCTCCGGCATATTTATATCGGTGAAGACAATCCCGATATCTGTGTGTTTGCGCAATAAGTCCAGCCCGTCCGCGCCGTTGTAGGCAAAGTACAGATCAATGTCCCCACTCCGAACCGCTTTCCGGAACCGCTGCCGAATGAGGGTCTCAAAATCTTGCTCATCGTCGATGAACAATACCTTGCGGGGGGGCATTTCTTCCACTGGTGCCTGAGCCTTATCCATGGTCGCTATCCAATCTGGGCCGGAGGGTGTTACCCGGAGGGGTTGGACCTTCCGTTTGCATTTCTTTTGTTCCGCAAAATTACACTATTTAAAGTAGAGAGGAAAGCCCGGAAGAACTCAGCCCTAATTATCCGTCATGTCTACTCCGCCCCCTTCAGAAAGGTCCTCGGGACCGCGCATCCTGATCATCGGCAGCCCGGGATCGGGCAAATCCACCCTCGCGACGCAACTGCATGCGGCGACCCAGCTCCCATTGATCCGGCTGGATCAGGAGTACTGGCAGCCCGGCTGGGTAGAACCGGACCGGGCGACCTGGCGCGCCCGGGTGGCCGAATTGGCGCAGCGGGAGCGCTGGATCATGGAGGGGAACTACGGCGGCACCTTTGATCTGCGGATACCGCGGGCCGATCTCGTGGTCTACCTCGACTTGCCGACGAGGGTGACCCTCTTGCGGGTCATCCGGCGCGTATGGAAACACCGGGGCCATTCGCGACCGGACATGCCGGAGGGCTGCCCGGAACATTTCAGCCTAAAATTTTTGTTCTACGTGTTGCACTTTCGCGCTTCCCGGCGCGCGGGCATCTTGGCGCGGCTGGACAAACTGCGCCCGGACCAGGAAAGGGCCCACCTCACCGGCAAAACGGCGGTGAAACAGTTCCTCCGCCAGTGGCAATGAACAAGTTTTCCCCCCCAGGCATTGCACGTCTCCCCTTATCTTGCGACATTGTGAGTCGATTATTGCAATACGGAATTATTTCTTAGTTCAATGCCGAACAAAGCTTACTTCAAAGTAGACACGAAGTTAGCGGCTTTGCTGGGGGAGAGTTATCGCTCCACAGAGTACGCGCTCAAAGAACTCGTCGACAACGCCTGGGACGCCGATGCGGAAAATGTCTGGATTTATCTGCCCGATCCGCTGACCAATGATCCCATCCTCGTGATCGACGACGGCCTGGGCATGACCGAAAAGGAAGTCAAGGAAGGCTACCTGAAAATCGCCAGCGACCGCCGCACCCGCAAAGGGGAACGCACCGCGCGCTTCAACCGCCGGGTCAAAGGCCGCAAGGGAATCGGAAAGTTTGCCGGCCTGGTCTCCGCCAATCAAATGGAAATCGCCACCAAAGCCCGCGGCAAGAAAACCACGCTGCTCATCGCCAAGCATGCCCTCCTTTCCTCAAAAAAGGACTTGGAAAAAATCGACTTGCCGATTGCCATCGAGGCGTGCCCGGAGGATCAAAAGGGAACTGCCATAAAGTTGTCCGATCTCAACCAAAACCTCAGCTTCCCCGATCCCAATGTCCTGAAACAGTTGCTCTTCCTCGAGTACGGCCGGCAAAGCAACTTCCGCATTTTTGTAAATGAAGAAGCCCTCGACGTAGAAGACCTCCCCGGTGAAACCTTCCAGGAAGAGGCCGAAGTGAGCCACGTGGGCACCGTCCGCTTGAAATTTACCATTACCGAGCGCAAAGCGCCCAAGCAGAGCGGGGTGGCCGTCCGGGTAAACGGTAAAATTGTGGGCAAACCGCAGTTTTTCGGCCTGGACGAAAGCGAAGAAATCCCGTCGCGCATGCTGAACCGCGTCTACGGCGAAGTCGAAGCCGATGGATTGGAAGATGTCGTCACCGCCGATTGGGGAAACATCATCGAGAACAGCAAAGGCTGGCAAAAGCTGGAAGCATTTGTCCGCTTCAAACTCCTCAAGGCGCTCAAGGCCCGGCAAAAGCAAGAAATCAGCCTCACCCAGACCCGTTGGAAGCACGAAATCGCCCGCGAACTCGAAAAGCTTCCCCCGCACAAGCGTCCCTTTGCCGCGACCGCATTGGACAAAGTCCTCAAGAAATTTTACAACCAAAAGGACGAGAACATCCGCGCCGTCATCTCCGTCGTCTTCGATCTCCTCAAAGAGGTCAATGTACGGGTTTAGAATATTTTTAACGGACGCTTCGCTCAAATCCCAATGGGGCGCTTCGCTTGATTTTCAATTGTGCCGCCTTCCCGCAAGTGGAAGTTCATTGGAAATTGAGAATTAAAATTTCTTTAGAGGCTGTTTAAAATTGATTTGTGAAATTTGTTATCGCAGATTTTTTTGTCAATCGAAGCTCATTTTGGAGTGCGCAGCCCAAGCTGCGGACGAGAAAATAGCTGAAGAGTGGCAGAAAAAGGTGCCATAACAAAATC
>JBCCQH010000096.1:0-31704 GCA_039024435.1 Bacteroidota bacterium
TAGACTGCTTGATTGAGAATGCAAATAGAGCATATCTTATAGCCTTGATAATGTCAACCCTCTACGTTCATCAACATAGGCAAAAGTTATACTCACTATAGTTTCAAAAAAAGGAACATAATTGTTTTATGTACATCTCAGATTTATTCCTCTGAAGAAAGTTCCTATCCATTTGAACCAATCTCGGAAACTCATGAGAAAAGTCAGTCCTTTTGCCCTCATTAGCTTATTGAAAGCCTGTTCAACAATTTTGAATGCAAAAGTTGAAGTATGCGAAGCTTTATATGCTTTCAGTACGCGGGTTTATGTTTGCGAAAGAGTTCAAAAGTCATCATTGCACTTGACCTAATGTATCCAGACTTAACGTCATTTTATAGAAAGGCTTATCCATATTTCCGAACTTTTTAAAGGTTTTGCAGCCTCCTTTTTCAATCTCCCACAGCTGTGCAAAAAAATCTTATCAAATGGTTTACTAATGTTTTTCCAGATTATTCCACGTTCTATGGCCCTCAGACGTCCTCTAACGGCAAAAATTTCTCTTGGAGTATGAAAATACGAACTAAGGTATATCAGTGTACTCAAAAATGCTGAACAGATGTGCTAAGGCTGTTTGGAACTGCAAGGACAAATTAGTAAGTTGATAAGGGCTGCAAGATAGACTTTGCACATGAGTTTTTCAGATATGTTCTCGTGAAGTTACTGTGGCTAAAAAGAGAGGGGGGTACCACGCCTGGCACCCCCCCGATTTGCAAAATGAAACTAAAAATTCAAGGGTATCTGCTATGGATAGCGATCATTTATTTTTCGATCCGCAGGACTACGGTCTGACCGGAATGGCCGAGCGTAGCCGAGCTGGTGAATTCCATGACTTCTTTGTCGCGGGTCGTGACCGAGTAGATGCCACTGAAGGCGTAGCATTGAGCGATGACAGCTTCTTCGCTTTCGTCGCCGTGCTCGTGACCTTCTTCTTCACCTTGGCGGTTGATTTCGAAGGTGTCACCATTGTCACGGAATTGCCAGGCAAACTCGGCATGGGCTTCGCCTTGCTTCCACTCACCTTTGCAGGTGGCTTCGTAGATGTCACAAGCATCGATCTCGAGGGTCGGCAGGGTACTTTCCGCCGTACCGTTTACGGTCAGGGTGGTAACGCGCCACTCACCCGCATCGATCAAGCGATTTGAGGTGATTTGGGTCCGGTTACAGGATGCGAGCAGGGCGGTAAGGCCCAGCGCGAAGAAAAAGAGACGAAAAAATGAGGTTTTCATAATGTCGATCGATGTTTATCAGTTGATGATGAGGGGGAAATCTACTTCGATGTCGGTTTCACCCGGCGTACAAGTACCATCCTTCAGGCCATCCGGCTGGTGCTTGAGGGTGACGACGATGTTGCCGGTGCTTGCGGCACCCGTCACCCACTGGCTCTGCAGGCCCACTTCAAAGGTTCCGTCGGTGTCTGTACGGGTGACCGTAATGTTGGAACCTCCGTCGGCGACGAAGCAGAAGAGGTGCTCGGCATTTTCTTCCAGGATTTCAACGGTAACGTCTTCCGCCGGGGATTCGGTTTCGTTCAGAAGCGTCACTGCGACATTGTAAGTGGTATTGGCCACCAGCTCAATGTTGTCGAAGACGTCGGGGCCGCCCCCACCGTCGCCGTCCGGATCGCGGAACGTTGCGGCCACATCCGGCTGCACATTGTTGGCGTCGGTGAAGCTGAGGGTCAGCGTGGTGATGACTTCGGGTTCATTCGCCACTGCGGGCGGAAGGGTCGGCTGATCTTCGTCTTGCTTACAACCGGTAACCACCAGAGCAAGAGCAAAAAGGATCAACGCAGGGGTTAAAAAAAACTTTTTCATAGCAAAAAGTGTGTGGTATTAATTTACTTATTGAGTTAGATGTGAAATAGATTTCGATGGAAGTGGGGAAAGCTGCGATTTCGTTTTCGGCCGCAGAATCGCGAAAGGAACGGTCAGGCGAAAGCTGATATTTCGGCCCATTTCATTGGTGTAATAGCGGAATCGGTTCAGATAGTCCCGGTAGGAAGCATTGAGCAGATTGCTCATGCCGACTCCACAGGTAATGGCTTGCTGGCCCACCGGAACATCAAAGCCCAGTTGCAATCCGAGCAAGGTATAGCCGGCGGGTGGGGGCGCAAAATCACTGTTCGGGGGCACTCGCCACTGCCGCAAGACGCCCAGCACGGTCCCGGAGATATAGCCATTGCGCCAAAACTTACCGTCTTTGAATCGGTATTCGAAGGTGTTTTCGAAACGGTCCGCCGGCATTTGTACCAGAAATTCCTCCGTATCCAGATTGCGGGCCCGCAACATCGAGGCTTTGCTGGTCCAATTGACCCGGTCGGTGATGCGCCAGCGCAACGTAAAGTCAGCTCCCGTGAGACCCGCCCGTAGCTGCTTGTAATGCAGGGTCGGAAAGGCTCCCCGAATGGTCAGGGTCGGCGGTAAGACCGGCACTAGGTACACGAAGTTGGAGAAGTGGTGGTGATAGCCGTCGACGTTGAGTTGTAGCCGCTCGGTCTGGTACTCCCCGGAGAGGGAGAAGCTCGTGGAGCGCTCGGGATCCAAGTTTTCGTCACCGATCTCCACCGCAGCCGCGCCGTGATGCAGACCGTCGCTGAAGAGTTCATTGATGCCGGGCGGGCGCCAGGCCGATCCCGCATTGAAGCGTACCTTGAGCTGGTCGGTGAGGGAATAGATGGCGCCCACGTTCCAGGAGATGTTTTGGTAAGAAAATTCCGGCGAAACGATCACGTTGTTTTCCCAGCGAAACGCTTGCTGGTCCACATAGTCGAACCGCGCCCCTGCTTCCAATTCCAGGCGGGAACTGTCCAGTTTCCAGTTTTCCGTGATGAAGATGCCCGCCACGGACTTGAGGAAGTTGGGGATGAAGTAGCGTCCGGCGTAAGTATTTCCTTGATGGATGCCCGCAATGCCGATGGTGCCCTTGAAGCCATGGCGACGGTAGTGCTCCCAAGCGAGATTTGCGGTGTGGGTGGTGATTTCGAATTGCAGTTCGGGACGATTGAGGGCGGCAATGGAATCGTTGCGTGGCTCGTCCTTGTCGTATTCGAGGCGGAGGTTGTACTGGCGCGCATAGGTCAAGGTCATTTTGCCGAGCAACCCGGTCCGCAAATACCCTTCGGTTTTGAACAGTTCGTGCTCAATGCGCTGGTAGGGCCGCCCGATCTCGTAGCTGAAATCGGCGGGCAGCAGCGGCTCTTCCGCTTCAAATGCACGCTGCAGGTCGGTCAGATTGCCGATGTGGGCCCCCGTAAAAATCCCGATGTCAGTATTGAACTGACTGTAGAAGATTTCCACCCCGGCCTTGCGGGTCCGGTAGCCACCGGCCAGCGAAAAATTGTATTCGCGAATGCCCGAATTGTCGAGGAAGTAGGTCGGTGCGTGCACGTTGCCCCCGCGTTTGAAGGTGCCTTGCGCTCGCCAACTCAACGCGGGCACGCGAGCAAAATTGCCGTCTACCATCGCCGAGACGACCCCTTGTCGACCGTTGGAAAACCCGACAAGGTTCACCTCCCCACCGATCCCCGCAGAGTCGCGGAGGGGACGGGGGTTGACCAAAATCACGCCCGCGATGGCATCGGTGCCGTAGCGGACACTGTTGGCCCCTTTCACAACCGTAAGTTGATCGGCGATGAAAGGATCGATTTCTGGGCCGTGCTCGTTGCCCCACTGCTGCCCTTCCTGGCGCACGCCATTGTTCAGAATGAGTACCCGGTTGCTGTGCATGCCGTGAATGACTGGCTTGGCAATGCTGCTGCCATTGTTTATTGTGGTTACTCCGCTTACCGCCTTGACCAAGTCCCCCAAGGTCTTGCCTTTGCTTTCTTCGAGTTCTTGTTCGGTCAGAGTCGTTTCCGAACGGCTGGATTGTGCATCCGGAATTCGGCCCACAATCGATACGTCGTCAAGCATCTCCGCGTGGTGTTCGGGGAAGAAATCCTTGCGGGTTGCGCCTGTAATCTTTAGTCGCAGGATAAGGGTATCGCATCCGATATGGGTGCAAACGACTTTATAGGTTCCGGGGCAGATGCCTTCGATGCGGTAGGCACCATTCTCATCGGTAACAGCCCCCTTGTCAGTGCCTGCGATTGAAATTACTGAATAGCTCAACGGCTCTCCATTGTGGTCGTCGACCGTCTTTCCGTAAAGGGAAGCGGTACACGCTCTTTGCGCAAACAGGGAAGACGCAGTGAGAAAAATTCCCAGTATGACTGCCGAAAAACGGGCCAAAAATACCTGCATTAAACGCTGAGGGATAAATAGAGACAAAAACTGCTGAAAATTATGTTGTTCAATTCCGAAGGAAATCATACGAAAATCGTGCCCAAGGGGCGCTCGTATCACAACTCAGCACGGCGTGGGAATCAGCCGAGGGGGGGACCGCGAGAACTCAATAAAAGTCCGGAAGTAGTGGTAAGTCCGTCGGTCGTAATGGTGGTGAAGGTAGGTATGAGGATGATTTTTGATAAGATCGGTGCTGCAACGGAGGGCGTGTAAGAGGTAAAATTGTAGTCACAGATTGCACAATCGTCGGCGAGAATGTCGTCGGACTCGTGTTCAGCCTCCGCATGCCCATGGTCACAATCGTGCCACAGCGATTTGGGGACGGTACTCGCCGCGAGAGAAATTAAAAAGAGAATGGCAATATATGCGTTGCGCTTCTTCACCCGAACAAAGGTATCGCAAATTATCCCCAAAAGCAACAAGGTTGCATTTACGCAAGGAAGATAGGTAAGCCGGGGGACAGGCATTTGCCAAAGTCAGCGGCCAATCCCCCGCCCGGGTGGGGGCAGCACTTGCAAGGGGTGCGGAAACGGCCCTGTCTTTTATATTCCCCATCATCCGCCTATATTTGGAGCTGCATGAAAATGTTCTACCACGTAGGGCGCTACCTGGTTTTACTGGGTGGTTTCTTCAAGTCTCCGGAAAAGTTTTCCATTTATTGGCGGCTGTTTCTGGTAGAGTGCGATGCAATTGGCGTTGGCAGTACCTTAATTGTGGTGCTGATTTCGGTGTTTATCGGGGCTGTTTCAACCCTGCAAACCGCTTATCAGCTTGAATCGCCGCTGTTGCCCGATTCGCTTATTGGGACTACGGTCGCCAATACGGCCCTATTGGAATTCGCCCCGACCATTACTGGAATCGTGCTGGCGGGCAAGGTCGGATCGGCCATCGCTTCCCAGCTCGGGACGATGCGGGTCACCGAGCAGATCGATGCGCTCGAGGTGATGGGAATCAATTCTAGTTCTTACTTGATCTTGCCCAAAATTGCGGCGGCCCTGGTAACCGTACCCTTGTTGGTGGCCATCGCCGCTTTTTTGCAAATTATGGGTGGGCTGCTGGCCGGACATTTTACTGGTGAAGTGGCCATGATCGATTTCTTGCAAGGTGCCCGCGAGTACTTCGAAACATTTTACGTTTACTTTATGCTCATCAAGGCCGTATCCTTTGGCTTTATCATCAGCTCGATTTCGGCTTACCAGGGCTACTACACGCGGGGCGGAGCGCTGGAAGTGGGCCAAAGCAGCACCCGGGCGGTGGTGTTTTCCTGCATCGGCCTCCTGTTCACCGATTATATCCTGGCCCAACTCTTACTCTGACCCATGGCGATTGAGATCACCGGCATCAAGAAATCATTCGGGGAAAAATCAGTCCTCAAAGGGATCGATTTTACCTTTGAGCAAGGCAAGGTCAATATGATCATCGGCGCGAGCGGGAGTGGCAAAAGTGTGATGCTCAAGTGCATCGTCGGTCTCATGCGCCCCGATGAAGGGAAAGTCCGCTACGATGGGCTGGACTTTCATTCCGCCAAACACAAGGACATCCGGCGGCTGCGCACCAATATGGGAATGCTATTCCAGTACTCGGCGCTGTTTGACTCCATGACCGTAGAGGAAAATGTGGGTTTTCCGCTGAAGCTCTTCACCAAAAAGACCAAGCGGGAAATCAAGAAGCGGGTGGAATTTTGCCTGGAACGGGTGACCATGGCCGGCACCAACAATTTGTACCCCGCCGAGCTGTCGGGGGGGATGATGAAGCGCGTGGGGATCGCCCGCGCCATTGCCATGAATCCGCAGTACCTTTTTGTTGATGAACCCAACTCCGGATTGGACCCACTCACCGCATCGGTCATCGACAAGCTCATCCAGGAACTCACCTATGAATTCAATACTTGTACCGTAGTCGTTTCCCACGACATGAACTCGGTGGTCAACATTTCGGACAAAATCATGTTCCTCTACCACGGCCTCAAAGAGTGGGAGGGAGACAAAAGGAGTATCATGCGTTCCGACAATGAAAATGTCGAGCGCTTCGTTTTTGTATCCGATTTGATCCGGCGCGACCTCTACGACACTTCGGAGGAACCGTAGGCGGTGCGCAGTTGGGCGGGGTCAGGGACTCACCGCCAGGTCCGCTTCCATGATTTTTTTGAGTTGTTTCAGCCCCCGGGCACAATCCCGGTGCACGTAGCCCATGAGCACTTTGGCCAGTACTTTCTTGTAAGGGCTATTGCCGGCGTCGCCGTACATGCACCACACGACTTCGGTGGTGCCCCCACGGGGAAGAAACGCAAATGTTCCTTTCATGTGGCTGTTGGCGTGGCTGAATACCAATATATAATCGATGCCTTCCGGCGAATTGGCGTCGGTGATTTTGACGGATCCGTATTGCTTGCCGTTTTTCCAGCATTGCTGCGCGCCCACGCCCGATTCCGCTCCCAAGTAGTGAAATATGAAGTTTTCGTCCTCGCGTTTGTTCCAGATCGTCCACTGTTCCCAGTTGGGGAGAAAGTTGACGTAATCATACAACAGTTCTTGGGGGGCCTGAATGGAAATCCGTTCTTCGACTCGCCACTGAGGGGGCAGCATCCAGGCATAAAGCACACCGGAGGCTAAAATAGCCCCGATGATCGGCAATATGATGGCGAGCATGCTCACGAAAAGTAAATTCTATTTTCCGAAGTTTCAGTCTGTCCAGTAAAACCCAAATCGCGGGGGTATGTTCGAAAAGTGGACAAAATTTTGGACGGGTGACGGGGGGATGCAGCTCAACCGAGGGGGAAACAATCCCCAATCGGGCTGCACGCAGCGATTGCCGGCGGAAGTGTTGGAAAAGTGATGCTTTCATTTTCGGTAAAAAATGAGATTTTAGGGGCTGAATTGCATGCTATGAAACGCGACTTTACCTACACCACCGCCGAGGGGCACCAAACGAAGATGACCCTGTTCGGGAGTGAGCTGCCGGCCGACCGGCCTTGCATCGTCTACTTCCACGGATTCAAAGGCTTTAAAGATTGGGGATTCGTTCCCTACTTGGCCGAAACGCTTTCCAGCCAAGGCTTTCGGGTGCTGACTTACAACTTTTCGCACAATGGCATCGGGGCGAATCCGATTGAATTTACCGAGTTGGACCGCTTTCGGGACAATACTTTTTCCCGGGAGGTTGCGGAGGCGCGGGAAGTGGTCCAGGCCGGTGCGACCGGTCAACTGTTTGAGGTAGCTCCCGGCGTGGCCGTGGGGGTGATCGGGCACAGCCGGGGCGGAGGAATTGCGTTGCTGGCCTGTGCTGATCTGCCGCCGGTCAAAGCGGTGTGTACCTGGGCCGCGGTGGCGACTTTCTTTCGCTACCCGGAGGCGGTCCTGGCGGACTGGAAGGAAAAAGGGGTGCTGGACATCATGAATTCGCGGACTGGGCAGGTCATGCCGCTCGGCTGGCAACTGTACGAAGATCTTTTCCAACACGGCGAAGGTGAGCTGAACATCGAAAAAGCGGTCCGTGCCCTGGAAATCCCGCTGGCGGTGGTCCACGGTGTGGCCGACGAGACGGTCGCGCTGGCCGATGCCCGGCAGATTTTTCATTGGGCCACATCTCCGGCTAAAGTACTCCACGAAATTGCCGGAGCCGGGCACAGTTTCGGCGCCAAACACCCCTTTGCCGGACCCAATGCGATGCTGGACGAGGCCCTCGACTACACGGCGCAATTCTTTTCCCACCACCTGAACGCCTGATGCGATGACCTTGGCCACGATAGATTGGATTTTGATCGGCGGGTACATCTTGTTCTCGCTGGCGATTGCGGTGCGGTTTTCCTCGACGGCCAGCAAGGGCCTGGCTGGGTTCTTCCTGGGGGGGCGCAACCTTCCCTGGTACATCGCCGGGGTGAGTATGGTCGCGACTACCTTTGCCGCTGATACGCCACTGGCGGTGACCGAATTGGTGGCGGAAAACGGGATCTCCGCCAACTGGCTTTGGTGGAACATGCTTTTGGGCGGGATGCTCACCACTTTTTTCTTTGCCCGGCTCTGGCGCCGCGCCAATGTCCTGACCGAGGTCGAGTTCATCACTTTGCGCTACGGAGGCCGTCCGGCCCGCCTCCTCCGCTACTTCAAGGCGGTCTACCTGGGCCTTTTCATGAATATCCTGGTCATGGGCTGGGTCAACTTCGCCCTGATTTCCCTGCTCCGCGCATTTTTCGGGTTGGAGCCGATTGATGCGTTCTGGGTAACCGGTGGGGCCATGGTCGTGGTGGCGATTTACAGCTCCCTGGGCGGTTTCCTCAGCGTCGCCATCACCGATGTCTTTCAGTTTGTGATCGCGATGACCGGCAGCATCGTTTTGGCGGTTGTGGTCCTCAACAGCGAGGAAGTCGGCGGAATCACCGGTCTGCAAGACAAATTGGGGGCGGATTCACCCGTTTTCCAGTTTTTCCCGGAGATCGGCGGCTCGGTCGGTGAATCGGTCAAAACCATGGGCATCACCGTCTCCGCCTTCATCGCCTACATCGGGATGCAATGGTGGGCCTCTTGGTATCCGGGCGCCGAGCCGGGGGGCGGGGGATACGTCGCCCAGCGCATGCTCAGCACGCGGAGTGAACGGGATTCCATCTTTGCCACCCTCTTTTTCCAATTGGCGCACTACTGCCTGCGGCCCTGGCCCTGGATCATCGTCGCCCTTTGCGCCCTGGTGCTGTACCCGGATCTCCCGCCGGATGGCGGACTGGCCTACGTGGCGGCGATGAAGGATTACCTGCCGGATGGCCTGCGCGGGCTGTTGCTGGTGGCCTTCCTCGCCGCGTACATGAGCACGATTTCTACCCAACTGAACTGGGGGACAAGCTACCTCGTCAATGACCTGATCAAGCCCCTGCAGGGCGAAGTTGAAGATGGCGCCGCCGATGAGCGTGAGTTGGTGGTCTTTTCCCGGTTGGTCACGGTGGCCCTGATGGCGATTGCGTTCATCGTGACCTCGCAGATCGAGTCGATTTCCGGCGTCTGGGAGTTCATGCTTGAGTGTGGGGCGGGCCTGGGTCTGGTCCTCATCTTGCGCTGGTTTTGGTGGCGGATCAATGTCTGGAGTGAAATTGCCGCGACGGTGACCCCCTTTGTCGCCTACGGGATCGTGCAGTTTGCCCTGCCCGAAGGCAGTCCGCTGCGTGAATTTCCTAATTCTTATTTCATCACCATCGGTTCCACCACCCTGGTGTGGTTGGGGGTGACTTTCCTGACCCCACCGGAATCGGATGCGACGCTGACCCGGTTTTACGGTCAGGTGCGTCCGGGCGGCATCTGGGGCCCCTTTCGGAAGCGGATGGGCCTACCGGCGACGCCTTCGCGGACCTGGCCGCTGTTGGTGAGCTGGATTTCGGCGGTCGTGATGACCTATTCGACCCTCTTTGCCACGGGCAAATTCCTGTTCCGTGATTACAGTTGGGGCATGATCTACTTGGCAGTGGCCACGGTAGCTGGGCTGCTGTTGGTATTTGTGGTGCGGTATTTCCGTTTGTTTGCTGCCGAATCAGTGCCGGAAAAGGTAGAGTTGGAGAAAAAGTGAACGGCTTAGTTCTACTTTGTCAGGTTTGTATTTCTGCCCAATCTTCCTCGTAGGTGTCTTCGCGACGCGCGACAAATGAGATAGGAAGAGATCGCGAGGCATACGCAGTGATCTTTCCCCGTGCGGCTTCCCGCTGCCATTGCCCGCTGTGACTTCCCCGTGCAATTCCAAATCAAGAAACCCACGACGTAAAAGATGCCTCCCCAATTGTCATCGCGATTTCCTCACTGCGCCCTAGCGCGTTGGCGAAGACGGATTGGTGTTTTGTTAACTTGACAAAGTAGAATTAGAGGCGGTTTAAAATTACTTGGTGAAATTTGCTGTCGCAGATTTTTTGTCCATCGAAGCTCATTTGAGAGTCCATAGCCCGAGCTATGGGCGATAAAATAGCGGAAGAGGGGCGGAAAAAGATGCCGTAGCAAAATCGCATTTTTAAATTTAAACTGCCTCTTAGGTGCTTGAGGTGCTAGAAGGGACAAACTGCGCCGATGCTGGACCCAAGCCTCCCTAAAAGCAAACCGACCACAACGAGTATGGTCGGTTCCAGCATGCGGCATCTGCGCAAGGCAGATCGATTTCGAGACTTCCCGATTTAATCGGAGCGACTGCTCAGAAAGGCAGGTCGTCCGCTTCGTCGGCGGAGAGGTCGGCCATGTCCACTACGGGCTGGGCCCCGCCCGTAGCGGCAGGTGCCGTTGCGGCCGTTTCAACTTTTTGGAGGCGCCAGGCGTCCAAGGTGTTGAAATATTTCTTTTCGTTTTGCGGGCTGATCCACTCGCGACCGCGGAGGTTGAAAGTGACTTCCACTTTGTCCCCGACCTGGACCCCGTCCAGCAATGCGGTACGGTCCTGCGTCGTCTCAAACTTCACGTACTGCGGGTACAGGGGATTGTCGGTATATTCCACCACAAATTCACGCTTCCGGAAAGAATCCGTGACCTGCACCGTGTCCATCTTGGCGTACAGTTTACCTTCGATAACCATAATTCACATTAATTCTTTAGAGTTCACTTATTTCGAACCCAAAATTAAATCATATTTTTTGGGATGGGTGCGGAAAAGAATCCCCAAATGGTTGATAGATGGTGGGGGTAATCACACTTTGCTTTATCAGAATGGTCCCCAAGCGAATACGGGCACTTTTTCCCCACTTTCGCGACGCTTTTGTCGGGAAAATTGCTCACAACTGGGTGTGCATAACTTTCGCCGGCTCAATCAAATTCAACCTCTTGAGGGCCGTCATCGGTAGCGATCAGTTCGCGGATGGACAGTTCGGCTTGGTCCAGGTAGTCGCGGCAGGCTTGAATCGTTTGGGTGCCCTGCTGGAACAGGCGCATGTTTTCGTCAAAGTTCTGATCACCGCGCTGCATTTTGTCCAGCAGAAGCCGGACTTCGCGGAGCTTGGCTTCCAGAGAGAATTCGGTGGGGGTAGATTTACTCATCGGTTTTTCGGGTCTTTTTGACTTGGGAAAGGGCGCTGCCGCGCAGGAAATGGGTGGTGAGCTCATCGCCCGGAGCCAAGTCGGTGGCGTCGGTGATGCGCTCTCCGTTCAGTTCGGTGACGGTGTAGCCCCGGGCCAGGACTTTGCGGGCGTCCAGGGCTTCAAATTGGGCTTGCAGGACGCTGAGTTCGCCCCGGCGCTGGGCCATCATTTCTTCGGTGCTCCGCCGCAATTCATATTGGAGCTTGTCGAGGAGTTGCTGGCGGAACTCAATTTGGTGCTGCATGCGCATTTCCAGGCGGACGGTGAGGTCATCCAGCATTTGCCGGCGGCTGTCCACAAAGTGGCCCAGATTGTGGCGGAAGCGTGTACTGGCATCGTCGAGCCAAGTGCGGAGCTCGTCGGCGACGGGTACGGCCAACTCGGCGGCGGCGGTGGGCGTGGGCGCCCGCTGATCGGCTACAAAATCAGCAATGGTGACGTCGGTTTCGTGGCCGATTCCGGCGATGATTGGGATTTCGGCGGCAAATATGGCGCGGGCTAGCCCTTCGTCATTGAAGCACCAAAGGTCTTCCAGGGAGCCGCCACCGCGGCCGAGCAGGATGACGTCGATCGCCTCGGCCCGGTGCAGCAAATCGAGTGCGGCAATCAGGGTAGCGGCTGCTTCTTCGCCCTGGACTTTGGCCGGGGCCAATACCAACTCTACATGGGGAAAGCGCCGCCGTACGGTATCGCTGATGTCGCGGATCACCGCGCCGGTGGGGGAGGTTACGATCCCGATCCGGCGGGGAAAGCGGGGAATGGGCTGCTTGTGCTCCGCCGCAAAGAGCCCTTCCCCCTGCAGGCGGTCGCGCAATTCGAGGAAACGGCGGTGAAGGTCGCCTTGCCCGGAGGTTTGGATTGCCCGCACGATCAATTGGTAGCGGCCCTGCGGCGCATACACGCTGACTTGGGCGCGTACCGTCACCTGCTGGCCGTGCCGGGGCAAATGGCGTACGTACCGCTGGGCGGCACTCCGGAACATCGCACAACTGATCTGGGCCCGGTCATCTTTCAAGGTAAAATAGACGTGCCCGGAATTGTGCCGGGTGAGATTGGAGACCTCACCGGTCACGGTTACATCGCGCAATGCGGAATCGGACTCAAGCCGGTGTTTGATGTAAAAGGTGAGGTCACCTACGGAATAAGACGCTCTTTCTTCCATTGGTGCGAAGTTATGGGAATATTTTTTCGCGGATGAAGGCTTTGTTTCCACAGAAAAGGCCGATTTTATTCCATAAAAAATTGTCGGGATGTAAGGAAATAGATTGCGGTTGTAGTCAGGCTAATGTAAGAATCCGGAGATGAAATTTATTTTTTGGCCCGCCGAATTGACCCGTACACTTAAAAATAATCAATTAATAATCAGTTGATTGTTGAATATCGGCGATTGATCTGCCCTAAAATCTTACATTGGAATCAGCATTTTATGGAATTTCTGCTCTTGATCGACGCCAGGGCAGGCCGGCGATTGTTATGCATGCAATCCGTTGATTATAAATGGATTGTGTGGGAATAAAACTGGGATTCGTCTGCCTCCAGAAAGTCGAGGATTTACTGCCTGTGTAGTAAGATCTGGACGCTTCGTCCACAAAATTGCGCTGTAATGCCCGGAGAAAAATTGTGGGGAATTGCCCAGAATCGGTCCATTTGCGGCTGTAAAATGTTGGGGCAAAGCGATTTTTTTCCCATTTGCCAATCGACTTACTTCGTACCATAGCAAAAAGCGGACAACCAACGTTTCAATTTTTAGGACAGTAAATTCATTTATCAAACCAAAACCTCAACCCAAATAAATTTAGAGACCAAAATTGTCCATTTGCCTTAAACCATTGTTGGATTTTCAAACCACCAACTCTTAAACCAACCAATTCTTACCCAAGACTATGAAATTTCCCATTTACCTTCAGACCCTTCTGGTCCTTATCGTATCCATTGCCCTCACTTCCAATGCCCTGGCCTGCGATTACGCTTCCCTGGTGCTCGACGACGTGCACAATGCCGGCAACGGCAAGTACGACATCACGATGACCTTTACCGCCGGCGCGGGTTTTTCCGGTTTCGGTTACGGAGCCCAGCAAAATACCTGGACATTTGCCTTTTATATGTCAGGTGGAGCGACGTTGGCGAGCTACCCGGCGACCATCACCAGTCCAAATACTGGCGCGGTTTTTTCGGCCTTTACGGTACAAAATGACACCGTACTCGCTTACCACAATCCCTACGAATGGTGGGCCTGTATCGCGGGCAATTGTGGCCCGGTGCAACCCATCGCATACACGATTACGGTACAAACTTTGGGACTGCCCACCGAGATCACCCTGCTCGGGATGGAAGGCGCGGGCAACCCGGCCGCAGGCTGCATGGACGCCGACATGACCGTCAGCACCGCTTGTCATCCGATTGCGGTCGATGCCGGTACTGAAGCTACTGCCTACCTCGGATACGCTCCGGCCGAATGTGTGGACCTGACCGCAACCGCCATCGGAGGAAATGGGTCCTACTCCTACAGTTGGGACACCGGAGAAAATTCGCAAACCATTAGCGCTTGTCCGCAAACCAATACCCACTACTTCGTCACGGTGACGGATGTGGTCTCCGGCTGCACGAGCATCGATTACGTCCCGGTCAATCTGGTCGACATCCGATGCGGCAACAACAACGATAAGGTGCTGATGTGCAAAAATGGTCAGACCCGCTGTGTCCGCCAGGACCGCGTTCAGAATCGCCTGAACAAGGGCTGGATCCTCGGTCCCTGCGGCTCCAGCAAGTCCCCAATCATCGATGATGAACTCGACGTGGTCGCCGACCTCGAATTGCAAGTCGGTCCCAATCCTTTTCATGAGTATACGACCCTGCGGGTGACCGCCCCCACGGACGAGGAAATGAGCCTCAAAATCTACAATCTCAATGGTGCTCTGGTCAAGGTCGTCCACGACGGCGGCGTCGCCCTCGGCACGACCGCCTTTGAGTTGCGCGCCGACGGCCTGGCCCCCGGCACCTACATTGCCCGCCTCGCTACCCAAAGTGGGGATCTGGTCATGAAGAAGCTTCTCATTCAGTAACGCCTCCGGATCGCCCGACCCAAAACAATCAAGGGGCGAATTTTCGCCCCTTGATTGTTTTTCTATTGATGCCCGGCTGGCTCATCGGCGATGCCGAGTCGATCCAGCAGAAAAGCATAATCAAAGGCGATTTCTTTTAGGTAGCCGTAGCGCCCGGAAGCCCCCTGGTGGCCGGCACCCATATTTGTTTTGAGCAGAAGTGGCCGGTCGGTGCTCTTGCATTGCCGCAACTTGGCGCACCATTTGGCCGGTTCCCAGTACTGCACCCGGGGATCGTTCAGTCCGGCGGTAATGAGCAGATCGGGGTAGTCCTGGGGCTGAACATTGTCGTAGGGGCTGTAGGAATGCATGTAATGGAAGTAGTTCTCCTCGTTTGGGTTGCCCCACTCGTCGTACTCAATGACGGTCAGGGGAATGCTGGGGTCGAGCATGGTATTCATCACGTCTACGAAGGGCACGTGGGCTTCCACGACTTTGAAGAGGTCGGGCCGCATATTGATGACCGCGCCCATGAGTAGCCCGCCGGCACTGCCGCCCATGATGCCCAAGCGGTCACGGGCGGTGACGCCGGTTGTGATGAGGTGTTCGGCCACCGCGATAAAGTCACTAAAGGTGTTCTTTTTGAAGAGAAACTTGCCGTTTTCGTACCAGGCGCGGCCCATTTCGCCACCGCCGCGGATGTGGGCGATGGCAAAGATGAGTCCCCGATCCAGCAGGCTCAACCGCGCCGAGGAAAAGGTCGGGTCGATGGAATGTCCGTAAGAGCCGTAGGCGTACAGCAGGGTTTCCTGGGGGCGGTCCTGGCGCCGGGCTTTGTTCCAGACCAGCGACACCGGGACTTGGGTACCGTCGGGCGCCGTGGCAAAGATGCGGGCGCTGTCGTAAGCACTGGCATCGTACCCACCGCGCACTTCCGTTTGCTTGAGCAAGCTCCGGGTGCCCGTCTCCATGTCGTAGTCAAACACTGAAGCGGGCCGGGTCAGTGAGCTGTACTTGAAGCGCAGTACCTGCGACTCAAATTCCAAATTGGAGGAGGCGCCGGCGGTGTAGACTGGATCCGGAAAGGGGACGTCATGGGTAGCACCGGTGGGAATGTGGTAGACGACGATGCTTTTCAGGCCATTTTTGCGGCCAAAAATGGCCAGGCGGTCGCGGAATGATTCGGCATAATCGATTTTGAAATCGGGTGAGTGGGGGAGGACTTCCTCCCAGTGTTCGCGTTCGGGCGCCTCCACGCGGGTGCGCAGGAGGCGGAAGTTGAGCGCGGCTTCGTTGGTCATGATGTACCACCAGCCATCGTTGTGGACCATGCCCAACTCGATGCCGGGCCGGCGGGGGATGACCAGTTGGGGCTGGGCGTTGGGGTCCTCCGCGTCCAGGCACCAAACTTCGGTGGTTACGTGGCTGCTCAAGTCGATCAGGAGGTAGCGGTCGTCTTTGGTTTTGCCGATGGAGAGGAAGAAGCCTTCGTCCGCTTCGTGGAATACCAATTCGCTTTCGCCTTCTTGGCCCAGGCTGCGGCGGAAAAGCTTGTGGGGCCGGTCGGTGCCGTCTTCCCGAGTGATGTAGTAGAGCGTGGCGTTGTCATTGGCCCACTCGATTTCTCCGTAGATATTGTCCACGATGTTTTCCTGGAGGTCGCCGGTTTCCAGATTGCGGACGTGCAGTTGGTAGCGTTCGGAGCCATTTTCGTCGGTGGTGTAGGCCATCAACTGTTCGTTGGTGCTGATGTCCAGGTCACCGAGATCAAAGAACTCTTTGCCGGCGGCGAGTTCGTTTTCATCAATGAGGATTTCCTCGGGGCCTTCCGCGCCGAGGGTGCGGCAGTGGATGGCGTAAGGCTTGCCTTCGACGGTGCGGATGTAGTAGAAATGGTTGTCCTTTTGGTAGGGGACTGAGGTGTCGTCCTCTTTGATCCGGCCGAGCATCTCCTGGTACAGGGTATCCTGGAAATCTTTGGTGTGGGCCATTTGGGCTTGGGTATAGGCGTTTTCCGCTTCTAGGTAGGCCCGGACTTCCGGTGCTTCGCGCTGGCGCATCCAGGCGTAATCGTCGTGCAGGGTGACGCCGAACAGCGTGCGCGAACTCGGGGTTTTTTTGGCAACAGGTGCTTCCATAATGACTTATTTCGCGTCGGCAAAGATAGGGGAAGTGGAGAAAACGAGGACGTGCCGGTCGGCCATCGAGCGGAGGCGCCGCGGTACCCCAAAGTTTACCGCCAAGAGGGGATCGTAGGCGCACGGCACGCGGTGTAAGGGCCCGGATGGGACAAGCCAGCATGATTGGAGTCCGCCGTGGTCAATTTTCCCGAACAAGTGTACTTCTGCTTTCGGCGCGGGCAGGTTATATTTTTCAGGATCGATCAGTGAACCTTTAAAAATTGTAGGTATGCCCAATCTCCAGCAGAGCCAATCCCCCGGGCGGGAAGGTTCGCGTAGCGTCCAATCCGAACAAGCAGAATACGGCCGTGAGGCCGAGCAGCAAGTGGAGCGCGGAGCGCAGGTGCAGCTCCAGAAAATGCTCGATGCGAGTCCCCGCGTGCAATCCATGCAGCGGCTCCAGGCCATGGCCGATGCCGCAAGCGTCGTGCAGCGGGTCGATGATGATGAGGAGGAGACAGAAACCGAAGAAATCTCGCCCGAGGAAAAGCAGGCCCACGCAGACCTCATGGCGGCCGTCTCCGACCCCGAAAATGACCTGACCCCAATGAAACTGATCGAGGAAATCGTGGCGGAAGTCGCACGCCTGCCGATCAAACTGGGACCCGATTCCCACCACATTGAGTTGCGGGCAATCGGGGAACAAATCGTGGTCGGGATCGCTTCCGAATTTACCAATGCCACCCATATTCGGGATACCTTGATTGCGGCCGCGGGAGAAGCCGACAGTGAGATCGCCGGTCGCCAGGGAGAGATCCGCCTGATTTATCAACCGGTGAAGCAGGCAAATGACGACGTGGAGCGTTGCCAAAAAAGTTTGACGCGGGTACAGAAAAAAGTAACCGAGGAGAAAAAGAAGGTCCAGAATCTGGGTGGTATACTTCCCAATGAACTCAAGAAGAAGTACGAACCGAAAAAGAGCAAGCTGCGGCGCAGCAAGCGACTGAAATGGAAAGAGGAAAGGGCCAATCCTACAAAGCACAAGCGGTCATACTCTACTTCATTGACAAATCAAGCATTCAAGTTCAAGCAAAAGAAAAACTTAGTGGATAGGTTGCAGGACCAAAAGAAGACGGCTCGAAACAAGCTTACTACGGCCCAGCAGGTGCTCGTCGACCAGGCTCAACAGGCGATTGCCATATTCTGGGAGCAATTTGGTGATTTTCTGCCCACCCACTTGGTTCCCGCCTCCGCGGTGTTTCGCAAACGTAATTTTACGGGAGACAACAACAATCTGAATGACTACCACACCGGAGCCCAGAATGATCCGATCCCGATCCGGTGGTACAAGGCACCGAATGACTATCCCAATATCACCTACAACGGCAACAACTATTCCTACACGAACAATGTCAGCATCGGCGGAGTCGGCTTTGGCGTGGCCAATGCGAATCGACCGGCCATTGGGGGCGCATTCGAGCTCAAGAAGGTGGCCCACAATCAGAGTCGCCAAAACCAGCAGCGCTTCAATAAGATCTTCAATGACAACAACGTGCGGGTCGGCAATACCAATGCACCCGCACTGGGGGCCAATGGCGGATACGACGGCGATCACGTCAAGGACCTGGGGTTTAACGGCCTGGATCGAGCGGACAATTACTGGCCTTTGGCGGCCAATATCAACCGCCGCGCCTTCAATGGTTACAATTCCCGGTACATCATCAATTACAAGGAATTGGACAATGGTACGATGGTGGGCAAGGCCCGGGCGATTGGGGGCTTGATCGGGAAATTCTTCACCGTGAAGGCCTACACCAACCAAAATGTCCCCGCCGAAAGCAATAGCGAAGACGCGGGCAAAGCCTGATGGAGAATTTCAATGAAAAATTTCCAATTGCCCGATTTTCAATTGTGCCTCAATCACAAGCAAGCAACGACATGCCGTCAATTGGGGGCCGAAATTGTACCGTGTAGGATAACCGGGGTGGGCTACCTTGCGGCCACAACCAACTTTAATTTTTGAACAATTATGGCAAACGCCCGAAAAAACCAACGTAGAACACCTGTGTCTTCTCACCAGCTCCCTTGGGAGCCCGCCACTTCCGGCTCCGGACAAGAATTCCATGGCTACCGCAAGGAGCATGTCGAGGTTCAGCAAATGATCAATGCCAGCCCCCAAGTTCAGACTGCGCAGGAGCTCCAGACCATGGCCGATGCGGCAACTGGAATGTCATCTCCTAGGGCGGCAACCACGGAAACCTTGGAACTGACCCCGGAGGAACTCCCGGCGGTCCTTGCCGATCCCGAAAACGAACTCCGTCCTGAACAAGCGGTCGAGCTAATCGTCGCCGAAGTGGCGGCCCTGCCGATCAAGTTGGGCCCGGAGACCCACCACATCGAATTGCGGGTGATCGACGGAGAAATCGTCGTCGGCGTCGCCTCGGAGTTCCAGACCTTGACCAATATCCGTGCGGTTTTGCTTGCGGCGGCGGGGGAAGCGAACAGCGAAATCGCCGGGCGCGAGAGGGATATCAATGCGATTTTCCGTCCGATAGAGCGTGCGAAATCGGAATTGGATACCTGTGAAAGGAGATATCGGAAAGCTCAGAATCAGTTCCTGGCGGAGAAAAGAAAGATGGAGGGCCTCAAGAAAATACCCCTTGCCTACCGGAATCTCTACGACGTGAAGCGCAATATGGCAAAAAGGAAAAGTAGCCGGCTTTCTATCAAAGGCAAAGTCAATCGCCTCGATAAAAATCGCAAGCGATCTGCATCGGTGGATCTTACGGACAAGGTCTTATTGAAAAAGGCGTTCAGCTTCAAGCAAACACGCGATAACTTGGCTTGGGTCAAGCAAAAAAGGGATTCGGCCCGGAGCCTGTTTGGGAACGCGGAAGCAACCCTCACCCACCTCGCCAAGGAAGCCGTCAATGCCTACTGGGAAAACTTTGCTGATTTTTTACCCACGCGGTTGGTCCCGATATCGGCGGTGTTTCAGGACCGACAGTTTGCTGGGGATCCCACTCAGGTCGGCACCTACCATACCGGAGCGATTGGCGACCCGATTCGGATCGTGTGGTACAAAGCTCCCCACGACTATCCTCCGATTCACTACAATGGCAACACCTTTAACTACAACAACCGGGTCAACATCGGAGGGGAAACCTTTGGGGTGGCCCCAGCCAACCGGCCGGCCATCGGCGGTGGCTTTGTCCTGCAGAAAGTGGCCCACAATCAAACCCGCCAGAACCAAAGGCGACTCAACCAGATCCTCAATGACCCCAACCACAATGTAGGGGTCGGAAATTCCGCATCGCCCGCCCTCGGCAATGCGGGCGGATTCGACGGCGACCACGTAAAAGACCTGGGATTCGGCGGGCATGACGTCACGGACAACTATTGGCCGCTGGCCGCTCCCATCAACCGCCGCGCCTTCAACGGGTACAACGCCAACTATGTAGTCAACTACAAGGAACAAGACAACAATGGCAATTGGGTCGGCAAATCCCGGTCGATTGGCGGTCTGATCGGCAAGTATTTTCGGGTAAAAGGCTTCGGCAATACCAACGTACCGGCAGAAAGCAACACCCCAGCGGCGGGTCGATGATCGGGCACTCGGCAACGTAAGCGGTCAATTTCCCTCCGAAACTGTGCTTCGAATCTTCCGTGTGGCGGTTGGCGGCGCCCTTATTGCTCGTAAATCCGCAGCTCGGTGGGCCAGCCCCAGAAGTCGATCATTTCGTCGAGCAACAGCTTCCCTTGGGTGGAACCGGTGATTTTGCGGCGGGGAACCTTTTTCTGTCCGGTGAAGAATCCATTGAATTTTTCGATCCGGTCAAAGATCAGGTAGGGACCGTGGGTCGACTCGTACTTGTCGGTGAGGATGGGAGTGGGGCAGAGGTAGAACTTACTGACCGGGTCGCGCAGTTTGGCGATCCACTCAGGGTTTTGGTCGGCCCACTTGAGCAGCCCGATTTGGGTGGAACGAACCGGCGCACTGGCTTGTTGGGCTTGGTCTTCCGGGCGCAGGCGCCAGTACGCGCGGGCGGTCATCCCATTGGCGAGGAGGACATCGCTGACTTCAAGGCGGTAGTTGTCCGGGTCAAAATCGCGGGCCTGCTGCAACATCGCATCGACTTTGCGGCGTTGGCGCTCGTTTTTGGGCTGGTTCATCTCGTTGCCCGTGGGGCGGTAGTAAGCGTACTGCAAGCGGAGTTCGCCGGAGGACTGCTCCGGGGCCAGGGATTCGGCGACCGAAAAGCGGGGAGAGCGGTCCAATTCCTTGCCCTCGGTGTCCAGGGTCACCAGTACCGCATGAAACCGCTGTAAATCCACGGCGGTTACATTTTTAAAGTCCAGTTCAAAGCGAAATTCCACGATTTTGCGGTCAGTGCGGGGCGTGAGGCCGTTGATGGTCAGCCCGATGGGAGCATCCAGCATCTGCCGAGAACCCTGGGCATTGGTGTGGATGTCGCCGTAGGTCCATTCGCCGGTGATGAAGTCACCATTTTCCCGCATATAAGCCTTGAAATCGTCCATTTCCACGGGGGTAAGGATTTCGTACCTCTGCAACGAATCGAGCAGGGCGCGGTAGCGCGCCGGGTTGTACAGGCTGTCGAGGAAGTTGGGCTTTGCCGTTTCGGGCGCTTGTGTATCCCCGCAGGAGGGGCAGGCGAGTACACTCAGGGTCAGGCAGAAAAGAAAGACAATTCGTTTCATCGGGCAGCAATTTCGTGGTTGGGAATGGAAGGTACAAAAAATGTCGGATCGATGGAAAGCGGCCGAGCAGTCGGCAATTGTGCCTCGGTAATTGTTGAGCGGGAAAATGCCCACAACTGCAACCGACCACCGCCGCACTTACCATCCCACCCCCAACACTTATTCGCCCAGCGCAACACTTGCTGGGTAGACGTAGGAGAAACCCGTCCCGTGGCCCAATTTGCCATCATACCACGATAGCCGATGGAAAATTCCGAACGACTGAGCGGCGGTTTAAATTTAATCCTGTGATTTTGCTATGGCATCTTTTTCCGCCTCTCTTCAGCTATTTTCTCGCCCATAGCTTTGGCTATGGACTCCAAAATGAGCTTTGAGAGACAAAAAAATCTGTGATAGCAAATTTCACAAACCAATTTTAAACCGCCACTGAGATCAAATAAGGTATTCGGAAGCTGATTGTGTTCTTTCCCTTTTCCGGGCAAAACCGGTCCCCGATAATGCATTTCCGGTCGCTTTGCCTACCCCTTTCAATCAGGTTTTACCCTTAAACAATTACCCCTGTGCGTTTAAACAATCTCAACAATCGACTTTTTGCTCTTACCCTTCCGTTCATGCTCCTCGTGCTGTTGTCCTGGAGCCATTCCCCGGTCGCTTCTGACCCGACACCGGTACCCGTCGACCAGATGATGGCCGGTCCCAAGTGTGAGCTTCCGCCCCCCGGGATGACTTTCTGCACGAATGGCGGGACGGCCATCGGCTGGACACCCGTCGTGGGCGCCATCGGTTACACGATTGAGTTCAAGACAAACGCTTCCGGCTGTGGCTGTCGCGGCGGCTCACAGAAGACCATTTACGTCGACGTGGGCCAGGTAAATTCCTACACCTTCGGCAGCTTGCCGGGCAACTGCTTCTCCTACCGGGTGGCGTCGATCTGTCCCGACGAGGCGGGTGGGGTATTTTCCCCCGCCAAATGCTACAAAGCCGGATTTACCCCCTGCTTCTGAGCGGACCACCAGCGCATACAAACGACACTTTTTCAATCATCGGCAGACGTGCGGGGCCCCGTGCGTCTGCCATTTTTCGTGTTGCCTCCGGATCCCCCTGGGTTTGCGAATGTCCTTTGCCGGGAATAACTTGAATCAGAGATCACTATGCAATCAACACCTCCGGATCGATCATTACGTGGCGGCTTTTCGCGGGTCATGCTACTTGGCTTGGTGCTCGGAATCATTTTCCGGGCCAATGGGCTGTACGGGCAGGAACCCAATTTTCGGCACTACACGGTACAGGACGGCCTGGCCAGCATGACGGTGTACCACATCGTGCAGGACACCGATGGGCGCATCTGGCTGGCGACCGAAAACGGGGTCAACATTTTCGATGGCCATGAATTCATTCGCCTAGGGGTGGTGGATGGCTTACCGGAAAACGATGTTTTGAGTCTTACGGCAGACCGAAAAGATCGGATTTGGCTGCAACCGATCAATGGTGCTTTTGCCTACGTTACCGGCGGGCAGGTAGTGACGCCGGTAGAGGCCGAGTGGATTCCCGAGCTGGTGGGAGTTCCTCTGGTTCACGCCCAACTCCGCGATGGGCGCATGTTGATCGGAACGCGAGACCGGCTGCTGGCCTTTGATGAGTCGGGGATCGACACCCTTCGCTGGAAACAATTCGTGGACTACGTATACGAGTCGGAGGCGGGGGAGCTGTTTCGGGTGGATGAGTTCGGGTTGCGTTACCCCATTTTCCCACCGGGAGCACCCGAATCGCCTGGAGTTGCCTTGCCCAGAATGCCGCGCGGTTGGCCGGTTCTCCTGGACAAAAATCAAGGGCGCTTGCTTCACCGCGAAGACCTGCGCCAAATTCAGGCGGATTCCGCACGCTTTGTGGGGATCATGGCCCAGATTGGATCCCCCGAACCCCGGGAAATGGTCAACAGTATCTACCGCGATCCCCAAGATCACCTTTGGATTGCGACCAATGGCCGGGGCATCTATTTGGCCCGAAGCGACGGCGCGCTCCTGCACTTCCTGGAGGGACGCGCCATCAGCATGGTGACCCAGGACCGCGGCGGCAATTACTGGATCGGAACGCTGGGCCAGGGATTGTACTTCTTGCCCGCCGATGGGCTGGATGTCCTGACCCTGCACCAGGGCGGAGGCTTGCTCCGCGACCAGGTGATGACGCTGCGGGCCGATTCCGGGGGCAATCTGTTTTTGGGCTATGACCGTCACGGGGTGACCTGCTTGCGACCCGGCCAACCTTTGCTCCACCACGTGCCCCGGATGCTGGCACAGACCCAGGACCGAATTACCGACCTGGAACTGCTGCCGGACGGGACGCTGGTAGTGGGCACCGACCGGGGCACACTGCTCATTCGGGATCCCGCCGCGCCGCTGGGGGAGGACCGGGGCGAAGACGACCGGGCCTTTCGCCGCATTCGGGAACCATTTTCTCTTCGGAGTCGCTACACGGCGCTGATGCGGATCGCGGTCAAAGATCAGATTGTGCTGGGTCCCAACCGGTTTTTGATTTCGGCGAGCAGTGGGGTGCGGAGTTGCGAGTTGCGGGAGGGGGGCTGGTCTTGCGGGTACGTGGATTTGCCTTGGGGTTATGCTCTGGGGCGGACGGACTCCAGCGCCGAGCTGTGGATCGGCACCCAGCAAGATTTGCGGCTTTGTGAATTGGGCAATTGTCGGGTTCCGGGATTTGCGACGGCGATTCAGCGCCGGGTGACCTGCCTGGAGCCGGACCGGTCCGGCGGAATGTGGATCGGCACCTCCGGGCACGGCCTGTTCCGGTGGTCGCCGGACGCGCCCTACACCTTGGAGGAGATTCCGGGACTGCTTTCGCCAGTGATCACGGCTCTGCACGTAGGCCGGGAGGGGCGGACCTGGGTAGGCACTGACCGGGGGCTGGCCGCACTGGCGCCCGACGGAGCGGTGACCCGGGTCACCGAACGCTACACCCGGGCCCTCGGACTGGCGGATGACTTTGTGAACGATGTCTGCCGGATCGGAGATTCTTTGTGGGTGGCCACCCCAAATGGGCTGTCCTTGCTCACACTCGACCGGCCGCGGAGTCCCCTGGCGGTGCCCGATCCGGCGGTAGCGCAGTTGCAGGTGCGGGGCCGAGATACCCTCGTACAGGCAGCGGTGCAGTTGGAACATTGGCAGAACTCCGTGGCCTTGCGCTACTGGGACCGAAATTTTACCGCCGTACGCTATCAGTACCGGCTGGTGGGGGAGGACAGCGCTTGGACCGAGATGACGGGACCTGAGGTGGGCTTTCCGCTACTGGCAGCAGGGCGTGAATACGAGTTGGAAGTGCGGGCGGCCAACGCCCGCAACGATTGGAGTACACCGGTGCGGACCCGTTTTCGGATTGCGCAGGTGTTTTACCGGACGATTTGGTTTTGGGCGCTGATCGTGGCCTTGTTGATGGGCGGGATCTTGCTGGCCTTTGCGGTTTGGCGGCGCAACCGGGAGCGGGTCCGACGCAAAGAATTGGTGTACCAGCAACAGCTTTCTCAGATGCGTCTCAGTACGCTAAAATCACAAATGAATCCCCACTTTCTCTTCAATTCACTCAATTCGATCCAGCACTTGATCACCGAGCAGGAAGGCAGGGCCGCCACACGATTCGTCTCAAAATTTGCCCGGCTCATGCGGCGGGTACTCGACCGCTCCAGTGAGGATTTCATTCCCCTGCGGGAAGAATTGGAGATGTGCCGGCTCTATCTCGAATTGGAGTCGATGCGGCTGATGGACGAGTTTACCTACGAGCTTGCGTGCGATCCGGCGGTGTCCCCGGACGAGTTCCTGGTCCCGGCGATGATCTTTCAGCCCTTCCTGGAAAATGCGATCTGGCATGGCTTGCTGCCCAAGGAAAGCGACCGGCAATTGCGGATCGTACTGGAACCGCGCTCCGCGGGCTTGCGCTGCCGCATCGAGGACAATGGGATCGGGCGGGCGGCGGCCCAGGCGCGCAAACAATCGGGTGCCCACGTTTCGCGGGCCTTGCGCATCTTTGAAGAGCGGATCGCCTTGCTGAACCAAAGTTTCGGCGCTGGCGCCTTTGCCTACCGAATTGTGGACCTGCCCCAAGGCACCCGCATTGAAATTGAGTTGCCCGTCCTCAATGCGGGCCGTTCCATCGTTCAGTTGCCCCGCGATGTCTGATCTGCGCGCCATTGTGGTTGACGACGAATTCCGGGCCCGCAAGGCGCTGCGGAACATGCTGCGCTTGTACATTCCGGGGGTCGAAGTGGTCGGGGATGCCGACGGAGTGGATGCCGCGGTGGCTTTGATCGGGGAGTTGCGGCCGGATTTGGTATTCCTCGACATCAACATGCCCGGTCGAAATGGATTTGCCCTTCTGGAAGAGCACGCCCTGCCGGCCATTGCGGTGGTCTTCACGACGGCCTACGAGCAGTTTGCCATCCGGGCCATGCGTGCCGATGCGGTCGACTATTTGATCAAGCCCATCGATGTGGACGAACTGCAAGCGGCGGTGGAGCGGGTAAGGGAACGCCAAAAACGCCGCGCTGCGCCGCCCTCACAAGCTGAAGCTCCGCTGGAATCGCCCGCTGTTTCCGCCTTTCGTAAAGTGGTCATTCCCACCCGCGACGGCTATTTACTGGAGGATTTGTCCCGGGTATTGCGGGCGGAGGCGTCGGGGAGCTACACCGTATTTCACTTTGCGGATGGCCGGCAGGTGGTGGCCACGCGGACCCTAAAGGTATTCGAGGAGCAGTTCCAGGACCAGTTTTTCCACCGCATCCACCACAAAGATCTGGTCAATCTGCACCACATCGCCGAGGTCAATTCCCGGGAAAACTACGTACGGCTCAGTGACGGCAGCGTCGTCTGGATTTCCGTTCGGAAGAAGGCGGGCTTGCTGCGGCGACTCAAGGAGTTGTGACCGCAGGTGTCTACTTGAATTCCACGACCAAGTCGCCCACATCCACCAAAGTGCCATCGCCGAGAGCGACTTGCGCCACTACTCCATTCTGGTGAGCGACGACCGTATTTTCCATCTTCATCGCCTCGATCACGAACAGGGGGGCATTTTTGTTTACTTCCTCTCCGGGCTGAACGAAAACTTTGCTCAGGAGGCCCTGCAACGGCGAGCCGACTTGGGATTCGTTGCCCGGGACTGCTTTGGGGTTCTTTTCGATCTTGATGTTCAGGGATTCATCGGCAACCTGAATGGTGCGCAACTGGCCATTGAGCCGGAAAAATACCGAGCGGTTGCCGTCGTCCTGCGGCTCAGAAATTGTGACCAACTGCACCAGGAGCGTCTTGCCCGGAGCGATTTCCACGGTGGTTTCTTCCCCGGGCTTCATCCCGAAGAAGAAAGTGTGGGTGGGAACGGTTTCCACGACCCCAAACTCGGCCCGGAAGGTGTGGTAGTCTTCGTAGACCCGGGGGTAGAGTTTCCAGGCGAGGTAGTCGGTTTCTTCCAGCTCCTCGCCGAATTCCTGCTGGAAAGCCACGAGTTCAGCTTCGAGATCAATTGGCTCCATCTGGGCGTTCGGCCGGGTAGTGTAGGGCTTTTCGTCCTTGAGCACCATTTTTTGCAGCTTCTTGGGAAAGCCTTTGTAGGGCTGGCCGAGATCGCCACGGAACAGTGCCTTGACCGATTCCGGGAAACTGATCGTGTCGCCCTGGTCCAAGACATCGTTCTTGCTGAGTCCTTTAGAAACCATGAGCAGGGCCATGTCGCCGACGACTTTGGAGCTGGGGGTGACCTTGACCAGATTTCCGAAAAGCTCGTTGACCTCGGCGTAGGCTTCGACCACGCGGTCCCATTTGTCTTCCAAGCCCAATTCCTGGGCTTGGCGCTTCAAGTTGCTGTACTGGCCACCGGGGATTTCGTGCTGGTAGACACTGGCGGTTGAGGCCAGCAGGCCCGATTCGAAAGGATAGTACATCTTGCGGACATCTTCCCAGTAGCGGCTGAATTGCTCCAGTTTCGCCGGGTCGTAGGGCAGTTCGCGTTCGTGGTACTGCATCATTTCGGTCACCGAATTGAAGCTTGGTTGAGAGGTCAACCCGGAGAGTCCGGCGATGGCCACGTCCACCACGTCCACACCGGCCTCGATGGCGCGCAGGTAAGTTGTGGTTTGTAGACCGCTGGTGTCGTGTGTGTGCAGGTGGATGGGCAACTTGACCGTCTCCCGCAATGCCTGTACCAGAATGGTGGCCGCTTCTGGCTTTAGCAGCCCGGCCATGTCTTTGATCGCGATGATGTGGGCTCCGGCATTTTCCAGATCTTTTGCGAGTTGGAGGTAGTAGTCGAGGTTGTACTTAGTGCGCTTTCCGTCGAGGATATTGCCGGTGTAGCAGAGCGCGGCTTCGGCGAGGGAATCGGTGTGCTTGCGTACGTACTCGATGCTCGGGGCCATCGCGTCGACCCAGTTGAGCGAATCAAAAATCCGGAACAGGTCGATTCCGGTTTCGGCGGCCTTGACTACGAAGCGTTCGATCAGATTGTCGGGGTAGGCGGTGTAGCCGACCGCATTGGAGCCGCGCAGGAGCATTTGCAGGAGAATGTTCGGCACCGCTTTCCGCAGCCGGGCCAGCCGTTTCCAGGGATTTTCCTTCAGAAACCGGAGGCATACATCAAAGGTCGCACCGCCCCAAACTTCCATGGAAAAGGTTTGGGGAAAGTTCCGGGCGAAACTTTCCGCCGGCTTTAGCATGTCGATGGTGCGCATCCGCGTCGCCAGAAGGCTCTGGTGGCCGTCGCGCAGGGTTGTATCGGTGTAGTGAACGGTTTTTTCCTTGCGCAGCCATTCGGCAAATCCTTCTGGCTTGAGTTTATTGAGGCGCTGTTTGGTGCCATCCTGGTAGCCCGGGACCGGGTCATACAGCGGAACGACCGCTTTGGTAAAGGTGCGTTCGGCATCCGCGTGCTTGACGTCGGGATTGCCGTTGATGGTGGTATTGGCGATGAAGCGGAGGATGCGGGTTCCCCGATCCAAGCGGCGTTTGAAGCGGAACAGCTCCGGCGCATTGCCGATGAAACTCACCGTCGCCCGACCCGAGGTGAAGGTCGGGTTCTTGAGGATGTTTTCGAGGAACTGGATATTGGTTTTGACGCCGCGGATTCGGAATTCCATCAGGGCACGGATCATTTTGCGGGCGGCGGCTTCCAGACTCATGGCCTGGGCGGAGACCTTGACCAGCATCGAATCGAAAAACGGGCTCACCCGCACGCCCTGGTAGATCGAGCCGCCATCCAGCCGGATTCCAAATCCGGCGGCACTCCGGTAGGCGATGATGGTTCCGTAGTCGGGCCGAAAGCCGTTTTGCGGATCCTCGGTGGTGATGCGGCACTGGAGCGCACAGCCCACTTTGAGGATGCTCATCTGATTGGTGATCCCGATTTCCGGCGAACTGAGGCGCTTGCCTCCGGCGATGTACACCTGGGCTTTTACGATGTCGATGCCAGTGATCATTTCGGTGACTGTGTGCTCGACCTGGATGCGGGGGTTGACTTCAATGAAGTAGATTTCGCCCGCTTCGTCGACCAGGAATTCGACGGTGCCGGCGTTGTTGTACTTGACTTCGGTGCCGATTTTCAGGGCGTATTCGTAGAGTTTTTCCACGGTTGCTTTGGGCAGTCCCACTGAGGGCGCGATTTCGACGACCTTTTGGAAGCGGCGCTGCACCGAACAGTCCCGCTCATAGAGGTGGACGAGGTTGCCGTGGTTGTCTCCGAGCAATTGGATTTCGAGGTGCTTGGGGTTGGCGACGAACTTTTCCAAAAAGACGGTGTCGTCGCCAAAAGCCTTGCCGGCTTCGGAGCGTGCGTCAAAATAGGCTTTGCGCAGGGTTTCGGCGTCGGGGCAGACCCGCATCCCGCGCCCGCCTCCGCCCGAGGCTGCCTTGAGCATGACCGGATACCCGATGCGTTGCGCCTCCGCCAGGGCGATGTCGACGGTGTTCAGGGCCTCCCGCGAATCCTCGATGACCGGAACTTCCGCCCGCCGGGCAATCTCCTTCGAGGCGATCTTATCGCCCAACTGGGCCATGACCTCCGGCCGGGGACCGATGAAAGTGATTCCATTTTCCCGGCATTTGCGGGCAAAATTGACGTTTTCGGAAAGAAATCCGTAGCCGGGGTGGATGGCGTTGCAACCATTGGCGAGGGCAATCCGAATGATCGCATCCGCATCGAGGTAGGGCTTCAGGGGATCGTCGTCGGCTCCCACCTGATAGGCTTCGTCAGCCTTGTAGCGGTGCAAAGAGTAGCGGTCTTCGTAGGTGTAAATGGCAACTGTACGCAGGCCCATCTCGACGCAGGCCCGCAGAATCCGAATTGCAATTTCTCCGCGGTTGGCGACTAGGACTTTTTCGATCTTCATGGTACGTCAGGATTAATGTAGGACAATGGGTCATGCAGACTCGCTCCACCACAAGCAAAATACGCACCGACCGAAGATTGCCCCACTGGTTATGCAGCAATTTAAACCGATGTTTCGCAAACGCTCTCCACAAGGGAACAAACTGCAAAAATTGTGGATTGTTCCCCAGGAATCCATCTCAATAGGAAAACGCAATCCTCCCGATCACTGAATTCTGCATCGACGATGAACCACGAGACCCTGCAAGCCATGCAAATGGCGCTGAATGAAACCTTGTTGACGGCTGCGGAAGTGGCTCTGCCGGCCCCCTCCACGCCAATGGTTGCCTCTGACCCCGCCACACTCCCCCTGCATACGTTGGACGATTTTACCCCGTTTTCGCAGTCCCTGCTCTGGAATCTGCAGCGGCGCTTTTATGAGCAGCAGGGGGCAGCGGCCTGGAGCCGGGGGAAAGTTCCTCACTACGTGACCAGCAATTCATTCATCGCTCAAGCCTACGCTCAGATTGCGCTGGGCTACCTGCGGGATCTGGCGGAAGGCGGGGATGCACTGACCGTCCACTTCGTAGAGTTGGGAGCGGGATCGGGCCAGTTTTCGTTTCATTTTCTGCATTGGCTCATCCCAAGTTTTGTCCAGTCGCAGCTTCCCGGAAAGGTCCGCTTTCGCTATGTCATGACCGATTTTGCCGAGGAAAACCTGGCGTTTTGGCGGTCGCACGCGGGATTTTCTGCCTGGGTGGAGCAGGGCTGGCTTGATTTTGCCCGCTTTGATGTCACCCGAGACACTGATTTATCGCTTCAGATATCCGGGGAGCGGTTGACGGCCGAAGCTCCCGCCGGGCCGGTGTTGCTGATTGCAAATTACCTTTTCGATACGGTCCCACAGGACTTGTTTCGGATCAAGGAGGGAGATCTGTTCCAGTCGGAGGTCCGCTTGCAAATGCGCGGTTCGGAAGTGCCTGATCTGCATGATCCGGCTTTGTTGCCGCACTTGGAGCTGCGTTACCGCCACGTTCTGTGGGAGGGGAAAGACATTTATCGGGAAGCTTCGCTCAACCGTTTATTGGGGGAATACCGGGACGAGTTCCCGGAGTGCAGCCTTTTGTTCCCAGCGGATGGCTTGCGCTGCATCGAACGTTTTCGCGCCCTGTCCAGGGATCGCTTGTTTGTCCTTTCCGGGGACAAGGGATTCTTCACTGAGGATGCCCTGCTTGGATTTACCCTGCCGGGCATTGCCCACCATGGCAGTTTCTCCCTGACGGTCAATTACCACGCTTTTGGCAAATACGCCCTGCAGGAAGGGGGTACGGCGTGGTTTCGGCCCCAGAATGGGGCCAGCATCACCGTTTGTGGATTTGCTTTTTCGGGATCCACAGACCTGCGGGAGACCCGCCTGGCCTGGGAACAGGCGGGACTGAGGTTCGGCCCGGACGACTATTTTACCCTAAAGGGTGGGATGGAGCGGAACTTTGCTGCGTTTTCGCCTTCCGAGTTGCTCGCTTATCTGCGCCTGTCCGGGTACGATCCCAAAGCTCTTCGCCGGATTTTGCCCCCGCTCATCCAAGCTGCGGAAGCCTACGATACGAGTTGGGCCGCCGATTTTAGGGCCTTGCTTCCCACTGTCCTTGCCAATCATTTTCCTTTGGAGGATGGCGGAGCATTCCAGGCGGAGCTGGATCGGTTGGAGAAATTGCTGTCGGGAGATTTTTGATGATTGATTTCTGTTTGGTGGTATGGGCATTGGTTGATTTTTGATTTCTGGTGATTGGTTTCTGATTGATGGTATGGGCGTTGGTTGATTTTCGATTTCTGGTGATTGATTTCTGATTGATGGTATGGGCATTGGTTGGAAATCGATTTCTGGTGATTGGTTTCCGTTTGGTGATTTGAGCGTTGGTTGATTGCAATTATTCGCGGATAGCTAGACCAAAGATATTATGCTTGTCCGGAACTTTGCCACGGCTTTTGACACGAGATGTCAATCGGCGGGTCGAGATTGCGGCCAAAGCTCGAATCTGCCCATGAATCTATTCAACTTTATCGCCCAATTTCCCGACGAACAATCCTGCCGAACCCACTTCGGCGACTTGCGCAAGCA
>JBCCQH010000097.1:0-31608 GCA_039024435.1 Bacteroidota bacterium
CTAGCTGGGACAGCCGGTCAAACTGGAGGGTGCTCCAGGCAATGGGATTGCCGCTGAGGTCCAGGACCTTCAGCGCGGGGAGGTCGTAGACGAATTCGGGCAGCGCCGTCAGCCCGGCTTGGGGCAGGTAGAGTTCGCGGATCTGGTCGGCGTACTGTTCGGCGGTGCGGAGGTCGTGGACAGCGAGCATCGTGAGATCGAAGTTACGAATAAGCGAGGATGATGCCCCGGGCGCGCAAGACCCTTTCCAGTTGCAGGGCGACGCCGTAAGCCACCGCGTTGCGCGAGTAGGTGACCCTCATGAGGTGGGGGAGCCGCAACAGGAGCGGCCCGATTTCTGCGTAGTTGAGCCCGCGGCCCCGGGGTAGCATGATCGATTCCAACTGCTGGCACCGGACCAGGTCTTCCGGCAATTCCTGAATGGGGTTGTTGCGGAGGTTGAGCCTCCGCAAGCGGGGAAGATCCGGAATCCACCGGGGAAGGCGTTGCAACTGGTTCTCCGCGAGGATCAAGGTTTCCAGGTGCGGCCAGTCGGGGTCCAGGTCATCCAGATCGGTGAGGTGATTGTCGGTCAGGCTCAGGTACTTCAGGGAACGAACCCGTGCGACCACAGGCGGGAGTTGGCCCTGTTCCTGGAAGCAGGCGTCCAGTACCAGGGACTTCAATCCCGGAATCTGGGCCATGCTTTCGGGCAAAGCGCGCAGGGGATTTTCGCGCAGGTTCAGGCGTTGCAGCTTTTGCGCTTCCCCCAAGTTGTCGGGGAGGGAGGTCAGGCGGTTGCCCGAGATTCTCAATCGTTCCAGATTGGGTATCTGCGCGATGCTCGGGGGCAATTCGGTCAAGGCATTGTTATAGATGTCCAGTTCGGTCAGGTGCCGCATTTCCCCGAGGCGATCCGGCAATTTTTGCAGCCCATTGTCACTCATGATCAGTTCATGGAGCCCGGAAGCGGACAGGAGGGCCTCGGGAAATTCCGGCAGGGCAAGGTTGCTGATGCGCAGCGATTCGGAATTGGTTTCGACAATTTGCTGGACCAAGGGGGCTTGCAGGGCCCGGGGCAGGGCAAATACCACCGGCATGGTGACGTGGTCCCAACTGCTCCGCCGGCAGGCGTGCTCCAGGAGGACGAGTTGATCCAATTCGGGGTGGGCGGCCAACAAGCGAAAGTACTTCTCCGGATCGTCAAAGCCTTCGTCCGGCTCGCAGTAGGCCTGGAATATCGCATCCAGAAAGCGCAAGGTGCGGCGGGGAGCGTGGGCATTCAGGAAATCGCGGGTGAGTTTCTGCGCGCCCGAATGGTAGTGGAAGGACATGATGCCCACCAGGTCGCTCAGGACATCGGCGGGCATCCCGCCGGTTTCCATCAGGTTCAGCGCCAGGCGAATGTTGCCTTCGTCCCCACTGCGCAACAAGCCCCGCAAGTTATTCAGTTCCGCGGAGTCGTTGCCTTTGGCGAAGGTCAAGAATCTGCCTTCGGCCCGGTTCAGAAAATCTTCCAGGTGGCCTTCCACCCCGACCGGGCAACCGGATTCCTGGGCAGCGGTCAGCTTGTCTCCCGGTCGCTCACCGGCAATGACCACACAATCGGGACCGGTGGGCCGCGAAACCACCCCGATGCCGCGTTTTTGTAGGGATTGTTTCACCGCCGAGCGTTTCAGGTTTTGGAATCGGCCGAGCAGGCAGACGGTGGCGGGCGGTGCCGGACCAAAGGGATCGGACAAGGCAGCGTAGAGGGCACTCGGGGCCCGCTCCCGTACCGTGTTGAACTTGGTACTGAGCAGGGACAGCAACTCGGATGGGGGGCGCGAGAGGAGGCCGGAGAGGTCCTGAAGGAGGACCTGGGTGAGGCGCAGGCGTTCGTCGAGGGGAATTTTTCCGTCGGCGGTCGCTTCGAGCAGTCGACTCACGGCTTCGGTGGTCCGGGGATCGTGGAGGATGCCCATGGGGTTGCCCTTCAGCAAGAGTTGCTTCAGGTGGGGCAGCCGGGCCAGTTCGGATGGAAGGTGAATCAGGGAATTGTTGCGCAGGTCCAGGTAGCGCAGGGACCGCATCTGCGCCATTTCTTCGGGCAGACCCATGAAGTCGTTGTCGTTGAGCACCAAGGTTTCCAGTTTCGGGAAGTCGCACAATTCCGGAATCCAAAGGGCAAGGGAGCAACCTTCGGCGGTCAGTTCCCGCAATTGTTCGCGGGGGAGTTCGTTCCGGGTGATCGCGTACAATTCAGGATTGCCTCCGAGTCGGAGGCGTTGGAGCTGGGTTTGGGCGGTCAGTCCCGGGGGAACTTCGTGCAAAGCCATGCGTTCTAGGGAGAGGGAATGCAGCGGCGGAAAGCGACTGAAATCCAGCCTAGAATCGTCGAGCAGGTTTCCGCTCAGGTCCAGGATCTGCAGATGGGGCATCGCGTAGACGAAATCGGGCAGTTCCCGCAAGCCGGCATTGCGCAGGTTGAGTTCCTGCACCGTGGCGGCGTGTCGCCGGGCGGTTTCGAGGTCAGAAGCAACTTTCATTGGCCACAGAATTGAAGCAGATTCTCCGCGGAAACACTCTCCCAAATTTATCCCAAAAATGAATGGTGAGGAAGCGGGGCGGCGGTGCCGAATGGGACCGAGGAAATGCCCATTGCGGGGGTACAGCGGAAAATTAATCTTGCGGCAAGGATAATTGATCGAGAAAAATTATTTTTGCCGTGGAAATCCTGCTAATTGGTACAATAATTGATGCGCTAAAAACCAGGAAAATAAATTGCTATGAAAAAATATTCTGTACTTTTTGTACTGCTCTTGATGTTCTCTTTTGCGGCAAAAGCCCAAGGTGCCGGTGAAGGCAGCTACAAATCCCCACTCGGCGGCAATGAAGCCAAGTGCCTGATGATTTCGCTGGAAGCCCAGGAGAAGAACGTCGCGGAGGTCATGAAGCAAAAGTTTAAGAAACTCAAGCATTCTTCGTCCAAAGGCTGGGATGCATTTACCGCGCAGATCTTTCCCGAGATCTCAAGCCAAACCCTGGACATCTATTACCGCGTAGAAGGCGGCAAGAAGGACCAGGTGACGGTCTACCTGGCCATGTCCACCGGTTACGACAACTGGCTGACCGCTCAGGACCACTCCAATGAGCTTAACAATGCCAAAACCATGCTGGAAGGCCTGATCAAAGAAGTCAAGGTCTACGAATTGGGCCTGGCGATTGCCGCTCAGACCAAGGTCGTCGAGGAAGCGGTGAAGGAGCAAGAAAAGCTGACCAAGGAAAACGAGAAGCTGGGCAAAGACCTCGAGAAATTGCAAAAGGAAATCGAAGACAACAAAGCCGATACCGAGCAAAATCTGAAGGACCAGGAAGCCCAAAAGAAGACCATCGAGGACCAAAAGAAGGCGCTGGACGAGTTGCAGAAGGAACTGGGCAGTGTGAAGTAATTTTGTTCACGTCATATCCTTGCACAAGCGTAGCGGTACGGATTCGTGCCGCTACGCTTATTTTACTCCGTTTGGATGGAGCAGTACACCTTGAACTTGCGGAGGCACACGGCAAGATTCGCCGGGGAGAAACCCAATCTGGCCCCACTTGTCTTCCACCTGGCCCGCCGCCCTGGGCAAAGAAGCTGCAATTTTCCCGAACAATCCCTCACATCACCGCAGCTACCGCGGCCACAATCGCTTCCAGCCCCGCCTGATCCGCCGCATCAAAATCGTCCGCTACGTCCGAGTCCACGTCCAGGACCCCCAGCAGCACCCCGGCCTTCAGCAGCGGCACCACGATCTCGGACTTTGATTCCGACGAGCAGGCGATGTGCCCGGGAAAAGCATGTACGTCCGGAACCAGCACCGTTTCCCGCCGGGCGGCAGCCGTACCGCACACCCCCCGCCCCAGCGCGATCCGGGTGCAGGCGAGCGGTCCCTGAAACGGACCCAGTACCAGCTCCTCCGGCTCCCGGAGCAGGTAAAACCCCACCCAAAAGAAGCCAAAGGCCTCTTTGAGCACCGCCGCGACATTTGCGAGATTCGCGATTTGGTCCGGCTCATCCGCGATCAAGGACTTGATTTGCGGCAGCAACGCCGCGTATTTTTCTGCTTTTCCGGCGTCCACCGGAACATTTATATTTTCGGCCATGGTCACAAGCAACATTTATGTTACAAAAACGGTTTATTACCTTTGTGGGAGCCGCAATAAGCGCCCGCTGGGCAACGGCTGTGGCGCCCTTGACAACCACAAATATCGGAATTTAGGCGGGGTCCGGCGGACAATAGTCAAAGATACCTCCCAAAAGGAGCAAAATGACCGAACCCACGTACCCGCTACCCGCCGCAAAACAAGTCGCTTTGACAATTACAGTGCTTATGAAATCGAAATTGTTGTACTGCTTGCTGGCCATCACGTTGCTGCTGGGGAGCGGAACGGATGCATTTGCCCAGAAAAGCAAAATCAAGGAAGCCCAAGCGGGCAAAATCTCGACCCATACCTCGGAAAACGGCGAGTACACCTATACTATGGTGGCGGGCGATCCGTTGCGCAGCCGCATCTACACCCTCAAAAATGGGATGCAGGTGTACATGACCGTCAATAAAAACGAGCCCCGGATTTACACCGCCATCGCCGTCCGCACCGGCAGCAACAACGATCCCGCCGATGCGACCGGCCTCGCCCACTACCTGGAGCACATGCTCTTCAAGGGCACGGACCGCTACGGTTCTCTGGATTACGAAAAAGAGAAAGTTCTCCTCGACCAAATTGAGGAGCTTTACGAGAAGTACCGTGCGACGGAGGACGAAGACAAGCGCAAGGAACTTTACGCGGAGATCGACCGGATGTCCGGGGAGGCCGCCAAGTACGCCATTGCTTCCGAGTACGACAAGATGCTGTCCGCCATCGGGGCCAAAGGGACCAATGCCTTCACCTCGTTTGAGCAGACGGTCTACATCAACGATATCCCGGCCAATCAAGTGGAGAAGTGGTTGAAAATTGAGTCGGAGCGCTTCCGCAATCCGGTCATTCGCCTGTTTCACACTGAACTCGAAGCGGTCTACGAGGAAAAAAACATTTCTCTGGACAATGACCAGCGGGCCGCCTACTACAAGATGCTGGATCTGTTGTTCCCCCGCCACAACTACGGGCAGCAGACGACCATCGGGACGATCAATCACCTCAAAAATCCCTCGATCAAGAAGATCAAGGACTACTACCGCAAGTACTATGTCCCCAACAATATGGCGATTTGCCTGTCGGGGGACATCGATCCGGATGCGACGATTGCCATGATCGACGAGTACTTCGGTGGCTTCCAGACGAAATCAGTTACCCCCTACAACGGACCGGAAGAATTGCCGCTGGACAAGGTACTCGAATACGAAGTGATCGGTCCTGATGCCGAGTTGCTGTACCTCGGCTTCCGCGTGCCGTCCTACGGCCACCCGGATGCGCCGGTACTAGAAATGATTGATTTTATGCTGGCAAATTCGACCGCCGGCCTGATCGACCTGAATCTCGTCAAGGCCCAAAAAGTCCTCGATGCGGGCAGCAGTTACATGCAAATGAAAGACTACGCGGTTCAGATGCTCAACGGTTCGCCGAAAGCCGACCAATGCCTGGAAGAGGTGCGGGACCTGCTTCTCGAACAATTGGAGAAAATCAAAAAGGGCGACTTCGACGAAAAGCTGATCAAGGCGGTCGTCAACAACATGGAGATCGACAAAATGCGCGGTTACGAACAGAATTGGGGGCGGACCTTCGAGTTTGTGGATACTTACGTCAATGGCATTGACTGGGAAGACCGGGTGCTCTATCTGCGCAAACTGCGGGCGATCAGCCGGGACGATGTCATCCGGGTGGCCAATCAATACTACGGCAAGAACTACGTGGCGATTTATAAGCGCAACGGCGAACGCCAGGACGTAAAAAAAGTCGTCAAGCCGGAAATTACGCCGGTAGAGGTGAACCGTGAGGCGCAATCTCCCTTCCTCAAAGAGGTCACCAGTATGGAATCCCCGGAAATGCAACCGGTTTTCCTCAACTACAAATCGGACATTCACCAGACTCAGTTGGAGAGCAAAGTCCCCCTGAACTACTTGCGAAACGACGAAAACGGCCTGTTTTCGATGTACTACTTGCTGGACTTTGGCAAGCGGCAGGACAAGACCCTGGCCTTTGCCATCGAGTATTTGCCCTTCCTCGGGACCGATCAGTACTCGGCGGAAGAACTGTCCAAGAAGTTTTACGAATTGGGCACCACTTTTGACGTATTTGCCGGTGACGATCAGATCTACGTGATCTTGCGCGGTCTGAGCACCAATTTTGAGGAAAGCGTCAAACTGTTCGAGCACGTTCTGAACAATGCTCAGCCGGATGCGGAAGCCCTTTCCGGGCTGATTGACCGGCAGGTGAAGTCCCTGGACGACGCGAAGCTGAACAAGCGGCAAATCCTCTGGCGGGGGATGATGAATTACGGGATGTACGGGGGGCAGAATCCCTTCAACGATGTCATGAGCGAGAAAGATATGCGCGTACTGAAAGCGGAAACGCTCACCGATGCGCTCCACCAGCTCACTTCTTACGAGCACAAGGTGCTCTACTACGGCCCCGATTCACCGGAGGGAGTCAGCAAGACTCTCAATACTTACCATACCGTTCCGGCCGAACGGATACCGGTTCCGACAGACGATCCCTACGAATTCGTGAAAACCGAGCGCAACAAGGTGTTTTTTGTGGAATATGACATGGTCCAGGCGGAAATTCTCTGGTTGTCCCGGTCGGCGGATTACGATCCGGCCATGACCCCCCAGGTCGACATTTTCAATGAATACTACGGTGGCAACATGTCCTCCATCGTCTTCCAGACCATCCGCGAGTCCAAGGCCCTGGCCTATTCGACCTTTTCGTCCTTCCAGACCCCGCGCCGCGCCGGTGATCCCTACTTTGTCCTCGCCTACGTGGGTACTCAAGCGGACAAAATCCACGAAGCCATCGCCGGAATGCAGGAATTGTTAACCACGATGCCCCAGAGTGACAACCTCCTCGAAAATTCCAAAGCCTCGATCAGAAACAAAATGGAAACTGAGCGGATCACGCGCACCTCCGTCTTGTTCAACTACGAGAACGCGAAGCGGATGGGACTGGACCGGGACATCCGGCAGGACGTCTACGCCAGCTTAGACGACATGGACTTCGCCACGGTAAACGCCTTCCACGAGAAATACATCTCGGGCAGTGCCTACAACCTCCTGGTGCTCGGCTCCAAAGAAAAGGTTGACCTCAAATCCCTGGAACAATACGGCGAAGTCGTAGAACTCAGCCTGAACGATTTGTTCGGCTATTGATTGCTGATTGTCCCCGGTCAAGGCAGGTTTGACACCATTAAAAACCAAGCGCTGCGGACAATTGGAAATCGGAAATCGATCACTTGGAAATTTTCAAGGGAAAATCCTCGGGGGCCGCACGGCGTGCCGTGCGGCTACGATCTTCGTGGTGCAGCAACGTTTTGGGTTATTTGCTCATTGCTGCTTGCGCGTTAGGAACGCGCGCATTGGAAATCGGAAATCGACTAATTGGAAATTTTCAAGAATTAACCATTTGGAAGCCGACTTTGGCGGCAGTGGCGGTGACTTGATTTTTGATTTTGGTGCCGAGGCGGATCATCTGGATGTCCTGGTAATTCGGGGCCCGGAGGTCCTGGCCGATGGCGGTCAGCATGACACTTTCGATAAAGATCCGGAGCAATTCCGGGCTGATTTCGTTTTCGGCGATGTCCGGGTAGAGAAAATTCAGTTGGCGGACGCCCTCGATGTAAAAGTGGCCTTCCCGGTTCAAGACCATGCGCGCGAGCAGATAGCCTGGGTCGTTCAGCCGGTTGTAGCGCAGCGAATCCGCCATGAAATTGTATACCATGATGTGCCCGAAATAGCCGTTGCGGCGATCCCCGGCGACGTAGGGATTTTTGCTCAACAGGTGTTCTTCATTGAAGGTCACCACGTTGGAGTGCATATTGAAGATGAGCAGGTCGCCGGAGAAGCGCAGGTGAAATTCGAATTCGTTGACCTCCTGGTACTCGATTTGAACGTGCTCGTCGATGTCGGCGAAACGGGCGTCGAGTTCTTCCGCGAGTGCCTGGGCCACCGCTTTCATTTCCGAAAACACCTGACGGGTACTGCGGTAGATGCTTTGCTTGAGGCTGGCCTTGTCGGAAAGGGCCGCGACGATCTGGTCTAATTTATCTTTCATAGCGTTATAAATCGATGACAATTCCCCCGAGGGCTTCCCCGAGGTCCATTTTCATGTCCTGCAAGTACTGAATTTTTCGCAACAATTGATCCAGGGCTTTGGGATCCCGGGTCTCGCGGACCTCCTGGCGCAAGCTTTTGAGCATGCGCTTGATGTGGTAATAGTTGAAATGCTGGACCGCCGATAGGACGGAAGCTTCCAGATCCTCGTCTACGGTGGGCGCCTTGATGTCGTAGCGTTCCCAGTTGATGCTCACCTCGTAGGGGATGGTCAGCAATTCCGAGGCGGTCCGGGCCAGGGATTTGTCGTCGTGCCCCAGGAAGCGGTTGATGTCGACCTTGCCCGATTCCGCGTAGGTTTGGAACAGCTCGTTTTTGAACCGTTCCAAGACCGCCGAGTCAAATGCGATGTCTTCTAGCTGGGCAACGAGGAAGTCAGCGACCTTGACCTCGGCCTCTTCGACCATGATGAGGCGCTCCGGATAGTTCAGCAGGATCCGGATCAATTCCTTTTCCTGGGTGGGCGAATCGCTGACCGGCGGGACTTCCACCGGGGGAGGGGCGGTAGCGGTTCCGGCGCTGGTCTGCAGATCGGATTGAATGCGGAGTTGGGCCTGGCGTTCCTGGAATCCCCGCTGGCGCTTTTCGAGCTTGGCGCGGTCGGCGAGGGCCCGGCTGAGGGAACGCTGCATGATTTCCACTTGCAGGCCCAGTTTTTCCGCAGCCAGGTCGAGGTAGACCGCCTGCTTCACCGGATCGGGAATGCGGGCCAGGGTTTGGGCGGTTTCGTGGATCGCCTGCGTCTTTTGTTGCGGATCCCCGAAATCGAGGCTCATGGCCAGGTGCCCGATTTTAAAGTCCAGGAAGTCCGCCGCGCGCTGCTTCACAAAGTCGAGAAAGCCACTTTTGCCGTGGGCTTTGACGTAGGAATCAGGGTCTTCGCCCTCGGGCAAGAGCAAAACTTGCACCGCCATTTCCGCTTCCAGCAGCAGGTCGATGCCCCGCAGTGCCGCCGCAATCCCCGCCCGGTCAGCATCAAACATGAGCAGGACGTTCTTGGTGAAGCGCTTGATCAGGCGGATCTGCTCATTGGTGAGGGCGGTGCCAGAACTGGCCACGACGTTTTCCACCCCGGCTTGGTACAGCGCAACCACATCCATGTAGCCCTCTACGAGCAGAGCCTGGTCCAGGTCGCGGATCGCTTTTTTGCCTTGGTGCAACCCGTAGAGGACATTGGACTTGTGGTAGATGTCCGACTCTGGCGAGTTGACGTATTTTGCGGTGTTTTCCTTTTTCTTGAGGATCCGTCCCCCAAATCCCACGACCCGGCCCAGGTGGTTGTGGATCGGGAACATGACCCGCCCGCGGAACCGGTCGATCAGCTTCCCGGTTTTGTCCGAGCGAAACGCCAGTCCGGTGGCTTCCAGAAATTCCTCCTTGAACTGGTTGCGCGCCGCTTCCTGGCTGAAGGCGTCCCACTGATCCTGGGCGTAACCGAGCTGAAAGGTCTCGATGGTGGTTTCCAGAATGCCGCGTTCCTTGAAGTAGCTCAGACCAATCTTGCGTCCGGTTTCATTTTCCAGCAGTTGCCGGTTGAAATACTTGGCGGCAAACTCGCTGAGGATAAAGAGGGATTCGCGCTGGTCCTGGCGAGCAAAATCCTCCGGCGTTTCCTCCAGTTCCAGTTCAATGTTGTACTTGTTGGCGATGTGCTTGAGCGCCTCGACGTAGGACATGCCTTCGGCCTCCATGAGGAAGGTGACCGCGTTGCCGCCCTTGCCGGTGGAGAAGTCCTTCCAGATGTTTTTCGTGGGCGAAACCGCGAAAGAAGGCGTCTTTTCGTTGGAAAAGGGCGAAAGGGCAAAGTAGTTGGACCCGCGTTTTTTCATTTGCAGGTAATCCCCGAGGATATCGACCACGTCAGCGGCGTTGTAGATTTCTTCGACTTTGTGTGGCGGGATGCGCTTGCCCATGGCGGAGGTAGAATTTGGAGAAGTAAAAATAGGAAATTTCCGGTGGCTATTTTCCGAGGCAGTTCAAAAGGAGGTTTTGTGGGTTCGCTTTCCCAGCGCAATTGTCCACGACAATCAATTAACGTGCGCTCGAAAAAACGCCGCCGGTGTTTTGCGATGAGATTTTCGTTTTCCATCCGGCAGAAAAGAAGGTGGTCCGACTCCACTGGAGGCAGGATCAGCCTTTGTGCATGATCGACAAGCTCGATCTTTTCGTCCAGGTCGCGCACGCGGGCGGGCACTGGGGAATTGATTTGATTACCGATCCCCAACTGGCCGCTGATGTTTCGTCCCCAGCAGCGCATCCGGCCATTGTCGAGGATGGCGCACGCTTGGCATTCGGAGTTTGCTCCGCCGGAGTAGATGTCGCGGGCATTGCAAATCCCCAATACCTGCACCGGTGTCGTTGCGTTTGCGGTGGACCCATTTCCGAGGGCGCCGTTCGTGCCGTAGCCCATCGCGTGTACCGTTCCGTCGTACTTCAATACGTGAACGGTGTGGTTTTTATTTGCGTTGGAATTGGAATTGGAATTGCTGCGGCCGCAAAGAGGGCCCACGAAAAAGCATAGATGTTATTCATTGGTTTTCGGGTTAAAAGTCAATTTTCTCAAGTCGGAGGGTCGCCGATTGGTGGCCATCCTCCGCGACCAGCTTCAGGAAGTAGAGGCCATTGGCGAAAGGGGAGAGGTCAAGGGCGAATTCCGACATCGTTCGCGGAATCCGCCCTTCCCACACTACCTGGCCGATAAGACTGGTTAATGTTATCGCGATTGGTTTTTCCGGGGGCCGGGAAAAGCGAAGGGTCGACCTTCCCGCGGTGGGGTTGGGAAACCGCTCCACGCCAAATGACGCAAAGTCGTTGTCAATCCCCACCGTCCCGGTGGTGGGTTGATGAAAACCTTCCGAAATCAAGAGATTTGCGTTTGCAAAGGGATTGACCAAGGGCTCACCAATCGTCCAGGCTGCGTAGTTGTTGTCGGTGAATTCTGAACTGGCAAAAACTTGCAAATCAATACTTTGGGCATAAAGGCTCCATTGGAACAAGCATATTTCAACGAAACAGAGTTTCGTAAATCGCATAGTTGAGATTGGGTGTACGTGGTACGATGAACGCAAGAAAAGGGGTACGACTTACCGGTCCGGGCGCCCGCGGTGTGCCGTCGTCGCCATCGAAAAAGAACTCCAGATTGTAGTTGAAAATATCCGCGAGTGAATATTTACTTCGAGGCTGTAATTCTAGGAAAAATATGGGCGGGAAACAATTTGCGGTCTCGGGGGGGCCGGGGCTGCTTGGTAATTTTGCCGGGCAAAGGCGGAAAAATCCTCGGGTCGGTTTGCCCTCCTAATCGGGCCCAGATCGGCCTTCCGGTTTCCGCCGGAGCCAATTCGCGGAGCTATCCGGACCTGTAATTGGGCGGTTTGGGGAGACGGATTGTGTTTCCCCAATCCATCCGCCCAAGCATGCGCTTGCTTGCCCCGAAAATTTCCGCACTGATCTCTCCACAAAAAAATCTCTCCCCCGTACGGGTATCTCCGGCCTGAGCTGTCATCCCAACGAACAACACACAGTCCCATGGAAAATACACCTTTCACCAAGTACGGCTCGCTCTGGATCTTTCTGTTCCTCCTGATCTGGACGGCCCTTCTTTGCCAGCAAGCCACGGCCCAGAACTTCCCGATCAAGGTCAGTGTGATGCAGGCCAGTGTTTCCCCGCCCAGCGCCGGCGCCTTTCGCTACCCCTTCAATCCCGCGGTCATGGTGGGAACGGAGTACATCCTCTCGGAAAAAGGCAAGTCCGATTGGCACCTTGCCGCGAACCTGGGCTGGTTTTACCACCGCAATTTGCAGACCGGATTCCTGCTCAATGGGGAAATTGGCTACCGCTACCGACTGGGGCGCTTCCACGTAGCGCCGCGGCTCGGATTGGGCTACGGCCACACCTTCTCGACGGAGCCGGTCTACCGCCTCGAAAATTCGGAACCGGTCCGCGTCAAAGACTACGGCAACCCCACCTTCCTGCCATCGCTGTCGGTCGCGCTGGGGTACCGGCTGGGCGATCAGACCACCTCCCCGGAAATTTTCCTGACCTGGCAGCAAATGGCCGAGGTTCCTTTCGTCTTTTTCACCGGCCTGCACCAGTTCGTGGGCGCCGGCATCAAATTTCACCCCTTTTCCAATTGAAACCCGCTATGCAACGCTACTTGTTTGTCCTCCTCGCCCTGGCGCTGGCCGCCTGCGCTCAAGAAACCATCGTTCCCACCGAAGACTACGCCTGTACCCTGTCCTTCGCGGATGCCAGTGGGCAGCACGCGGACCGGGACGCATTCACCGCTGAATTGGCGTACTTTGCCGCCCGGACCCCCGGCATTCAGATCGCGATCACCTCCCAAAACGGCCAATCCTGGACCGGGGCCTCGGGCTGGGCCGACCTGGCCAACCGCGTCCCCTTTGAGCCCTGTACCAAAACCATGATCGGCAGCATCTCCAAGGTCATGACCGGCGTGCTCATCCTTCAATTGCAGGAAGAAGGCAAGTTGTCCCTCGACGATCCGCTGAGTCGGCACCTGGAAGCGTCGGTCATCGGCGAAATCGCCAATGCCGATCAGGTCAATCTCCGCCACCTTCTGCAACACACCTCCGGCATCAAGGATTACCTCGGCCTCAAGCAGTTTGTAAATTCGGTCAATACGCCGTACCTCTTGGAAACCCAGGAAGAGAAACTGCGCTACATTTACGGAAAACCGGCCGATCATGCGCCGGACGCCCAGCATACCTATTCAAACACCAACTATGTCTTGCTGGGACTCATCGTGGAAAAGCTGCGGGACATGCCGCTTTGGGAGGCGGTGGACCAGTTCATCGCCGCGCCGCTGGGCCTGCGCAACATGGTGATGGGCACCCACGAGGTTCCGATTCCGGTCGGTACGGCGCGGCCTTATCTGGCCTCCCGCGGCGACAAGTACCAGGACATCATGCCCCACGCGGTGGCGGATGCGGCCACCGGCGATGGCGGCATTGCCAGCAACATGCAGGACGTCAATGCCTTTTTCCAAGCGTTGTTTGCCGGCGAAGTGGTCGACCCGGCGACGCTGGAAGCGATGGTTACGGACCGCGTCTCCGTCGGGGACATGAGCACCTATGATTTTGGGGATGAATGGTACGGCCTGGGCATCGAAATCTACACCACACCCCACGGCATCGCCTACGGGCACACCGGCAGCACCTCGACCTACGGGGCCTATACCCTGCATTTTCCCCAAGATGGCGTGACGATTTCGATGGCCTTCAACGGTTACAATTTCCGGGAAGAACCTTCGCGTTTCGACCTGATGTTGCGGCTCCTCGACCGGACCATGGGCCAGTAAAATTGGGGATCGGCGCAATTATTTGCTCGGGAGGGAGAACCAAATCCCCTCCCGAGCGTTTTTTGGGGTATGTCCTGGACGTGTCCCATTTGTCAAAAAACCTACGGGAAAGCGAATCAGTCCCACTACTGTTACGCATCGGACCTCCATGAACTGCTGCGGGAAAATGAACAGCTCATCGCTCTGTACCAGCAATTGCTGGCCCGGCTGGAAGTGGAGGGAGAATTTATTGTGCGGCTCTCCGCGAAAGCCATCACCCTGGCCGAGCGGGTGGGCTTCGCGGTCATTTACGGCAAGCGAGACAGCCTGGACATCGGAATTATGTTGCCGGACGAATGGCCGGAATTTCCGGTTTACAAAGTGCAGCAGCGCTCGAAGCACAAATACGTGAATTGGGTGCGGATCTACGACGAAGACGATCTGAATCCGCAGGTGTTTGCCCTGTTGCGGGGGGCGCGGGAAGCAGCGCGGTGAGGGGACGGGAATGGTAAAATTGGGGCGGGAGCGCAACTGAAAAAGCCACCGGGCTTCAACCCGGCGGCGATGAATCAGCCGTTATGTAATCTATTTTGGCGCAGGCTTTAACCATCCGGGGCGATCACTGCTTGATGAGCTTCCGGACCTCGGAAGCCGTGCCCGAGTGCAGTTCCAGCAGGTAGGTGCCGGCCGCCAGGTGCCCAAGGGTGATTTCGCCGTGGTGGTAGTAGGCCGCGTCCTCGATCTGCTGGGTGTGGAGCAGGCGACCGTGCAGATCCCGAACATTCACGCTCAGACGGGCAGATTCAGAGCCGCGGACGCTGAACTGGACCCGATCAGAAAACGGGTTCGGGTAGACCTGCACGTCGGTGCGGGTGGGACCGCTGGCATTGACCAGGGCGAGGCCGATGACTTTTTCGGCACCGTCCTTGTCGGTTTGGCGGAGGCGATAGATGACTTCACCCGGAAGCGGTGCCTGGTCCAGGGCGGAATAGCGGGCGCCATTGGTGGCATTTGCGGAGCCGGGAACGACGCTGACCAGGTCAAAGTGCTGCCCGTCGGTGCTGCGTTCGACGGTGAAGTAATCGTTGTTGAGTTCGTAGGAAGTGGACCACTGCAGGGAGATTTCCTGTACGTCCGAATGGTACACCGCATCGAAGGCCAGCAGTTCCACCGGCAGGGTGCCACAGTTGACGCAATTCGGTTGGGTCGGGAGGTTGCGGCCCTGGCCTTCGGCGCACCAGGACACCGTCGGCTCCCAAAAGCCATTGTTTTCGATGTTGTTGAAGGAGCGGATGTAGCCGCCGCCGGAGACATTGCCCCGGTTGGGATTGGTAAAATCAGCGATGATATTGACGCAGCCGCCGGGGGCGATGTCGGTAACCCCATCGTTCAGGTAACCATTGCCGACGTACATGGTGGCATTGGCAAAGATCTGGACAAAGCCACCACTCCGATTGAGGAAGTCGCCGTCGACATTCATGCTGCCGGAGAGTTCTACGCGGGCTTCATTGTTGGTGAGGGTGCCGCTCAGGTTGGTATTTTCGATGGCAAACAAGTGGCCGCCCAGAAACAGGGTCACGTCGACCACACTCAGATCGCCGCGATTGGTAAACGAAGCATTGGCCACCAAGAGATCGTGCGGTCCGATGAGCGAGGCATTGGGGTCCACGAAGAATTCCGAGCGGCCATTCAGGCGCACGTCCGAATCCAAGACGATGTCGTGGCGCACGAACACCGAGTCAAACGGCCCTCCGATGTTAAAACCGGGCGTACAACCACAAGCGGTGGTGCCGTCCAGGGACCAGACATTGGTAGAATTTAAGTAGGTGCCGGGATTGATCGTGTACCAGGTCGTGCCGAAGAGCCCATTGGCGGAAAAGATGCCGATCAGCAAGGCGACGATCAGAGATTGGGTTTGCGGGCGTTTAGCTAGGCGTAGAGGTTTGATCCATTGAGTATTCATTTGGCTAATTCGTTGGTTGTTACAATTGCGAGTCTAAAGGTTAATGTTCGGTGTTCGTCACAGCTTTCGTGAGAGTAGATGATCCCCGATGTAAGATTCCACACAAAAAGTTCAATTTTTTTCCCACCGCGGGAAAACCGGGGGCAAAACCGGGCGGCAGATGGCAAAATGCGCGATCAATTGACGCCGGACAGAACATTCGATTGCACTCGTTGGTTTATCTTTGGAATACTGGCGTCCCGGGGGCAACCTTGGGACCACCAAACGAATGCCCAAATGAAGATTTCGCGCAAGCAAGTACTCGCTGCCCTGAGCAACGTGGACGATCCGGACCTGAAAAAGGACCTGGTGACGTTGAATATGATCCGCGATGTGGAAACCGATGGCTTGAAGGTTTCCTTCACGGTGATGCTGACCACGCCGGCGTGTCCATTGAAGGAGAAGATCCGGAAAGATTGCGAAGACGCGATTTACCAGTACGTCCATCCGGCGGCGGAAGTCAGCATTGAGATGAGTTCGAATGTTACCGGAATGAGCAAAACCGAGCGCCTGCGCAACGTCAAGAACATCATTGCGGTGGTTTCCGGCAAAGGGGGCGTGGGCAAGTCTACCATTGCCGCAAACCTGGCGGTAGCCCTAGAACGAACCGGTGCACGGGTAGCGCTCTGCGACGGAGACATCTACGGGCCGAGTGTGCCGATCATGTTTGGACTGCAAGGGCAGCGACCTTACGTCCGCAAGGTCGAGGGACGGGACATGATGATTCCTTTTGAGCAGTATGGTGTCAAGGTAAACAGCATCGGATTTTTGGTGCCGGAGGAGCAAGCGATTGTTTGGCGGGGACCGATGGCTTCCAAGGCGATGCAACAGATCGTTTTTGATACCGATTGGGGAGAAATCGATTATTTTATTCTGGACATGCCGCCCGGAACCGGCGATTTGCACTTGACTCTGGTACAGCACCTTTCGGTTACTGGAGTGGTGGTGGTGACAACCCCGCAGAATGTCGCTCTGGCCGATGCCCGCAAGGGGGCGCAGATGTTTCGCACCCCCCAAATCCAGGTTCCCATATTGGGAATTGTTGAGAATATGGCGTACTTTGTTCCCGGCGATATGCCCGAAAAAAAGTACCACATTTTCGGCGAAGGCGGAGGAAAAAAGCTAGCCGATGAAGTAGGTACCCAATTGATCGGACAAATTCCTATCGTGGAGCAAGTCCGGGCACTGGGGGACGAAGGAAGGCCGCCGGCCATCGACGAAGAAAGCATCATCGGACAAGCATTCGCTCAACTGGCCGCAGAAGTGGCTCGGCAGGTGGCCATCCGCAATTCGCACAATCCACCTACCGAAAAGGTTGGCATACTACATAAATAGCAAGCAATGGTAGTGGAAAATAACTTATTGGAACGTGTGGAGCAGGCGCTGGATTCGATTCGGCCCTACTTGAAATCAGACGGCGGTGACGTGCGCCTGCACGACATTCGCGAAGACTTGGTCGTGGAAGTAGAATTGCTCGGAAACTGTGAGACTTGCAGCATGAGCAACATGACGATGAAAGCGGGCCTGGAGCAAGCGGTTAAGCGGGCCGCTCCCGAAATCGTCGAAGTTACCGCCATCAACATCTGATCGCACGATCACGGTACGCCTCAATTGTGGATCCAATGATCCACCCCGCCTCTAGTTTTTCCTCACTCAATTATTGAATCGACATGGACCTCAAGGAAGCTAAAATCATTGTGACCGGAGGCAGTTCCGGTATTGGCAAAGCGAGCGCGCAATTGCTGCGAGAAGCCGGGGCCACGGTACTCATTACTGGCCGCAATCTCGAGAAATTGACTGCGGTCGCCCAGGAAATCGGAGTCCTTCCGCTGCAACTGGAGATGACCGAATACGGGACGCTGAACGCGAAAGCGGAGGAAGCGGTGAAACTCCTCGGGGGTGTGGATGCCCTCATCAACAACGCTGGTCTGGGGGAATTCGCGACCCTGGGCAATATCGAACTCGCCCACTTTGAGAAGGTATTTGGGGCCAATGTTTTTGGCCTGGCGCTATTTACGCAGGCCATTCTGCCGCATTTCATCGCCCAGGAGCGCGGTGATATTGTGAACATCGCTTCAACCGCCGCCCTGAATGGATTTGCCTACGGCACGGTGTATGCCGCATCAAAGTTTGCCCTGCGGGGCATGACCCAGTGCTGGCAAAAAGAACTCCGCAAGCACAACATCCGAGTCGTGCTGGTCAATCCCAGCGAAGTGCCCACCGCATTTGCCCAAGCCGACCGGACCGAGCGCCCGGATGAGCCTTCCAAGTTGACTTCCTTCGAGATAGCTCATACGATCCGGGCGGCGCTCAAGATGCATGGCCGGGGTTTCATCCCCGAGGTCACAGTCTGGGCGACCAATCCCAAGTAGCGTTTTCCGGGAGCCGCGAAATGGCGCCCGTTGGGGAGCGTCCAAACCTGACCCGGTCAGAGAGACCCCAACCGATTCCCCGGCCCAATTCAGCTTATCTTTTTCCCATGCTTGACTACTTTCATCGGGAGTTTGTCCCGACTTCCTGCACTGCGGTACCGGGCAGTGCGCTCGACCGTGCGCAGGGCCATTTACCGGACGAATTGCAGGATTTGTGGCGCCTTCAGGGCTGGTGCAGCTACGACGAAGGCCGTTTGGTCCTGGTGGATCCGGCGGAATTCACGGATGTACTTGCCGATTGGGGAGTCAGTGGACTGGAAGGCGGCCACGTATTTGCGAGCAACGCCTTTGGGGACCTGTTCCTGTGGGGCAACGGGACTACTTGGTACCTCGACATCATCCACAGCCAGCTTCACCGGCTCGGCATCGGGATGCTGGAATTCCTGGAAGGGTTTCTTTGTGACGGGCAAATGCAACAAACTGTGCTCCGGAATCAGCTATTCCTCAAGGCCCACGCCCAACTGGGCCCCTTGCCGGACGACACGGTGTACACCTTTGTGCCCTTGCCCGCCTTGGGCGGCCCGGGAACAGTGGATTCCCTAAAAACTGGAAAAATACACGAGTACCTCTACCTCTGCGCCCAGGTGGTGGCCGGTGCTCTGGAAGTATTGGAATAGCGCCGTCAATCCATGCTCTGGAATCGGTAGAGCATGAAGCGCGCGATCATCAATAGCACCAAGGGGTACATAGCCGGGTGAAAATACTGGGGGAGAAAAAAGCTCACCAGGAGAAAGACAATGTAGTAAAGGCCAAACCAAGTGGCGTAGCGCATCGCAATCCACCGCTCCAATTTTCGGAACCAAATCAGCCCCGCAAATAGCAAATGGGTGGGAATCAACCAGAGGATGTTCAGGTTGTTGTAGGTCGCGTCGTGGTCTGTCCCGAACCAAAACAACAGCACCACAACCCCTAGAAAACCGATGAGAAAGAAGAGCAGGCTGTCAAATAGCCGGAAGATCCGTTTGCGGCCAAATGTCGTGACCGTCAGCAAGACTCCCACCCCAAAGATGATCCACATCAGGAGTAATGGCCGGAAAGCGGGCGGCGTCAGCGCAAATCCCGCTCCCGGATCAAAGAGCACGACTTCCCGTTTGACCAAGGGCTGCCAGTTGCCGTTGCGATCAACCTCACCCGCCCGCAAGCCCTCGAAGAGGTAGTCCGGCAGAAACATCGCGCTCAGTTGGGTCGCCGGTTTGTCCGCCGGCAGTCCCAAGCAGAGGTCGACCCCAAAGCTGGCCCAGGGTTCCACCGCAAAGTAGACATGGATCATGTCCCGCAAAGTGCCGAGCGTGTCCTCGGTCGCCGGGCGGAAACGCAGATTGTCGCCCAATACTTCCAGCAGCACGTCCCGCTCCCGGGTCGCGCAATTGTCGTAGAAAAAATCGTACTGGTAGTACTTATTGTCGTCGAGCCGGTTGGTGTTGAGGTAGTCGTAGACCGCTTGTTTCTCGGCAGTTTTCAGATCGAGGACCTGTTCCTTGACGATCCGATTTTGTTTCTGGTATTCGACCAGGAAGCGATTGAACGCATAGCTGTTGAGGAAATACCGCAATTTGCCGCGGAGGAACTGGGGGACGTAATCGGGACCGTATTCAAACGTGCCGTAGTTGTACACCCAATCCAGCCGCAATTGTGGGTCGCGCACCCGGAAGGCACTGTGGCCGAAGATCTCGTAAATCAAGTTTCCCGGCCCGCAGGTGATTACACTGACCTCGGCGGTCTCCGTGAGGGTGGGCGGCAGGATGACCCTTTGGCCCGAAGCAAGTAGCGGAAAGGCGAAACAGATCAGCAGGGCAAACCGGTAAGTGCGCATGGAGCGCAAGATAAGGGTCGCAACGGAGAAAAACTGCTTTAGTTGTACTTAATCTGATCGAACCGGGTGCGAGCGAGTGCCCAAGGATTTGTCCGGCGGTAAATCGAGGCCCCAAATAAGGCCGGTACGCGACTGGATTTCCGACTTGTCGATTGTTCGGGGGATTTATTTCGGTTCGGCGCTGGGAAGCTCGCGTTCCCGGGAGCCGCTACGGAGATGGATTCAGGATTGGAGGCAACGGAGGACGGGAGAGAAGTTGCCAATCCAGGTCCGCGCGCGTTTTTTTTTTCGGAAACGCCGTCGCGGGGGCGTTGCCAACCGGCGTCGGCGTGGGCAGCCGGCCGTGAAATGCGGCCCGGATGCCGGCTATCCCGCCCCCAAAATCGAATCAAGTCGAATCTGTCATTTGGTAATCCCCGGGACGCTTCCCCAAAAATCCCCCGGGAGAAGTCCACCGAAAAATCCGCTTCAATTGACCCATAATCCACCCCTCCGATCTTTCTGAGTTCGAAAAATTGCCCGTTCGCGATAAAATTGTCGTCCAGACAAAATCCTGCCTTGACATTGTCGCTCACATTGACGAAAATTGTATGCATGCATACTAAAGTGCTCGGCATGCCGCATAATAATATCTGCTCATGGCTCTAAAAACGGATGATTTGCGAGTAGACACAGTTCTCACCAAGGAAGATATCGGGTTTGATATCAAAGTGAGCTGGCTCGCAATTGCCCGGATGTTCAGCACCCTGGCCCTGGAGTACGGCATCACGGTGACCGCCGGATTTGCCCTGCTCAACATCAGTCAGGAGACTGGCACCCCTGCTACCAAAATTGCACCTCTGCTCGGAATGGAACCGCGCAGCCTCACCCGACTCATCAAAAAGATGGAACTCGAGGGTTTGGTCCGCCGCGAACCCGATCCCGATGACAAGCGCTCCGTGCTCATTCGGCTTACCGATTTGGGCAAGGAAAAGAAAAAGATTGCCAAAGCGCACGTGGAATCTTTTAACGTGAAAGTGCGCGAATCGGTCTCCCAGAAAGACCTGCGAATGTTTTTTGATATTCTAGAGAAAATCAACTGGGTCACCATGACCCATACGTTTAACGGAAAGACTAACGTAAGCATCGAAAAATGAAAAGAACGATTAAAAAAGTGGCCGTACTCGGTAGCGGCATCATGGGGTCGGGCATCGCCTGCCATTTCGCCAACATTGGCGTGCCCGTGGTTCTGCTCGATATCGTGCCCTTTGACCTTACGGAGGAAGAAAAAGACAATCCCGCCGCCCGAAATCGCATCGTCAACGGCGCCCTGAAAAAGGCTGTAAAAGCCAAGCTCAATCCGCTCTACCACAAATCTTTTGTGAACCGGATCGAGACGGGCAACTTTGACGACGATCTCGATAAAATCAAAGACTGTGACCTGATCCTCGAAGCCATCATCGAGCGCCTCGACATCAAACAGTCGCTCTTCGAGCGGGTCGAGCAGTACCGCAAGCCCGGTAGCATCGTCGCTTCCAATACCTCGGGCATCCCGATTCACATGATGACCGATGGCCGTTCCGAGGACTTCAATCAGCACTTTCTCGGTCTGCACTTCTTCAATCCACCGCGTTATCTGCGCCTCCTCGAAGTGATCCCCACCGAACTGACCGACCCAGAGATCACTTCTTTCATGATGCATTACGGCGATTTGTTCCTGGGCAAGCGCACGGTAGAATGCAAGGACACCCCGGCGTTCATCGCCAACCGCGTCGGCATTTACGCCTTGCTCAAGGTGCTGGATGAAGTCAAAAAGCTCGGCCTCACCGTCGAAGAAACCGATAAACTCACCGGTCCTGCGTCCGGGAAACCCAAGACTGGGACCTTCCGCCTGAGCGACCTCGTGGGGGCCGATACCACCCTGAAAGTCAAGCAGGGCATGGCGGCCAATCTCCCCAACGACGAGTCCAATGCCCTTTTCGTCGAGCCCTCGGCGATCGAAGCGACCGTCGAAAAAGGCTGGTTTGGCGACAAGACCAAGCAGGGGTTCTACAAAAAGACCAACGAACGGGACGAGAAAGGGCGCAAAAAAATCCTTTCCCTCGATCTGGATACTTTGGAATACCGCGATAAGCTGCCGGTCAAGCTGGCCTCGCTGGCTGCAGTCAAAATGATCGATGAACTGCCCGAGCGCCTCAAAGTGCTCTATGCCTTTGACGACAAAGGGGGCGAATTGATCCGGAATACCTCCCAAGCTATTTTTGCCTACGTTTCCAACCGCATCCCGGAAATCGCCGATGATCTCTACCAGATTGACGACGCGGTCAAGGCCGGATTTGCCTGGGATTTGGGCGCGTTTGAGCAAAGTGACATCATCGGGGTACAAAAACTCTACGACGATGCCACTGCCGCCGGCTACCAAGTCGCCGATTGGGTCAAAGAAATGCTGGCTGCCGGTCACACTACCTTCTACAAGGTCGAAGGCGGCAACCGCCTCTTCTACGATATCCCGACCAAGAGCTACAAGGTTATTCCCGGTACCGAAGAACTCATCTTCCTGGATTACCTGCGCGACACCAATGTCGTTTGGAAAAACACCGGTTCTTCCCTTTTCGATCTGGGCGACGGCGTCCTGGGATTTGAATTCCAAACGAAAATGAACTCCATCGGGGGCGAAGTCCTCGAAGGATTGAACTCCGCCATTCAAAAGGCCGAAGACGAAGGCTGGAAGGGCCTCGTTGTCGGCAACAACGGGCCAAACTTTTCCGCTGGTGCCAACCTCGCCCTTATGCTGGGCCTCGCCGTGGAGCAGGAGTGGGACGAACTGGACTACGCCATCCGCGCTTTTCAGCAGTCGGTGGCCCGGATTCGCTTCTCGAGCATCCCGGTGGTGGTCGCGCCGCACGGATTGACCCTGGGCGGTGGTTGCGAAATGACCATGCACGGTGATCAAGTCGTGGCGGCCGCGGAAACCTACATCGGGTTGGTGGAAGTCGGCGTGGGCCTGGTGCCCGCCGGGGGGGGCACCAAGGAACTGACCCTGCGTTTCTCGGACGCCTTTGAAGCGGGCGACGTGGAATTGAACGCCCTGCAAAACCGCCTCATGACGATTGCCCAAGCCAAAGTCGCCACCTCCGGACCGGAAGCGATTGACTTCGGCCTGATCAAGTCGGGCAGTGTGATCAGCGTGAACCTGGACCGCCGCCTCAAAGATGCGAAGACGGAAGTACTCCGCCTCTGGAACGAAGGGTACGTGGAGCCGGTGCCGCGGGAGGATGTCAACGTATTGGGCCAAACCGGCCTGGGTATGGTGTACAGTGGGATTTATGCGATGTACGCTGCTGATTGGATTTCCGAGCACGACATGAAGGTCGCCAAAAAGGTGTCCTGGATCATGTGTGGCGGCGACCTGACCGGACGCCAAAAAGTCAGTGAGCAGTACCTCCTCGATCTGGAGCGGGAAGCTTTCCTGAGCCTGTTGGGTGAGCAAAAGACGCTCCAACGCATGGAACATACGCTGAAAACCGGCAAGCCGCTCCGCAACTGATTTAACCCCGGGCCATGGGCAATTTCTTCCGCGCAATCAGAAACATCCTTCGCTACATCTTCGGAAGTGGTCCCGATGTTTTGCTGCCGGGAGAAGCCCAGGATGGGGCGGATGTTTCGGAAGCGATGGCGGTCATTGAGGTGACGGCGGAGGTGATCGAAGCGGATCGCCGCGCCGCCCCCGCAGCAAGCACCGCTCCGGAACCGGTTGCCCCGGCCGGGACGTCGATTGAACTGCCGGAGGTGCGTACTCCCCGCTATCTCTGGTGCATCGACAACGGGCACGGAGCGGGAACCGCCGGAAAACGTTCACCGAAATTTCCCAATGGCGACCAGCTCTTTGAATACGAACTTACGCGTGACATCTTCGCACGCATGAAAGTGGGCCTCGATGCCCTGGGAATTGCCTACCAGGAGATCTGCCCCGAAGTGGAAGGTGATGTCAAGTTGAGCACGCGCGTGGAGCGCGCCCACCAACTCGACTCGGCCTACCCCAAGTTCTTCCTTTCCCTCCACGCCAACGCCTTCGGCAACGGCTCCGAGTGGAACAACGTCTCCGGGATCGAAACCTGGTACTACCAAGGAAGCACCTCGGGAGTGCGCCTCGCCTCCGCCTTTCAACGTGCGCTGGTCACCACCTTGGGCTGGAACGACCGGGCCATTCGCCACCATGTAGACCCAGCCAAGGCCTTCTACATTCTGCGCAAAACCCGCATGCCGGCGGTGCTGACCGAAACCGGTTTCTACACCAACCGGGAAGAATGTACCCGCTTGCTCGATCCCGCTGTGCGCCAATCAATCGCCCAGGCCCACATTGATGCCATTCGTCAGATTGAAGACGAAGGTATTTCGAACATTGAAATATATTCGAGAATATTCCAAATAGGATAAGATAACAATCATGGAAGCATATATTGTAAAAGGATACCGGAGTGCGGTAGGAAAAGCCAAAAAAGGCGGCTTCCGCTACATGCGCCCGGACAACCTGGCCGCACAGGTGATCAAGCACCTGGTCGCCTCGGTTCCGGAACTCGATCCCACCCGGGTAGACGACCTCGTGGTCGGCTGTGCGGTGCCCGAAGCCGAGCAAGGACTGCAGATCGGCCGCATCACCTCCCTGCTGTCCCTCCCCATGAGTGTCCCGGGAATGACCATCAACCGGTACTGCGGTTCCGGTCTGGAAGCGATCACGATTGCCGTCGCCAAAATCAAGGCGGGCATGGCCGATTGCATCATCGCCGGGGGAACCGAATCCATGTCGCTCGTTCCAACCGTCGGGTACAAGACGGCTTTGAACTACGACATCGCCGAGCACCATCCCGAGTGGTACTTTGGCATGGGCCAGACCGCTGAAGAAGTTGCCAAGGACTTCAAGATCAACCGCGAAGACCAGGATGCTTTCTCGCTGCGTTCCCACCAGCGGGCAGCCGCGGCCATCGACGGAGGACGTTTCGCCGATGAAATCGTCCCGGTCAAGGTCCAGGAAAAGCTGTACCGGGATGGCCGCATCCACACCAAGGAATTTGTGGTCGATACCGACGAAGGTGTGCGCCGCGATACCAACGTCGAAGCCCTCGCCAAACTGCGTCCCGTATTTGCCAACAAAGGCACCGTGACCGCGGGCAACAGCTCCCAGACTTCGGATGGGGCCGCCTTTGTCGTGGTGATGAGTGAGCGCATGGTGAAAGAATTGAACCTCGAGCCGGTTGCCCGAATGGCCAGCTACGCTGCTATGGGCGTGGACCCGCGCATCATGGGCATCGGGCCGGTAGCAGCCGTACCGAAAGCGCTAAAGATGGCCGGACTGAAGCTCCAGGACATCGACCTGATCGAGCTGAATGAGGCCTTTGCCGCTCAGTCACTGGCCGTCGTCCGCGAGTTGGACATCAACGAGGAAATTCTGAACGTGAACGGGGGCGCCATTTCCTTGGGCCATCCGCTCGCCTGTACCGGGACGAAGCTCACGGTGCAAGTTCTGAATGAACTGCGTCGCCGCAACAAAAAATACGGCATGGTCACCGCTTGTGTAGGCGGAGGCCAAGGCGTTGCCGGTATCTATGAACTGTTGAACTAAAATCGAAGAGGGGGGCCAGGGGCTGCACGTTACCCGTTGACGGGCAGCCCGGGGCCAGCCTTCGGACCCTAAAAACTTTACTAAGATGAGTAGTACAATCAAAGAAATGACCTCAAACCTCGCCGGTGGCGAGTTTATTGTCAAGGAAACCAACCCTAACGATGTCTTCATTCCGGAGGATTGGAGCGAAGAACAGCGCATGGTGGCCGAATCTTGCACCGATTTCTTAAAGGCCGAGGTCGCGCCGAACTTCGAGAAGATCGACTCGATGAAGCATCCCGAATTGATGCCGGAAATGCTCCGCAAATCCGCCGATTTGGGCTTGCTGGGCGCGGGCATCCCCGAGGATTACAATGGCATGGGCATGGATTTCCTGACCCAAATGCTGCTGACCGAGCGGCTCGGCCCCGGACACTCGTTCTCGGTGGGCTTCTCGGCGCATACGGGCATCGGTACCTTACCGACCCTTTACTTCGGTACGCCCGAGCAAAAGGCGGAGTTTTTGCCCAAGCTGGCGACGGGCGAATGGCTGGCCGCATACTGCCTGACCGAGCCGGGCTCGGGTTCGGACGCGCTCGGCGCGAAGTCCACCGCGGTGCTCAGTGAAGACGGTAGCCACTACATCTTGAATGGACAAAAGATCTGGATCACCAACGGCGGTTTTGCCGATCTGTTTACCGTATTCGCTAAGATCGACGGCAAGCACTTCACTGGTTTCCTGGTTCCGGCGGACAGCGAGGGTGTAACCCGGGGCGTGGAAGAGAAGAAAATGGGCATCAAAGGATCCTCGACCCGTGCGATCTTCTTCAACAATGTGAAGGTCCCCACGAACATGGTCCTGGGCGAGATTGGCAAGGGTCACCGCATCGCTTTTAATATTCTGAACATCGGCCGGATCAAGCTGGCGGCCGCAGCCATCGGTGGTTGCAAGGGCCTGATTGATGGTTCGGTTCAATATGCAGCGGAACGCCACCAGTTCGGTCAACCGATCGCTTCCTTTGGGGCCATCCAGTACAAGCTGGCAGAACAAGCCATTCGCACCTGGATGCTTGAGTCGGCCACCTACCGGGCCTCGGAAAACATCCAGAAAAAAGAACATGCGCTGCTCGCCGAGGGCAAATCCTACGCGGAATCCCTGCTCGGCGGCGCCGAAGAATACGCCATCGAGTGCGCCCTGCTCAAAGTGATGGGTTCGGAAGCCGTCGATTACGTCGTGGACGAAGGCGTGCAAATTTTTGGTGGAAACGGTTTTTCGGCCGATTACCCGATGGACCGTGCTTACCGCGATGCGCGCATCAACCGCATCTTTGAGGGCACCAACGAAATCAACCGCCTCCTTGGCATCGACATGATCCTCAAGCGGGGGCTGCAAGGCCGCATTGACCTGATGTCACCGATTCAGGAAGTCATGGGTGAGCTCACCAGTATCCCAAAAATGGGCGGCAATGGTGATTCCGGACCTCTGGCCGCGGAAGCGAAGGCAATTCGCAATTTCAAAAAGGCCATCCTGATGGTGTCGGGTGCTGCGGTGCAGCAGCTCAAAGAAAAGATGCAGCACGAGCAGGAGCTCGTCATGAACCTCGCCGATATGGGCCTGCAGCTCTACGCGGCGGAGTCGGGTCTCTTGCGCGCGCAGAAACTTATCGGGCGCCACGGTGAGGCCGCAACTGCCCGCCAGATCGACATGGTGAAGGTGTTCGTTTATGATGCCGCCGCCAAGATCAACAAGGCCGGTAAAGATGCCATCAACTCCTTTGCCGAGGGTGACATGAAGCGGATGCTGCTCATGGGCCTGAAGCGCTACACGAAGGAAACCAGCGTGAATCCGAAGCAGCTGCGCCGTAACATCACGGCCGAACTGCTGGAAAAGGGCGGCTGGTGCTTCTAATTCAATTACGGATATAGTGGGACTTCTGATCCCTTCCTGAAAATGATCGGCTGCGCGAAAGCGTGGCCGATCTCTTTTGGGGCTATCGCATTTCGGGGATGAGCTGCTCACAGACCGCGCGCAGGGAGGTTCCGCGGATTTTGCTTTCCATCCAGATGATGATCTCGTTGCTGCCCTGGATGGGCGGAAGGGAACTGAGCTGGTCCTTGTGTTCCGCGATGCGCTGGTGGAGATCATGGCCGCTGCCATCGATGATCTGTTGCACCAGGCGGAGGAATGCCTTGGCGAAGGGACCTTCCAATGCTTGTCGCCGCAGCCAGGCCCGGGTGGCGCGCAGTTGGTATTCGGCGAAATCGTAATCCTGTTCTTCCAGGTAGATGACCAGGTTGAGCAGGCGGGCGGCGGCGCGCAGGTCGATGCGTTTTTGTTTGGAGCGTTCCTCGATGATCTGCAAGGCGAACCTCTTTGCGGGGGTAAATTCGTCCTGGAAAAAGTAAAAGACCGCGAAGTTGTAGAGGAAGGCGAGTCGGTGGGAGGGGGTGAATGATTTGGTATCGCTTTCCATCCACTCCCAGGCCTCCAGGATGGTCTCACGGGCTTCCCGCCATTTCAGGAAGTTGAGGTAGACCACGATCTGCATTTGGAAGCCGTAGTACTTGAAGCGGAATTGCAGGTCGGGCCGGGCAATGGGGAGTTGCTTGATGATCTCAAGTTGTTTTTCCAGCAGATCGATGCGGCTGCTGTCGCGCAGGACCATGTATTGGAACAAGGTGAAGTCCTCCAGGTAGCTTTCGGGGTATTCGTTGATCCAGGTGGGACGGGCTTCCCAAAAATCCAACAGCTGGGCGTAGATCTCCACCGCTTTTTCGGAATCACCCAATTCGAAAATGCAGGTGCCCAGGGTGGCCCGGGCATTGATGCGGCTTCGAATTTCTTTGGAATTGGTGGAATCCTGGAGCAGGGGATGATCGACGATTTCCTGCAGGCGGCGATTCTTTTCCTGCGGGGAAAGGGTCTTGTTGCGGTTCAATTCTAGCGCCTGATCGCGAAGGTGCCGGGTTTCCATCTGCCGGTTCATCTGTTGGGCGATCAATTGCTGCTCCTGGAAAAGGATCTGCAGGCGTTCAGATGCATCCGGGACCTTTTGATTGATGATGAATTTGCGTTCCCATTCGATCAATTGCAGATGGTAATTGCTTTCTTCGAAGGCGCGGGCGAGCTTCTTTGCTTTCCGCAGTACTTTCTCCGCTTGGTCGTTCAGTTGCTTTTCGTAAAGGGCCCGGATTGCGCTCAGGGCGGTCGCCAGCCGGTTGCTCACTGCTGCATCGTTGCCGGGGCCACCCAGGTTTTTCAGGATCAATTCGTACAAGCGGCGCATCAAAGTTGGCAGATTCTTGCGGTGTCGGGGGCTGAGTTGCTGGACAGCGTCGTTTCCTTTGTTTTCTGATTGGCCATTCAGCAAGGCTTGAAACAGGTCCAATTGTTGATTGGAATTTCCGCGGACCTGGGATTTCAGAACGGCACGTATTCTGTTTTGCTCCTTTGCGGTCAGGCTGTCGGTCAATTCGTGCAGCTCGGAGATTTTTGACATAGAGAAATGTAATATTTTCCGTACAAAAAATCAGGTGTTATTGGATCACAATAAGATCAAATTCCTATTTCTGACAGAACTTGAGTACAAAATTGGCAATTACTGTGTTTCGAAAATCGGTCGGAGATGCGGACTTTTGGAACATACCAACAACGACAACGGGGCCGCAATTCATAGTCCCAGGTACTCACCCTAAAAGATCAAAAATGGAAACCAATGACCAAAGCTATTCCTTCGCTGTGCAAAGCATTACCAATGATATCAACCCCAATAACTATTCGATACATGTTAAAGTCGAAGGAATTGATGGGACATCGAAAACATATCACATTCCTGCCGGAAGCAGTTGCAATATCCCAAGTACGCTGGGCGCACTAGGTGGAAAGGGACAGGTCGTTACACTCACCTTGGAATTGCCCAATGGAAATCCTCCCGTAACGCTGGAATGCACTTCTGCTGATTATCCGCCGATCGTCAAGGAAAGTTCCAATTATGGAGACCGCAAAACGCTCAGGTTCATGCCACTTCCTGTTGAAGTAGACGCTATGGGAAGCAGATTCGAAGCGAGTCCCAAGCATATTGTAGCGCTCTTGCCTTGGAGCGGAGCTCAAACCAATGGGGGCATCCTGGTCATCGGGACCCTGGAAACTGGCGGAGGCAGCTAAGCCAATTTCGGGGAGATCTAAGCCTGGCTGATCGATCCCTCGGGATTCAGCTCCCCATGCTCCAATCAATCCATTTGATGCCGCCTTCGGGCGGCCCAGGGAGCTCTATGCTTAAAAATCATCAACGCACTGTGACCATGAGGAGCCGCCACCTCACCCAAAAACGGAGCGGAAGCCGAAAAGCTGTACGAGTAGGCACCATTTTTCCAACCATCATTACCATGAAAACCCAAGTCATCAACCAACACCAAGTCACCATCAACGAATTCAACTACAGCCGCATCAACTATGTCGTCAAGGACAACGGCTACCGCCTCTACGGCAACATCAGCATGACCGACAACGGCGGCTCCATTATCACGGAAGGATCCTTTTCCAAGGTCCAGGTCTGGATGGAACCCACCAAGGTGAGATTCGGCGGCGGCGCCGATCAGACGGTGGTGCTTCCCGGTCCGAACCCGATGACCATCTCCAAGCCCATCGGGCAATACCCCGAAGCGCCGATGGATGATCTGGTGATCGTCCAGTGTGAGGGAGGGGTTCCGGCCTCGGGCAGTCAAGTCAAGGCTACCTATACCGCCATGGCCATCACCGCCACTTCTGAGGCGAATGCCCAGACCATCGAACTGGATCCATTCCGGAAGGGCGTTTTCATCGCCTTCAACGACCAGCGCGGTACTTACGCTGACAACCGCGGCGAAGTCCAGGTCTACGTGAAACTGATCCCCTGAGTCAAACGAATTTCGATGTGGATCGGGGTTCGCCCCAAATAGGAATTTGCCAGCCGCCTCACTTTGATGAGGTGGCTGCTTTATTGCGCCGCAGTGTGGGTGGCCGGGGCCAGTGTTGCTTGTAGCTGGGCTTGCGGACCCGTCCGCCGCATCAGGTACGCCGTGGTTCCCCGCGCCGCATCCAGTGCGTTCTCATGGAAGACGGCAAAGCCCTTCCGCTGGTACACACTGATGTTCTTTTGCGTGCAGGTCTCCAGTGAGGGGGGCATTTGTGAGTGATTTGTAGCGTGCAGGCGCCCATTGAGCATGCGTGAGCTGAGTCCTTTGCCGTGAGATTCACGGGAAAAGCATCAATTTTAGATCGGCCCACCGATCCAGTTCCCGAGCGGAGCGATTTGTGAGTTCGGCGTGCGAATGGGTGCCGAAGACAGCGGCCCCTTTACCGAGCCGAAGCGGACGCACCCGCCGACCAATTCTCACGGTCAATGCCCGGCGGGGTCCGCCGCATCATGAAGATCTGCGTCTCCGTGGCCGCATCCAGCACAAACTCGTGGTAAACCGCAAAGCCTTTCCGGCGGTAGAGGGCGACATTTTTCCGGGTGGAAGTTTCCAAGTAGACGGGAAGTTGCTGCCGGGCGGCTTCGGCCAGGCGGGCATCGAGCATCCGGGAGCTGAGGCCCCGTCCCTGGTGCGCGGGATCAACTCCCAAAAGCCAGAGTTGGAGGAATTCCCGGTCCCGGGGATACTGACGGGCAATTTCCTTTTCGAGGCGGCCCATCTCGCGGATGCGCCGCCACCCCAAAGTGCGAACAAATTTCAGGTAAAGTGAAATAAAGCGCCAGGAAGTCGGTGGCTCCGAGCCCAGGCGCCAGATGGCCACGGCATTGTTGTCCGGACTCAGGTAGGCTTCCCGCGCGACCAGGCCCTGCTCAAAGGCAAATTCCATGATCAGGCGGAGCCGTTTTTCCTGGCCAGGCCCCGTACCCGCCAACCAATTGGCGTGGGGATCCTCGGCAAATGCCGCCGTCAATACCTCGACGAAGCGGGTCTTGTCGGGGCGCGTAGCACGGATGGGTTGCGGATGCATAGCGAAAACATTGACCACAAAAATAAGGCACCTCCGGCAGAGCATGCGGAAAAGGTTGCGGCCAGGCGACCTTTGGGCCACTTTGGAAAAAAATCGATCATTGGGAAAGATTTACCTAAGAGGCGGTTTAAAATTGGTTTGTGAAATTTGCTAGCGCAGATTTTTTGTCCATCGAAGCTCATTTTGGAGTCCATAGCCTGAGCTATGGGCGAGAAAATAGCGGAAGAGGGGCAGAAAAA
>JBCCQH010000098.1:0-31585 GCA_039024435.1 Bacteroidota bacterium
ATTTTGCTATGGCATCTTTTTCCGCCCCTCTTCCGCTATTTTCTCGCCCATAGCTTTGGCTATGGACTCCAAAATGAGCTTCGATGGACAAAAAAATCTGCGATAGCAAATTTCACAAACCAATTTTAAACAGCCTCTAAGGATTTTATCGGGGAGAGATGGGAATTACATTAGCATTTGCCCTGTAATTACGGTAATTTTTTACTCAATGTTGCGCCAGTCACCGGGCAAAATCGACCACTCACAGAAAAAAACCGACCTGGCTCGGACAATCAACACTTCGACGTGTAAAATTTTTGCTTTGGGAAATGCTTTAAAGGGGCTTTTTGAGGAAAAAATCGCCATCTTTGGCCCTTCTTAATCGGTATCAATTCCGCCAAAACTGCACTGATAAATGACCCCTGCTGCCCCTCAGCCGCTCCGCATTGTCATCCTCGCCTCCGGGAATGGGACGAACGCGCAGTGCATCGCTGCCTACTTCCGGGATTCGGAACTCGCGCGGGTAGTCTTGGTCCTCACCAACAATCCCCGGGCGGGGGTTCTCGATCGGGCCAAAACGCTCGGCATTCCTGCGGAGGTCATGTCCAGAAATGTATACGGTGACGGTACGGCGCTAACGGCCCGCCTCCGGGCGGCGGAAGCGGACCTCGTCGTACTTGCCGGCTACCTGAAATTGATTCCCCAAGCGGTCGTGCGCGCCTACACCGGACGCCTCATCAACATCCATCCGGCACTGCTGCCACGCCACGGGGGGCAGGGCATGTACGGAGAAAAGGTCCACGCGGCGGTGATTGCCGCTGGGGACCGCTACAGTGGCATCACCATCCACCACGTCACCGAGGCCTACGATGAAGGCCCTCCGATCTTGCAAACCCGGCTGGCGGTCGGGGACCGCACAGCAAAAGAATTGGCCCAGGCGGTCCACGCGCTGGAATATCGGCACTTTGCCCCGACGATTGAATACCTGCTTCGCCATCCGGGAGTGAGCTTTATGGAATTACAAATGAAAAAAATCGAAACCGCGCTGATTTCCGTCTACCACAAGGACGGCCTCGAAGACATCGCGCGCGAACTGGATGCCCTCGGTGTCCGCATCTTGTCTACGGGCGGGACGGCAAAGTTCATTCGGGATCTGGGGATCGCCGTCGATGAAGTCGCCGACCTGACGGCCTATCCTTCCATCCTTGGCGGTCGGGTCAAGACCCTTCACCCCAAGGTTTTTGGGGGGATTCTCGCCCGCCGGGAAAATGAAAGCGACGTGGCTACCCTTGAAGAATACGAGATTCCGGCGATTGACTTGGTGATTGTAGACCTTTATCCCTTCGAGGACACGGTCGCTTCCGGCGCGGAAGAAAGCGCCATCATCGAGAAAATTGACATCGGGGGGATTGCCCTCATTCGCGCCGCGGCAAAGAACTTCCGCGACGTCCTCTGTCTCCCTTCGCGCGAGTTGTACACTGAATTCCGGGAACTCTTGGTTGCCCAGGCGGGAGTATTCAGCCAGGCGCAGCGCAAGCGGTTTGCCGCCGCCGCCTTTGACGTGAGCTCGCACTACGATGCGCACATCTACAATTACCTGAGTGGGGGCACCGGCAGTCTGAAAATTTCGGAGCCGACCTCCCGCAAACTGCGCTACGGGGAAAATCCCCACCAGGAAGCGCATTTCCACGGCGACCTTGACACGCAGTTTACACAGTTGCACGGAAAAGCATTGTCCTACAACAATCTGCTCGACGTGGATGCGGCGCTCAACCTCATGGCCGATCTACAAGCGGGACCGCCCACCTTTGCCGTGTTCAAGCACACCAATCCTTGCGGAGTGGCCACCGGAAAAAACCCGCTCCAAGCCTGGAAACGGGCACTGGCGGGAGATCCAGTATCGGCATTCGGGGGGATCATCATCGGCAACGGGGTAGTGGAAGCGGACGTGGCGGAAGCCATTTCGGAGATCTTTTTTGAGGTGCTGATCGCCGAAGATTTTTCCGCGGGAGCCCTGGAAATCCTCCAACGTAAGAAAAAAAGAATTTTGTTGCGGCAGATCTCGAAGAAATTACCGAGATTAATGCTGCGTTCGGCGGTGAACGGTTATCTGTTGCAAGAAAAAGACCTTCAGGAACCCGATCCGGCCACGTACGAAGCCAAAACCAGCCGGCAAGCTACCGAAGCCCAAACGCTGGACATTGTCTTCGCGGAAAAAATCGGCAAACACCTCAAGTCCAACGCCATTGCGATTGTCAAAGATCAGCAGCTCATTGGAAGTGGCATCGGACAGACATCCCGGGTGGATGCCCTCAACCAAGCTATCGCCAAAGCCAAGGCCAAAGGTTTCGACCTCTCGGGATCGGTCCTCTATTCCGATGCCTTTTTCCCATTTTCCGATTGCGCCGAACTGGCGCATGCGGCTGGGATTGAGGTATTGGCGGAACCGGGCGGATCCATCCGGGACCAGGACACCATTGACTACTGTGAAAAGCACAGCCTGTGCTTGGTATTTACCAATTATCGCCATTTTAAACACTAATTGAAGCGGGAAAATGGGACTATTTAATTTCTTTACTTCTGAGATCGCCATCGACCTCGGCACGGCAAACACCCTGATCATGTACAATGACGACGTGGTGGTGGACGAGCCTTCGATTGTGGCCCTCGACCGGGTGACCGGAAAAGTGCTGGCCATCGGCACGGAAGCCCAGCAAATGCACGAAAAAACCCACGAAAACATCAAAACGGTGCGCCCCCTGCGCGACGGTGTGATCGCTGACTTTACCGTGGCCGAACACATGATCCGCGGGATGATCAAGATGATCCACCCCAACCGCCGGTTCATTCCGAGCAACCACAAGATGGTGATCTGCATCCCCAGCGGCATCACCGAGGTGGAAAAACGCGCCGTCCGGGATTCGGCCGAGCACGCCGGCGCCAAAGAAGTCTACTTGATCCCGGAGCCCATGGCGGCCGCGATTGGGATCGGCATCAACGTAGAAGAACCCATCGGCCACATGATTGTGGACATTGGTGGGGGTACCACCGAGATTGCGGTGATCGCCCTGTCCGGGATCGTCTCCGACCAGAGCATCCGCATCGCCGGGGACGAATTCAACAGCGACATCCTCGACTATATGCGCCGCCAACACAACCTGCTGATCGGTGAGCGTTCGGCGGAGCGCATCAAAATCGAAGTCGGTGCGGCCCTGCCCGAACTCGACACTCCGCCGGAGGACATCGAAATCCGTGGCAAGGACCTCATGACCGGGATTCCAAAAACGATCTCCATCTCTTACCGCGAAATCGCCCATGCGCTCAACAAATCGATCATGAAAATCGAAGAAGCCATTCTGAAGGCGCTGGAATTCACGCCTCCGGAATTGTCGGCGGACATCTACGACCGCGGTATCCACATCACCGGCGGTGGTGCTTCTCTGCGCGGTTTGGACATTCGCCTGAGCGAAAAGACCAAACTCCCGATCCACATTGCCGAAGATCCACTGCGCGCCGTAGTCCGGGGGACCGGCATTGCGCTCAAAAACACGCACAAGTTCAAGTTCCTCATGACCTGAGCGAGCCCGCCGCACTGGCCTTGGTACGCTTGTCCACCGGCGCCCCGCTTGCCGGTGGACAAGCTCCCTTCCTTGATCATTTCCCAAATCTCTTCCTCGTATGTGGCGCATCATCCAGTTCCTGAGCAGGTTCGGCAATCTGATCCTGTTTCTATTTTTGGAACTGGTCGCCTTTTTAATCATCACCACCGTCAATCAGCCACAACGCGAAATTTCCCAGGGAGTTTTCGCTGAGTTCTCCGGTAGCCTCAACCAAGTCCAGTCTTCGATCAGCGGCTATTTCAACTTGAGTTCGGAAAATTCTCGCTTGATGGAGCAGAATGCCCGCCTGGAACAGCAAGTGTTGCAGTTGCGCGATTCCATCCAGGCCTACCGCTTCCGCCGCCCGACTGATCTGGACTTTGTGACCTTGCCCGATTCGCTGCTGAACGATTCACTCTACCTGGATTCGCTGCGCCGTACCAGCACGGTGGAAGTTCCGCTCCCCGACTCGCTGTTGCCGGTATCGGGCTACCAGTTCCTCGCCGCTCGGGCGATCAACAATTCGGTCGCGCTGAACTACAACTACATCACCCTGGACCGGGGCCGCCGCAACGGGGTGCAAATGGACATGGGGGTGATTTCACCGACGGGCATCGCCGGACAGGTGGTGGGGGTCAGCGCCAACTTTTCGCTGGTGATGAGCGTCCTGAATAAAAAGTTCCGCACCAGTGCCCGCCTGCTGGGCAACAACAATATGGGGGTGCTGAGTTGGGACGGGGATGCCCCCGGACTCGCCAAGCTCGAGTTTATTCCGCAGACTTCGGAGATCGCGCAAGGAGATACGGTGGAGACCACCGGCTTCAGCACCGTGTTTCCGCCTTACTACATGGTGGGGACGGTGGACAGTTTTGACACCCGCGATCAGGACGGATTCTACAACATCACGGTGCGGCTGGCGACCAATTTCCGCGCCCTAGACAACCTGTTTCTCGTGCGCCACATCTACAAAGAGGAGATCGATTCCCTCGAAAGCAAGAAAGCGACCCAATGACCCTATTGCTGCGACAGAGCGCGATCTTTCTGATTTACCTGCTTTTGCAGGTGCTCATTTTCAACAATTTTGTCCTGTTTGATCTGGCGACGCCGCACGTATTTGTGTTGTTCCTGGTGATGATTCCGCTGAATGTCCGCTTTCCCCTGGCGATCACGACTGCGTTTCTTGCCGGGCTGCTGCTGGACCTTTGCTCGGTGGACCTCTTCCGGGGGGTACATGCCTTCTCGGCGGTGCTGGTGGTGGCTCTGCGGGAGTTTTGGGTCAATGCCATCACCAATCGGGTGACCTACCGGGGCAGCGAAGAATACCTCCTGCAAGTGCAGCCCGCTCCCTGGTACTTCCAATACCTGTTTCCGCTCATCCTGGTGTACGAGCTAACCTATCACCTGCTGGAAGCGTTTTCCACGGCCCACCTTGGGCAGACCATGCTCAAAATCGGGCTGAGTAGCTTGTATACTTTCGCGATTTGCATCATTTTTACTTTTCTCTTTCACCGGTCGAGCAAAAGATGAATCAAGTAAGTAACCGTGGCCCCATATTGCTGGCGATCTTCTCCGTGGTGATCGTTGTCTACCTGATTCGCTTGTTTTTTCTGCAAGTCATGAGTGAGGAATACGCCCTCAAAGCGGAGGCGCGGGACCTCAACGAAGAGACAATTTATCCGTCACGCGGCATCATCTACGACCGCAACGACAACATCTACGTCAAAAACAGCCCCATTTTTGAGGTCCAGTTCATCCCCAATGAAATCACGATTCCGGACACCACCGTGCTGGAAACCTACTTGGGATTGACCCGGGAGCAAATCCGGAAGCGGATCAAGAAGTACGATGACATCGCCCGCTACCAGTGGCAGCCCCTCGCCACCCAACTCAGCAAGGAAGCCTACAGCCGCTTCAGCGAGCAGATGTGGCAGTTCGAAGGCATCAAAATTGTCGCCCGCCTTGCCCGGGAGTACAATTACCCGGCCGGCGCCAACTTCCTCGGCTATATCAACCAGGTGGACTCCAACGAAATCAAGCGCTTCATCGCCGAAGGGGACACGGTGAACTACCGCTACAACTCCGGTGACCTGATCGGCAAGCTCGGGATCGAGCGGCAATACGAAAAGCTGCTCCGGGGCAAAAAAGGCAAGGAAGTCATCCTGCGTGACGTGTTCAAGCGCCCCATGGGTTCCTACGCCAATGGAGCCTACGACGAGCCGCCGGTCTCTGGCCGCGACATCAAGCTGGGCATCGACGCAAATTTACAGACCTTTGGGGAGCAGTTGATGCGCAACAAACGGGGCAGCATCGTGGCCATTGAGCCGGCGAGCGGCGAAATCCTGGCTTTTGTTTCGGCTCCCTGCTTTGATCCGGGGCTGCTGACCGGACGCGACCTGGGCAAGAATTACGCGATGCTGGAATCGGACCCCAACTTGCCCCTGATCAACCGTCCGCTTTCCGCGCAGTATCCCCCCGGCTCCATTTTCAAGATTTTGCAGGCCCTGGCCGCCATGTCAAATGAGGTCATCCACGAAAACACCCATTTCAGTTGCGGTGGATCCTGGTTCCGCAACAAGGGCAAGCCCGCCTGCCATGGAGCCCACGGTGCGTGTTCGCTGCACAATGGCATCAAGCATTCTTGCAACTCTTTTTTCGCTGAGGTCTACTACTCCTTCCTGAACGACCGCCGCTTCTCCGACATCCACGATGCTTATCAGCTCTGGTACGAGACCATGTCCGACTACGGAATCGGCCGGCAACTGGGGATCGATATCCCCGGCGAAAAATCGGGACTGTTGCCCAAAAAGGAGTTCTACGACGAGGCCTACGGCAAAAAAAGCTGGGGAGCGCTCACGATCTATTCTAACTCCATCGGGCAGGGCGAAATTCTCATGACGCCTTTGCAGATGGCCAATACCGCGGCGCTGATCGGCAACCGCGGCTACTACTATGCGCCCCATTTTCTCACCGCCATCAAGGGCCCCCGCGATCAGTGGCGGAGTGAGCCCTATACCCTGCACAAGGTGCCCGGTACGGCCGCCATGTACAATCTGGTGGTGGATGCGATGGAAGATGTGGTCGTTTCAGGCACCGCCCGCCGCGCCCGGGTCGACAGCATCACCGTTTGTGGCAAAACCGGCACCGTGGAAAATCCCGCCGGAGAGGACCACTCGGTGTTCATGGCCTTTGCCCCGAAAGATAAGCCACGCATTGCGATTGCCGCCATCGTGGAGAATTCCGGCTTTGGTGGAACCTGGGCCGCTCCGATCTGCAGCCTGATGATCGAGATGTATCTGCGCGGCTACATTGGCAACCCGCGCAAACTGCAGCGCATCCTGGAAGCTGAATTTTTGAAAAGCATCGCGGAAGCGGGAGGTGGCAATGAATAATTCGCGCAGCAACGCCCTGGGAGGCTTTTCCGGACGCTCGGCAGGCGGGGTCCGCGAGAGCAAAATCGACTGGATCACGATCCTGCTCTTCCTGACCATCATCATCCTGGGCTGGTTCAACCTGTACTCGACGTCGCGGGAAGATGGTACGGGGATCTTTGATCTGAGCACCTACCACGGCAAAGAAGCGCTGTTCATCCTCATTGGGGTAGGTGCCGGCGTGTTGATCCTATTTTTGGATACAAAATTCATGGAATTCGTCTCCTACTTCGCTTATGCGGCGACAATCCTGGCGCTGATTGCGGTCCTGGCGGTAAGCAAGGTGAGTGGGGCGTCGAGTTGGTTTGCCATCGGCGGAATCAAAATCCAGCCTACGGAATTTGCCAAGCTGACCACGGTCATGGCCCTGGCAAAGTACATGTCCCGGTTCAATTTTTCGCTCAAGAAACGGGCGGACTTCATGGTGGCGGTGGGGATTGTTGCCCTGCCCATGCTGCTGGTCATCCTGCAAAACGATGCGGGATCGGCGCTGGTCTTCGGCGGGCTGATCTTTATGTTCTACCGCGAAGGGTTGCATCCGCTGTATCTGGTGGGCCTGGCGGTGTTGGCCCTGGTGGGCACGGCTTCCATTGTCTTGTCAACCTCTCCCCAGGCCAATGTCTGGCTGGCGGTCGGCATCGGAGGGCTGACGGTGGTGACGTTTATCGTCATGTTTCGCCTGGGGATCCGGCGGTGGCGACCGATTTACAGCTTGGTGGGAGCCGGGATCGCCCTGATGGTCATCGCTTTGGTCACCCCCAAGGTGGTCAAGCCCCACCACAGTGCGCGCTTGCGGGTCCTGTTTGCCTCCGATCAGGAACGCAAGGAAGACAAAGACCTCAAGCGGGTGTACTACAACCTGCGTGAGTCGCTGGTGGCCATCGGATCGGGCGGGGTAACGGGAAAAGGCTACGGGGAAGGTATCCACACCCGCGCCGATTTTGTCCCGGAAGAACATACCGATTATATTTTTTGCGTCCTGGGCGAGGAGCATGGCTTCATCGGAGTTTCGGTGGTGCTGTTGCTGTTTTTGTTGCTGCTGGCGCGGATATTTTACGTGGCCGAAAACTCAAAATCGGTCTACGCTCGGGTCTACGGCTACGGAATTGCTTCGATCATCTTCCTGCACCTGCTGATCAATGTTGGGATGACCATCGGGCTGCTTCCGACGGTAGGGATCCCGCTGTCCTTTTACAGCTACGGTGGCTCCTCGATGATCGCCTTCACCTTGATGATCTTCGTGATGATGAACCACTATTCTTACCGGACGAATATCCTGACGTAATTCGGGAGAGTTCCCAACGAAATGAATTTTTATCCGGCAATTGGGTGCTGTTGTCACCCCCCATCAGTTTAAAAGTGCAATCGGTTTCCATCGCGAATGGGATGGCTCGTCCTGAAAATCGGGCGTTTTTGTGGTTGCCGAATTTTCCAAAGGGTGGGCCGGACACCTCGGCCTGGGATGGATGAAAAAACGCCGAGGTCAGAAAATCCGCAGGGGCCGCACGGCGTACCGGGCGGCAACGATCTACGTGTTAAAGGGACGCTTTGGATTGCTGGCTCATCGCCGTTTGCGCGTTCCGAACGCGCCCATTGACAATCGGAAATTCTCCCATGGGAAATTCCCCCCCGAAGAAACCGCATAAAAAAAGAGGCCCATGAGCCTCTTTAAGTATCTATATTTTTTTTCGCGATCAGATTACGGATACGCGTTTAATTCTTGATTTGTCACCGTTGGAAATTTCCACCATATAAATGCCTTTCGGAAACTTCGTGAGGTCCAACTGCATCTTTTGGAGGCCGCTGAAGGGAGTGATGGTTTGGGTGTACATTTCCTGGCCAATCAGGCTGTACACTTTCATTTCCAAAGGGCGATTCTCGTCGATGGTTTCCAGGGTAAGCGTCAGCATACCGGTGGTGGGGTTCGGATAAACAGAAAACTCTTTGAGGAAGGGCGTTCCAATCTCTTGGTCTGACAATGCACCCGGAGTGTAAGCGAAAGCGCTCACGCTCAGAAGCATCATCAACAGTAAGGGTAGAAATTTTTTCATCGCGAGTAATCCGTTTGATACTTAATACGCTAATATAAGCAAATTGTTTGCCAAACTAAAGGCACGAATTCAAAATTCATGTAGATTTGTAGGGCAATTCGCGCCACCGCTCGGGTGTTTCTGTCACATCTGAGAGGAAAGTCCGGACAACTCAGGGCATCCCGCTACCTAACGGGTAGGCACCCGCTGCTTGCGGTGGGTGACGGCAAGTGCAACAGAAAGTATACCGCTCGGGCTTGGTCCCGAGTAAGGGTGAAAGGGTGGTGTAAGAGACCACCGGTGGTTCGGGTGACCGGACTGGCCAGGTAAACCCCGGGAGTTGAAAGACCACATATACCGGCGCTCCCCGCACCCGGACATCCTTCCGCCGACAGACGGTATGAGCGATGGCCACGCGGGAAAAAGGGCGGTCCGCCCGAGCCGGAGGGTAGGTTGATCGAGCCAGTTGGTGACAACTGGCCTAGATAAATGGTGGCGGCTCCCCCCGTGGGAGTACAGGATCCGGCTTATAGATTTGCGCTCGGGGGTTCCTACGGGAGCCTCCGACTTTTTATGTTCAGTTTTTTCCGTGAATCTTCTATCTTTCCTCCTTCGTTGGGGAGGGGAAAAGTGGTCAACGGTCCCCACCCGCAAGTACACCGTTTATGGCGGATCCGATATTGAAATACCAGAAGGGGCTGCCGGCTCCCTCCCGTCGCAGGTTTATCCTGGAACGGATCTTCTTTCTGGTGGGTTCGGCCGGACTGGTTGCAGATGGGATCGTCGCGGGGGCCTTTGCCCCCGGTGCGCCGGAAATGGTGGTTTTCCGCCTGATCTGCATTGCGATTTGTGCGGCACTGTTTGTACTCAGTTATTTCCAGGTCCAAGTGATCCAGTACATGTACAGCCTGACCCGGGTAGTGCTGTACCTCTTCATTGCCTTGGTGATTTACCTCAACTACATCTACGGCTTTGGCTTTGAGTATGTGCTGATGCTCCACGTTGGGGTAGTGATCTCCAGCATCTACTTCCGACAGACCAATGGGCTCATGGCCTATCTGATCATTACTTATCTGCTGGTCGTCTACGCGGCATTTACGGCAGAATCACATTTCATTCCGATGCGGATTTTGCTCATCCGCCTCGTGCTCACCATGGCCTGCGGCTACGGACTCAATATGCTGAACCGCGACATCGTCCAGCGCCTGCAATACAGCGACCAACGTTTCCGGTTGCTCGCGGAGAACGGCACCGATCTCATCGCTCTCCACGACGCCACCGGCCGCATTCAATACGTGAATCTCGCGGCCGAGCGCATGCTGGGGTACGCGCGAGAAGAGGTTTTGGAGATGAATGCATTTTCCCTGATTCACCCGTGTGACCAGGACGAAGCCCGCCGCTCGTATTACCAGCAGGTGTACAAACGCGGGACTTCCGTACAGCTCGAGTACCGCCTGATCTGCAAAGACGGCAGTGTGATGTGGGTGGAAGTGGTCGGAACGCCGCTGGGTCCGGAAAGTCCGCCGCTACGCATCATTACTACCTCCCGGGACATCAGCGAACGCAAGCGCGCCGAAGAAGAAACGCTACAGTACCAGGAAAATCTGCTGCAGATCAACAATGAGTTGGATCAATTTGCTTACGTGGTTTCGCACGACCTCAAGGCGCCCCTGCGCGGAATCTCCAACCTGACGACTTTCATCGAAGAGGACATGGCCGAAGTGGGCGAGCTGCCCGGCGATGTCCAGCAACAACTGACTTTGATGCGGGCGCGGGTCGGACAGATGGAGCAACTGATCGAAGACGTATTGGCCTTTTCCCGGGCGGGACGCTTGCCGGTGGAATCCGGAGAGGTGGATTTGCAAGCGCTACTGGAACGCGTGGTAAACAGCATTGGCCTACCGGAAGGTTTTGCGGTGACTTTGCCCGATGATCTGCCCTCGATTTACGGTGCCCGTGTGCATTTTGAGCAAATCTTTACCAACCTCATCACCAATGCCTGGAAGCACCACCACCGCGACCACGGCCACATCGGCATTCGCTACGCGGATACAGGTAACTTCCACCGCATTGAGGTCAGTGACGACGGCCCCGGAATTGCGGAGCAATTCCACGAGCGCATCTTCGAAGTGTTCCAACAACTTTCCTCGAAGAGCGATTCGCAGGGCAGTGGCATCGGCTTGGCCATTGTCCGCAAAATCGTGCGCAGTCAGGGAGGCCAAATCAGCTTGCGCTCCACCGAAGGCAAGGGCACAACCTTCCGCATTCTTTGGCCGAAAACCCCGACTCCATCCACCGCCAATTGAGGGGGGCTTATTGTCAAACTCACACAAAATCAGGACTTAACGCGCACAAAAGGCTCAACTATCCGCAGCAACCATTGGTCTTTCGAAACTCCAGCTTGGTCGAATTTCAGCCGCAGCTCTGCCCGCCGCTTGGTATATTTGCATTCTCAACATTGAAGAAACCCATTTGATTTCAATCCCCGCATGAACCTGGTGAGAAACGATACCGCCCAACTGGATATCCTTCTGATCGAAGACGATGAAGTCGATGTGATGAATGTACAGCGTTCGTTTCGCAAAAACGGGGTACGTCACCACTTGCGCATCGCCCACGACGGCTTGCAGGCCTTGGAAATGCTACGCAGCCACGCGGTTGCCCTGCCCCAGGTGATCCTGCTGGACATCAACATGCCCCGTATGGGCGGGTTGGAATTTCTGCGGGAATTGCGGCAAGATCCCCGTTTGTGCTCAATTGCCGTGTTCATCATGTCCACCTCCGACAACCCCATCGACAAAGCCACCGCCTACCAGTACAACGTCGCCGGCTACATCGTCAAGCCCCTCTCCGCCGAAAAGTTTAACCAAGCAATCACGAAACTGGTGGCATTTTGGGAGATTTGTGAGTTTGTTTGAGGGCTACCCCCCAATGTTATACTTCTTACTTGACAATGCTTTCCTTCATGGTTTGGAAGGGGGAAGCTGTCGGATCATTCAAACCCGGATAAGAACTGGGAAACTCATCGATCTGTTTGGCAAACTTATTGCCAATTGTATTGATTTGATGCTCGTTCAGGCGCGACCTCGCTTTTTCAAGAGTTGAGTACTCATTTTTATCCATCATCAGCTTACCAATCACCGGAAACAATTCAAACAGGATGAACAGTCCACGGAGCAGCCAAGAAAAAATCGCGGCTGCCTGCGACTTGGCGGTAATCCTTTGCAAGGCCTCCAATTGCGAAAGCAAATCAAAAGATTGCTCCACGCGCGTACTTGTTTCCAATCTCGCAAGCTCGGCGCGCCTTTCTTCCTTCCAGATTTCCAAATCTGCCTTTTGTGTTTTGAGCAGTTCCAACTTAGTAGAATCAGATCTGAATTGAGCCCGGGCGACGCGAAACTTCGGTCCTGTTCCCGGCGGGATTGGTTCCCCCCTAGCGTCAAAGCCTTCTTGCTCTTGATTCATCCGATTGAAAGCAGCGTTTTTTCGTTCAGACGCACTCCGAATTGAGCTATCGAAAAGTGATTTTTGGGAATTGTACTCGTCCCAAAATCTCTTCTTCTCATTTTCCAGATCGCTGTTCTCCTCAATCCCCGCTACCCGGAGTTCCTTTCTGATCCGATCCTGCATCACCAAAGTTTCCAAAGGAAACGAGACCACGATACCGATAAATCCCGCCAAAAATATTCGGGCAATGACAAACCATTTGTTGGTGGTCCCGACAATAAATCGATCCATAAACATGATGACCATCCCATACACCAGAGCTACCAGTGCCGCAACCCGCAGATCTCGCGAAAACAGCCACGCTGTGTATCCGCCCGACAGAACCGCCAGCATGGACGTGGAAAGGACCAAGGTTCCAAGTACCTCCTGCATGCGCACCGTCTTGTGAGTGCAATAACTCAATAAATCGCGGTCGGTTACCGCGAGCCAAAGCAAAAAATTTCGGATCATTTGATTTTTAGTTTTTGGGGTTCGAACAATTTTGTAGTCCTAATCTGTGAGTAGGTGATTTCATCTACCGCGCTATCTGAGGGTTGAAAGTCCAGTTTTTGGGGTGGATAAAAACCTGAAGCAACTTCAGCATCGAACTGAACCACTCTGCTCTGACTGAAGAGACGCCTTGCCGAAAAAAGTTTGATGGAAGGGGCTCCTTCAAGGAAAATCGTTGATCGGGTCGCTTTGCGATCATGCACTGAGTCCACCACCAGCATGACCGTTCGTCGGACAAATGGGACCCGGATGACCCCTGAGTTGCGTAGGTTCCTCGCCAACCTAAACCATGCGCCCCTGAACCGTATGTCGCCTTCGTACCCTTCCTTGATGCGATAGCTGATGACGGCATAGTAACCGTCGACCTCTTCCAATCGGAACTGCTGAATCGGAGCTTCCAGGTTTAAAGGCCCGGCTTGAAGCCGCTTGATGTTATCGGCTCGCAAGTCGATTGCGGGAACAACCCCTGTTCCCAATCGGCCTTTTGCTGCTTTTTGAAATAGGTCACGCCATTCTGCAGCCAGAGGCCTTAAACTGGGGTCATAATGCCCTTCTCTGAAGCACCGGACAAAAAACTCCTGGACCTTAGGGGCTGAATCTTCAAATGCTTTGTGCTTGGGGGCGGCTCGCCTGCATCTGGCTGCATGTAATCCGTAGGGAAAACGCCCGTCCACGATGTAATCGGCGAGCGTATCTCCCGATTTGGTTATGTCGTCAAACTTTCCCCCCACAAATGGATGGATCTGGAAGAGAATTTTGTACAAAATCACCGCTAGGCTAAAGCGGTCATAATATTGGTGCAATCGAGTACGCCCGCCCAGTTTCACTGCCTTGAGGTAATCAGGAGCCGCATACTCCGGTGTAACTGCCGAAGCTGGAAAGTCATGATTGCCCAGACGGAACTGAATGGCGTCAAGATCGATCAGTTGACATTCCAAGCGATCACTCACCAAGATATTTTGCGGCTTCAAATCCCCAATCACGATGTCACCCTTGCTGTGTATTTCATCAACTAAGCCCGCAACCTCAGCACACAAGCGCAAAGATTCGTTTTCCAGGTGCAATCCCATACTCCACTTTCGATTGGCCAAATAGGTTTCGAGATCTTGCCCCTTCCCCATTCGCATCAGGAATCCAATGAACTCACCTTCCCTGGTAACCCAGTACTCTGGAAACAGCAACCGCTTGCTGCCCCAACCACTACCCACCAAGACTTTGATTTTCTCCTTGTCTACTGCGGATAAACCTTCCAGAGATTTATACAATTTGAATACCCGGGTAGCTTTCCAGCGACGTGGTTTTGCGATCCGATACACCTTTCCCTCCGCCCCATCGCCCAATAATTCACCCGTTGGCTCAAAGTCAACAAATTTCTCTCGGTATGACCGTGCCTGATACACTATGGACTGGGTTGAAGAAGAAAAGCAAACAGCATGGTCTTGTCATCCCGCTCACTCTTTAGGGCCGGAGTGCCCTCCAACAAAAACTTTTCCCAAAGTTGGTGGAGGACTTCCGGTGGTTTTCCACCTCCGGCCAATCGCCGCAAACTTTGGAAGGTGGGTTCAAAAAAATCCACATGAGGCTGATTGGGATCAGAATGCCTACCGGTCCGATCATCCCGAACGTTCCATTTAAATGCTGCATGTCGACACCCGTCGGTCAGCAAAGCAACTGCCGAGATGTTCCGCGCAAATATCCTCGCCTCCCGCGCATCGGGAATTCGAATCCAGTAATCCATGTGGACAAACACGGTGTGATTGGTCAGCTCTCCTTTGAATGGCGTCATCAAGGGAAACCAATTCCCATCCGAGCTGCGTGCTGCCGCCCGTCCATCTCCGATATGGAATACACAAGCTCCCTGCACCCGAAAAAGGCTAAAGATGAGCGTCGCCGCCCAATCTTGTGACGGTGCCCGCGATAGCTTTTGCTTTTCCAAGAGGCTCAGGCGAATCGCCGCACACAATTTGCTACTCAGTGCTTGCCACGTTTCCTCCGAAGGCAATTTTCCTTGCCGGAACCATCTTTGGCCACTCACCAGATCCGGCAGCTTGGTCAAAACCTCCGCGACACAAAATTGACTCGCTGATCGAGCTGCTTCAGAGTATCCCCCTCCATCGGAAACAACGGCGAGGTTCCACCCATGCTCAAGTGCCTTCCAGCCACTAGCATCCTGACAGGAAATTTCCGCTTGCACGTGGGAACGGCCTGCGACACTGCCCGAGACGATAACCCAAGGATTATTTGCTGCAGCTTTCATAGTCGAATGGTGTCCCAACCATCGGTGGGGGGGAGTTTTACAGATTCACCGCGATGCTTCTGCGATACGATCTTCATGCTGTTTCCCAGCCAATCGAAGAACTCCGTAAACCTTTTTTCCTGCATCAAGCGCGGTGGGGTGTAGCAGATCCGACGCAGGGTGGCATTAGCGCTTTCGTCCACCGCAATCGGCATCAACTTCAAATGATTCTGGGTCTCTAGGGCATAAATCTGCGTGGTGATCGAAGTCAAATCCCGCGGCGGATATGGCTCTCCATCCGAAATCAGGATTACAAACGGACGCAAATAAGGAATTTCCAACGTCTTGTAGTATTTCTTCCGCTTCTCGACCACCGAAAAAGCAGTTTCGAGTGCCTCGACAAGCAAGGTGACACCGTCGGCTTGTAAATCCTGAAAAACAATTTGGTCGACCAAGGCCGGCGGTTGCGATATGCTCACTTGAGAAGAAAATTCAACGATGGCAATCTCCAGGCAACGCGCAGTCTTGGTATCCTCCCGGATATCTTGCAAAAAGCGCCTAATCCCGGCGTTGAGCTGCCCAATGCGATCATGATTCCTCATCGAGAGTGATTTGTCCAATACAAAAACGCAAAGCGTTTTCTCCTCATAGTTTTCGGCATCGCTGGCGATGATCTCGCTTTCTTCGCTGTAATATGTCTCTCGGTATTCCATAGCTATTTTTTGTTGCGGAGTTTGAGCATGCGATAGATCTTCATGGCCAACTCGAGATCCACTTCACTCTCCTCAATTTCCCCACTGTTCCGCAGTTTACGCTCCATCTTACTGATTACATCGAGATCGATCACCGTATCTTTCCCGTTCTCGCTTTCCGATACTAGCTCAACGATTTCCTCAACCTGATCATCGTTTTCCGGCTTGAGGGGCAATGAGGGGGTTTCGTGCGCTTTCCTCAGCGATTTTTCATTGATCGTGCAATTTCCACTGGCTATGCCTTCTGGCTCTGATGAAGAGGACGAGCTGTTCTGAATTTTGGTGACTTTGCTTCCCAGATGACCACGTGAATTCCCATGTTTTATGGACTCTTCCTTCACTCCTTCCTCCCCTGTGGACGCCCCACCCGTAGGTACTTGCTCTGAGGAGGTAGTTGGCGGTAAGGCATTCGGCAGTACTCCCAACAACAGATGGCTGTCGTCCTCCAATTCCATTTCCACCTGGGAGGCTTCTGCCTGGCTGCGAAGCGTGTTCAATTCTTCGTTCAAACGAGTAATCTCTTCCCGAATGATAATTATTTTCTCATCTCGTACCGATTTGCCATGCTCCAACTCTATGCTTTCCTTCATTTTGAGGGTCGCGATCCGGGATTTAATTGCCTTTACCCGTTCTGTGATCTCCAGGTCAGAATCACTGAGTTCTCGCCCCAGCTGAGTGATGACAACTTTTACCCCAAAACGACGCTGCAAAGGCGCAATGACCATATTGAGCCGCTGTAGCAAGGTGATTCGTCCCCTGGGAGAAATGTAACGCAAGCTGTCCAGGCGATAGGTTTCCAATTCATATTTGAGCTGCTCAACCATTTGCTCCTCAAGGTTGGTGCGGAATTTTTCTAGCCCCAGCTTCAGCTTGTTGTGAAATTGATCAAATGCAGGTTCGTGCGGCCCCCTTACTTCGTAACGGATGGTAAACTCTAAGCTTTCTCCCTCAATGTTCATTTTAAAAGGGTTCACGTTGAACTTGAGCTTGTAGTCCTTGCGCTTCAGTTCCAGGAGGCTCTTTTCCAGGATAGAATTGTGCGGGTGGATGGATATTTCCGCGTCCATGACCTGATACTCCTGCAAAATCTCCCGAGCAATCCGGTCCAAGTCATTCGCAACCCGTCCGTAATAATTGAAGTAGAGCGAAACGGCCTTCTCAGCAATGATGCGATTCTCCATCCGCTGGATGCATTTTTTCCGAATCTCTTCCTGCATCGGCTGGTCGGGAGCGATCCGCTGCAATAGCTTCATGCGGTCTGCCACCGGACCCTCAGCTCGAAAATTCAACAAAATCGAGATTCCGGGGTCAGCGGTCTTAAAGTCTTCCTCAAACTCCACCAGGACTCGCTCCAGAACATTGACTTCCAGCGGATTGAGCAAGACAACAATGTGCTCAACCTTGTAGCCAAATTCGAGCACTTCACTTTTGAGGGAATCTCGCAGGGTCTTCTCGATGTTTTCTTTCTCCGACGAGTTCTCAAAGACATCTAAACCGTTGTTCCAAATGTAGTGCTTCGTTTGCCGGTCAAGCAATTCGATCACGTGCTTCTCGGGATCGTCCACGGCTTGCCGAAAAAACTTCTCTCGATCAATCAGAGTCAGGTCTAAGTCGTGTAAAACCTTGATCTCGATCTTGTGGCCTTTGGGATTGTAGATGAATCCATTGGCGGTGTGATTGATCGAGAGCTGCACCGGGGGCAGAGGAAACTCCGTGACTACATTCATGACCAGAGAACGCGCTTTGTATCCCCAGGGATTCAACTCTTTGTCGATTAAACTTTGGGCATCCGGAATAATTTTCGCGTCGAGATCGTAAAGCAACTCCGTTACACTCAGTTTCTCTTCGAGGTAATCCTGCAGGCTCCGAATGACAACCGCTTCAAGCTCGGTCTCTTGTTCCGAAAGAATCATGGCCCGGAACTCACGACCGGGAATCGGGTGCAAGTCTACGTCCACCTTTAGATCCACAGGGTCGGCCAGGTGCTGGACCACTGTCCGGAACACTTTATCGCGGACTTTGATGGGAGGAACGCTATTCAGGTTGCGGATACTCAATGCGGTTACCAACTTGAGACCATAGGTCTTTTCGGTCTGAAAACATACATCAACGGATATGTCCGAGAGTGACTCGTTCAACAACAATATCCTCTCCGCCGGGTGCATCAAATGAGTGAGCATGTACTGGCGCGTCCAGGCCGCAATATTTCGCTTTACCCGATCTTCGAATGGTAATTTTTCCACGGCCATGTACTTGGAAAACAACTTCACAGCACTCTCTTCGCTCGTAGAACTCGAGGCGAAAAAATGGAAGTCCAGGATCACCTCCTTTTTGTATTTGTCGAGCGAAAGCTTGAGCTCGACATTGCTCTCCCATGTTGCGGTAAAATCTATGTAGTAGGCCTCCCAATTGGTGGATCGGTTCAGCATAGAAAGCTTGGTTTTGATCTCCCCAGTGGAAGGGTTTCGGTAGCATACAAGGCCGGTGTTTTTTTTGCGAAATCGGGCTTCGTATTCCGAAGGAATCCTTTTGATCATATCCGTAATCGTCGACATATTGGTTTATTTTAATTTGATCAATTCATTGTGTATTCTCTCGACAACTTCCAGGTGTTGATAGTCGTCCGTGCTTTTGGGGGCTTCATTTGTTGGATCGTACACCTTGCGCAGATGCTGTTCCAAGCCCTCTGAAATCTGCTCGATCAAGGGGCCCAGCCGGGCTTCTGGCAATGCAGTGCCAAACTGATCCCAGAATTTGCGGTCGTAATCTTTGGGAAACTGCTCAAGTGGGTTCAACAGGGTGATTGCTCGGCTCCAATCAACCAGAAACTCGCTCAAAAATTGCTTGGCCTTCCCCTCAGGGGCAATCACTGAAGTCGATCTGGTAGGAAATCTGCTCACCAACCAGCCAACAAACAGTTCGTTTAGCTCACTGTTTGCTCCCACCGAGCGTTGCACAAACCAAAGTATTGGATGCTCAAATCGCTCCTGAGAAGAGGAGCGAAATAGGCTCTGAAGTGATGCCCTGAGGCGATTCAAAATGATACAAAACAGGGTATCGCCTAGGATTTTCTTACCCGGTCCGATTTTGGCATTGCTGCTGGTATCAGCGGTCGTCTGCCCGTAGACCCGAAGCCAGTGTTCGATGTTTTCCGTCAAACTTTGCTTCCGCGACAACTGATAGTATACCCGAGCTGCTTCTGCTTGATAATCGCCGGTGTCCGTGCGCAAAATGAACTTCTTGAGGTACAGCTCCGAAAAGGTGTAGTTCGAAATCCCGATTTTCAGGAGCATCTTTACGATGAGCTCTGATTCCCGATCCTTGTACAGCTTCTGGAAAAATCTGCGCAAAAGCCCATGTTGTGATCGACTGGATTCCCCTCGGTCGTTGCGCAGGAATGCCGAAAGAATAATCTGGAGCCGATCTTCAAGCTCATTTGCCGGTGCTAGATTTGCAATTGAGACTTCGAAAATGGGACGTGCCGGTAAGCTAAACGTTCCTTTGGCAAATCGATAAGCGTTTAACCACCCATTGAAGAGGTAGTTACAAAGATCATCCCCACCGAAACTCTCTATCCGCAATACGATTTTCCTGAGCTGATCCCCTTTCGAGTACGGTCGCCGAGACCCAAAGAGCATCCCCGAGCGGATCAAACGGCGATAAAAATACTCCACCTCAAAAGGATCACGCTGGTGGATCTCGGTGATGAGGGCCATGCCTCCTTCCCGGTAAAAAAATGCCAGCGCCCACTCAAAAGCAGCGTTTTCTTTGGTCTCAATTCCCGCTTTGCGCATGAGCCAACCACAGTTGCGTGACCAGTACTCCCCAATCGGCATCACCCGCCGCTGCACCAATTCGGCGATCACCGAGGAATTCCCGGAAGGGATGGGACCCGCCGCAACTTGCCTTCCCAAAAGAATTGCCATTAGCTTCCGAAACTGCGGTCCTTTCAATCCAGGAAAATTGTACAACAACAATACCTGGAAAATCAGCACCCGTTTTTCGCGATAGGATAACGTCAACCACGTCTCAAACTTGGGAAAGTCTTTGATTGAGCGGTCGGCGGATTCGTCTTTCTGCTTGAGCAATCTCAGGAAAGAATCTTCTCCCTTTTCAAGCTCAATCTTCAGCTCCTTTATGTAGCCCGACTCGTCCCCCGGATCGCCCCAGCGAAATGAATTTCTTTGCTCACGGACCCGTTGCAAAATTTCCGGGGCACGGTCCCCGAATACTTGCGTAATGAGGATTTCATCGCCGTGAATCTCCCAAATGTAGGCCCAATCGAGCTGTCCCCGATACCGGTGGTACAAATCCCGAGAAAGGTGAATGATAAAATGGCGCTCCTCCTTTCGATGAAAAACAAACCGGTCCCGCTTGGAGATTGCGCTTCCCCGCGGAAATCCTTTTATAAAATCATCGTCGGTCAGCGAAGCCAAAAGCAGGCATCTTTCCCCACTAACCGCCACCGAAATTTTTCCCCCAGCCAGTAGGTTCTTCCAGATTTGCTGGGAATCATCAAGGTGTGTATTGAACAAAAAGGCACTGTAATGCGCATTTGGGCGATCAATGGCCTCTCCCGTCGGGTCATGCACGATCCAGTATTGCGCAATCTCGGCAGTAAACTCATCGTCGCTCACAATGAATATCAAGCCGTCGTCGCTCAGTCTATTTGCCGCTGCTTCCAAACCCCGGTTAATCTTCCAATTTGCCCACTCCCGATAGTCACTCTCGAGGTCCACGATCGAAAAGAATTCAGATATGTCGCGGCTGTCACCGTCACCTACTGTGATGCTGATCGCAATGTCGCGCGACCGCATATCTGCATTGGAATCGTCGTTCTCCGTTTCATCATTGCCGGATTCATCCTCCCCCGGGTCGTCCATCATACCCGCATCGATATCGCTCGTCAGGTCGGGACCGCCATTCGTGTACATGCCACTTTCCTCAGACATACTGTGCTGCGAATTGGCAGCCGACGGATCGAGATTGTCCGGGTCTTCCATTTCCGGAAAGTCGTCCGCAGTCAAGTCTGCGTCATCCATTGGGAAACTTTTCTTTCCATTGTCGAGGCCTGAATCATTATCCCAGCCTTCATAGTCTGATTCATCCATAGGTTCTGCGTATTTATGATGAGTGAATTGAGGTGTTGCTCATGGCTGTTTTCAATTCAAGGCAGGTTGCAATTGCCCCGTGAACAAATCGCTTTTCCTGACGCTCAACTTGATCTCTGCCGACGAAAAACAATTCCAGCCAACAAAAACATCAGGAGCTGCACACCGGAGAAAAAGGGCTGCCCTCTCCTAGGTTAAGAGCCGACCGAATAGGTAGTTGACTTTCCGTATGATCTCCAATTTGTACTCTTCCTCTTTCCCCTCCCCCCTCGAAGCGGGAACCTTGGCCTCGGCATTCGATTCGAGTTCGTACAGTTCTTCGGGAGTCACACCAAAGAACTCTTCATACTTCATCGGAACCCGCCACCACGAGGATGACTTGGCCAAAAAGTTGAAAAGCTCCTGCCGATCCGTTTCTTCCGCCAGCCAGACCAAAAAGCGCAGAAAATCGAACAAAACAGTACTTTGACGGGATTCAATTTCTTGAATGAATGCCATTGCCTTTTCACCCGTCCACTTGCAACTTGCGATGAGTTTCCGTGGAGAATCGGCTTCAGCACGATGAAATTCAGTGTGAATCCATTTCGAATTCTCATCCCCGGGCAAACGTTTGAGTTCTCGCAAGAACCCTACAATCCAGGACAAGCTGTAGTCGTACCGATCAAGCAGATCCACAAAACGGATATCCCGAATCAGATAATCAATCAAAAACTGGTGATGGGTCGATTCAAGCAAGAATTGCACCAGCTTGTACTTGCAACGGCGGAATCGATTGTCAAATTTTTTTGTTGCTGCCTCATCTGTCCCCGCATATCCCAGTTTGCGCGCAATTGCTAAGTTGCCGCTCTGATCGGAAACTGGAACCGTACTTTCTGCCTCCTCAACTGCGTCGGGCCAGAACTTATACCAGAATATTTTACGGCAATCGGGCATGGCCGTTCGCTCGAGAATCCGCTTTAAGAGTTCACGCTTTTCCGCATTCTCCAGTACCCGGTGGGGATCTATCCCTGCCTGAACCAGCATCTTATCTTTAATTTGGGCGGAATCTTCGGCTTCCCATTTCCGATGTGTCTTGAGTCGGCGCAGACCATCGAGCAATCGCCTCCGGAGAATGGTAGCCCACAATGCGGAGAAATTGTCAGAATCCTTGACTTCCCGTACCTTGATTTCTTCCCACAATTCCCGCAACGCTTTCCCTTCGGCTTCAACGAAGATTACATCGTCGAGTGCCAATTGCGATTTCCGAGCAGCTCCGCTCAAGATCCGCCCGTGCATTTCCTGCCAAAATTCACCGAAAACCTGCCTCCTTTCCGGAGAACCCGGCTCAGTACTTCGAAACGTTTTTGTCCAGTGGGCATCTTGAGATTTTTGCGGAGTAACCATTTTCTGAGGCAATGAGTGATTTGTGAATTCTAACTTTTGCTGGTGTGCTCACAAATAGGGCATCCGCCTCAACGAAAAAAATTACAAAATCCACCGTTTTTCACGAGCTCTGCAGCACAAAATCAGCCTCTCCGCCCAGGAAAGCGCCAATTCATCGGTACGCAAATGGGCATCCAAAAAAATTATTTGAAATTCAGTGTTTTGTTCTGGCACATCGACTTAGAGGTGAACAGGCACAAAAGGCTGCCTCTCCGGCGGCAACGTTCTTTTCCTCGTGTCTGCTCAAAACGATCGTAAATATCTTTCACCTCTTCGTGAAAGGGCCCTTCTCCCGAAGAACAACAACACAATTATGTTCTTCAACATTCTAAAAAACTCGCTCCTGGCAGCGATCCTCACCTTTGCGCCGATTGCAACTTCTGAAATTGCTCAGGCACGATTTGCAACCGGACAGATCATCACCCCAACTTCCTGCAACCACTCTATTCAGTCGATTCCGAGTGGATCCTGGCGAGTATCCAGCTACTCTGTCCCCGGGAGTGCACACTTCAGTGTATTTCTTGATGCCGCATCAATCACAAATGCCAATCAGTTGTACTTCAACTTTGTGTTGCCTGCCGGAATGGCATCTACGGTTAAAGCGCAGGTTTCGCTTGCCGGTTCAATCTGGGGGTCGGGGGCAACCGCTCAAGTCAACGTTGTTGGCAATTCTGTCGAAATAGCAGTTTTTGGAGCGGATTGCTTTCCAGCAGTTGCATCCGGACTCGCATTTGAAGTTGACTTTACTGGAATCACTTCAGGACAGGAGAATCAGGTTTCCCCCGGTGATGAAATTGCCATCATTGTGGTTACCGATTTGTGACTGATTGCTCCGCAATTCGGTCCTCGATGATGGATAGTAACCAGGGGCGTTCTACACAGTGTCGGACGCCCCTAATTTTTTCTCCCAGCCTTGACAACTTTTCTTGCGGTTCCCACCAATTCCGCAAGAATGTCAAAAACTTCTGGGCAAAGTTTTTGTATCCCTCTTGAAATTCCGGAGATAACTCGCCTTTCAGACGAAAAACCTGAACCTTCAGGCTCTCGGCGGCTTTGGAAATTTCCTCGCTGACATCAGCTCCTTCGCAATGCAATCGGTACAATACCCGGAGCCGAAAGACCTCAGCCTGAAGGCGAAAAAACAGATCTTGTTTGAGTGTCCCGCGGCGGGAGTGAATCACTTCCTCCAATTGAAAGAGGACTTTTGAATGGTCACCCTGTTGTTCATTCCAGCGGTAGTACCGAATCATTGCCTCCATAAGCAAAAGAAACAAGTCTTGCCCGGCCTCACTAAGCGCATTTTTATAGAAACGGAGCCGGGCAAAGGCTTCGTCATACTTTCCCAATTCAGCACTCAACTTCACGTAGTTTTTCAAGTGGTGCAACTGGTCCGTACCAATGGCCGAACTCAACAAATCAAGGGTAAAAATCTGCGAATAGATTTCCCAGAGAAATACACTTCCACCTTTACCTACATGTTGATCCGAACGATGGCAAATCCCAATCCAGCCGGTGCATATATCTAGCATTACATACTTGGGGAGCCCTGCTTCGGCACCGCCCAACTCCCTCAAATAGCCGAGCACCTTAGGCATCACCTGCATGATCAGGGCAAACTCACCACTGTCGACCAACAGCAATCCTTCGAGGAGCCTACCGTAACCCTGTATGTACAAATCCTCTCGCAAATACACATTTTCCGGTCTTTTGAGCGATTTAACCAATCGTTCTGCTTCCTTTACCAACTGAATGTCCTGATCGTGGTAAACATTTCGGGCACTCATCCGGGCACACAATAGTTTCAAACGTGAAGCGACAAAATAGCGGTCCTCAGCCTTTTGCAATACATTAAAATTAATCGGTGCCTTCCGGGTACGGTTCAAAACCTGCACGTGCATCCGCACTCGCTCGAGCTCCATCGAGGCATGCATAGCGTCAAGCCCAATCGGATGTTGACCGATTCGGCGATCCAGTTCGTTGAGTTCTTTTTCCAGCAATCCGTGTTGAGCGTGATGCAAAAAGTACCGAGCGCGCCGGAGTTCCCCCGAAAAAGGGTGTGGATCCGGTCCCCTCTGGGCCAGAAAGTTAGCGATCACCTGCCGAATTGATTTTTGGTCCCGGGCAAACTTCGCATTCGAGTACTCGGGATCCAGCGTCTGCAGCAGAGCAATGATGTTAATCGGCGCCGGTTCCAATAAATCCGCCTCGTGCTCTACGATCTCCCCGATCATCTCCGCATACCACAAATCGCGACCGGAGTCGGATCGCCGGAGAGTATTTCGCAACTCTTGCAGTTCATTTTCCCCAAGAGTAAAGATCAGTTCAAGCAGTTTTTTTCCTTGCATTTTAGTCGCTTAGAGATATCGTAATATTCGAATCCGTACGTGGAGGGCGCCTCTGCTTTGGGATAAACTTCCAGTCGCGCGGAACATTCCGTGTAAATATCTGATCCGAAATGACCAGTTCGTAAGGGAACAGTACCTTTTCCCCGTAGTGTCGGATAAACTCTCGCTTTGCCCGATCGAATGCGCTCGAAATCGTCGTTCCACAAATGCAGAGCTGCGCATAAAACAGGTAGGCAAAGTGCATCCCATGGTGATCTTCCAACAGCGAAGTGGTACCAATTGCACACGGAATACCGACCTTATCCGAGGTTAAATACCGGGCAATTGAAATTGATTCGCAAGAGTTCAGGAATACCAAACGAAAGGCTCGCATTCGGCCCAGTAAATCGGCAAAATTGACCGCATCGTAGTTCCTTAGGGTGACGCCTGCCTCCGAATCGAGCAGCGCGATGACCCCGGGACGAGAGTGTCCAGCATAATGAAATATATCGTACCGGGAGTTGCTCCTCACCAAATCTCTCTTCAAGCTCTGCGGAGTCGCTTTGAAGTTGGTTGTGAAGGTTACACTTTCACTAACCGTTGCAAATAACGAGACTATCTGACGCAATTCCTGATGGAGAAATTCAAGGTGGGCCTCGGACAACTTCCAGTCGTTTGCCGTTGCAAAATATACTTGTCGTCTTCTAGGTCTCATCTGCCATTCTAAATTGTACTTTCCTATTCATCATGTCCACCTCCGACAACCCCATCGACAAAGCCACCGCCTACCAGTACAACGTCGCCGGCTACATCGTCAAGCCCCTCTCCGCCGAAAAGTTCAACCAAGCAATCACGAAACTGGTGGCATTTTGGGAGATTTGTGAGTTTGTTTGAGGGCTCAAGGAATCACCGGCAAGTTCTCCTCCCCACCGTACAGCTTCTCGACGTAGTAACTGCGGATCACCTTCCAGTCCCGGGCCAGTACGCCCATGCAGACGATATTTTGCGGCTTCCCGTCCTTCACGATGTGCTCCCGGAAAAATCCCTCCCGCCGAAAGCCAAACTTCGAGTGCAGCGCAATCACATTTTCATTCCAATCGAACACCTCGCAGTACAGCTTGTTCAGCCCGAGGTGATCAAACACGTAGCGCAGCACGTTGAACTCCACTTTTGAAGCCAAACCGAGCCCCCGCAGATCCGCCACACCAAAATAGAACCCCCAGTTGCAGCGCCGGTGGGCAGGACTGATTTCGGCAATGTTGACCAGACCGATGGGGCGCTCCCCATAGCGAATGAGCCAATAACGCTTAGTGGCATCCTGAGAAATCCGTGCAAACCACGCGACTTGCTCCTCCGCCGAAATCAGTTGATCGGTGTACATGTAGCGCGAAACTTCCGGTGAATTGCGCCACTGGCGCACCGTTTCCAGGTCTTCGCGGGCGAGGAGGTGGAGGGTCATGTCCATGAAGTGAAGATACGGATTGTTCCGCAACGAACGAACCAGATGGGGCCGAGGACAATTTTACCCCGGAAGTGGTGGAGCGGAGATAAACTTCCGGCGCCAAGTTAGGAAGGCGCTGCGATACGCAAAATCCCCCCCCAAAATCGATCCTCAACCGAAAAGCACCCGGTCCAAGGTGCCCCCTCAAATCCACCCTTCAAACACCTCAAACAATTTTTCCCGCTGCCGGCCGCCAAAGACCGTCTGCTGGCGTTGAATCATCCGGCGGGCCGGTGCCACCGCCCGGATCCGCGCCGCCAATTCCGGGATACCCGCGGTTTGCAGATCCCCCAATGGCGCCGCCAATCCCCGGGAGGTCAGATAATCGTAGAAATGGACCTGGTTCTCCGCATAGTGCCCCACAAACAGTCGCATCCCTACCGAAGCGGCCTCCATCGACAGGCTACTGGCCGGAGTCAGCGCACTCCCGCAACTTTGCATGGCCGCGGCCATTTCCCCCGCATCCAAATTCACGAGGAGTTGCACCGGAAATGGAAGTTGTGGCACCAGGCTCTCCAAGTCGGCCCGGTGCGGATTGGCACTGCCGATGACCACCAGCGCGTGCGCCACCCTGGGCACCCGCAAAAGCGCTTCCAGTGCCTTGCGGTTCAAATTGTGGGGATCAGCTCCTCCCATGCAAACAAAAAACCGATTCGGATCGGCAAAGGTCCGCGTGGAGGGGTCCACGTTCAAAAACGGCGCCCTAAGCAAGGCGTACTGCGGCCCCAGATACAAACGGGTATACGGCTCCGTTTGGTAGGCCGAAGGCGAGATGCCACCCTGGTGATTGATCACCGCATCCGCATACATGTGGTGGGCATGCAAATCGTCAATCACCGCCAAAAAACGGTGACCATCGTCGCGTACCCCCTTTTGATAAACCGAATCAAAACGGTAGCCATCCAGCACCACGATGTCTCCCGGTTGCAATTGGCCGGTAAAGTGGTCCAAATCAGCGTGCAGATCTTCATTTTCCGGCAACCCCAGTACCCGGTCTGCATCCTTGAGGATCATGTCGGTCACCGCTGCGCCCGGTGCTTGAATCGCAAATTCAGTCCGAAAATGCTTGCGCAACATGCTGCTCAGGGCCAAACAGCGCACCACGTGGCCCAAACCGATGGTCGAATTGCCATCCGCACGAAATACAATTCTACGCCGGGTCCGCATGGTAAGTCTTTCTGATAATGTATTCCAAATTGCGCTGCTGATCGATGAATTCACCAAACGTGACGGTGGTGCCCCGGGGCAGCTTGACCGGAGCATCCGATGGAATGGTTTTGAACGTACCGACCCCAGCGAGAACATCGGCGAGTTGCAGGTCACGGAAGCGCGCGGGATTGATTTTGCCCACCAACTGCAAGACACGTTCCAGATCCGCTTCGTAATCCACCGTGAGCGCGTAGCTCCACAGCGCTTCGCCCCGGAACGCGACATCGATTGCCCCTTTGCGCCCACCGGGAATGTCCATCACGAACCAGCTCAGGTACTCGCTGGTATTGGGATCTTCGATGTGCTGGTAGAGGTACTGGAGGTAGCCGATGGAATACAACTCCGCACTGATCCCGATGGGCAGATTGTTCGCGCGGACGTAATCCAGGTCGTGCTCCAGGTAAAGCTCGATCATCGCGTCGATGATGTCCGGGTCGCAGAGCGGATTGTCGCCCGTGATGCGCAGCACCGCCCCGGCTTTTTCCTGTTCGGCGGCGTCGAGCATCCGGTCCAGCACCGAAAGCGGATCCCCGGCAAATGCCGCCAAACCGCGTTTCTCCGCTTCTTCGACCAAGCGCTGGTCCTCTTCCAGGTGGGAAGTGGCCAGCATAAATTTGCGGGTGTATTGCGAGCGGCCCAGCCGATCCGCCAGGTCAAAAATCAGCATGTCATCCCGCAAGGGGCGGATGACTTTCTCTTTCAGGCGGTGGCTCTTGAGCCGGGCAATGAGCAGCCCCACGACATTGGCCTTGTCGTGCGTCCGGTACTGGTAGTCGTAGAAATTCAGGCCACGGTCACTCCGGTACACCTTGGGTCCGTCCGCTTCGGGAAAATACTTCTTGTAGAGGACATTGCGGAAAGCGACTTCGGCAGGGACCGGGTGCTTGATGCCCTTACCGAGCACCTTGCGGTAGCGCCGCACCTCCTGCACCAGCACCGCAAAGGCTTCCTTTTCCAGGGAAACCTGCCAGTCGTAGTAGCGGTCGTTGCGCGATACCGTGATGTGCTTTTCCAGGTAAGTGCAGCCTTTGGCCAGGCACATGAGCGGCACCCCCTTCGTGTCCAGGCTGTGATCGGCGAAACCCACCGGCAACTGCCACCGCGCCCGCATGTGGTCCAGTGCATTCAAGTTCAGGTCTTCCCCCTCCGTCGGGTAATTGCTGAACCCGTGGATCAGGCACTCGATGCGTTCCCGGCCCAGCACCCCAAGCGCCCGGTCAATGTCGCGCGCGGTCGCGGCCTGGGTTTCGAGGAGCACCCGCAGGTCGTGGGCCACGATTGCTTCCAGAAAAGGCAAGTTCAGGATATCGGTGGCGTGGATCTTGACCAATTTGTACCCGGCGGCGACCACCAGGTCCAGTGAGGGGCCATCCAGGGGACAGGGCACCACCGCGAGGTCCAATTCCCGGCACCGGACAAATACCTGTGCCCATTCGGCATCGCTAAACTCAATTTCCTCCACGATGTCCCGCCGCTCGTATTCCGGCTCACAAAATGCGTCCGTGCGAAATACCTGCACGGTAAACAGGTCGGCCCCGGCGTAGGCGGCCGCTTCCGCCATTCCCAGGAGAACCTCCAGCTTGCCCTGGTGGTTCGATGCGCTTTCGGCTATGATTTTCATGCGTAATGTGTTCGTTTACCAAATCGTCCATCCACTGTCCACCACCAGGTTGTGCCCGGTCATGCCCCGGGAGGCCTCCGACAGCAAAAATGCGAGGGCCCCCGGCGCTTCCGTATCGTCCAGCATCCGGGCCTGCGGATTCAGGCGGCGGTAGCGTTCCACGAAGTCTTCCGGGGCGCGACCGCCGAATCCGCCGTAAGATATCGCATTTACCCGGATGTTGCGGGGGGCGAGGCGCACTGCCAGTTCTTTCGTGAGGTGGATCTGAGCCGCCTTCGCGACCCCGTAATTGATCGGACTTTGCTGGTCAAAATCAGTATACAACTCGCGGTTGGGCGCGACCATGCCGTACATCGAACTGATGTTGACGACATTTTCCAGGCGGCTGTCCGGCATCAGCGCCAGGCGCATCGTCAAATCGTAAGGAATGACCACGTCCATGCGCAGCTCGGCCAAAAAATCCGCCGGAGAAATCGTGCCATCGGACTGAATGTTGAAGTAGTTCAAGCTGCGGGCGTTGTGGACCACCGCGTGGGGCTGCAGATCATGGTCCGCGAAGAATTCCTCCGCTTCCTGCACTGCATCCGCGTGCTCCAGGTCCAGCTCAATTCCGTGAAACTCCCCTTCGTCGGGCAGTTCCTGCGCGAGGGCCAGCAGATTGCTTTGGGAGCGGGAATTGGTGATGACCGTATGCCCCTGGGCGAGGAGATGCGCCACGAATTGCCGCCCCAACTTGCCGGTTCCACCGGTGATAAAGATGATTTTCTTATCCATGCCGCGCTCCTTTTTCGATGATTTCGACAACCCGGGTCAAAAACGCCCGCTCCGAGCGCACCGATTTGCTACGTACCCCCGCAACGAAGTCCCGCAAAGCACCCTTGAACGCCTTGAAAGTATCGCGGAAGGTCAACTCCCGAAAGCCTCGGGTTCCGTAGACCGTCAATTTGAGGGGGCTGGCCACGGCCCCGGTCACCTTGAAAAGCGCTTGTCGGCCACTCTCCCAAGTCACCGTGACCAGATTGATATCTCCCGTCCCGGTGTTCTCGACCCGCGCTAAGTCTTCCGTCACCAGCGCTGCATCCAAACGCAGCACGGGATCGATGAGGTGGACGCCGTATTTCGCCCAGGACTTGGGAATGGAAGCTTCGATCAAGCGGACCTCCCCGATGGCCGCGCGGTCAGCTTCGGAAAGTTTAAATTCTTCGGCGTAGCCCACCGCCGAGCAGGAAAACAACTGTCCGGGCCACTGTTCGTGGGCGTACAGCGCATCCAGGGTCGCCACCTCCGTAGCCACCGGCTTGTCAATATAGATCGGCCGGCCCGCTTCCAGAAAAGGGCGCGCCATGGCGAGGTGGTTTTCCGGATCGTCCCGGGCGAGCAGCACCGCATCTACCTCGGGCAACATATCGGTCATCTCGGCCACAATGTGGGGGATGCGGGCCGCATCGGCCACCGCTCGAGAAAGTGCGGGATCCTGGGTCCAGATATGGGTCACGGTCGCGTCCGGAAGGGCCGCATCCGGCCAGGCTTGCTCCGCGAGGTATTGAGGGATCACCGGAAAAGGACAGTGGGCCATGGCTTCGGGGTCGTAGCCATTAAAAATGGCGGACCACGAATACGGATGGCCGTTGCCTTCGCTCAGTCCGATGATGCCCAAACGCAGGGGTGCAAGTTGATTGTGCATGACCGGCAATTTCGGGGGAATCGGGCAAGGTCGCAAGCCGATTTACCGAGGCGATTCGGAATTTTCTGATTCGTCGCGGTGAATCCCGTACCGGGTCGTCTTGGGCAGATCCCGGGGATCGATCTCGACCACCTTCCCATCCTGCCAAAGCACAACTTTCGAATTTTTGTAGATTTTGAATTCGATCATGCGTTCGTAGGCGATCTCCATGCCACGGAGGATTTTTTTCGCCAAAGGGCTGGGTTCCATTTCTTCATATCAGGCAGTCACAATTTGGTTCCAGATATCGAGATGGTATACTTTGGGGATGGTATCAAGTAGAAGGGCGACAGCCCACGGGCAATCTCATCCGCATTGATGAAGGCTTCACAATCCAGTATCTCGGGCAATATTGTAAAGGAAGCCGTGGTCTTTCCCGCCCCATTGCATCCCGCAATGATATACATGTTTTTCACCATTTTGAATAAATATACACCTTTTGGATACAAAAAAGAAAAGCAGATCAAGTTTTAATTGCGCCCCCCAACCATTTTCCTGACCACAACGCGTCCCTAGAGGCTGTTTAAAATTGGTTTGTGAAATTTGCTATCGCAGATTTTTTTGTCTCTCAAAGCTCATTTTGGAGTCCATAGCCAAAGCTATGGGCGAGAAAATAGCTGAAGAGAGGCGGAAAAAGATGCCATAGCAAAATCA
>JBCCQH010000099.1:0-31404 GCA_039024435.1 Bacteroidota bacterium
AGGAGAGCGGGATTCGAACCCGCGAAAAACTGATTTGCAATCAGTTGCCTTCGACCACTCGGACCATCTCCTCGGAAAATATTGCTGAATGGATCTTGTGCCCCGCTCAGGATTCGAACCTGAACTCTTCTGTGTTTGAAACAGACGCCGTTACCAGTTAGGCCAGCGGGGCGATGGGCGATGGGTAGGGTGACGCCGCCGCAAAGCGCCGCCCCCAGTACCCGCGATGGTTGTGCCATGGGCAGGATTCGAACCTGCAACCTCCTGTTTCTGAGACAGGCGCCTCTGCCGATTGGGCTACCAAGGCAAGATAAATGGGTGCTCTGGGCAGGATTCGAACCTGCAACCTCCTGTTTCTAAGACAGGCGCATCTGCCAGTTGCGCTACCAGAGCAATTGGGTACTCACCGAGGCGGCTTGGATTCTCATTGAAGTGGCCCCGGCAAGAATCGAACTTGCAACCGTCTGGTTATGAGCCAGGTGCTCTACCAGTTGAGCTACGGGACCCAGCGTGCACGATGGGAATTGTTTTAAGAGGCGGTTTAAAATTGATTTGTGAAATTTGCTATCGCAGATTTTTTTGTACCTCGAAGCTCATTTTGGAGTCCATAACCCAAGCTAGGGATGAGAAAATAGCGGAAGAGGGGCGGAAAAATCTGCCATAGGAAAATCGCAGGATTAAATTTAAACCGCCCCAAGTAAAAAGGGAAAGGTAAAAGGCAGCCGGCGCGTCCCCCCGGGTGGGGGGCGGGACTCGAACCCGTTTAACAGTTATGAGCTGTTGTTATCCACGAAGTAACGCCGACCTACGACACTTTCCTTTCTCATGGTGGTGGAGCCCCCGGGAATCGAACCAGGATCTTCCGCTCTTCAGGCGGACGCATTGACCAACTCTGCCAAAGCTCCCGATGATTATTGGGCCCGCGGTAACATGGCCCGAGCCGGACCAGCGGCCGAGGGTTTCCCCGCTCCGGCCAGTTTTCCCGCCGTGGGGTGCCCCGCTCAGGATTCGAACCTGAACTCTTCTGGGTTTAAAGCAGACGCCGTTACCGATTAGGCCAGCGGGGCAAGTCGGGGCAAAGCCCAACCCAGCTAAAGATCAATTTGTGCTCTGGGCAGGATTCGAACCTGCAACCTCCTGTTTCTGAGACAGGCGCATCTGCCAGTTGCGCTACCAGAGCCGATGGGGGTTACTGAATCACCCCGAGTAGGTTCTTTACCAAAAGGGAAAGGTGATGAGCGGCCGGCGTATCCCCCCAAATGTGGGAGGCGGGACTCGAACCCGTATAAACAGTTATGAGCTGTCCTTACCACGAAGTAACCCCGACCTACGACACTTTCCTTTTCCATGCTTGGTGGAGCCCCCGGGAATCGAACCAGGATCTTCCGCTCTTCAGGCGGACGCATTGACCAACTCTGCCAAAGCTCCCGATGATTTTCGTGCCGAAAGTAGGATTCGAACCCACACAGATCGATTTAGAAGACCGATGCCCATCCATTAGGCGATTTCGGCGTCAAGGATACCGGAGACAGGATTTGAACCTGCATCGCTCTGGTTCGGAACCAAAGGTCATTTCCAGTTAGACCACTCCGGTGGTGGATGGCGGCCAGGGAATCGAACCCCGATCTGTAGAGTCAGAGTCTACCGTCTTCGCCGTTGGACCAGCCGCCATGCTGATTGTCGAGCCCAAGAGTTGCCATTACCGCCCACTGCCGGGTTCCATCCGGGGCAATTCGCGGTTTGGCATTGTGCCCTATATTTGTATTCAGATCGCGGGATTCAGGGGCAAATACTTGTAAATGCCCTGGTGATCAGCGATATTGTAAGTTGATACGTTCTTTGCATGTTTATGAACACGCCAAAAAATATATTTTTGAGTTTTAGTCCTACATGAAACCTGTTTGTTTTTGTTACCCTCATTGCATTTGGTTAGACGTAAACTAAACTCTGGGCGCAATCGCATTAAGTGAATTATTTTTAATCTCAAGATTTCTTTCTTATGAACATTTTTGTGGCGAAGCTCGACTATAAGACCACAGACCAAGATTTAGACACGGTATTCTCCCAATTTGGGAACGTGGAATCGATCAAACTTGTCATGGACCGCGACACTGGCCGGTCAAAATGTTACGGATTTATCATCATGCCGGATGATGATGACGCTCGCGAAGCCATTCAGGAATTGAATGGAGAAGAATTACACGGACGTACGATTCTCGTAAAAGAAGCGGAACAGCGCGACTCCAGTGGAGGTGGCGGTGGCTACGACCGACGCAGTAGTGGCGGCGGCTACGACCGGCGCAGTGGCGGCGGCGGTGGCTACGACCGGCGTGGCGGTGGCGGTGGCTACGACCGACGCGGTGGCGGCGGAGGTGGCTACGACCGGCGCGGCGGTGGTTATGACCAACGCGGCGGCGGCGGCGGTGGCTATGACCGACGCGGCAGCGGCGGCGGTGGCTATGACCGACGCGGCAGCGGCGGCGGTGGCGGCGGCTACGACCGGCGCAGTGGCGGGGGCGGTGGCTATGACCGGCGCGGCGGCGGTGGCGGTGGCTACGACCGGCGCGGCGGCGGCGGTGGCTACGATCGGCGCAGTGGCGGGGGCGGAAGCTACGACCGGCGCGGCGGGGGCGGAAGCTACGACCGGCGCGGCGGGGGCGGTGGCTACGACCGGCGCAGCGGCGGAAGCTACGATCAGCGCGGAGACAGCAGCGGCTACAGCAGTGACCGCCGAAGCAACTACAACAGTGATCGCAGCAGCGGTTACGACAAGGACCGGCGGCGCAGCAGCTACGACAGTGATCGCAGCAGCAGCTACGGCCGGGACAGCCGCACCGGTTACAATGATCGCCGGGGCAACGATTACGAACGCCGCAGTCCCAACCCCAAGTACAACCGTTTCGAACGAGACGATGCCGACAAGCGCGAAGACAATGCTTCCGAATCTTCGGAGGATTGAGCCAATGCGGCACACCCGGACGACCTGCTTTCCCAGAAAGCAGGTCGTTCTGCTTTTGGGGGATTAGAATCGCCGATAAGTGGGGGGAGAGCCTCAGGAGGGATTCGAACCCACGACCTGCTGATTACAAATCAGCTGCTCTGACCAACTGAGCTACTGAGGCTGAACAGTCGCAAAACTAATTCCTTTTTTTCAAATGGGCAATCCTTTCGTTGAGAGTTATCGCAGCGGGCGCGGTGGGATTCGAACCCACAACCGGACGGTTAACAACCGTCTGCTCAGCCTTTGAGCTTCACACCCGTATATTTTTCGCACCCAGAGTAGGAATTGAACCCACGCCATCTGATTTGGAGTCAGAGGTTCTACCACTGAACTATCTGGGTAAATGGGGACAAAGCGGGGAGTGGCTGGGTAGGAGAGGCAATTGGGAATGGATCAATCACTGGAAATATAGGTAAAGCTATGAATCGGAATGAGGCAGTACCACTCCCCGCTTCCCGCCGGAGCGGGAAAGGTTTGTCCTGGATGAAATTGCTGTTTCGAGCAGATGGTGGGATTTGAACCCACTCCTCCTGGGTGGAAGCCAGGGATGCCGCCGGGAACACCTCACCTGCTGGTAAATTTGTGTGGGGAATCAGGATGATCATCTGATCTCCCGCACGGTGGTCGCTTTGGTAGGACTCGAACCTACAACCCGCTGATTAAGAGTCAGCTGCTCTGCCATTGAGCCACAAAGCGAATGGTTTGATTTCGGATGATTTGATTTCCGATGGCCAGGGCGGAAAATCAGGCCATCGGAAATCTTTGGTTGGTAGTCCCGGAGGGATTCGAACCCCCATTGACTGGGTGTAAGCCAGGCGCTCTGCCGTTGAACTACAGGACTGTTTGATTTTTGCTGATGTAATCTCTGATAGCTGCGGCCGGCCGCAGGCAATTAGCAATCGGCAATCAAGTCATCAGAAATCATTCACGGGTTACCCCGGTGGGATTCGAACCCACAACCCCCGGATTAAAAGTCCAGTGCTCTGCCAGTTGAGACTACGAGGTAAAAACAAGATGAGTGGAGCGTATGGGACTCGAACCCACTGCCTTCTGCTTGCAAAACAGATGTTCCGCCGGTTGAACTTCCGCCCCAAAGTTTCTTGGATTTTCGATTCCCGATGGCGGCGGTGAACCGCCGAGAATCAGCCATCCGACATCAGATCATCGATCTTGGTTGCGGGACCAGGAGTCGAACCTGGAACTTTCGGCTTATGAGACCGAAGGGAATCCCATTCTTCCCGCAAGGTGTTTTTAATTTCCGGTGGCCGGATGTCTGATGGCGGCGGTAAACCGCCGAGAATCAGAAATCAGACATCCGGCATTCATTGGTCTGGATGGCAGGACTTGAACCTGCGACCTCGAGTTTCCAAGACTCGCACTCTTGCCAACTGAGCTACATCCAGAGAGTGGCCATTTTGCAATGACCAGATAGGTTTGGTTGTCGTTAATTAGGAAACTGTAGCCCGCCGGGGAAGCCGGCCAACAGCGGAAATAGGACATTATCAGAATATCAGATAGGAAAATGAGATAGGTAATTCGGAGAATCGCCGACGGGAATCGAACCCGCGATAATCACGTTGAAAGCGTGATGACTTACCATTTGTCCACGGCGACTTTTAAATTTTTCAGGGGAGATTTTCGATTCTTGATTCCTGATTTCCGATGGCGGCGGTGAACCGCCGAGAATCAGAAATCGAAAATCGGACATCAGATCATCAATCTTGGTTGCGGGACCAGGAGTCGAACCTGGAACGCTCGGCTTATGAGACCGAAGGGAATCCCATTCTTCCCGCAAGGTGTTTTTTGATTTTTGATTCCTGATTTCTGATTTCCGATGTCGGCGGCGAACCGCCGAGAATCAGAAATCGAAAATCAAACATCGGGAACCTTGGCATCCTGGATGAAAATGGGAGGCAAAGGGCGAAAAGTGACTGAATTTGCTCCCCCAGGTTAATGGTGAACGGTACCGGGTAGGCGGTACGTCGATGAGCTTTCTGCGTACGGCTTGGGGTACAGTTCTGGTGGAGGAGTTTGGATTCGAACCATGTACAACCTAAGTAACACTTATCTACGGCACTCCTTTTTCAATCGCAAGAATTAGGGCCACTGACAATTGGGGCAAGGGGCAAGCAGTATTTTTGGTCCGGTGTACAACCGGCTGACACAATTGTCCGATGCACAACTGCTTTACGGCACCCAATCAAAAATGAATCTTTAGAGGCAATTGGCGAACAGGGACTATTCCGTCGCTCTATCCAGTTGAGCTACCGTCACCAGGAAATGTAAAATTTGGGACGACGGGAAAGATTCGAACCTCCAACCTACGGATCCCTAAGTAACCCTACTCTACGGCACTCTAAACGCGTATCTTCAGTAGGCAATACAGGCAATGTTCAGCCGGTGGATGCGCTCCCATGAGCAACCGGGCATAAATATTGATTTTGAGCCCGGTACAAGAATCGAACTTGCGAAGTAACACCAACCTACGGCACTGGATTGCGCGTTTTTTTTCAGCGTTGGGATTTTCATTGGAAAAAGACAAGTATCAGAAGACAATGGGCGATCAGCGTCGTTTTAGGAGTTCTAAACCAAATAGAATCGAAGGAACGCTGGTCTACGGCACTTCCGGACTTGTTTTGGTGAGTCAGTCGGGGGTTGATTGTTTACGCCGGGCGACGGGCGAACTGCGGACTGTGGGCCTTGCGGCTCCGCTGTCTTGCCATTTAGACGATCCTCCCGGGTTTGCGTTCTTAGGTTTGTTTGGCGGAAGGACCAGGAGTTGAACCTGGATCGGCGGAAGGAATCGAAGTAACGCACTTCTACGGCACCGTGGTAAACAATACTTTCCTAAAAAACTGACAACATATTTTACAATTGTGGGGCAATCAGACCAGATCCGGGGAGGGAAAACCGACAGCGGAGTCACGAAGCCGCGTCTCCGCCGCCCGATTTTCCCATCCCTGGCATCCGATCCTATACACACAAATCGAATAATCATCTTCAGGAAAAAGCCAATACGTCAATGAACAAGAGCGGATGTTTATGAGCGATCACAGCTCTTGGATTCCACCATCCGACTTACGGGTCGGTCGCGGAGTCGCGGGAGTGACGGGAATCGAACCCGCTTGGTACGGATAGACAATCCGTTGCATCTCCAATCTGCCCCACCCCCGTTTTGGGTGCGTGTACAAGTACACTGGGGTCAAAAAGTACGGGCACGGGGGACTGGTGGGGACCGGGTCCCCCGTGGCGTACTGCATCTATTTACAATCGTTCTTCGCGTAGTCGAAAGATCGGCCTGTCGTACTAGACTTCGATCTTGCGGATTTCGGCGAGGGCATCGCTGCCGTTTTCAACCGCATCCAGGATTTCGAACACCTTTTCGGACCAGCCGGCAATGAGAAATACATCTCCTTGCTTCACGTCCAAGGGCGCCTGTCCGTATCCGGCCAGGTCGAAGAGGTAGAGCTTGGCCCGGGGAGCGATCTTCTTGTACTGCGCCCAGGACTTGGCCAGGTGACTTCCGTTGCCGTGGCTGTTCCAAAGCTGCATGTCGGTAAAGATCATCACCTTGTCCAGTTCAATTCTCTTCTTGACCAGGTGGTCGACCACCTTGTACCCGTTGGTGGACCATCCAACCTGCGAGCCCAAGTGTCTCAGCTTGTCTGCGTTCTGCAGGATGCTGTTCTGGGGCAAGTTGACCACCTTGAAGTCGGTTCCGAAAATCGAGCTGATCACGCGGTCGCACTTGTGCTGGAGCAGCATCGCAAGTACCAAGCCTACATCGTAGTACTGGACCTTGCTCTTGGGCGAGAGCGGAGCGCACATCGATCCCGAAACGTCTCCGGATACCAACACCCGGGTCTGAGCGTCAAACATCCGTAGGTTGTCCACCGAGGCCTGAATCGCGCTTTCCAGTGCGTTGAGGACCATCGTGGTGTGAACCGAACTGATGCCCTTGAGTTCCCGGTAGGCACTCAGGAAGCGGAAAGGGAGCTGCTTGGCCCGGCGCACTTGCACCGGATCGGCAATGCGGTCGCAGACTTTGACCATGCGGGCGTCCGAGACACCGGTCTGCAACAGGTTCCGCAAGTTGCGGAGCATGGCCATGTAACCCATCTTTCCACCGTCGATCATTGCTTCCCAGGTCCGCACCCGCGCTGCCTCCTTGTCGGCGGCAGTTGCGTGCGCCTGCTGGCCCATCGCGGACAACTTGACTTCCCAGGTTTCCGGGGTCGCCAGGGTGTCGGATGCGATCTTGTCAAAGAGCTTCTGCTGCGCCAAGTCCTTAGGGCTTGGGTGGACGAGGAAGAGCGCATCGCGCAGCTTGACCTCGGTCGCCCGGTTGTACTTCGCGAATTGGTACTCGTCGAAGCGGTTGAAGGACTGGGCCAATCCCTTCTGCACCTGCTTGCTGAGCTTACCGAGCTTCTTGGTCCCGGTCCGCTGGTTGGCCATCTGGTAGTAGGCCAGCAATTCGGTGATTTCATCGGCCCGCTGTACCACCCGGGTGACCATCCGGCTCACCAGGTTGTCTCCCCGGTGGACCTTGGCCAGCTCAACCGCCAGCACCAAAGGCACACTCCGCAGGTACATTTTTTCGCGTGCATACACTGCCAGCTTTGCGACAAAGCTCGGATCAACCTGAGAAATCAGTTCTTGAATTCGGGCCATCCGCTTCCCGGCAGACTCGTAAAACTTATCGCCGAGTGAGGTCGTTACGACCGCAGTGTAGAGTTCCAGTTCGGGGCTCAGAGCCCAGGCGGTTTCGCCTTCGTGATTGCGCACAGTCTTATTGTGCCGTGCAGTTACGTTAAACCTCATGGCGTTATCCTCCATTCGTTTTGTTGTCAGTAAGGGCCTCGCTGGGCGAAAACCCCGGAAATTGGTTTGTTGTCAATGGTTGGGGGCGAAGCGCCAGGACTTTCATCCTGTCCGGCCAGGCCGGTTCCCCTGGGGGATCGCCTCCGCTCCGGGTTTGTTACGGTCGGTTAGCATTACCGCCTGTTCAGCGGTCTGGTTTGCTTGGTTGTCGGTTTTTAAAGGAAAGAACGAGGTATTTTGAAATTTGAACATACTTTTCCTGTCCCCCGCTCGGGGATCGCTTGAGAATGAACAAGGAATTCTCATCCCATTCTCCGGGTCATTTCCGAATTCAGGCCCAAAAGTCTGATTTCCGGTGGTTGGGCGGGGGGTTCGTTGGGAAACGGGTACAAAAAAACCCGAATCGTGGGGGGCGATTCGGGTGTGCGTCTCATGACGTGGACATCATTTTCGATGTCGGCCGACCTCGGCACACCCTAATCTTGGATTAAATCCACCCTCTCCAAGCTGATCGCTTTCCAAGCGTATCCACCGCATCGGCGTCGGATCTTGGGGGGCGGTAATTGCGGGGGAGAGTTTCATTGTTCTTTGTTTTTGTGCTTTCGCAGTTGTGATTCAGAGTTTTGAAATTTGAATAGTCTTTTGGTGTTGTTTCTTAAAGACATTGCAAATGTACGCAAGGATCCGGGATATCGGTGGAGATATGTCCAGAATGTACGTTATGCCGGGCGAACGGTCGTTCGCAAGGGATGAATGGTTCGCACCTTCGCCGAACTGGATCACAATCTAGGAATACGCGGGTAGATTCGGCGCTGGACATCCGCGGGGTTCTTGTTATCTTCGCAGCAAAGCACGAATCCCATGAAGAATGTACTCATCGTCGGCACCCGCATCCGCTTGGACGAATTCCGCAAAGTGGAGTTAAAAAACGCCAATTTAAGCCTCCTAGATCAATTTTATCTGGATTTAGAGGAAATGGATGTGCCCATCGACATGATGGAAAAGCCCGATGACGAATACTTCATCGATAACCTTGACGTTGCGGCCTACGACGTGGTCTTTGACCTGTCTTTAGACGATCACCCCACAAATCTGGACTTTTACGCCGACAACGAAGGACAGGTGGTATTCGCTTGCGCGGTCAAAATGAGCCTGGCCCAACTGGTCCACGACATGGCGATGGAAATCGACTGCACCCTGGTCGGCCTCAACAGTCTTCCCACTTTTATCAACCGCCCCCGCTTCGAACTGAGCCTGCTGCGGGAAGCCGACCGCGCTGGAATCGAGGACCTGCTGCAACAATTCGGGCGCGAATTCGAGTTTGTGGACGACCGGGTAGGCATGGTGACCCCCCGGATCGTCTGCATGATCATCAATGAAGCTTGTTTTGTGCTCAAAGAAGGCACCGCCGGCATCCCGGAGGTGGACCGCGCCATGAAACTCGGCACCAATTATCCGCACGGTCCCTTCGAGTGGGCGGATAAGATGGGCATCCACAATGTCTATGACGTGGTAGCCGCGCTGAAAGAGGACACCGGAGAAGAGAAATACAAGATGGCTCCGCTGCTCAAACAGTATTACCTACGGGAAGAGTCGTTCTATTCCTGAGGGGCTTCTCTCACCGAAGAAGGTAGCTCACGCTTGGGAACGACCTCATCGCCACGTGACCAGGGCCGCCACTGAGGTTTGCCCCGACCGGTTTTGAGTTCAAATTCGATGATGCGCCAGCCTTGCTCGCCATCGGTACGGCGAAACCGGATCGTTTCCACGTGTGGTTCCTCGGGGACGATCAAGTCAGCCGTAGGCGCCCGCAAGGCCTCCAGAAAGGTCAGGACCAATTCCTTTTTGCCGATCGCATAGGTTCCGCGCCCAAACCTCCGCCGCTCCAGGCTGGAGGGCGCATCTTCGCAGGTAAACTCACCGTTGCTGTAAAAGGTAAAGGTGCGGCTGGCATGCCCTTCTGGCCGAAAAACGCCATGGAGGACATTTTCGCCCGGCTCGTATTCCTTCAATTGTGCGGACATATCGGTGCTGCTCATGCTGATAATGATGAAGAATAGCCACATGGGGCGGAAATGAGAGGATGGGCCCATATTGAAATTACGTCTTCCATCCGGATAGGTTCAATCCATGCCCCGCAGCTTCTTACGCCAGGCGTCCAGCACCTCTTCTTTGGCGTCGAGCTCTGCCTGAGGAATGGCCAGGTCCTTGCCGTTGTTGAACAGGTCGATCATGAATTCGTTGAAGATCCAACGCACTTTCCGCTCCTCCTTTGCTTCGTAGGCCGCTTCGATGTCGGTCAGGCTATATTCCCAAGTGGTATTCCAGATCCGAATGGTCAGGGCTGTGTAAGCCGCTTCATGTTCCGTTTTCCCATCTGCATCCAGTTTTCGCCATGCCGGCAACAGCGAGGTCATGGAATTGTAAGCATCGACCTTGTTGGCGGCTTTGTCCAGCCTGGCCTCGGCCGTCTTGATCTTCCCGCCGAATGCTTCTGCTTCCTTCTTGGCTTCTTCTTTGGCCTTCTGCTCGGCGAGCCGCTGATAATGCGCTTCGTACTTCGCTACCCGTGGTTCCAGGGCCGTGACGTCCTTTTGGTTGCGGTAAGCGCGGTAGCCCCACATGTTCTGGATGTAGCGCCAAACCTCATCGAGCTTTTTTTGCTCGTCCTCCACGATGGTGCCGGCAGTCGCCTTTTCCAGCAAAGGATCGCCTTGGTCGCAATAGCCACTCACCGCGGCTTTCCAGAGTTTGTTCCGGGCATCCTTAAAAGGTTGGGTAAGGTGATCCGCCTCCCCGACATTGATCTCTCCGTAGTAATCGTTGAGGTTCTCAAACGTGTTCCAAAGGTATTGGGGGTCTTTGTCGATCCCGGTTTGCTCCATGTTCTCCGCCTCCCAAACGTGGGCTTCGACTTCATTGATGGCTCCCTGCGAATCTGTGCTGGGATTGGCGTAGCCCTTGGGAAAATCATAGCGAGAGATGTAGCGCAAGGGATCTTTGCGGAACTGGGCGTAATGGATGAACTCGTGCCGAACCACGCTGTACAGGCGCGGGGCGGAAATAAAGCGCGCCTCCGCGATGTTGATCCTGATGTCGGGAAGGCCCTTCGGGATCTCGAGTGTGTCGAGGTATTTGCGACATGCTTTGCTATCCGACTTGATCTCTTCTGGCCCTTTCGCCAATTCCCCTTCCAGCCAGGTCTTGAAATTCGGCCCCAGCCCGGCATTGGAGTCGCCACCGCCCTTGGCGTAGAGCTTTCCCCCTTCCAAATAGGCGGGATCGAAAGCATCCTTGTCCTTGGCCACCAATGCGTCCAGGATGATCTTCAAGGCTTTGTCCTTGTCGTCCCGTGCCAATGCCTCGTTGAGCTTCTTCACCACTTCCTCGTCCAGATCGGGAACTTCATCGGAAGGATTGCGCTGGACCACCGCTCCGCCCGCGGCCTGCATTTGTACGGGCATGCCGAATTTTCCGGAAGGTGAATCGGGATTTCGGGCGAGGATCATGCCACCAGCATCGCCTTGTTCCTCCAGGGAATCAAGCGCATGCGTTTGCCCAGGTGGGTTTTGCGCGGGAGCACGTTCGGGTAAAGTGGTAGGTTCCATTGGCTCAGTTGACGTTGGGACCGATTGCCGGCCTGTATATAGACGCACGAACTTGGCCAATTCCACAAATTTCACTCGAAATTGTGATAAAAAGTCGGCCGATCTGGCACCCAAACCCTGGGCATGTCAAATCTCATGCAGTCAGACTCCACGCAAGCGCACCTGACTGCCGTTTTCCTCATCCTGACTTACGCGCAGGAAAAGATCAATCTCCTGTTGCAGATCCTCCACGTGAGAGATTACCCCCACAATCCGATTTTCTCGGCGCAATTCCTTGAGCGTATCAAAGACGATCCCCAAGCTCTCGCGGTCCAGCGTACCGAAGCCCTCGTCGAGGAAAAACAGGTTGTACTGGCTCTGGTGCCGCTGCTGGATGTTGTCGCTCAGGGCCAGGGCCAATGACAGCGACGCCTGAAAAGTCTGCCCGCCGGAGAGGGTCTTCACGCTGCGCAGTTGCCCACCGTTGACGAGGTCGCGGACCACAAAGGCATTGTCCTCCCGGACTTCCAGGCTCAGCCGGTTGCGGGTGAGCTTGCGAAAACGAGCATTGGCCCGCAGACACAATTCCTGCAGGTACATGGTCGAAACAAAATTCACGAAGCCCGCCCCTCGGAACATGTAACTGATCGTGCCGAGCTTCTCCGCCCGGTCCTGCAAGCGGTTCTGTTCTTCTTCCAGCGCCAGGCGCTTTTTGGCTTGCTCATCCAGACGCGCCAGTTGCTCCCGCAGCGTCCCAATCGCCTGGTTCAGTTCCTTTTCCTGGGCTTCCGCGACTTTCCGCTCCTCCGTGAGCGCCGCGTGGGCGTCCCGGTCGTAGCTCCGCTCCCCCAACTGCTTCCGAAACGAGCTCAATTCGGCCCGCAACTGCTCCAAATCGCGCCGGTAGGATTCGATCCTCGCCCGCTCCTCCGCCACCTTCCAATCGCGCGCCAGCACCTCCCCCACCTCTTCGAGGCCGGCAAATCCAAACTCCACCAAGCGCACCGCCAGCGTCTCCGCGATGCCTTTCCCGTCGCGTTCGTAACGTTCAATCTTACCCTGCTCGACCTTGATGTCGGTTTGCAGCTTTTGCTGCTGGTCGCGCAACTGATCGAGTTTCGCGGATTGCGCCTCGTAATCTTTGCCGATTCTTTCGTACTCCGCCCGAAAAAAGTCCGCTTTGGCGGTGAGTTCCTCGCTGGGCTTGCTGCGGTAGGCGGCGTAGTCAAACCGCTGCAACTGTTCCAGCAGGGCCGCTTTTCGGCCGGTTTCTCCCGCCTTTTCTTGTTCCAATGCAGCAATGGCTTCCCGGTACTGCACCAACTTGCCCTCCCAACTGCGGACCTCCCGAGCGAGCTGTTCCCGCCGCTGCTCCTGCTCCGCCAGGGCCCGCGCCGCCGCTTTGGCTTCGTCCATCAGCCCCACCAACTCCGCAAGCCCTTTTTCCGCGTATTCCGGCCAGACAAATGCCGCCCGATGGGCCGCAACCCGCTCCTTCAACACGGCTTCCCCCGCAATTGCCGCGTGCAACTGCTCCTCCAAATCCGGCCGCTGCCGCTCCCAGGCCCGCACCTCGGCCACCGCGCGGCGCAAAACTTCAATGGCCTTGCCCAGTGCCGCCAGTTCCGCTTCCTCCGCCCGCAACTGCTCCTGGTTCCGGCCGGCATCGTAAGGCGCCGGATGCTCCCGCGCGCCGCACAGCGGACAGGGCTGCCCCGAAACCAGGGCCTCCGCAAAGTCAGACAAGCGGCGGTGTACCCGCAGATTTTCCAGTGAAAGGCGCTTTTCCACTTCCTCCGCCGTGCGCTCCACCAGCACCTCGGCCGGCGCTCGCCCCTGTGTGGGTCCCAACAATGCCGTACCCTCGGCTTCGTGCGCGGCCAGTTTTTCCCGTACCTGCTCAATTACTGCCTGAGCTGCGGTCGCCTCCCCGGCCAGCCGGTCCCCTTCCTTGCGCCAATTCTGGACTTCGAGCAGCCGAATCTGATCCGGGAGGGCCGCTTTCTGTTCGCGCACCGCATCCGCGGCGGCCGTTTCCCGTTCCCGCAAAGCTTCCAGTTGGGCCTGCGCCTCGGTTACTACCCCACTTCCCTTTTCCAGGCGCGCTTCTACGCCCGCGATGTTTTTTTCCACCGACTGAATGCCCACAATGCGCCGCATTTCTTCCTCCTTGATCCGCCACTCTTCCCGGTGCTGGAACGCCTTACTGGTCCCACGAAAGGCTTGCTCGGCGGTGGAAATCTCCTGGGTCAGTTTCGCTTCGCCTTCGCGGTAGCGGCCCAGATCCCGCTCGGCTAGGCGGCGGTTTTCCCGATTCGCCTTTTGCTGGCGCAGGAGCTCGCCAAATGCCTGCTGCGTCGCCACGTAGCGCTCCAACTCGGTGGCCCGCCGGGCAAAGTCCGCTTCCTGCTTTTCCAGCGGGCCGAGTGCTTCCAAAACCTCGACCACCGAGCCCTGCAGGTCGCGCACCGCCTCAAATTCCATTTCCTGCTTGCGTTGCTCCGCCAGACGCTGCGCCAGTGCCTCCAGCTCCCGCTTCCGCGCCTCCAATTCGTCCTTTTGCTGCTGCAAGGTGGCCGTATCCACTTCCGGCAATTCTTTGAGGCGACCTTCCAGCTCCACAATGGCTTCTTTGGCGCCACTGAGGAGTTGGTTGGCCGGCTTGAACAGATCAAAGCGCCCCAAATCAAAAAGTTCCTTCAGCATTTCGGTCCGCGCGCCGGCGGTGAGGTGGAGAAACTCCTGAAATTTTCCCTGGGGAATGATAATCGTCTTGGTAAAATTTTCGTAACTCAGCCCGAGTACCTCCGCGCCATCATTCGATTCCAATGGCTCCCAGACCTCACCCTTCTCCACGTAGGCAATGCGCGCAAACGAGCGGACATCCTGAAACTTCTTGCGGTTGCGCTTACCCTTAACGGTAAACCGGTAGCGGGTCCCCCGCAAGGCAAATATGTAATCGATGAACAGCTCATTCGAGCGGAGATTCATCATATTGTAGTTCTGCCCGGACCGGTCCAGGCGCTCACTGCGCCCGTACAGCGCGTAGGTGATCGCTTCGAGCAGGGTGCTCTTGCCGCTGCCCACCGGGCCAAAAATCCCAAACAGGCGCCCTTCGATCAGCCGTTCAAAGTCGATATGGACTTCTTCCTGGTAAGAATACATGCCTTTGAGGCGCAATTCGAGGGGTTTCATGGGTTGTCCTCCTTCGCCAATATCTCCCGAAACAGGGCCATTATTTCCTCGCCGGGAGCTACACCATCGTGTTTAAAACGGAAAAAATCCTGAAACAGCTCCTCCCGGCCGCGGGTCGGGTCGGCGGCCTGGGTGATACCCGGCAGCACCAATTCGGGATTGCGAAACTTGGGAATCGGGCCGATGATACGCGGATGGGCGTCGGTGAGGCGCTTGCGGTCGGCACCCTTGAGGTAGTAATCGGTGAGGATGGTCAGCTCGACGTACGGCTCTGGATTGTCTTCCAGCCAGGCGACGGCTTCGTCCACGCTTTCGAATTCTACGCGGCGGAGGCGGCGACCGGCGCGGAGCTTCTCTTTGCGCAGGGTCACCGTTTGCCCCGGCTCCGCCTCCACGATGACGGCGTATTTGTCCTGGCCGGCTTCGGCAAATGAATAGCCCAGGATGCTGGACGAGTACACGCAGGGACAGGGACCGCCGGGCATGTTTTGGTGGCGGTGGAGGTGGCCGAGCGCCACGTACTGCACCGCGGCGGGTACATTTTCCGTAAACACAGCACTCGCGCCACCGATGTTGATCGGTTTTTCGTCTTCGGGCTCTTCCGGTGCTTCCTGCCCCCGTCCAATCATAAAGAGGTGGGCCAGCAGCACGTTTACGCCCCGCTCGTCGCAGTATTTCTCCGCGAGTTCCGCCCAGTGGGCCCGCAATACCTGGCGCAAATCATGCTCGGAATTGCGCTCGTCGAGGGCCTTGCGCAGGCGGGCTTCGTTGGCGTAGGGGGTCAGCAAGATGCGCAACGGAGCCGGCGTGCGCGGCAGTTCCAGTTCGATAAAACCGGGGGCGGATTGGGTGATGGCCAGCCCGGTATCCAGGCGGATGCGCGCGAGGTGGGAATGGGGATAGCCCGCAAAAAAGATTCCGCATTCCCGCGCTAGGGGGTCGGGCGATTCGATGCGGTGGGGCGAATCGTGGTTGCCGGCGATGGCGACCACCGCGCGCTGTCCATTGGCGGAAAGTCGCTTCAGGTGGCGGTAAAAATTGTCGGTGGCCCCGATGGGCGGATTGTAGGTGTCGTAGAGGTCTCCGGCAATGAGCACCACGTCCACTGCTTCCCGTTCGGCGAGGTCACAGATTTCCGCCAACACGGCCCGCTGCTCTTCGGTGCGATCAAACCGTTCCAATCTTTTCCCCAAATGCCAATCCGCAGTATGTAAAATTTTCATCGAATGAAAAATAGGCAGGAATGGCGGGATGCGACAGGGAAGATGTCCACCAGAGGGTGGAAAACGCGCTGATTCCCGATGGATTTTCAATTGTCAATGAGGGAATTGTCAATTTTCAATTGTCCGGGGAAATCGGAAATCAAGCAATTGGAAATTCTTTACTGGAAAATCCTCGGGGGCCGCACGGCGTGCCGTGCGGCTACGATCCTCGGGTTGTAGCGACGTTTTCCGCGTCCTTACCCATCGCGGTTTGCGCGTTTCGAACGCGCCAATTGGAAATCGGAAATTGCGCAATTGAAAATTCCTCTTACGCCATTTTGAGGATCTTTTGGGCCTTTTGGGTGAGGGAAGCGGGATTGCTGCGGCGGTATTGACCCGGGGTTTGGCCTTCGAGCTTTTTGAAGATGCGATTGAAATAGTTCGGATCGTTGAATCCGGAGGAATAGGCGACCTCTTTGATGCTTTGGTCGGATTCGCAGAGCATGCGCTTGGCGTGGCGCAGGCGTTCTTCGAGGATCATTTTTACCGGAGTCATGCCGGTCATTTCCGTGAATTGGCGATAAAACTGGGACTTACTCATGCCGGCGACGCGGTAAAGCTCGTCCACGCGGATGTCGGAGGTGAGGTGCTGGCGAATGAACTGCAGAACGTTGGCGAGGCGTTCCCGCGTAGGGTCGGCGGCTTCGGTGAGGTGCTTTTGGTACTGCAGGCGGATGATGCACACCATCAATTGCTGCAACATCAAATCCGCGTAGACGTCTTTAAAAGGGTCGTCACCGCTGAATACCTGAATGATCCGCGTGCTCAACTGCGCCAGTTCGGGATCGTTGTGCAGAAAGATATCTTCCGGGTCGAGTTGCCATTCTCCTCGGTCCACGAAGGCACCCTTGCGCTCATTGATGCGGGTCAGTTGTTGCTGCACGTAATGGGGATCGATCACCAAAGCGGTGCATTGCGTGGGAGTAGCGACATCCGCTTCGGGAAAATCAATCACCATTTTGCTGCCGTAAGGTGCCAACACGGTTTCGCCGGGCAGGTATTCAAAGGACTCGTATCCATCCAGGTGCATGATTTTCTTCCCCCGCAACATGGAGGTAATCGTGAATCCTCCAAATGCCAAATGGAAATCTGACGCTTGCTGCCGCGTTTCAAAGATGTTCAACTCACAGTGGTCCAAATTGAATTTTGACCGGTGCTCCACCAATGAATCCATCTTGCGGATGTCCGAGAGGCGATACGGGATCGGTCGAGAGTTGCGCATGTTATCGGGTGATGGGTACGAATGATATCTGATATAATTTACGATTTCAGGGCCAAAAAATCAATTTTGGGAAAATAGTGCTATAAATTGAAGCGATACTCCACCTCATTTATCTACGGGTTGTGTAACATGGAAAAAAAGGAAAAGACTTATGAGTACAGCAACTGTTGATTTCCCGTTTGTAAAGCAATCGGTAGAATTTAAACCCCAATACGAAAACTTTATTGGCGGTAAGTGGGTCGCTCCGGTCCAGGGGCAATATTTTGACAATATCTCCCCGGTCAATGGCCTACCATTTACGCGTTCGGCCCGTTCGACGGCCGCCGATATTGAGTTGGCATTGGACGCCGCTCACGCCGCCTTCCCGGGCTGGAGCAGCACTTCCGCCGCCGGTCGCGCCAATGTCTTGCTGCGCATTGCGGACATCATGGAGGAAAATCTGGAATACCTCGCCACCATCGAGACGATCGACAATGGCAAGGCCATCCGAGAAACGCTGGCGGCCGACCTTCCGCTCTGCGTCGATCACTTCCGCTACTTCGCCGGGGTCATTCGCGCCGACGAAAGTACGATTTCGGAGCACGATGCCGATACGGTCAGCATCAACTTGCAGGAGCCCATCGGCGTGGTCGGCCAGATCATCCCCTGGAACTTCCCGTTGCTGATGGCTTCCTGGAAAATCGCTCCGGCTCTGGCAGCGGGTTGCTGCGTGGTCGTAAAGCCAGCCGAGCAGACCCCGACCAGCATCATGTGCCTCCTCGAACTGATCCAAGACGTGCTGCCCGACGGTATCCTCAACGTCGTCACCGGATTCGGCATTGAAGCGGGCAAGCCGCTGGCCCAGTCCCCGCGCGTCGCCAAGGTCGCCTTTACCGGTGAAACCACCACCGGCCGCCTGATCATGCAGTACGCTTCGGAAAACCTGATCCCGGTCACCATGGAACTCGGCGGCAAGTCCCCGAACGTCTTCTTCAGTTCCATCGCCAATGAAGACGACGCTTTCTTCGACAAGTGCGTTGAGGGTGCGGTCATGTTTGCCCTGAACCAAGGGGAAGTGTGTACCTGCCCCTCCCGGATTTTGGTGCAAGAAGACATCTACGACAAATTCATGGAACGCGTCATCGCCCGGACCAAAGCGATCAAAGTGGGCAACCCCCTCGATCCGGATACAATGATGGGCGCTCAGGCCAGCAACGACCAGTTCGAGAAAATCCTTTCCTACTTCAACGTCGGGATGCAAGAAGGTGCCGAAGTCCTCTGCGGTGGCGACAAGTTTGCCCTCAACAGCGGTTTGGAAAAAGGCTACTACATCCAGCCGACCATTTTCAAGGGCAAAAACTCGATGCGCGTCTTCCAGGAAGAGATCTTCGGTCCAGTCACCTCGGTCACGACTTTTAAGACCGTGGAAGAAGCCATTGAAATCGCCAACGATACCCTCTACGGTCTCGGTGCCGGCGTTTGGACCCGCGATGCCCACGAACTCTATCGCGTGCCCCGCGCCATCAAAGCCGGCCGGGTCTGGGTCAATTGCTACCACGCCTATCCGGCCCACGCCCCCTTCGGCGGGTACAAGAAGTCGGGTTTCGGGCGGGAGACGCACAAGATGATGCTGAACCACTACCGCAATACGAAGAACATGCTGATTTCCTACGGCAAAGAGAAGCTCGGCTTCTTCTAAACTGCCCCGTCATCAGGAGTAGAATCTTTTAGTTGTAGCGAGGTGGCCTTCCGGCCACCTCGTATTCTTCTGACCCCCAATTTTTGCGATCTCCACGAAGCTGTCCCCGCAAAGCGAGGAACCAAGGATGAAACAATTCGGGCCGGGCCCCGGTAATTTATTAAGCTGAGGAGGGCGAGAATGACCATCACGCGAGGCTTGTACAATCCTCGCGTACCCCCACCGCGGCGTGGACTGTCGCACTCTGAGGGGTTCACCGCACCGCAATTCCCAGAGCAAAACTGGTGTCCGCCCCAAGTTGAGCAAGTCCGAGGCAGAACTTTGTGCGTATTTTTAAAGCTTAAAATCATAAAGCTATGAAAGACCGACTCGATATCACCCCGGAAGCAGAAGCCCTGGTCCGGGAATTGCAGGCCGAAAACGGCCCCCTTATCTTTCACCTGAGCGGCGGTTGCTGCGATGGGTCCCAACCGATGTGCTTTGCCGAAGGTGAGTTCCGGCTGGGCAGCCAAGACGTCCGCCTCGGTGCGGTTGCCGATACCGAAATGTGGATGAGCAAGGACCAGTTCAAATATTGGGAATACTTTCACCTGACGCTCGACGTAGTGCCGGGACGGGGCAGCAGCTTTTCCCTGGAAATCCCCAAAGGCAAGCGCTTTCTGCTCCGCTACAAAGCCCTCGAAGAGGTCGCCGAGTAGGCGCATCTCCAAATAAAATACTGCAAACAAAAATGACGCTCCCGAGAGCGTCCCTTTCTTTTACAGATGAACTAAATCACCTGTTCATGTGTGTTTTGGCCCATTGTTTGGCAATACACCGATGAATCCGAACGAGAAGAACACGTATATAGTTCGTGTGTCTCTACAACTCATTAGGATTTCATTAGGATTGTAAAACCAAGCAATAGCACTATGAAACACTCAGAATTACCTAAAGTTCACCTTCATCTGGACACTAGCACGAGGCGCAAGGAGGACGGATTTTGCAAGTTCTCCTTGCGTATTTCGATTGCTGGGAAACCCAAGCTGTACAACGTAGATACCAACGGCGACGACCTGCTCTTTATGGACCCCCAATTTTGGGTGAATGAAATCGTGCTGGACCCCAAGACCGGCAAGCATAAAACCCTTCGCAAGAAGCGCATCCAACACGCAAAAGGAAACGCTGACTCTGACAGCTTGGAACGCAAACTGAAATCCAAGCAAAACGAACTAACCAACCTTCTCAAAGAGCTGCGAAAAAGAAAACAGCCAATCACTCATCCGGTGATCCTTCGCCACTGGAGCCTCCAGCAGACCGCGACCTTTTCCCAATGGTTCGCCCAATGGATTCCCCAACACATCAAAGACAAGCAACTGGAAGAAGCGACGAAGGAAAGGTACGAGTGCATCCACCGACATATCCGATTGTTTGAAGAAGGCTATGGCCCGGTAGCTGTCGGGGAAATCTCCGCTGAATGGCTGCGCGATTACCAGACCTTTCTATATGAGCCACGCGAACAGGACTTAAATGGTATCTGGACGGGGCAAGGATTGGCAAGCACAACCGGGGCAAAGGAAATGGGTAAGGTATGCTATGCCCTTCGTCAAGCTGCAAAGTCCAGGGAGATTGAACACGACCCGACGGACGTATTCATGGATCGGTGGTTTATCGAGGCGGGGGAACCCGACCGCCCGTTTCTGGAAGCCTACGAAATCGACCGCCTGTATGAAGCCTACGAGAATAAGGAACTGCTAACAGCGGTAAGGACTAAAACCGGGAAAATCTCGATTATCGGGGCGCGGTATCACGAATACCTGGGCATGATGCTATTCGGGCTTTTTTCGGGGCTTCGCGATTCAGACCTGCGTGCAGTTGCAACGGGTGACAAGCGTGTGGAGATCGGCAAGGAAATGATTACGGTGAAGATGAAGAAAGGCAAGGGGCGCAAGGTCCGGCTGTTCATCACTGAAAAGATGCGTAAGGTTGCCAACCTGAGCGGGAACGGCCCGGTTTGGAAGGCGAAAATGCCGAACAACTGCAACCTGAATGTGAACATTCGTAGGATCATGCGCTTGGTGCTGGATAGTGATCGCCGAATGACTGTACACAGCTTGCGCCGTAGCTTTGCGACCTACATGGTTAACCAGGGCGTCAGGCTTGAAATCGTTTCGATCCTATTGGGCCACAAAAGCATCCAAACCACCCACGAACACTATGCCCATATCAACGACACCAGCACCCGCGAGGCGATGATGATTTGGGACGAGATGAAAGCAACCTTCCAAAAGCCGGAAGTGAAGATTTTCGTGCAGGACGTGTTTAGCGTCTTGCAGGATAATCCGGGCCTGAAAATTCCGCGTAGGCTTGCCGAAACAATGGAAGTCCTGGGTGTGATGTTCAACACAAGCGAACTGGAAAAGGTAGGGTACGAGCCTATCAAGCCAGTGGAGAAGATGGCCGTGGCCGCTTAACCAAACCCAGCCTGGAGGGGGCTGATCCCAGCACCTTCCTTTCCCTCAAAATTCACCTCAAACATACATCGCTATGCAAAGCAATGAACCCTTCTTTTCCGACCATGAGCAACGGTTTTGCAACTCCACCACCAAGCGGGATTTGCTGGAAATCAGCAAAAGCCTTGCAAGCCTTCTACACGATGAAGAACCGGATAATTCCGAGGTCATCGACTATCTGAAATAAGATCGGAAGGTACTGAAAGAAAACGGCATAATCTGAACAACCCAAACCATAACATGAAACAAACCCCATTTTTACAACTGACATTTGACTTGTTCCCGCAACCGACCCAACCACCCCCCAGGATGGCCGGGCCGGACTTGTGGGGCTATGACAAAATCCTTGTCGCATTCAGTGGTGGCAAGGATTCAATGGCTTGCTTTCTGCACGTCATGGAGCAACTCAAAGCCCAGGGTTACACCCAGGCCCAAATCGCGGACACCGTGGAGTTGTGGCACCACAACATCGACGGAAAAGAAGGATCGACACTGATGGATTGGCCATGTACAGAGGACTATTGCAGGAAGGTCGCGGCCCTTTTCGGTTTTCCCATTTACTATTCCTGGAGAGTGGGCGGATTTGAAAGAGAGTTACTAAAGGAGAACGCCAAAATAGCCCCTGTCCGCTTTGAGGTTCCGGGGGGCGAAGTCCGCGAAGCTGGAGGCAAGCGGGGCAAGGTCGGAACACGCAGGAAGTTCCCCCAGGTTAGCCACGACCTAAGGGTAAGGTGGTGCAGCCCTGCCTTGAAGATCGACGTGATGGCAATAGCGATCAACAACCAGAAACGGTTCCGTGGCAAGCGTTCCCTTGTGGTAACTGGAGAACGTGGAGAGGAAGGAGGTCGTAGGGCCAGCTATGAGGTGTTCGAGCCTCACAGAACCGACAACCGCAATAGCAACAACGTCCGGCGACACGTTGACCATTGGCGACCGATCCTCGATTGGATGGAGAGCCAGGTGTGGGCAATCATTGAGGACTACAAGCTGCGCGTCCATCCGGCCTACTACTTGGGCTTTACCCGCGTTAGCTGCATGGCCTGTATCTACATGGGAGCGAACGAACTGGCAAGCCTCTATTTGCTTTCCCCTGGAAAGGTGGACGATATCGCCGATCTGGAGGAAGAGTTTGGTGTAACGATCAAGCGCAAGGAGAGCATCCGGCAATTGCTGATCAAAGGCAAATCCTTCCTTGCCGGGACCGACCAGGACCGGGAAGATGCCCTGAGTGAAGTCTATACCCGCGACCTGATCCTAAAGGATTGGATCACCCCAGCCGGGGCGATGAAGGGAAGGAGTTGCGGCCCCACCTGAGCGGTCACAGCCTGGACCCTGAACCACCCAGGCCGGGGTGAGTTATTTGATTCTGTTGGCCTTAAAATGCGAAAGCCAGAGCGGGGACGCTCTAGCTTTGCTATTTCATCGTGATTCTTACATGTCGAGTGCTTCTTTTGGATCGGCTTTTGGTGCGATCCCAACCTTTGCATAGTGGCCGCTGGTGTAATTATCGAATACCTCTTTGCGCCTGGAGTTGAGCATGGCGATTTCGTGAAAATCTGTCCATCCGTCCGGTGGCTTCTCATTGGGGTATTTGAGGGCAAAGAGTTTGCCCACCATATCCGGCCCTGGCATTAGCTTAACCACCCATCCAGGGGTTTCTTTCGGGGGGTGCCAAATTTCAGCATCAGGGTTTACGTTTCCTATCGGGATTGCGTCTTTAAAATACATTAGCACGCCCGTTTTAAGTGTAGCATTGGATTTTGGTGCGTCCATCTAGTCGTTGATTCTCAGCAAGTAAAAAGTAGCGCATAGGTAGTTCTACAATATAAATTAAAATAGGTCAAATGCAACCTGATTCCTTACATCCTGAATTCATCTTTTTTTCATCTTTCGGCATGTATAGGCATGTATAGGCATGTATAGGCATGTATAGGCATGTATAGGCATGTATAGGCATGTATAGGCATCTATCTGCATCTATATTCCATCTTTTTTTCATCGTTTATGGGCCTGTAAGGGGATGCAGGAGATCAGCTTTTCAGCATCCTCCAGGTTGATCTTTCTGCTCAATCCCTCCTTATTGCGTGTGTCCAGGAATTTCAGAATTGCAGCCTTGTAGGTCCAATAGAGGCCGTTTCCATCTCTTTCACCATCCATTGCTTTGGCTCGGATAAGGGCGCAAAGAACCTTGCTCGTAAGGCCCAGGCGTATCAGAATCGGGGAATGTCTTGCGAATTCATTGGCTGGTGCAAGGTCTAATTGCGGATCAGAAACAGCTTCCATACAGGTCTAGGGGTTATAGGTTTTTTGGATGTCGGGAAGGTTAGAAATAGCTGGGTAAAACATAAACTTGGGTAGGCTGATCAGGCCCTAACTTATGGTAGCTTGGAGTAAAAATATGAGAGTTTGGCCCAGATGCAAAGGGCCAGATCAAAAAAGTCCTCAAAAAATATACATTGGCATAAACAGGGCAAAATTGACGGTTGACATCCCCTGTTTTGGGCTAATGAATTGACCCTGAATCAAGAAGGTTTTCACTCTTTACGGCCCTAGAGCGGTGTAGGGCGGCGCAGGGCGTTTTAGGGCGTTACAGGGCGTTTTAGACCGCTGTTCGGCCTGTCATTTTCCCCGAATGGCTCGGAGTTTTGTAGCAGACAATTCAGATATGCCTGTTACACTCCAAGACTTACAACAAATTGCTACCCGCGCCGACCTTGCCGATCTGCGTAATGAGATCAAGACCATGTTGCTCCAATTCCAGGAACGGCTTGGAAACCTACCCACCACCCCCCAGCCTGTTGAGAAACCATTTTACAGCCCCAAGGAATTTGGGGCGATGATGGGAGTGTCCCGCCCGGTGATCAATCGCTGGTGTCACGATGGGACAATCAAGGCACTCCAGAAAGGGGGACGTGGCTGCTCCTGGCTGATCCCTCACAGCGAACTGGAACGGTTCAAACGCGAAGCCGCAGCCATTGCCCCAAAACTCTAACCAGACCAGAATGCAAGTAGTCAGCTACGAAGAATCCTACAAGGCGACCAACGCTTACATCACCAGCTACAACCAGGGCTTTGTCCGTGGACTGAGCAAGAGCGGGGAGGCTCTGTATGACCTGCGTCGGATACTGCGCAAGGAACACCGTCACCTGATGGATCGGATGTTGAAACTCTACGCCCGGCAATTGCTGGAAATGGACGCGGACCTGCTGCTGGTACGTGGTAGCCTCCCAGCCTTTGCGACAAACAGCGTTGCCCTGGGCAAAGTCCTGGGATGTACCCCGCGAACGATTCGCAACCTGATCGGGCGGCTGCTGGAGGCCGGGGTGATCAGTGAAAAGGTGTACAAGGGCCGCAAAGACAACTACCGTCTGATCTTTAGCCCTCAGTGCCTTGTTACCCACAAAGGGGTGTTCAAAACCCACGATCTCCAGACCATCGACCGCCAACTGGCCGCTATTGAAAATCAATCGCTTATCTCTGATCTACGGAAACAACTGCCAGTATTTGATACTGATAAAAAAAGAAAGAGAAATAATATACCGTGTGGACTTGTTGATAAGGCACCCACAAGCCCCTTGCGCATTGATTCTACTGGCAACGCATTTAACGGGCAACAAGGGAAGCAGAACCCCCCTATCCAACAGGATGAAGCAGGCAACCAGGGGCCGGGCGGCGGCGCACAAACACCCCCTGGAGATGACAAAGGGAAGCAGGCCGGGGCCGGGGATAGCCTGGACAAAGGGCGTGATCCGGCCCCTTCCCCTGCTGATTTGAGAGGCCCAGCGCAGGATTACGACCTGGATTGGGCGAAGCTGGAAGACTACTATGTACGGCTTTTCTCCCTCTGCATGGCCGTCTTGTACCCAAAACTGGAGTACATGGCCGACACCCAGGCGTACCATATCAAAAAGTACCTGGCTCTCCAGTTCTACAACCAGCCACCCGAAGAGTACGAAGCGATTTACCGTCAGCTTTACATCCGAATCCTGATCGTGGAAGCCTACCTGAAACGCGATCCTAAGCGATTCGTCCCCCTGCCCGAATGGTACTTTGACCCCACCAATGCCAAAGGATTTGCAGCGACGCAAACGTGGTACGAGAACATGGGCAAATCCAAGGCGAAAATGGACCAATTCAAAACCCGGTACAAGGTCGTGATGAAAGCCTGGGGTGGCTTCATGCAGCAGGTCGGGCGATACATCGACGACCCCAGCCTGGATTCCTACCAGCAGGGCCGCAGGGCGATAAGTGCCAAATACGGCAACCTAGTCCGGGCCTACGACTACGTGATTCTTGCTAGCCTGGAGAAATCAGAAATCGGACAAGCCTAAAACGATGCCAAAATTCGAATCACCTCAAAGCGCGGCGTTTAAGTTGCGTGTGTACTTCACCGATGGCGGCGCGGCCAGCCTCTTTAGCCGTGATTGGAGAGGTCGCAGATACCAACCTCACAACGGGCTTTTGTACCTGGAGCGGTACGTGATCCGCAAAGCGTCTCAGATCAACACTGCCATCATCTACGACAAACGTGGCGGGGCCGACAAGGTGATACGCCGATACCAGGGCGGAACCTGGACGGTATATGAAAACGTGGACTTTATCTAACCTCCTGAAATATGAACCTATTTGACAGCACCAGCAGGCTGCACAATTTCAAGCAACGCCGGGGACTGAACAAGGCCCGAAAAAGCAGTACATCCGCCTTTATCCTGGAAAGGCAGTTAGTTCGTCGGCTCCAAAACGAGATCGACCGCGAAGGAATGCGGGCCATCGCCAAAAGCATGGATTGGAAGGTGTTCCAAATCAGGAACATCATGGAGGACAAGGTGCTACGCCTGGAAAAATCCTCCCTGGATGAAGCCATAGAAATCTTTGACAGGTCCGGGATCGGTCCGGTCCTTCGCTTTGTCAACTATCAGAAACTTCTACCCCGAACCAATGAGAGATAACGGATACTACGCAGCGGCGGCCCTGCTCCAGAAGCATCCCCAGCTTGCCCTTGCCGGATGGACCAAACAACACCTGGAACGACTAAGGGCGGATTGCCTGATTGACGCATACCCCCAGCCGGGTACAGACCAATTTTTGTACGGCGAGAAGTCAGTGCTGCGCTTTTTCGGAGGAACCCAACAACCCTAAGAATATGGTAAATGAATACGCCCCTTTTCAAGGCTTTTTCCAAAGCCTACCGGTTGGCTGCCTACTCCAAATCAGTGCTGGGGACCACGACACCGTTTCGTTCATTGTCCCCAACGAGCATATCATGCGCGACCTGGACAACAATATCAGGATTGTCCGGGGTCTGGACGACATGTGCAAAGAGCTTTTGCTGCTCCAGATCACGGTCTATCCTGGGGAAATCCCCGGATTGGAGACTGACCAGGATGGGCTAGAGTTGGTTCATGGTCAAACGACCCTTGAATACTTCAAATTGCTGACCTTGGTGATCATTTCCTCTAATCTGGAAGTATCCCCGCCCGGAATGAACCAACGCTACAACCAAACCAGACCATGAAAACCGAATATTTGTTTTGCAGGAAATGCCGGATTGCGCTGGAATTACCGCCTTTGATCCACCGGGACGAAATCACCCGTTTTTTGGAAGAACACACAGACCACGACCTGCTCATTGTGGCCGGGGATAGCCAGGTTCTAAAATCCTCGATTTTCGTCAAAGGGCCGGTCCTGGTTCGCAGCCCCGCCGACTTGCCCCAGCCGGGGTATGTGGTGCGGATCGCCGATTGCAAAATGGGTATTCGGCTATACCGAGTGCTGGAGAAGCACGGGCTAATGAGCTTGAATGTTATTGAAGAGAAGTACACCGCTCAGGCGTTCGGGAAGCTGTGGGGGGCTGGCAAGGCGACGGTGGAACAAATGCGGAAGATCCTGCACCATCATGGCTTCAAATTCAAGGATGAACGCGATGTAAAACCCTGGAAAATGCGCTACCCATGAACCCGGAAACAAAGTACCTGGCCTGTTGTGATTGCGGCAAAGCCCTGGATTTATCCGTCTGCCTTCACGGTCCCATCATGTTCCGGTTCATGCTCGACCACGAAGGCCATACCCTGCGACTGCTGGGCGAATCCGATGCCAACCTGGAAGGGGCCGATGTCTTCCTTTCCTACCACCAAACCCGACCTGAACCTGTCTACAAAATGTCTGAAATCCCCCGCCACGAATGAACAGAGGAAAGCACTATCTAAGCCCGGAGGATTTGGCCGATCTGATGGGGACTGACAACATGAATAGCGCGTACAAGCTGCACAAGACCATCCGCGAAGCCTTGAAGCGTTGCCGCAACGCTGGGGCGGGTCGGTGTGGTCAGAAATGCCAATGCCCCCCCAAGCGCAACCTGACCATCCTGGAATATTGCCGCTACGTGGACGACGATTACAGGCACGTTTACTATATGCTCAGGGGTGAACCTCCAGAGTACGATCCGGGCCAGGGTCCGGGCTGATTCTGAGCGAACCCCCTAGTCCGAATATCCGCATTTTTCCCTGATTTTTGCCCCTGGTGGAAATTTTCGCCAAGGGCATCAATATTTCACCAATTCCCGCATTTTTCGCCCTCTCCCTCAATTTTGCGCCCGGTCCTTTGTGTTCTCCCCTTATTGCTGTCATAACAAACACAAACCGCATTGGGACCAACTGAAATACTACTAACTATTAACTCGCTGCTCCTGGCAGCCATTTCGATCCTCTTTGTCGTGATCGGATTCTTTCTGAAGGACTTACACAGGCAATTCAAATTCCTGGTGGAGCGCGTCAACAGGTTGTACAACAAGCTGACCGAAGAAGCCACCGCAAGCAAGCTGCACCGTGAACAGTCCCAGCGCGAATTCGACGACTTGAAGGCAAGAGTGACACGTCTGGAGCAGCGACAAACCACCAACTAACCTAAGCATGGCAGGCAAACGGATAACCATAGAAGAAGCCCGGAAACTGGCAAGGAAAGCAGGCTGGAATCTGTCGGAGGATTTCCACAGCCAGAGTTCCGGGTCTATGGTGTCCGACCTGCTTGCCATTGCCACGCTGAAAGGCTACCGCAAGCCCAAAAATGCCAATGGTTCCAAGGCGCGGTATTTCTTCGCCTACCTCCAGCGCGGCATGAAAAAGGGGCTATCGGGGACGAAAAAGCGAGGAAGCCGGGCCGGAAATCGTCGCCCGAAACCTAAGTACGAAGTCGGGGAAATAGTCATGTTCAAATTTCGGCAATCGTCGCAAAAGTACAAGATCACCATGCGGGATTACCGGGCCGACGAAAAACAGTACGTGTACAAAGTCAATAACAAGTGGTGGAGCGATAAGTACCTGGGAAAACGCAAATCAAGGGCAAAGAAGTAAGCAAACCAACCATGCCAATCAAACCTAAGCATATCGTCATCGGCGGGATCGCCCTGGGCTTGCTGATCCTGGGAGCAAGTGCAGCAAAAGCCGCAACAACCGGGAAGAATCTGGACTTTAAGCTGTTGCCAAAACTGCGAAAGCTGGATTTTGACAGCCTCCAGGTGGAAGTCGATGCGGAGATTACCAACCCAAAGGGCGGATCGCTTTTGATTTCCAACCCCAAATTTATCCTGTCTCATACCCCACCCAACCAAAGCAAGGCCGTAGGGCTTGCGCTGATCGACCTGGAGGGCCGGACGTTCCATGTCCGGCCCCATTCCACGGCCCGAATGTCCGACCCCGACCAGCTTGGCGGCAAGCTGATCCTTACCGTTCCTTACTCCAAGCTGGCCGTGGTCGCGCCAGGGATTTTTAACGCCGTTACCGGGATCGGCCCGGCGTTCGTGGCGGATGTGCATTACGGCGCGGACGTGAAGGCTCCCAATCTTCCCCGGTTTACCTATCAGGATTCCGACCAACTCACAATAGGGAAACCCGCTGTCTGATGGAAGCACTGACCACGCGACATATCAGAGATGGGGCCGAATTTGACCACCTTTTTCCCAAGGCAAGGGGGAAGACCGAAATGGTCAAAGCCTACGCTGACCTGGAGGACACGTTAAAGCTGATCCCCAAGGTAGTCCGTCAATACAACTGGCAGGCCATCAAAATCGCGGCACGGCTCCAGGGCAAGACCGTCCGCCAAACGTGCCGCAACATTTGGGACTTCTGTTACAACTATATCCAGTATTTCCGCGATGATCCGGGCAAAGAACAAATCCGCACCCCGGCCCGAAGCTGGAAGGATCGCAAGGCGGGAATAGACTGCGATTGTTACAGCGTCTTGATTTCCTCCATCCTCCAGCACGTCAAAGGGGAAGGTGGTAGCCTGGGAATCCCGCACAAAATGCGGATCACTTCCTACCCCGACCCCACAGGCAAGGATAGCAACCCGCCCTTTCAGCACATATACGTGATCGTTCCGACCCGCAACGGGTTTTTCACGATAGACCCGGTAACGGATCGGTTCGACTACGAAGTACCCTACCATAACAAACGAGACTTACCAATGGAATTACAAGTATTGAACGGCCACCGGGGGGGCGCGAAAGCACCGCCTGGAAGCCTCGGCGGTGTGGATTATGACGACCTCTTTTCCGACGACCTGGAGGGAGTCCCCACCCTTCCCCTGGGCGGCCACAACCCCGGCGATATTCAGGGGCAAGCACGTCAGGCATTTATCCAGCGTCACGGCATGACCCCCGAACAATGGGCGCAGTCGATCCGCGAAGACCTGGACGATGAACAGCAGCCAATGGGCGACCTGGGGCGGCGCAGGCGCAGGCCACGACGACGAAAGAAGAAGAAAAAAAAGAAGCGCGGCGGCGGACTGCTCAACGTGGTAAACAAGGTGAACAAGTTCAACCCGGCGACCGCGTTCTTCGCGGCGGCATCCTGCTTGCCATGAAGATCAATTACTTTGGGATTGCAAAGAAACTCCGCTGGGGTAAAAAGTCATTTGCAGAAGCAAAGGCAGCCAACCCCCGGCGCATGACCAAAGACAAGCACAACAAACTGGTCAAAACCTACAAAAGCCTTCTGAAAACGCACCTGATCGCAGGGGGCAAGGAAGACACTTTTGAAGGGGCGATTTTTTACGGAAAAGGCAACAAGGACAAGAAGGCGACCCCACCACCAACGGCAAAGCGTCCCCGGCAAAAACGGCGTAACCGTGGAGTGCGCGGCCTGGGTGACATTCACGATCCCAACATTACCGATTCGGTGCTGGACATTCTCGGCGCGGACGTGATCGAGGCCGAAGGATTGCAACACCTGGGCGGCTTGAATGGCCTGGGAGCAGTCGGTGCGGCGGCCCTGATCGGGGCGGCAACGACCGTCCTGGGAGCAATCGCGGCCATCCTCAAGTCGGTTGGAAAAGTCGAAGACGACCCCAACGCTCCAGCACAGACGAATGAAGCGATTGACAAGATCAACAAGATCGCCAACACCGCTACGACTGTTGCCGATACGATCACGACGATCCGCAACGGTGGAGCATCCCCGGCCCAAGGCGGCGGTGATGCAGGCGATGCCGTGACCTTTGACATTGAAACCGCGGACGGTTCAAACACGGCCAACACCATCGAGCAGCGGGGCGGCGACATGATGACCTACCAGGGCGAAACCGCCACCAAACCAGCCGAAGACGGAACTGGTGATGGCAACAAGAAAGCCCCTGACAAGCCGGGATTTTTCGAGAAGCACAAAAAACCGCTCATGTGGGGCGGGATCGGGCTGGCTACCTTGGGCATTGCATACCTGGGCTACAAGGCTATGACCAAGCCCAAAGCAGCCGCAAATCCTGCTGTTGCAGGAATTGGTCGCCTCTCGGTCACTGGCAAGAAAATCCCGACCATGCCCACACTTCCGAAGGGGACCAAATCCCCGACTTCCTCCAAGCGCAAAGCCCCGGCAAAGCGCAAATCCTCCACCCAACGCTCAGGCAAGAAAACCCAAACCGTACAGGGTGTCCCTATCCCTTAGAGCGAGAACCATAACCCACTTTTTCAAACGACTAACAAAGACAAAATCTAACTAATCATGGCAGCAAACAGCACATCATTCCTTAACAAAGAATCCGCGATGGATTGGGGAAAAAATGCGCTTATGGCATTTGGAGGGATGACCCTGGGGGCGGTTCTCGTACCCGGTCGGGTAAGCCTTCCGGCAGGTGTGATCCTGGCCCTTTACG
>JBCCQH010000100.1:0-30680 GCA_039024435.1 Bacteroidota bacterium
AACGGGGACACCATCGGGCGGCAAAACGTGGTGCTGAACCGGGGCCGCAACGTCCTGGAAGAGGCGATCAGCATCGCCAATCCACGCCTTTGGTGGCCCGCCGGGATGGGCAAACCCTACTTGTACAACCTCAAGGCAGTGCTGCTGCGGGCCGACAATTCGATCATCGATCAGCGAAAAACCCGGGTGGGACTCCGGCGCATCGAACTGATACAACAGACCGACAGCATCGGGGAAAGCTTTTTCTTTCGGGTCAATGGCACCCCAATCTTCGTCAAGGGCACCAACTATATTCCTCCGGACAACTTTATCCCCCGCGGGCGCAGCAAGCGGGAAAAGCTGTTTCGGGCCATCAAAGGCGCCAACATGAACATGGTCCGCGTTTGGGGCGGGGGGATCTACGAAGACGATACATTCTACGACCTCTGCGACGAAAACGGCATCATGGTGTGGCAGGACTTCATGTTTGCCTGCGCGATGTACCCCGGTGATACTGCATTCCTGAACAATGTTCGGGGGGAGTTGCAAGACAATATCCGCCGCTTGCGTCACCACCCCAGCCTCGCCATGTGGTGCGGCAACAACGAAATCGAAGTCGCCTGGCACAATTGGGGCTGGCAACAAGAATACCGCCTCGATCCCGGCGACTCGACGCGGATCTGGCAGGATTACCTCGCCCTGTTCGAAGATTTGATTCCCCGGGAACTGGCGGAATTGGACCCGGGCCGCCCCTACATTCCCTCTTCTCCGATCAGCAACTGGGGGAAATCGGAAAACTTTGACCGGGGCGACATGCACAACTGGGCGGTTTGGCACGGGGAAAAACCCTTCAGCGCCTTTAAAGCGGATACTCCGCGCTTCATGAGCGAATTTGGGTTTCAATCTTTCCCGGAAATCCGCACGTTGGCTCCGGTAACCTCGGGAGGGGCACCCAACCGGGAGGACCTGGAAGACCGGCAAAAAAGCTACAAAGGCACCCGCCTGATCGACACCCACATGAACCGCTGGTACTCTGAATACAAGGATTACGAGTCCTACCTCGTGCTGAGTCAACTGTTGCAAGCCGAGGGCATGAAGATCGCCATCGAAAACATGCGCATCGAGCAGCCACGGTGCATGGGCAGTCTGTACTGGCAGCTCAACGATTGCTGGCCGGGGCCCTCCTGGTCTTCGGTGGATTACCAGGGCCGCTGGAAGGCACTGCACTATTGGATGCAGCACCTCTATGGGCCCATTTTGTTGGTGGCGGAGCGAAGCGACAACGGTGAGCTCAGGGTCCGCGCGGCTTCGGATGAGCCCCGGGCGCGTTTCGGGACGATTGCGATGCGGCTGAAAAGCTTTGACGGGGATATCCTTTGGACCCAGGAACAGGCCGTCGAGATTGCCCCCGGTGCGGTCAAGGAGTACGTGCGCGTCCCGGCGAGCATCTTTCCCAATCGTTTCGATCCAAATGAAACGGTCCTGGAAGTCATCCTCCACGCCCGCGGCAAAGTCCTGGCGAGCAATCTCCTTTATTTCACCCAGCCCAAAGACATGGACCTGCCCGATCCGGAATTTTCCTACCGCTGCTCGGTCGCCGAAGGCGGCGGCTACCTTGTCGAAGTGCGGGCCATCCACCAACTCAAAAATGTGGAATTTGCCTTGGTGGGAATCGAAGCCGAATTCTCGGACAATTATTTTGATCTGGCCCCCGGTGGCATTCGGCAGATCATGGTCAGTGCTCCTTCAATCAAAGACGAGAAAGAATTGGTGAAATTGCTGCGGGTACGGCAGATGACCGACTGGGTAAATGAGGACTGAACCGGCAAAAGCCCGATCAAGTCTCCACTGCTCGAAAAGCTAGCCGATGGTACCGGCGTTTTGCCAAAAGATCGCTAATTTTACGTAGGAATCATCCTGCAAAACTTTTTCACCATGGACAGCATCATCCCGTCTGCCTCGCCGCCCCCTAAGAAACTGGCCGAAGACCTCATTCGCCTGTTTGACCTGTATTTTTCTCCGCGCATCTACGGCATGGAAAATGCTGCTCTGGAGAAGCCCGCGCTGTATGTGAGCAACCACACCGTCTACGGACTGACCGATGGCTTTTACACAGGGGCTGTACTTTACCAGCGCAAAAATATCTGGCTGCGGGCCCTCGGTGACAACATGCACACCCAGGTGCCAGTGTGGCGCAAGATCGCTCAGGACATGGGCATGGTGAACGGCAGCCGGGAAGTCTGCGCGGAGCTCATGCGCCAAAAACAGCATATCATGGTCTTTCCGGGGGGCACCCGGGAAGTCTGCAAAAACAAGGGCGAAGCCTACCAACTGATCTGGAAGCAGCGCGTCGGATTTGCCCACATGGCGATTGAATTCGGCTACGATATCGTGCCGGTGGCTTCGGTCGGCGGTGAAGAACTCTTCAAAATCATGGTGGATTCCAATGACATCATGGCTTCACCCCTCGGAAGGTTGCTCAAGCTGACCGGGATCGCTGATCGATATTTTAAAGGCGGCGAGAATATCCCGCCGGTTGCCCGTGGAATCGGATTCAGCGGCTGGCCGCGCCCGGAACGGATCTACATCAAGATCGGGGAGCACATTCCGACGGCCGAATACCGTGGCAAAGAAGACGACCCCGATGCGCTGTTTGACTTGCGGGGCAAGGTAGAAGCCACTATTTTGGAAATGATCGATGAACTGAAAGCCTTTCGGAAAAACGACACCGACGAAGAGTGGTGGCGCAAACTCCTGAAACAACTTTGAGAGAATTGCCGGGCAATTCCCGAATTCGCCAAAAACTGACCGATTGATTATGGAAAATACCACGGGCCGATCCACCAAGAAGCAAGACCAAACCGGGTGGTTTGCCCGCAACCGCATCTGGCTGGTCGTCATCCTGCTGTTTGCCCTCAGCAATTCAGGCATTTTCTTCTATCAGCGCATCCAAAACCAGCGCCAAGCGGAAAAATTTGCCGAAATCCTCGTCGAAAAAGGGGAAAAGGGAAGCGACCTGGTCAGCATCAAACACCTGGAAGCGGTTCAGATCCTCATGAAAACCCTCGTTTGGGGCGTAAGGGGCGAAATGATCCGCGGAAACAAGGAATTGATTGATCGTTTCCTCATCAATTTGGTGCAGGAAACCCTGCTGGACCTCGTCATCATCGAGGATCCCAACCACATCATCTACCTTTCGACCGACAAGAAGTACGAAAACCAAGCCGTCGCGCAGATCTTACCCGCGGTCCCGATATCGATTGACGCGCCGCGGGTGCTCAAATCTGAACCTGACGAAGTGGTCGCAGCCGCTCCCATCATGGGCGATGAAGAGCAAATCGGGGCGCTGTTTCTGGTGTACAAAACCGACCGCGCCACGGAAAAACTGGTGGAGGACATTGCGGCGAATCCATTTGCCGAAAAAGACGAAACCACTGACTAACCGCTCCCTGCCGCACCGATGAAGTACGTCCAACACTTGACAATCGCATTGCGGGCCTATATACAGGCCTTCAAGATCATCTTCGGAACCCAAATTTGGCTGGCATTTTCGATTCCTCTGCTGCTTTCGGCGGGACTTTACTTCGGCGGAGATGTCCTGGCGGACAATCTGAAAAAATTCCAGTTTTCCGACATCAACGAGGATAGCGGGGCGCAATACTTACTCATCGGGGTGCAATCCCTGGCGGTTTACATCAGCAAGTACATGACACGCTACGTGGTGATCGCCCTCCTGGCCCCCTTGCTGACGGCCATCTCCACGCGGGTCGAATTTGTCCTGACCGGAAATTCTTATCCTTTCAGTATCCGGCATTACATCGAGGATGTAGTTCGGGCCCTGACAATTGCCACCCGCAACATCATCCTGCAAATCCTCGCGATGGGCGTGCTGTATGGCATTACCTACGTCTATGGGCTACCGACCATGATCAATGACATCGGTTATTACTTACTGGCGTTTTACTTTTACGGGTTTTCCTTCCTGGATTACACCAATGAACGGCGGCGCTTATCGGTATCGGAATCGGTGCGGTTTACCCGGAAGCACTTTGTCTCCGCCTTTACCCTCGGGGCGGTCTATGGCTTGCTGTGGTACATCCCATTTGCTGGGGTAGTGGTCGCCCCGATCCTGGCGGTTGTGGCGGGAACCATTGTCCTGCACGAGCTGGTCGACCTGACCACGAATCCCTATGCAATCCGTCAGGGCGAGACCGAAGCCGAACTTGATCGGGATGGCGGGGACGAAGCCATTGAAGTGGAAGTAGAAACCGATTGATAAAAGTCCCTGTTCCAGAAACATTTATTCCAACAAATACAGATGGCGGTTTTCCCAACTAACCACCGTTCTGACTTGAGACAGGAGGGAATAGCCGATGATGCCATCAAACGGGCCGAGCCGCTGTACCAAAGGACTGATATCGGCAAAACTGATACTTGAATCTGCAATTCGGATACCCTTGAGGGTGAACTCCTTGAGCTGACCTCCCGAAACGGTCAATTTTCTGCCACCCGCCCCCCGCAATTCGTCGTCTTCTCCCAGTTCGACCACCGCCGCAATCCGTTCCGCCTTTTCCTGGTCAAAAAGCATACCGCCACTCCCGGTGTCGATCAGCAGTTGATACTTTTCCCCGGCAATCTCGACCTCAATGACCGGTAAGTGGTTCATGTAGCGGATGCGCACTTCTTCCTGCACCGGATAGTCCGCCTTGGGAAAAGTGGCCCAGAGGTGCAGTTCACCGCGCTGGTAATCCACCATCCAGTCGTAATGGATCAACTGCCGAAAGCCGATCAGCCCGTCGTAGCGAAAGCCAAGCTTTGCCTCCAGTTGCTCGTCGTTGATCGCACGGACCTCCATTGGGCCCATGGTCCAATCTTCGAAGCGCAACTCGTCGACGGAAATCAGAAAACTTTTGATCGCGCCGCTGGCCCCCATAAGTTCACCACTTTCCCGCAGGCGCTCTTCCGGCAGGTGGAGGGCATTCAAAGTGATGCTGGGCGCTCCGGAATCGAGCAATAATCGGCAGGGACGTCCATTGAGCCGGCCGAGCAAAAAAGGCAAATTGAAGTGAAAATCTACCGGAAGCACCAATCTCACGGGCAAATTCAACTGCATCGCAAAAGGGGAATTCATGGCAAAAGAATCGTTGATGAAAATCGAAAAATCGTGGGCCATCGGCCTGAGTACCGCAGTCCTCATCTGTCCCAGTGGGTTGGCCGTTTCTTATTGGGGCGTTCCGTGAAAGGGGCTTTTTCCCTTTCAAGTAGAGAAACTCATCCGTAGCCCGCACGGGAACTTCCACGGTGACCGGCGCATTCTCTGGCGCAGCATGCGAGTAAAGAAATGAAGCTTGGGCCGGAAGGAAAGGGATTGTCAACCCACCAGATCAGGTCGTGCCTCCCCCGGCGGGCATGGTCGGCCAGGGAAACTCCGCAATGACGTACTCTTCCCCATCCACCGTAGCGGTAAATACGATCTGCTGATCCTCTTCGTACACCCGAGGCGACCAGCGCGGATCGATTTCACGGTTGTCCTTCACCAGATCGACGTCGAGCTCATCTTCGGCGGCGTAAATCTGCATGAGAAAATCCTCGCGGCGGGTACTGCTGTCGGTCATATACACCAGGGCATCGGGTGACATAAACAGGCCCAACTCGGTGATGATCATGCGGGGGTCGTCCTGATCAAAGGTCGACAAGCGGCGGCGCTTCCGCTTTCGCACCTGGCCCAGCCAGCTATCGAATACACGTTTGAGTCTTTTTAGTTCTGACATTGGTCTGCGATTGAAATGTGTTCCCGCCATCCGGAAATGTCGGGCAGGCGAAAGATACTGCGAATCACAAGGAAGTACAAGCAGAACCCATCGGTGGGGAGGAGCCTCAACTCCGAATGGCCGCTTGCCGCTCCGGCGCCGAAACCAGGAGCCCCCGGGCAACCCAGTGCGCCAGGCCCATGATGGAGATCATCGGATTGATCCCGGCGCAAGTCGGCATAAGGCTACCATCCGCAACATAGAGTCCCTTCAGGCCCCGCCAGGCCCCGGACGGATCCACCGGATGCCGCGCGGCATCACCGCCCATCGCGCACGTTCCCATTTGGTGGGCGGTAAACAAGCTGAACTGGTTCGGTTTCCACCCCCAGTTGGGCATCTCATTCAGAAAAGCACTCGTTTCCGCCTGGGGGCGATCCGTGGAGAGGATTTTGCGGCGGTTGTGGGGGAAAATGACTTCCTGAGCGCCCGCCGCAACGTGGATGGCCCAGGCCGAACGAATCCCGGCCAGCATATTGCCCCGGTCAAAATCGTGGAGGCGATAATCGATTCGGGCGCGGCCTTGTTTGTCCACAGTCACCTGACCTCCGTGGCGGTCCCGGGTGAGAACGATGAAGGAGGCCATGTTCCGGACCCGAAGGAGATCATTTTTGTGTTGCTCTGGGGAGATCCAAGGCAAAGCGTACCCGGCCATCCCGGTGTGGAGCGGCGGTGTTTCAATCCAATAACCGAAATTGCCCTCGCGGCGCGTACCCGTTTTGTTTACCCCGGACATCATCACTCCGAGCCAAGGTTCAATCGGTTGGCCATAAAATGCCGATACCGCCACCGTAGGGTGAAAAAACAGGTTGCGGCCCAGGTGCGGATGCTGGAGACCACTGCGCAACAAAAGGGCGGGTGTCTGCACCGAACCGGCGGCGACAACTACGCGGGGGGCGCGCACCCACAATTGGATTGGCTGTCCGGCCGCGTTGTGGGTCGTGGCGATCACGCCGGTAGCTACCCCTCGCTGAATGGCGACCCGACTGACTTCCGTGTTGACTAGGAATTGTGCGCCCGCTGCCGAGGCCCGCTGCAGCCAGGTCCGGGTCGTGCTGCGCTTGGTCCCCCGGCGGCAACCCAAGCCACAATAGCCGCAGGCACGGCAATCATCGGCGTCACGGCAGCCGTCCACGTTGCGGTGAATCACGCCGACATCCTGGCCCAATTGTTCCGATCCGCGAACCAGGGCGGCATTTTGTGGATTGTGGGGCGAGTTCTCTGGGTTGGCGTGAATGGCCGACATAACCGTGGCGAGACCGTCCGCGTAGTCTTGCGAGCTGGCGGCAGAAAACCCATGGTCACGGTCCCATTCATCCAGGACGTAATCGGGCGTGGGGAAGGATCCGGTCCAATTGACCGCCGTACCGCCGCCCAGGCAGCTTCCGGCCAGCACAGTCACACCGGCATCTTTCGTGACGAGCGCACCTTGCCCATCGTAGGTCTTTCGGACCATTTCGGTCTCGCGCTGGTTCCAGCCTTTGCCACTGACGAAGGGGCCCTTCTCAATGACGATCACGTGCTGACCCGCTTCAGCGAGCATTCCCGCGACAACTCCTCCCCCTGCACCACTGCCCACAACGACCACATCGCAACTGAATTCCATGTCGACCTGCGGCGTCAGCGGGCGAATCTTGGGAATGGGCCCAGGGGGAAGGTCGAGCGGTCCCGGATAGCCCATTGCTTTCCAGGAGGGATTCATCCCGTCCTCGGAACTGCCGTAGCTGAGAAAAGTCGTGAGGCGCTTGACGCTTTGGAATGCTTTGCGGAACAGATTGAAGCGACTGCCCGACCAGCAGCGCAGCACCCGTTCCTGGACCGCCGGATTCAGTTGGCGGAAGCGGCCCCAACTGCGGCCCCAAACCAAACCGACAAGCGGATTTTCCAGCAAGCTGAGGAGTTGCTGGAATTCCTTTCGTTCAGTTGCGGTCAATCCGCCGATGATGACCAGGATTTCCTCCGCGACTTTGAGGTCACTGGCTTTAAGGGACCAGTATTCCGGATCAGTGGAGGAGGTTCTTGCCCGGACAAATGTATCGCAGACCGCTTCCAGCGCTTTAAATTGGTTCTCGGAGACCTTGAGCATAAAGTAAGATACTTCTTTTTTGGTTAGGGGGAAGATTTAGCGGCGGAAGCAGCATGGTGCCGCCAGATAGGCACTCGGAGGGCGCAGACACCGATTAAAATTGATTGGTGATTTTACCCGAGCAGATTTTTCGTCAATCAAGGCTCATCCTGAAGTGCGCAGCCCGCGTTACGAGTTGCACCAAATCCTTTAAAAAACGGACGAGAAACCGCCCCGAAATAGCGGAGGAGGCTCCGCGGTAAAATCGCAGAAGCAAACTCAATCCTCCAATCAAAATCGGTGAAAGTTTGTCTGCCACCAGCGTACGATACTTACATCCGCCGGTGCCCAATCCAACTGGTTGAGCTGATCGGGGGTACACCATTGAGCCGCAGCGTGTTCGTGAAGAAAAAGTGTGCCACTTTCCAGGCGGGCCACAAAGGGTATGAGCTCAATTTCGCGCTCGGGGGCGAACTGTTTGTGGACCGAGGGGCCACGTTCGAGTACCTGGATATGCAGGTCCAGTTCTTCGGCGATCTCACGGACGACGCAGCGCTCCGCGGCTTCTCCAGGTTCGAGCTTTCCGCCGGGAAATTCCCATTTGAGGGGAAGCGACATGGTGGAACTTCGTTGGGTACACAGTACCCGCCCTTCACGGCAGATCAAAGCGCAGGTGACGAAGATTTTTGGAGCAAGAGGTTGCGGCATGGGGAATATTTACCGGAAAATAACGATCCCGGTGGTTTGTCCCAAACCATCCGTAACATCTACCCAATGATGGACTTATCCGAGGCAAGAGTTCACCTCCCGTAGCGCAGAAACCCACACTACGGGAAACAAATATTTGTTTTTTTGCCACAAGAAATCCAGGTCACAGGTATTCTGGGACATCTAAGAGAACAGATCACGCAATAGAATGCCGTGAAAATCTACTCGGCCATTTCCACCGGCGCGGCCATTTCCAGTTCGGCTTCCGAATAGAGCGTCCGAGGATCAAAGTCGCATCCGGGATAGGGACACGGTGCAAAAGGATGGCTCCGCGGCGGACGCGGATGCTTGCCTCCTCTGGACTCGGCGTTGTCGATGGTTGCCAGGCCTTTGTGCCAGAACATACACTCCCACTGATAGGCGTCAAGTGGGTCACTGCAGCGCATAAATTTGAAATACTTATAATGCCCAGCTCGACGGTGCTGATCAAGGGCATCGTAAAGGCGAAAGTCATCCCGGCCTACGTAGGCTGGCGCGCCCATATTGGTCCGGTAAAGGATATAAACTCCGGGTGCATGCGGAACTTTTCCTGGGGACAACTTAGCCAGGGGAATCTTTTTAGGGCTCAATTTGTGTGCCTTCATAATGATCCGATTTAATAGCTTACATTGGATATAATACAAGTCGGTGGTCTGAAAAAAAGGTAGTTGGGGTCTAGCAAAAAAATCTTTTTAAAAATTGTGGTAATCTGCTGAAAGAGAAGCTAAACCGATAGTTAAGATAGTAAAAAATTCGGGATTCGCAATAAGTGGCTGGGGAGAAGTGCCATGATTTTGCCCAATGGCTCGAAAATTGAATCCAGCGGACAAATGCTCTCCTTCCGCAAAGACAAAAATCGGAGAGATTCCGACAAAAAAATATAATATATGCGACTGATTACAAACAATTTAAATTCACTTACATCAAGTGTCAATTGATTTTATCTAATGCTGTACCATTTGGTTTTTTCCCTTCGGCAAAATAGGTATATTCCCCTGGAAATTGATCTGTGAGATAAAAAGACGGGCCCTGGCGTTTGCGTAACCCAGGCGAATTCCAAATCCAATTGAAATGCAAACGGTTATGAAACGGACATTGCTTCTTCTTCTCTGCATTGGCGGTACTTCATTGTGGTCACAAGTGGCGTCCACGGAATGCATCGTCGAGGTCAAAGCGGTTTACGGTCACATTGACCACAACAAATTGCTCCAACGGGACCAAGCGACCCGGATTCGCTACGAACACCGCTATATCATGAAGACCGATCCGCAAGCAGAACGCAAGGGTGGGGAGGAAACCCGGACTTACACACGGGACTTCATGCACCACCTCACCAGTGAGTTTGAGTCTTGTACGGATGCGAAAGAAGCCTTTTACCACAGCAAATTTCAGTTCATGGTGTACCGAACTGCACCCACACTCGCCAAAGCAGGATTGGTTCCAGGAATGGACCAGGGCATATTTGACCAATGCCTTGTGCGGCGCTGTAACTTTGTCCCCGCCCCGGGGGAAGATAGTACGAGCTACAAGGAAGCCTTCCTAACTGTCAATCCGGCTGGGCAACAAAAATACAAAGTGAAAGATTTAAATTTAACCTGGAACCCACTCAACGCTCAGATTGTATCTCTCAAGGTAAATTTCACGGATCGGTCGCGGACCAAAGAAGCGACCTACACTTTTCTTGAAATCGACGATGCCTACACGCCGGAAACTCCGCTCGGTGATGCAGCCGCATTGTTCCTGGAAGGGGATGCCCTGGCACGCCGTTTCCAGGGGTCGGAACTGAAAGATTACCGTTAAAGGGGACGAGACAGAAATTGCGATAAGAATTTCGGCAACAAAAAAAGCTAGGGGACTCAATCCCTTGGGGAGAGTCAACCCTAACCCTTGCTCTTGTTGCCAGGAATCTCCTGACAAATCAAGTATATACAAAACGAAGAGTGCCCTCCCAATTCTGTGCACGAACGGGCAGTTTCCGTGAGCCAACTGTTATTTTTTTTGCGCGAACGGTAGTATTTCCCCACATTGTTGGGGAAATTTTCTATATTTGTAGTGATAGGTGTGGGTAAACCCCACGAATTTGAATTCGCATTTAACTCAACTTTACGAGAGGACCCGGAAGTCAGTTTAATTTCATCAAATCTTTGTCGACCGATTAGGTCGATATTCCTGACCCTAATTCTTGCTTTTTTAACCCGACCACCCGATTGATTATCGAGTCGGGTCCTCCTCATGTGAGAAAAAGGCATTGCAAAGCGCGACCAGATCGCGCTTTTGCTTTTTCCCAGGTAAGGATCAGGGGTTTTACCTTCTGTACCTAAAGTGCCAATTCGGATGCCGGTCGCGACGGAAAAACCCTTATCTTTATGGTCGTGAAGGCAATTCGTTATCGTTACGTGTACCTTGGTCTCATCGCACTCGGAATTGTGGGAGGATTGACCTACTGGCAGTTCTGGGGCTGTAACGAAAGCTGTCCCATTGATGCCAGTTGGAAATGGAGCGCGGTACGGGGAGGTGCCATTGGGCTGTGCATTGCGGCGATTTTCCAGCCTTCCGGGAGAAATGTAACCGAAAACAATCGCTAAACATCATGCAAAAACTATCGTCCGTACTGTTCCTCGCATTGGCGCTGACTTTTGCGTCGCTTGCTGGCTGTGGCTCCGAATCCACGGAGGGCGACCAGAGCAAAGAAGAAACCACCACTACGGTCAATGACCAAGCGGAGACCGATGCCTCCGCTGCCGACGGCGAAAGGGTGGAAAATGAAGAAGACGCCTCCGAGGACGAAGATTCCGACGAGGGCCCCGGCGACCCCAACACGGGTGATCCAGTTGCCGAAGCGGGCCAAGGAGTGATCGGCACCGGTATCGCGCCGAGCGACCTGGTCGAACTAAGGGTCGAAGAGCCGAAGCTCCAAATCCTCGATGTCCGTACTCCGGAAGAAGTCGCCAGCGGCGTCATCGAAGGTGCCAAAATGGTCGACATCAACGACGCCGACTTCGTCAACAAAGTAGCCGGCCAGATGGACAAAGGCGCGCCAATGGTGGTCTATTGTGGTGGTGGCAAGCGCAGTGCCAAAGCCATCGATATGCTCAAAGAAAACGGCTACACCATGCTTTACAACCTCACCGGAGGGATCAAAGCCTGGACCGCCGAGGGCAACTCCCTGAGTAAGTAATTGCTGGGGACTGTGCGCAACGGGCCGGAGCGAAGTGCATTCGTTCCGGCCCGTTGTATTTCTATTCCGAGGAAGGTCACTGCCCGATCATCGCCGCGAATGGCCGGTGCGGATCGGAGATTCATTCGGCAACCGGCGCTCATCGGGGAGGGCCTGCTGCTCAGGAATCGGCCGGAAACCGTCTTTTTTCAGCTGAATGTCCGTCGTGGCGATGATCAGGACGAAGGGCACCAGAAAAAATACGACGGCGAGATAAGCGACCCCCACAAAGCGGCGCGACATCGTCACGCGGCCGAGGTGCCGGGCTACGTTTACTGGAATGTTCCGAATCCGAGCAAACGGAAAGAAAATCAGCACGCCAATCAGATTGAAGAGAACGTGACCGAGGGCGATGGCGAATCCCAAAATGGGGAAAGCCCCCGGCGCGAGCAGGGCCGCCAATAGCGCCGTCGTCGTCGTCCCCACATTCGCTCCGAGGATGAAGGGAAAGGCTCTGCGCAAGCTGATGCGCTTGGTGGCCACCAGAGGCACAATCAGCGAAGTGGTCGCCGAGCTGGATTGAAAGGCGGCCGTGATGCCCGCTCCCCAAAGCAAGGACTTAAAAGGATGGCCGAACAGCACCGTTCCCATCCGCTGCCGTATACGGCCCACCACCACCCGTTTAAAGTAAACCGTGATGCCCCGCAAAGCGAGAAACAGGGTGACCAGTGCTACCCCCAGCGTGACGTAGGGCAGCACCCCAGCGGTGGGACCGGTCACCCAGCTCACTGCGTCGACTACCCCATTGGTGATTGGGGATACTGCCGCCTTGACGAAGCGGACCCCATTCAGCGTGCCACCTCCATCCGGATTTACGTATAAGAGTTGGGCCAGGGCCACCGCCGGCTTACTCAGAATACCGAACAGCAGTTCCAGGGGAAATACAATCAGCACCGTAAATATGTTGAAAAAGTCGTGGACGGTCGCCGCAGCAATGGCTTTGCGGTATTCAGAAACGTGGGTGATGTGTCCGAGGGAAACGATGGTGCTCGTAATCGTCGTGCCGATATTGGCGCCCATGATGATAGGAATCGCCTGGGAAATGACCTCAGGATCTCCGTCGGGACCAAATGCAGCCGCTCCGGTCAGCACGACAAGCGTGGAGGTGATGATACTCGAACTTTGGAGAATGGCCGTGGCCAGGAGACCCACAAACAGCCCGATGAAGGGGTTCCGCGTACTGGCAATGAGATTGTCGGCAAATTCCCTTCCGAGCAACCGCACGCTTACCCCCATCAACTCAATCGAGGCCAAAAAAGCATAGATGATCAGCAGGAGCAATAGCACCTCACCGAGCGTCTTCAAATGAGCACGCGTCTGCTGATCGTCAGAATTGAGCTTTGCCATAGGGTACCCGGGTGTCGGGATTTCTCGTCGGACAACAATAGGAAAAGATTGTTGGAGGGGTATTATGCCGACGTTAACAAATCGTTTCACTGGCAAATAATTGCTCTCAAGCTGTATTTGCGCCACTGGATGGCATTTTCCCGGTCTTCCCTCCGTTTGTGGAGCGATTTAAAATTCGCCGAGATTTTTTTCGCAAAAGTGTAACTTTCATTCCGACGGGGATTAGGCATGTGAAAGCATTCTGAAACCGCATTGAATGAAGACCTTGACACGCCAAAGAAAAAGCGAAGCCCAACTGCGACAGGAGCTGCAACAAATCAAAGCAGCCCAAAAGGACCCCCGGAGGTTCGGCGTGCTTTATGAAAAGTACTACCGGCAGATTTTTCTATTTGTCTACAAACGCACCCACGATGAAGAGGTCTGTGGCGACATCGTATCCCAGGTCTTCCTGAAAGCCATGGCCAGCCTCAAAAAATACGTCTACAAAGGAGTCCCCTTCTCCGCTTGGTTGTACCGGATTGCCTCCAATGAGGTCAACCAGCACTACCGCAACAAAAAAGGCGAACGGACCATCAGCATGGAGCAAACCCACGTAGACCGGATCATGGCCATGGTCGACGACGACGATGGCGACGAGCGGGAAACCCGCTCCTACTACCTGCAGGTGATGATTGATACGCTGCAGGAACTCAAACCCGAGGAAGTGCAGATCATCGAGCTGCGGTTTTTTGAACAGCGCCCCTTCAAAGAAGTGGCCTTTATCCTCGGAATCACCGAAAACAACGCGAAAGTCCGGATCTACCGGATCCTGGAACGCCTGCGCAAGCGCCTCAAAAAGAACTTGGGAGGTCACTATGAAGCATAAGTACAATATACGCGTTGACGGATCTAAGCCGACCGATGAGCAGATCGATGGGCACAAAAATTTTGACCGGATTCTGGCTGATTACCACAATCTGACCCAACCGATCTATCGCCGACCGCTCTACAAAAATCCGCGCGCCTTCGTCGGCCTGGTACTGATTTTTGTGATCGGCTACCTGGTCTTTCAGGCTGTGGAAGAAGAAGCCGAAAACATTGCGCTCCAAGAATTACCGGTTGAGATCCGCGACGCCGAACAACGCTCTTTCCTCACCCCGCCCCTCAGTGGTCTTTCCGTCGACCGTGCGGAATACCTCCTCGCTGAAGCGGGGGACGCCGATCCTTTTACTTTGAAACTGACTGGCATCGGGGAACTGTCCGTACCCCGGGCCGCCTTCATCACAAAAGCTGGCCAACCGGTTCCACTCAGGGAAGTCGTACTGCGCGTCCGTAACCTGGAAGATCCCCTGAAAATGATCGCGGCGGGTGTGCCCATGTACACCTTCGAAGCCGAGGACCAGTACCTGCTGGAATCGACCGTGCTACTGGACCTCAAGGCATTCCGGGGCAATGAACCCTTGCTACTGGCCGACGGAATGCGCCTGACCTTGCGCTTGCCCCATCGCAACGAAGCTCCGGATCGGGACCTGCAACTGTTCCGCCTAGACACCGCCGCGCGCCACTGGCAGCGCTTGTCCCCCGGCTACGAAATCCGGCGCGAACCTCATCCCGCCCACGACCTACAAGCGCACCGTCCCGCAGAAAACGATGGCTTTGACCTCGTGGAATTCGACGAAAACGGCGATCCGATTGCCCAGAATGAAAACGTGCAGTCTGACTCCTTAGCGGAAACATTGGGTTACCGGCCCGAATTGCAACTGCGTGAGCTGGGACTCATTTCCCTCAATCGCAAGCTGCGTCCCCAAATCGAAACAACCTTTTCCGTCCGCCTGGTCGATGACCGCGGCGAACCCATCGCCGTCTACGCCCTGTACAAACTGATGGAAGGGGTCAATTCAGTCGCCTATTTCTGGCCCAAAGACAAGAATCTGACCTATGAATTGCGCTATCTACCGGGCGTAAACCAAACGGTGTTTGGGTTTGATGCCGCAGGGCACCTGCTCACCGTGTCCGGCCGCGCCCTCGAAAACTTAGATGCCGACGCAGAATTCAATTCGGTCCCGGTGGAGCGTTCCTCCACCCCGGTCCAAAGCATCGACGAACTCAAGCAACTATTGGCCGGAAACCCCAGTCAATAAAGCAATGGATAAATACAGGATGCTTTTCTGTAATCGTTCTTTTATTAGCGGTTAGCCCCCCTCGCGGGGGCTTTTTTTATCCCGGCTGTTCGTAGGTCACGATGTATCCACTGTTGTCCAACAGGGAGAACTGCGTCGTTCCGCAGGGCGTGAGGTGGGGATGGTCCAGCAGACCGAAGCGCTCTGCAACGCGGGCGTAGCGCGCCCTGAGATCATCGACTTCAATTACAATCGCAATACTGCCACCAACCTCCCGGCCCTCGAGAAACGGCACTTCCGACTTGAGGCGAGCGGCTTCTTTAAAAGCAAGCGCAAACTCCCCGAGCCGCATCAGCGCCCAGTAGGGTTTTCCGGCGGCATCGGGTTCATTGGCCACCAACACAAATTCCAAGATATCGCGGTAAAAGGCGATGCTCGCCGCCACGTCCTCCACCATCAATTCCAAAATCACTTGTGACATGGGCCCGTACGTTATCGGTGAACCACAAAACGCTTCCAGCCGTACTCGCCGATCCGGAGCACATACAACCCCGATTCCCACTGGCTCAGGTTGATGGTATTGAGACTTCCTGGGGAATCTTCCTGCCAGACGAGCTTGCCTTGCAGATTGTACACGCGCAGGGCCGCAAAATTGCCGAAGACATTTTCCAGCTCGATCGAAAGCGATTCCGCAGCCGGATTGGGGTAAATCAGCGCCGAGACCGGATAGATGAGATTTGCGCGGCAATTGGTTGGAATCGGCTCCAATTCAATTGTGCCTTTGGGACTCAAATCGCGCCCGCCGAAGCCACTGAAATCTGCGGCGTACTTTTCCGCCCGGAACATGATGTTCGATGGGCCAAAAGACAGCGGAGGGATAGAATCGCCCTGGGTGATCGGCCCGGTGTGGGTAGCCGGACTCATGTAGCGGAAAACCTCATTGCCGTTGCGGTCGACCTCAAAGAAAAATCCCAGGGCCGCCGCGCAAACCAGGGTATTGCCATTGGGCAGGCGTTGGGATCCGGAAACAAAGCCCGAATACAAGTCAGTGGGGTTCGGTGCCGAGTAGGTCCAGGAGGGGCCATTGGGCGCAAATGCCCGCCAGGGTTCGATTTCGTAATTTCCGTCGGGCAATACCGGAGGGGTAATTTCGTCGACCGTCGTCCAGGGGCGCTGCCCGTTGCCATTGTTCAGGACCAGGATGTTGCCCTCGCCAAACACCCCATCGGGAATCCACTGCGCGTCGTGCTGACCGTACAGCAATTGGTTGATGTCTTCGCCCCGGCCGTACACTTCCGGATTTCCCCAGCGGTACAAAATATCCCCGCCTTTGCCGCAACGTCCGCCGGTGTGGCCGGCCGCTTCCTGCACTGTCGTACTGTGGTCAATGATATAAATCTCTGAGAGGCGCTGCGAACTGAGCAGTATCTGATCGAGTTCCACGCTGTAATCGATGGAATTGAAGTGGATCCAGTCCGCTTCCCCAATCGGAAAGTTGTTTTGGCTCACAAAATTGATGTCCCACCGCTCCGGATACGAGCGCGGCTGGCCGAAATCGGGCTTGTTGGGGTCCTCATCCTGGATGATATGGTCAATCTGGTGCCATTCCCAGACGATTTCCCCCTCATTGGGGCCAATGGGCCGCACTTCCAGAATCACTTCCGGCCACAGTTTGCCTTCGGGGAGGAAGTTCCGTTCGCGGCCGAGCGCGGTGGCTTCTTCCAGCGAAAGTTCTTCCCAGGCGATGATCAAAACATTGCCGTTGGGCATGGGTTCGATGTCGTGGTGGGGGCGGAAACGTTCGCTAGTGGGGTTGTAGTCCCAGAGCAGCTCGCCTTCCCAGCTTAAAATTTGCACGCGCTCACCACCGCCGGCACCCGTGATACTGGAATTGACGCTGTTTGCCTGAGCAGTTTTCAGCAAGCGACCATCTTCCAGGAGGTAAATTGAATTGCCCACACGAAAATCGGTTTCCCATTGGTGGACCATCTGTCCGCAATTGTCGATAAGAAAATGGTCGGTGCCAATCAGGGGCGAAAAGAGGGTGTATCCGGGAAATACGCCCGGCTGGCTGTTGAAAAGGCCCACAGTTTGCGTTTGCGCCGGCATCTCCCCGGCCAAATGGCCGAGGCACAGACAAACAAGGGCAAACCGAAGGACAATGCGAAGGTTCATCATACCGCTGCGAAACTTTCGAAAGATTAACCGGCTCAATATAGCGCTTTTGCGAGGAGAAGACGCGGCTATTCCACCGGCAGCCCGACCATTCATCACAAAGATTTTCTATCTTCACCCTACTACATGCCCCAAATGAAACGATTTTTTTCCTTTCCTCTGCTGCTGTCGGTACTGGTGCTGTTCCTCACGACCGGTTGCGAGTCCAATGAAACCACCCGTGGCCAAGGCTACGCGGGCCACATCGCCAACGATGACCCCGGCGCCAAGCGACTGGTGATCTATCAGTTGCTCACCCGGCTTTTCAGCAACCCCGAAACCACCAACAAAGTTTACGGCACACTGGCCGAAAATGGGGTGGGCAAGTTCAACGGCATCACTGAACCCGCGCTGGTGAGCCTCCGCAAGCTCGGCGTAACCCACCTCTGGCTCACCGGAGTGCTCGAGCACGCAACCATGAGCGAATTTCCCGGCGTCCCCGCCGACGACGCTGACGCGATCAAAGGCCGGGCCGGTTCGCCCTACGCCATCAAAGACTACTACGATGTCGCCCCTTCACTGGCCGTAGATCCGGACAACCGCATGGCCGAGTTTACCCATTTGCTTCAGCGCATTCACGCAACCGGCATGAAGGCCATCATCGATTTCATTCCCAACCACGTCGCGCGCGGCTACCACTCCGATCAATTGCCGGAAGGCACAACCGACCTCGGCGCGGAGGACGACCCCACGGTTACATTTGCTCCCAACAACAATTTCTATTACCTCCCCGAGCAGGCTTTCGCCGTACCCGCAGACCACAATCCCCTCACCCAGGCAAAAGCCCCCGGTGAAGACGGCAAGTTCGACGAATTCCCCGCCAAGGTCACGGGCAACAATGTCTTTTCGGCAAGCCCTCAAATATGGGATTGGTTTGAAACGGCCAAGCTGAACTATGGGGTCGAATTCACCGACAGCGGGGAAGTGGAGCACTTTGATCCGGTGCCGGCGACGTGGGAAAAAATGCTGGCGATTTTGCAGTACTGGGCGGAGAAAGGGGTGGATGGGTTTCGCTGCGACATGGCAGAAATGGTTCCCGTCGCGTTTTGGCAGTGGGCCATCGCCCGGGTCAAGGAGGATCACCCGGACGTCATTTTCATCGCAGAAATCTACAATCCGGCGCGGTACCACGACTACGCCGGTCCGGGCGGATTTGACTATTTGTACGACAAGGTCGGCGTGTATGACCGGGTGCGGGAGTTGATGTCGGGACGGGGAGATGCCGGCCGCATGGCGGAAGCCCTGGCGCAATCGGAAGGCATCGACGGGCAAATGCTGCGTTTTTTGGAAAACCACGATGAGCAGCGGATTGCCTCGTCTGAATTTGCCGGGGATCCCTGGGCGGCGATTCCGGGCATGACCGTGAGTGCGCTCTTGGGAACGGGGCCGACGATGATCTATTTTGGGCAGGAAGTCGGCGAGCCGGGGGCGGGCAGAGAAGGCTTCCAGGGCGACGATGGCCGCACGACGATATTTGACTACTGGGGAGTGCCCGAGCACCAAAAGTGGCTGAACAACGGGCGCTTTGACGGCGGCGAATTGAGTCCAGATCAGCACCGCTTACGGGCATTTTACGCCGAATTGTTGCGGCTTTCGCGCTACCACGATGCCTTCCGGATCGGGCAGCGAATCGCGGTTCCGGTGCAGCACCCGCAAGTATTTCCCTTTCTGCGCCATACCCAAAACGAACACGTCCTGGTCATCGCCAACTTTGCCCCGGATACCGTGAAAACGGGGGTGCGAATTCTCCCCGAGGCCTGGCAAGCAATGGACCTAAGCGCAATCGGACCCTACGAACTGATCGACCTGCTCCTGACGGAGGAAGTCGTCCGCTTTGAGGCGGAAAACGCCCTCGGTCCGAATGGCATTCGCTTGAATCTTCCCCCCCAAAGTGCGCGGGTGTACGAGTTGGAGCCGATCTGATTGGGGGTGAGGGGCGGTGGAATGTCCTTGCGTGATTGTCGTCCGCCCCTTTGCTCGGGGAACGACTCGGCAGACAAAATAAATTGCCTAAATTACCGTAACGTTTTGGTTAAAAGTATGCGATCCATCCCGTACGTTCTATACTTCCTGTTCCTCAGCTTGGGGCTGTCCGCCTGCGGCGGTCCGAGCATCTGCGATTGCGACCAGGAAGCCGCCAAGGACAATCCCGACGCGGAACTGCTGGAAGAGTGCCGCAGCATCCTGGGGAGCATGGAAATGGAGGAAGTCCTGGAGGCCCTCAAAAAATGCGAAGAAACCGAACGTTGAACCACAATCTTTCCTGCCCAGCAGGATTTGACAAACCCAAAATCTCAATTGAAGCGCCATGGCGTCCATTGAACCCCTTCCGCCCGGAAACGAAGCTACCTTGCTGGAGAATCCTCCGTTCAAAAGTGAGCGGGGAAGAAAGCTGTACACCGCATTTGCCCGCATCGTCGAGAAAAAACCGGTCCCGGAAGTTGATCCTGAGGATCAGCCAACGGTGGCCTATTTCACGCGTTACCTGCAGCTGATCGCACCGGAATGGTTGCTCAGTCCCCTGCAAAAGGTCTGTCTGGAAGATGCGTTCTGCATGTTTGCCGACGAGGAAATCCGCCGGGCCCTGCGCACGGTGGGCTTTTGGCTGTCCTGCCACGCCCGGCCCCTGCACGAATGGACTGCACCGCCGGCCGGCGATGCCGAAACTTACTTTCGGTCACTGGTAAATCACCTCTACTGCCTCTATCCTCTGCCGGAGTTTTTGGAAAAGGTTTGGTTCGGCGAATACGACGACCATATCGTGACCTACATCGAACTCGGCAAAGGCATGCCGGTTTACGGTAACTACGGTACCCGCAATGCGTCCCTAACCCGAAAAATGGCGCATTGGTTTTTGACCGCCCCGGACGACGCGACGGTGATCGAGGCGGTCCGTTGGGCCCAGATCCGCAGTGTACGCGAAGACAAACAACTGTACCGCGAAGTGGTGGGCACCTGGTTGGGTACCTCGCTGGCTTCCGACGAGTTCTGGTGCGAAGCAGTTGTCTGGATGGCGCGGCAGGAAATCGAAGACTACTCTCTGATCCGCCCAGCCTTGGGATACATCCGCTATCTGAAATTTGGGGTCTTTTACTTTGGGGAGCAGGCGCTGGGCTTCAATGCTCCACAGGCGGATTTCAGTTTTTCCGGGCGCACCCTGGCCAGCCTGGTACAGGCACGGCGGCGCTTCGAACGTTCCCTCAGCATCGACGACCAGGGCAACATGCGCTGGGATGCAGTGCCCTTACCGGATTACGATTGGAAGCGGCGGGCCGGTCCCAACGGCCAAGTGGCGGATTACCGGCTGACCCAGTTGATCGACTACGGCGATCTGGTCGAGGAAGGGCGAATCCAAAAACACTGCGTCGCGACCTATTGGGGCTCTTGCCGCTCCGGGGAGTCCTCGATCTGGTCCCTGCGCAAGCGCGAAGACGACCACGAAAAAATCTTGCTGACGGTCGAGGTGGACATGGAGTCCCAGAGCATTCAACATGCGGCGGGTTCGTGCAACCGTTTCCCCCAAGACTTTGAAATCGAACTGCTCCAGGAATGGGCCAAAGCCACCGGAGTGGAGATGAATGAATACTCAATTTTTCGCTGAGAGGCTGTTTAATTTTATATGCCTGTCCGCAACTTTACCACAAGTTTTGGCTCAAGATGTCAAACAGAGGCATGTGATTAGTGCTCAAGCATTAATCATCAATAAATCTATTCAACTTTATCTCCGAATTTCCCGACGAAGAATCCTGTCGCGCTCACTTTGCTGAACTTCGCAAGCGAAAAGGGGTCACTTGTAAACGTTGCCAGCATCGCGAACACTATTGGCTAGCGTCAAAATCAATGTTTTTTTGCATAAAATGTCGATTTCGGGCAACCCTCCGTAGTGGAACGGTCATGGAGAACTCCAACCTTCCATTTCGCGATTGGTACATGGCCATGCATCTGCTTACCTCGACCAAAAAGAGCTTTTCGGCCCTGGAATTCCAGCGACAAATTGGCCACAAGCGGTAGGAGCCGATCTGGGCGATGCTCCACAAAATCCGAATGATCATGGGCCAGCAAGACGCACGCCAGGAACTGGAGGGCTGGGTGGAAATCGACGAAGGTTTTTTCGAGGTCCGAACCAGCAAAGCAAAGAGGGCCTCGCTCAAGCGTGGACGCGGCAGCCAACGCCAGGCAAAGATTCTGGTCATGGCTGAATCGGAATTGGTCGAAAAGCCGCAAAAACATGCCAAAAACAGGCTCTGTGGGCGTTTTCGGATGAAGGTTATTCCAGACACCGCCGCGGAAACCATCACCGCTGAGGCCCGAAGGGCGATCAGCTCGAAGGCCAGTATTCTCACGGACAATTTTAGTGCTTACTGCCAGTTGAAAGAGAATTTCGCCGAAGATACGCCAGTGCGTGACAAAGGCGCTGAGGCAGCAAAACTGCTTCCCTGGGTCCACACCGCGATCTCCAACGCCAAGCGCCCACTGCTAGGGATATTTCACGGGGTAAGTGAAAAATACATGTAAAACTACCTTGACGAGTTCTGCTACAAGCTCAACCGAAGATATCAAGGAGAGGCACGGTTTGAGATTCTTTTGGGCAATTCGCTCAAGCATTGGAACGAAAATCATTGGTGGCAAAGAACCAGATAAGCATTTAAATTTAATCCGGTGATTTTACTGGTGATCGCCGACCGCAACGACCGAATGCCGTCATCGATCACTCATCCTCCCCAGATAACCGCAACCTCCCCCTGGAGATGAACCCTCTGGGACGAAGCTCCCCACCATTCAGCCCAAAAATCCGGCCATTCACCGCCCCAAGCGAGGAGCCCACCGTAAAACACCTATTTTTGTCCCCGGTAAGCAATTGCCCTGTAGCTGCAATTCGCAACGACAGACGACCAATCAAACTGATTTGACCATGAGGTTATCCAAACGGAAAACGGCAGATCAGCTCCGGACTCTCGGATAAGATTCCGGCTGATTACCTTGGGAAGACACGATGATCCGGTAGCCATTGGCCCGCAGATCATTCACTGCTCTACCTGGTTTGCCCCCACAAACCGATATCCCTTCGATATCTGATGTTGTTTGACCTGTCCCCACCGCGGGGACCGCATGTCGTTGTCGAATACAATCCTTTCTCCCATGAAACGCGAACGGGAGGTCCGCCGGAAATTTCTCCATTCCGGCCATGGATCCCACTACGAAAGCCTGCGCCGCTTCAAACGCGGCCGCAGCACCTCGCTCTACGAAGCCTGTGCGCAGTTGTCCAAGGGCAAAAAAGTCTCCGAGATCACCTGCCACGACGATGAAGTGCAAACCGTCCTGCACGGATTGCGTGCACCGCTCGCCGGCAACCCAGTTTTGTTGTCGCTGCTGCGGGTCATTTGCCAGGAAAGCGCCGAAATCATGCTTTTTCATCCCAGCATCCGCAAAGCCATCGTCACCGTCTCCACCTACTCCCAAAAGTTTGTGCGCCGAAGCCACGACTGGAAAGCGCCGAAAGGCAATTTCCGCCAACGCTTTCGCCACTTGCTGCGGCACCTGTTTTGCCACTACCCGGTTCCGGATTTCATGGACCAGGTATGGCTGAACACGGTTTCCGCTCAGCATGAATTCTACATTGATCTTGGGCGGGGGCAGCGCATCTACGGGCACAAATTCCTCCGGAATGCCGTCCTGAGTCGAAAAATGGCGCATTGGTACCGCTACGCACCGGCCAATGCCAGCCTGATCCAGGCGGTGCGCTGGGCCCAGATCCGCAGCCTCCGCCGGGACAAGTACCTCTACCGCGCCGTCGCCAATTCATTCCTTGGCCGCACGCTGAACCAGGATGAATTCTGGGCGGAGGTCGTGACGTGGCTGGCCCGGCAGGTAATCACCCACCACCGCTGGGTGCGACCGGTGCTGCGCTACATCAGCTACCTCAAGTTCGGCAGATTCCAGGTGGGCCGGGTAAACATGCCCTTCGATGCTCCCGAACCGAACTTCAAAGTCGCCGGACGCACCTTTGTTTCGGTGCTCAAGTCCATGCTGGCCTTTGAGCGGGCCCTGAAGCTGAACCTCTACCAGGAAAGTGCCAACTGGATGCCGGTCCCCCTGCCCGCCCGCGAATGGCCCAGGACCCAGCTTCCGTCCGGAGAAACCGCCGACCTGCACCTGGTGCAACTCGTGCGCAACCAGGACCTGGTCTGGGAAGGAATCCAGCAGAAGCACTGCGTGAGCAGCTACAGCGACTACTGCATTGAAGGTTCCTCCTCGATCTGGTCCTTGCGCCAAAAGCAAGCGAACGGCGAAAAGCCCTTGATCACCATTGAGGTCGGCACCGCCAGCCGCTCCATCATCGAAGTCAAAGGCTACGAAAACCGCCTCCCCAACGAATTTGAAACCCAGTTGCTCCGTGAGTGGGCCGAAGAAGTCGGCCTCAGCATTTCGGAGTACGCATTTTAAACCGGATCATGAACCATACGTGCCACGCCGAAATACGCGAACATATCCTGAAGCATCCTTGCCTTCCGGTCCCAGATTTCAAGTGGGACCAGCTCGAATATCCTGCCGAGACCGCGGACAATCCCAAACTGAACCGCGAAGCGAAAAATGCATTGATCGAACTGAAACTGGCTTTGCTGGACCGCTCCGCCTACACGCTGCTGTTTTCCGGAAGGTACAACCTGGGACTGCTGCGCCTGGCCGACCTTCGGAAAGAATGGTGCGCCGCACCCACACGGTGGAAGCGCAAAACCGCAACCGCCCACGGTCAGTTCAAATCCCTCGTCAAACTGCTGATTGATCAGTATCCGGTACCCACGTTTCTCCACGATGCCTGGACGCAAGCGGATGGCCTGGCCCTTGACTGGTATCTGCACCTGGCCCGCGGCGGAAGTGTGCGCCGCCTACCGCACCTGCCGATCAAGCCAAGTAAAAAAACGGCCCACCTCTTCCGGCAGATTCCGGCGCATCTGGAACCCGAAGAGGGCCTGATGTGGGCCCAGGTCCGCAGCCTCGGAGGCGACAAGGTCTTGTTTGAGGCCATCATGAGCAGTTTTCTGGGCAACTCCTTCATCAAGGACGAGTTCTGGCTGGAAGCCATCCAATGGCTGGTCCGACAGCCCGAGCGGAAGCAATCCATGGTGGCGCCGGTGCTGGACTACCTGCGGCACCGGCACCAAGAAACCCACGTCCAGTACCGCCTAAAAGGCCGGACCTGGGCCTCAGTCGTCCGGGGCATGCACCATTGGCACGGCGAATTGCGGGCTGCTCGGATAGGTCATGCCCATTTCGGGTGGCGGGCTTTTGGCATTCAACTCTACATTTCGCTCGGCAAAGGCGCGCGCAAAAACAATGCACCCTTGATCGGCCAACCCATCGAAGCCTACCTTTCTGATCGGGGAGCGCTGGCCGATTTTCCCGACTCGATGATTACCATCACCCAAGTGCTCAGCAATCGGGAACTGAGCGAAGAAGGCGCCGCCCTACGCCACTGCGTGTACTCCTATCGGCAACACTGTACTTCGGGAGTGATTTCCATCTGGTCCATGCGTACCTGGGGAGGAGCCGAGGAAGAGCGCATCCTGACCATTGAGATCGACAATCACTCCCGGCAGATCGTACAAATCCGCGGGATCCACAACCGCCTGGCCCGCCGGGAGGAAATGGGGATTCTTCGCGCTTGGGCGAAACGGGAAAAACTGGGCTTCCGCCACTGTAACTGATTCATCCCAGCGGCGCGGTCTCGATGCCGTAGTGGACGTAGAATTTTTCCAACAATGCCCAGGCATCTTCCGGAAGGGTTGTGCGGACCTTTTCCACAATCTTTCCGGAAACGTCCTGGTAAAATGCTTCTGCGATCCCCCCGGCCATGCAGGCAATGGTGTCCGCGTCACCCCCGAGGGAAATTCCCAAGCGAATGGCGCTTTCTACACTCTCGGAGTCCAGGAAAGCGATGATGGCTTCTGGGACCGAACCTTGACAGGTCACGTCGAAGCGGTATCCCGGGCGAATGCGCTCTACGGTCCGGTCCAGGTCGTAGCCGAAAGTATCCACGATGTACGCCCGGATTTCCGCTTTGCTTTTGCCCTTGCGTGCCCAGTACACCGAAGCGGCAATCGCTTGGGCACCTTTGATGCCCTCGGGGTGGGAATGGGTCACTTCCGCACTGCGGCGGGCCTCGTTCAGGACATCTTCAATGGCGCCCATGGCCCAGCCCACTGGACCAACCCGCATTGCAGAGCCGTTTCCGAAACTGTTGTAAGAGCCCATGTCGTCGCTGGCGAGCCATTCGCGGAACATGCCGCCGTAGCCCGCTTCCGCAAAGCGGCGCCCGTAGCTGCGGTACGTGTCGGCGTAAGGCTTCCCGTGCAACAGGCAGTCCATGGTGGCCAAAGTCATGGCCGTGTCGTCGGTAAGTCGGGCATTTTCGGCAAACAGTTCAAAGTCCAGGTCTTTAAAACTGTTGCCTTTGTAGTTGCGGAACTCGTAAACCGATCCGCTGATGTCTCCTGCAATCGCTCCTAGCATTTCTTCAGGTTGTTGGTTGCATGCTTGCCCGGTAAAATTAACGAAAATTGTCTAGGGAGCCGCACCGGAAACCGAAAATGGAAGCCCATTCATTTGCTTTCTGGCCTTGGGCGGCATGGAGGGAGAAAATATTTTCCCGAATTGTTCCGCGATCATTCCGGATGGAAGTTACCCCTCCCCCACCCTCAAAAGTGAGGCGGTCTGGGCGCGGGCCTAACACTCAGAGTCGTGCAATTTTCCCCGGCAACGTCTCCCTTTTCTCCCTTATGAAGCCCCCAACAACTTCTTTTCGCGGTTCTCCCCGATAAAATCGTAATTTTACCCGCTATGCGTCCGGTTCTCCACCAATACAAATTGCGGCTGACCAATCTCAGCCAGGCCAATCGTTCTCTCCGCCTCGGTCGACTCTCCAAGCGCAAAGACCTCGACCTTACCGCAGCGGCTTTTGCAAACAAGCTCTCCTCCCAAGACATTGTCCAGCGGATCGTCGCCGGGCGCTCCGTAGACCTGGTTCGCACCCTATCCGCCCGCGATGAACAGCGCAACCTCCTCGACCGCCACCTCAACAAGATGTACCGTGAGGTCACCACCATCTACGAGGAAACCGGGACCGATGATCTCTTCTTGGGCTATCCCTTCGTCGAAGGCCGATTCCTCGACGGGACAGTGGCACGCTGCCCGCTTTTGCTGTTTCCGGTGAGCCTGGAACGGGATTTTCAGCGCAGTCCCCGGTGGCGTTTGAACGTCCCCCCAGAGGAAGATGTGAGCTTAAACCGTACCTTTTTCCTCGCCTACGAAAAGTACATGCAGGTGCGGCTGACCCCCGAATTTTGGGATTCCCCGCTGGAACACCACGGTGACCTGCAAACGTTGCTCAATTTTCTGTTTGGCTTCCTGAAGCAACACGAGATCCAGATCAACTTCAACCACGAACTGTTCCAGTTCAAGGTCGCGCGCTACATGGACAAGAACAAAGCGCTGCTCGAACAAATGCCCGTCGGAGTGCTCAAGCTGCAACCGCACGCGGTACTGGGTATCTTTCCGCAAGCAGACAGCGCCCTGCGCCAAGACTACGAAGTGATGGAAGCACGCGCGGCGGAGTTTGACCTGGAGCAATTGTTTGCCCCCCAAACTCCGCCCGCCATCGACCCCTACATCAAAGAGGATCGCCGCCACTTCGTCACCCCCGTCGACCAAAGCCAGGAAGAGGCCCTGCTCAGTATTCGCCACGGGCGTTCGGTGGTGGTCCACGGACCGCCCGGCACCGGAAAATCTCAGGTAATCCTAAATCTGATCGCCGATGCCCTTGCGCGGGGGCAAAAAGTCCTGGTGTGTTCCCAAAAGCGCGCGGCCCTCGATGTGGTCTACCACCGCCTGCACGAGATCGGGCTCAGTCGATTTGCCGCCTTGGTGCACGACTACCGGGGGGACCGCAACAAAATCTTTCGCCACATCCGCCGGCAGATTGAAGATATTGAGACATTTACCGCGGAGCGACAGGACTTGAATCTGGACAAATGGCAGCGGGATTTTCGCCGGGCCGCCCGGCGCATTGACGAGTTCAATCACCGATTCGACGAACTGGTGGAAGCTCTGACCAAGGTCGGGCGCTTTGGGCTGAGTCCGCACCAGTTGTACTTGGCCGCAGACAGTCGCCGGCCTTTCGCGGATGTATCCGCCCACGCCCGAAACTTCGACTACGGCGAAATGGAAGCGTTCCTGCGCCGGCTAGAAGATGTTCTGCGCTACGCCGAATTTTTTCGGGAGGGTGCTCCCTGGCGGAACCGGCGTTCTTTTCACCGCTACGGGCTGAACGACCGGCCGCGTTTGCGAAAATTTTTGGCGGGCCTTTCCGGGGAAATCGCCGCCCTGCACACTGCAGCACAGCGGGTGAAACATTTGCAAGAGCCATTCCGCCATCCCGAGGAAATCACCACCGTGATCGATGCCTACCAGGATCTGGGGAAACGCCTGGCCGACCCGCAGATGCGCCGCGATTATGCCGCCTACGTAGGCCAAAATTTGAATATGACGGAGGTGCGCCGGCAATTGGAAAAGTTTGCCCGGATTTTTCACCGGCAACGGGATTTCGAGATTCTGGATGACTTTTCCATGTTGCTCCTGCCGGATCTGGTAGAGCATTTTACGGTCTATGACGCCCTGCGCAAGAAAGGCACCAAGTTTTTTTCTCTCAAGTGGTTGCGCGGACGCTGGTACGTAAAGCGGATATTGGAGCAAAAAGGCCGCAAACTGCGGGACAAGCACTTGCGGCAGATGAAAGCGGAACTGGAGGTGCTACAACGGCTGCTCGCGCGGTACGAAGAACTCGAAGGGGTACACTTTTTCGCCGACCTTCCCCTGACCGATTCACCCGAAAAGCTATTGGCCTGGCACACCCAGAAGCTCGCCACTCTGGAACTGGTCAAGGCGGTGCGGGCGGTGAAGGTTGCCCCGGGGTTGAAGCCAATGGTGAAAGAAGTCACCTTTGATGAAGGGGCCTGGGCCCGGACTACAGCAACCCTGACGCACCTGGATGAACTGCGCACGTTGCTGCAAACGCAACACCGCACTTGGTCAGTCTGGCTGGACGAGGCACAGATTGACCGCTTGAAAAAGGGGATGGAGGATCTCCCGGCGACCCAGGGATATGCGGAGGCGCTGATTCGGGGAATCGACGCCGACTATGAGGATTTGCGGGCCTTGGACCGCTTGCTCAAGGAATTCAGTCCCCGCGAACGGGCGGTGCTGGACGATTTGGAGTCGGAGATCGGACCGCTGGCTCCCGATTCCCATGCCGATTGGCTGGACCGGGTCCGCAACGGTTTTTTTACTGCCTGGATCGAGGTTGCCGAGGCAGAAACTCCCATCTTGACGGAAGTTTCTTCCCGGAGAATGCCGCGTATGCGGGAAGAATTCCGCGACACCGTGCGGGACCGGCAGGAAAAAGTCGTGCAATTGATTCTGCGCAAACTCAAGGACGGCATCCTGGACCGGATCGAATACAACCGCCTCAACAATCCGGTGACCTACCGGGAAATCGGACACCAAGTGCGAAAAAAACGGCTGCGGTGGAGTGTGCGGAAGCTGGTACGGGAATTCTGGGACAACAGCCTGAACCGCCTCATGCCCTGCTGGCTGGCCTCGCCGGAGTCGGTAGCAGCGGTATTTCCGATGGAGCGCGCCTATTTCGATTTGGTCATTTTTGATGAGGCTTCGCAGTGTTACGTGGAGCGTGCGCTACCGGTCATGCTGCGCGGCAAGCACTGTGTCATTGCGGGAGACGACAAGCAGTTGCCGCCCTTTGATCTGTACAATGTCAAGATCGAGGACGCCGAAGAGGCATTTGTGGAGCACGAGATGGCAATGGAAGTGGAGAGTGTCCTGGACCTGGCGCGGAACATATTCCGCGAGTGCAAGCTCAACTGGCACTACCGGTCACGGGAAGAAGAACTGATCAATTTTTCCAACCACGCATTCTACGAAGGCCGTTTAAACATCATACCGCCGGCGCGGTCCCGACTCGAGTTTCAGCCCCCGATTGAGTTTATCAAGGTCGCCGGAAGATGGGAGCGCAAGGCAAATCGGGCCGAAGCGGAGCGGATCCTGGCCCTGGTGGAGGAATTGATTCAGCGACCGGATCGCCCGACGGTGGGCATTGTGACCTTCAACTTTTTTCAGAAGGAACTCATCCGGGACCGTTTGGAACAGCGCTTGCAAGAACTGGGAAAATCCGGTGATACCGAACTCCTGGGGCGCTACCATGCCGCTTGGGAGCGGTCCGAAGAAGAGGAATTCCAAGGAATTTTCGTCAAGAACATCGAAAATGTGCAGGGCGATGAGCGGGACGTCATCATATTTTCGGTGGGGTACGCGCGCAATGCGCAGGGGCGGCTGGTGACGAATTTTGGTCTGCTGAGTCAGAAGGGGGGGGAGAACCGACTGAACGTAGCGGTGACCCGGGCCCGGCACAAGATCTATATGGTGTGTAGTTTTGACCCGGAAGAGCTGTCCGTAGAGGGCGCAAAGTACCCGGGACCGGTACTTTTCAAGCGCTATTTGCAGTACGCGCGGGCGGTCAGTACGGGGCAAGTGGACGTGGCCGCGAACCTATTGGACCAAATCAACACCCAAAAAGCGACCGCATCGGCGGGCCGTCGGCCGGATACCGGCAGTGCCACCCTTGCGGAAAAGATCGGTCAGGCCTTGCGGGATCGGGGGTATGAGGTGGTGACCGATGTCGGAGATACAAATTACAAGGTCGATCTGGCAGTGGTCGATCCGGCAGGCGGATTTCGGCTGGGAATCGAGTGCGAGGGCAGCAACTATTTTCGCGGTCGCAGCAGCAAGGAACGGGAAGTTTACCGGCACAGTCTCATGTCAATGCGTGGCTGGCAGGTACACCGGGTTTGGGCACGCAATTACTTCCTTTCGCCAGAAAAGGAAATCGAGCGGATCGTGGCGTGTCTGGACAAACGTTAGAGAGCCGTATGCGCTCATCCTGCACCTTGAATTCAGCCGACTTTGCCGGTCCGTATTCCATCATCGTGAGCCGCACAGTTCGAGGGGAACCGGATGTGGACCACCCAGATTCCCCTCGTTTGCGCAGTGAAGTTGGTTGATCACGCGGACCAGGCCGAGCTATTGGGCTCAATCCAACCAAAATGGTCGGTCTGCTGGTCGGCTTGATCCGACTC
>JBCCQH010000101.1:0-30136 GCA_039024435.1 Bacteroidota bacterium
GATCCCTGCCCCTTCCCCGACCCCACCGAGCCCGGTACTCAGCACGGTCAACATGAGGATCGTCGGAATCACGATTTCGTTGGCGGGAATCGCGATGATGTAGGCCAGCAAGATGACTCCATTCAGGCCGAATATTGCGGCAAACGGCGCCGTCCCGTTAATGAAGTGCTCCGCCAGGGTCAGCTCGCCGATGGAGACATTGGACACCACCCAAATCACTACCCCGGCGGGAATTGCAAACACAATCGCCCGCCACAGCACAAATACCGTCCGGTCAATCAGCGAGGTGTAAAGCGTCTGCAGTAGACGCGGTGGTCGATAAGGCGGCAATTCGAGGCTAAAGGTCGACGACTCCCCTTTCAGGACGGTCCGACTCAAGCCCCAGGAAACCGCCAGCGAAAACCCAATGCCCAGCACCGCAATCCCAACGACCGCCCCCGCCGAAACGACTCCCGCCAGGTGGGCCGGCACCGCACCACCAATGAAAATCGTCGCAATCAGAATTTGCGTGGGCCAGCGGCCATTGCACAGCGAAAAATTATTCGTAATGATGGCGATCAGCCGCTCCCGGGGACTGTCGATCACCCGTGCGGCAATCACTCCCGCAGCATTGCAGCCAAATCCCATGCTTAAAGTCAGGGCTTGCTTGCCGTGGGCTCCCGCCTTGCGAAAAAGGTTGTCCATATTGAAAGCCACCCGCGGCAGATAGCCCAGGTCTTCCAGGAGGGTAAACAGCGGAAAAAAGATCGCCATCGGCGGCAACATCACCGCAATCACCCAAGCCATCGACAAGTAAGCGCCGTCGATCAGCACCCCGCTCAACCAGTCGGGCGTTCCGATCCCCACGGCAAAATCTTTGAGAATCGGGTGCAGCCAGTCCACCAAGAGATTGGCCAGGAGTCCCGAAGGAACATTGGCCCCGGCAACGGTGATCCAAAACACCAGGGCCAGCAAGAAAAACATGATCGGAAAACCCAACCACCGGCTCGTCACCAACTTGTCAATCTTTAAATCCAGGCTGTAAGCGGGCTTTTTTCCCTTTAGTGTCACCGTCTTGCTGGCGATCCGCGAGGCGTCTTCGTAGATCGATTCGATCACGGTGTCGTGAAAATCCACCCCCAAATCCCAGCGCATCTGATTTGCCAGGGAGAGCAGGTCTTCGCGGGAGTCCTTCTTTTCCGACTCATTCATGCCGACTTCCCTTCCACACTGAGTTCGGTAGGTCGCAAGCGCCCCAATTCACCGTTTTTGACCGCATCGAGAATGCTTTGGTCCCCTTCCAACATCCGCAACGCCACCCAGTTTTTGTTCGGCAAGGCGGGGAATTGGGATTCTAGGGCATCCGCGAGTTGGGTTACGGCGCGGTTCAACTTGGGAGAACGGGCCTTGGTGCGGCGGGGCCGACAGACAAACTTGCCGGTGACGACCTCCTCGATGGCGGCGATGAGGTCATCCATGCCTTTGCGCGAACGAGCCGTTGCTGGAATCACCGGAATCCCCAGTTCGCGGGACAGGGCCCGCACGTCGACTTCGATTTTATTGCGCCGGGCTTCATCCATAAGGTTGAGACAAAGCACCGCGCGGTCCGTGATTTCCAGGACTTGCAGCGCTAGGTTGAGGTTGCGCTCTAATCGGGTGGCATCGGCGACGATCACCGTGACATCCGGCTGCCCGAACAGGATGAAATTGCGGGCGACTTCCTCATCGGTACTGGTCGATAACAGTGAATAGGTCCCCGGTAGATCCACGACTTTGTAGCGCTTTTCGGCGTAGGAAAATCCACCTTCCGCCCGGGTGACCGTTTTGCCTGGCCAGTTGCCCGTGTGCTGCCGCAGTCCGGTAAGGTTGTTGAATACGGTGCTTTTGCCAGTATTCGGATTTCCGGCCAATGCGACCACGTAATCCACCTTGTCCATGTTGATGCCCAACCGGATGAGGTTGTCCTTGTGGTGGATCGGGCAAGTTTCGCAATTATGCTGGTTGCTCATGGAGTTCATCAATGTTTCTACTAACAAAAATGAGGTCCGCTTGGTTGCGGCGGATCGCAATTGTGGCACCTTTGATCCGGTAGCCGACAGGATCCCCCGAAGCACTGCGGATTTCGGCGGAAATGATCGAACCGGGTACAATCCCCAGGTCCATCAACCGGCGACGTTGCTGGCCCCGACAAGCCGGAGAAATCGCCAGTACCCGGACCTTTTCCCCGACTTCAGCCGAGGAAAGGAGATCGTACTGCTTGGGCAGCGGGGTTTTCTCCGGGGTAAGTTCCACCGTGATGCTGTTGGCAAACAGCGAGGTCAACGAACATTCCGCACCGTTGGCCGCGAAGGTGATCTTCTTTTGCGCTGCGTCCAGGACGTAGATCTGCATTCCGGGGTAAAGCCCTAAAGCGACCAACTGTTCGTAGATGGTATGCGGCTCGTCTTCGATGTGGAGGACCATCGCAATATCCCCTTCCTGCAAGCTGCTCAAGGTTTGCCCCCGGTGTTCCGGCAGCTCACCCCGGGCGCTGGGGATGGGATCGCCGTGCGGGTCAAATACCGGATTGCCCATTTGGGCGGCCAATCTATCGGCGACTTCGGCGGAAATGTTGTGCTCCCGGCGATCTGCCTCCCCGTGCCACTCGATCTGATCGATCCCGGTTTCATCGGCCAGGTAACGCTCCCAGATCCGGTGGACCCGAATGATGCGCAGGGCGTAAGAGCGCCCCGAATCGGTCAGTTCAAACACCTGGCGGTTCAGCGATACCAGGCCCATCGTGCTCAGGCGGTCCATGATGCGGGTCGCCTTGTCGGTGGAAATGTTCAGGTTGCCAGCGATGCTGTTGAGGCCACAGGGGATGTTTTTGTATTCGCAGTCAAACAGAAACTTCAACGCGTCTTCCAGTCGTACCCGCTCCGTATTCAGGCGGGCGCGCTGCAAGATCGCCAGCAGTCCCCTTTTGGGCCAAAGCACCCAAACCAGAACGGCGACGAGCGCGCTGCCGATCACCAACATCCCTGCGGGGCCGATCATTTGTTGCATAACTGTTTCTTCATTCCGGTGGCGTTGGCGCTTCCGGCTTAGTTGGCCGAAATTCCCTTCCCACCTGGTCTTTGCCGAAATTTAGTATTACAAAATTAATAATTTAGACTAATCTAAAAAAGGGGTAGCCGAGATATTTTTTGCGACCGCTCCCGCAGAGCAAGGGGGAAAGGTTGGGGAAGGGCGAATTCCCACCCGGCGGAAGACCGTGACCGCAACCGAAAGGCAACGCAAAAACTGCTTCCGGACCACCGTTCCAAACTCCTCCGAAAAATCCCGTACCCGCAGGAAATCCCCGCAATTCCGACATTGCAGTTCGCATTTTCCGGGGGAACCGCTAATTTTACCCCAATCCAGTAAAAATGCTTATGCCGCGTACCGTTTTCACTCTGATCTTGCTTTTGTGTGCCGGTGTCACCTTTGGGCAGCCCTATTTGCCCCCGCGGGCAGCCATGTACGACCAAGGGCCAGATCCTTACCGCGGACCGGAGGGCGTCCGGGAAATGGAAATCTGGCGCTACATCCCGGGAGCCCGTTTTGAAACGGGCTGGGACCTCAAAATCGAGGAACGGATCTACGATGAAAAGGGCCGGCTCCGGCGTTGGACACGCTACAACACGGTCAATGGGCAGCGAATCTGGCAGAAAGCCTGGACCTACGACGCCCACGGCAACCGCACCAGCGAACGCATCAACCTCGCCGAGGGCACCCCGCCCCTCGTCTATACCTACCGCAATCAGCTTGGGGCCAACGGCGCCCTGCAAAAGGCCGGCATCAAATCCGCCGACAGCACGGTGGTCGCCCGCCTGGAGCAGCAAGCCGATGGCCAACTCAAATACATCGAACTCGTCGGGGATCGGGAAGAACGCATTTACGCCTACGATCGCAATGGCCGCTCCCTTTCCTTTGCCGATCTGCCGGCGGGCAAACAGGTATTCTACGAGTACGACGAGCCGGGCGAGCTTACACGGATAAGGCAAACCACCCGGGACCGAGAAGCCGTCACCAGCTACGCCAACAGCTACGACGGCGACGGACAGCTCATCTGGCAGGTCGAAAAAAAGGGCGAGCGCCGGCTCAAGCGCAACTTCAATTACAATGATCGGGGCCAACTGGTCAGCAAAACCGACGAAGCCGGCCATCCGCTGGAATACCGGGATTATTTTGCCAACGGCCGCCTGGCCAGCATTCTCCTCAATGGTCCCGAAGGCCATCCCAAGGAGGTCATCCGCTACGTTTACCGAGAAAAATCTGAATAACCGCACACAACATGGACAAAGCAAAGCACCAGACCTATTTTGACAGCAACCGCAGCCTGTGGAACGAAAAAACCTCCGTTCATCTGGATTCGGACTTCTACCAGATGCCCCAGTTCCGCGCCGGCGAAGATCTGCTCAAACCCGCCGAACTGGAAGCGCTGGGCGATGTTTCCGGCAAACGCTTGCTCCACCTACAATGCCATTTCGGGCAGGATACGCTGGCCTGGGCCCGGCGCGGCGCCCACGTAACCGGGGTCGACCTTTCGGACGCTGCCATCTCCGCCGCCTGTGAACTGCGCGACGAACTCGGACTAGAAGCGCGCTTCATCCGCTCCAATGTTTACGACATCGAGCAACACCTCGACGAGGAGTTTGACATTGTAATCTCGACCTACGGCACGACGGTCTGGTTGCCCGACCTGAACGAGTGGTCCCGCCTTGTGGCGCGCTACCTCAAGCCGGGCGGCGTCTTTTTCCTCGCGGAATTCCACCCTGCTTTTTACATGTTTGAATTCGAAAACTGGCGGGTGGTCTACAGCTATTTTACCGGTCAGGAGCCCTACAAGGACGAAATGGTCGGCACCTACGCCGACCGCAACGCCGACCTGCGCCACGATGAGTATTTCTGGAACCACAGCATTGCCCAGACACTCCAGCCTTTGCTCGACCGAGGTCTGCGCCTGCAGGAATTCCGCGAGTACCCGTACAATTACTGGAATTGCTTCCCGAACATGGTGGAAACTGCGCCCGGCCAGTTCATGATCAAGGGGTTCGAAGATTTGCTGCCGCTGATGTATTCCATTTTCCTGGAAAAGCCGTTGGGCTAGTGCTATGCCGAACCCCTGCCTCTCGATAAACCATCTGCGCGTTCTGTGCTTATTGCTAATGTAGAAAAGATCAAATTGCCATGGCTACAGTCGCACTGCTCAACATCGGCTCGGAACTGCTCCGCGGCCGCACCATCAATACCAATGCCGCCGCGATGGGCAAAATGCTCCTCGGCAAGGGCTACCACCTGAATACGACCCTGGTGATCCACGACGACGGGCCGGTGATCCGGCAATCGCTGGATGATTTGCTGACCGGGCACGACATCGTATTGATCACCGGCGGGCTGGGCCCGACCAAGGACGACATCACGAAAACCGTCCTGAGGGAACGATTCGGGGGGGAAATGGTCTGCCACGAACCCACTCTGCGGCGCATCGAGGGCTATCTAGCGCGACGAGGCCGCCGGCTCCTGGAATCCAACCGGCAACAAGCTTTTGTGCCTTCCACTTGCGAGGTGCTGGAAAATGAACAGGGAACCGCACCAGGAATGGCGTTCCGGGAAAATGGCCGCACCGTGGTCTCCCTTCCCGGGGTGCCTTACGAAATGCGCCACTTGATGCAACACAAGGTCTTGCCCCTGCTGGAAACGCGCTATTCTCACCAGCACGTGGCCACGCGCATCGTGCGGACCGGTGGGGTTCCCGAATCCCGGATCGCCGAGCGGATGGAAGAAATCGAACCAAAAATCGATCCACGCGTCAGCATTGCCTACTTGCCTTCATTTGACGGGACCAAGATTGAATTGCGGGCTTCGGGGGAACCCGCCGAGGCAGCGGAACTGGACGCGGCCCTGCTGCAGGGGCAAGATCTGGTGGCCGAGTTGTTTGCAAAATACGTCTATTCCCGCGAGGACAAGACACCGGATCGGGTGCTGGCCGAATACCTACTGGCGCGCGGCATCACGATGGGCACGGCCGAGAGCTGCACGGGTGGGGCAATCGCGGCGGCCATGGTGCAACATTCGGGCGTCTCGGCAGTGCTGAAGGGCGGAATCGTAGCCTATATGCGCGAAATCAAGGAAAATGTGCTTGCGGTGCCCGCGGCTACGATTGATGAGCACGGCATTGTGTCCCGGGAAACGGCCCGGGCGATGGCTGAGGGCGCGCGGACGTTGCTGGGCAGTGATTTTGCGATCTCGATCACCGGCATTGCCGAAGCCGCGGAAAACGCTCCGAAAGAGGATCAGCCCCAAGCCTGGATCGGCTACGCGGACGCAAAGGGCAGCACCGCTTTGCATTTTCGCCTGTTCAAAGGCCGCGAAGTGAACATCCAAATCGCCAAAAATGCCGCGCTGATTTATTCCTTGCGCTGCCTCTGGGCCAGTTTTGGGAAGTGATCCGGGCCGTTGTGCGGTGAAGAAGATTGCGTTTCGATCCGGTACATTTCCCGGTAGATTGAAAAATTTTGCCTAATTTCGCACCAAATTTTAACCCGAGAATCCAATTTGAAACGCAAGCAATAATATGGCCAAAGTTGAGTTGATCATGCCCAAAATGGGGGAAAGCATCATCGAGGCCACGATCCTAGAGTGGGTGGTGGAGATCGGCGGTGAAGTGGAGATGGACGAACCAGTTTTGGAAATCGCCACTGACAAGGTCGATTCTGAGGTTCCCTCGCCGGTCGATGGCACCTTGCTGGAAATCCTCTTTCAAAAAGGGGATGTCGTGCCGGTCGGTGCGGTCATCGCGATCATTGAAGCGGAAGGGGCCGAAGACAGCGCTCCGGCCGAAGGCAGTGGCAATGGCCAGTCCCAGGTCAGTGCCCCGGTGGCTGTGGTCCAGGAAGCCGCTCCGGTGGTGGCCACCCCAACCGCGCCCCAGCCCGTTGTCGGCGCTCCGGTCGCCGTCGCCGATGCCGGCCCCCTGAAAAGCCGCTCGGAGAGCGGACGCTTTTATTCACCACTGGTCCTCAATATTGCCCGTACCGAGGGAGTGAGCATGGGCGAACTCGAAGCCCTGTCCGGCTCGGGTTCCGGCGGGCGCGTCACAAAGAAAGACATACTGGCCTACATCAAAGGGCCTCGCCTGCAACCCGCTGCGCTGACCAGCGCCAACGGCAACGGCAGCCACACTCCCGCTGCGAAGGCCCCAGTCGCCGCTCCTCCCACCGCGGCTCCGGAAGGCTATCTCATGGTCAAGCAGCGTAGCTTCCCCCACAGCGGCAACTACGAAATTCAAGAGATGGACCGCATGCGCCGCATGATCGCGGACAACATGGTCTACTCAAAACACGTCTCCGCCCACGTCACCTCATTCGTCGAAGCGGACGTCACAAATCTGGTCCTGTGGCGCAACCGCAACAAGCAGGCGTTCCAGGAAAAATATGGCGAACGCCTGACCTTCACGCCGCTGTTCGTGGAGGCCGTGGCCCAAGCCCTGCGCGAAAACCCCATGGTCAATGTCTCGGTCGACGGTGAAAAAATCCTCGTCAAGAAGGACATCAATGTCGGAATCGCCGTCGCCCTGCCAAACGACAATCTGATTGTCCCGGTGATCCGCCACGCCGACCGACTCAACCTCGTGGGCCTTTCTGCTATGGTCAATGACCTCGCCAACCGCGCCCGCAACAACAAGTTGAAGCCGGATGAACTGGACGGCGGAACCTACACCGTCTCCAATGTCGGCACCTTCGGCAATGTCATGGGCACCCCAGTCATCATGCAGCCCCAAGTGGCCATCCTCGCTACCGGTGCTATCCGCAAGAAACCAGCGGTCATCGAAACCGAAATGGGTGACTTCATCGGTGTGCGCCACATGATGTTCTTGTCCCACAGCTACGATCACCGGGTGGTGGACGGTGCGCTGGGCGGTCGTTTTGTGCGCCGGGTGGGGGATATCCTAGAAGCATTTGACCCAAACCGCGGGATTTGACCCGTCCCCTTCGAAAGCTTCGCGGCTGAATCACGTCCCTGAGGAGCCCTACCCCGCCGATTCCAAAGGTGGGTTCGGGAGCCCCCCGCAATAATTCGGCGAATGCCTCCGGCTTGACGCGCTTTTGACGGAATTTTATTCGCCAATTCTTATATTAGCACTTAATACAACTTTGCATTCAATATTTATTGTTAAAGTATGAGAGATAAAGTTTTACTTTTCGCCCTTGTGGTCCTTCTTGCGGCTGGTTTTCAGCCGGTTCAGGCGGGTCAGGGTGGTCCCGATGCCTACGGGTACACCTGGATTGACTCCGATGAGCCCAATGGTCCCAGCTTTAGCTGGGTAGAAATCCGCAATGCTCCCGGCGCAGTTCAAGTGACTGGCCTCGCCGACGACAACGCTGTCGGCCCCTTCAACTTCAACGGCTGGACGTTCCGCTACTACTGGACGGACATTTCTTCCTGGAAGCTCGGCTCCAATGGCTGGGTGGGAATGAACACCAACACCGGTAACATCGCCCACTGTTTCCCCTCGCTTCCTCAGGCCGGCGGATCGGGCGATAACTTCATCGCTCCGTTCATGACCGACATCAACTTTACTTCGAGCAACCCGTCGCAACCGAACCCGGGTGAAGTATGGTACTACGACAACGGCGTCGATACGCTGATCATCGAGTGGTTTGATTGCCCCTGGTGGGTCAACGGCAACCCGGACTGGGTCGGTAGCAATACCTTCCAGATGATTCTGACCTCCACCGATAGCGCCATCACCTGGAACTATCTGGACATGGATCCCGCCGCTTTCAATGACACCCAGTTCTGCGCTTCTGACCTTTCGATCGGAATCGAGAACATCACCGGTAACATTGGCTTGCAGGTTTCCACCGAAACCGTTCCGACAGACTCCTTTACCATTCGCTGGACCTATCCGCCCGTCCCGCTGATCACGGTGCCGGATGCCGAGCCGAGCTGGAACGCCAACAGTGACAATGCCGGCCAGTTCTACCTGGTCAACGATATGGTGAGCCTGACCACAAACATCGAAAACGTGGGCAACGCAGACATCACCAATCAAATCAGCATCGATGGTGAATTGCGTGCGGGTACCGCCGCTCCGATCTGGACCGACGCCACTTCGCTGCCAAGCTTGAATGCCGGTGCCGACTCTACGCTGACCTTCCCGAACGCGGTGACCTTCACCCAGTCGGGCCGCTACTCCTACTTCGTCCGGACCACCAATTCCCAGGACCTCAACCCCTCGAACAACGAGAACCAAGTTGAAGTCAACGTGGTAGAGTGCCAGAACGATACGCTGACCTACCTCTACGCCCAGGGCCCGCCCGATGGTGTGCTGCTGTGGACGGGTGGTCAGGGCAATGAAGGTGCGGGTGTCTACATCGAGCCGGCTTCCTACCCGAGCACGATTACCGCCATCGACGTGTTTGTCACCGACCCCGACATCAACACGCCGCAGTTCGACGGCTTTACCCTGGTGATCTACGACGATGACGGTGCGGCCGGCCAAGGTACGGTCCTCGACTCGATCGTTGTTTCTTCCACCAATGCCATCGACGGCTGGAACCGCGTTGCAACGACCTCCGGTATCCCGATCAACGACGGTGGTTTCTACATCGGTTGGTTCCAAGGCGGTTCCGAAGTATCGATTGGTACGGAAACCATCCTGCCGATTTCCCGCCGTTCCTGGGAGATTCTCGCCGGACAGTGGGCTCCTTACCGCCAAGGCACGGTAGAAGATCTGCTCCTCGGTGCCCACGTGACCGAAGCCTGTGTCGCCGTTAGTGTCGACAACAGCCTCAACAGCGGCCTGTCTATGTTCGCCCAGCCGAACCCGACCAACGGCCTGACCAAGTTGAATTACGAAACGCCGGTCATCGGCGATGCCGCCATCGCCGTGATGGACCTTTACGGTCAGACCGTATTTGAAGAGCGCCAGGCTGACCTCCCCGCGGGTCAGCACAGCCTTGACCTGGATACGCGCAACCTCGCGGCCGGTGTCTACTTCATCAACTTGAGCCTGGGTGAGTTGAAAGTGACCAAAAAACTCGTGGTCAACCGCTAATCCTCGCTTCACGCTTACTTACTTGAAAGCGGTCCGACAGACGTCGGACCGCTTTCGTTTTTTGGCAAAGCGCGGTTTTTCCGGTATCTTTAGCACTGGAATGCATTTCGCTCCGAAGGCGAAATCACCCGGTAGTATGCTGAAAAGTTACCTAACGAAGCGTCTTTTCGCTTATCTTGTTTTGCTTGGCGTTTTCTCTCCACTGCTGGCCGGCGGTGGAGGCCCCGACAATTATGGCTACACTTGGAAAGACAGCGGCGAACCGGAAGTCAACTTTTCCTGGATTGATGTCCCTAACCGCCCCGGTGCTGTGCAAATCACCACCCTCGGCGACGACAACTTCTCCGCGCCCATCTCATTGGGCTTCAGTTTTCGGTACTATTGGCTCAATTTCACTTCGATTCGCATTGGTTCAAATGCCTGGCTGAGCTTTGATCCCGGCGTCGATAACAATGCCTGGTGCTTTCAAAACATGCCCTCCACGCAATCTCCGGGGACAAACAATACACTGGCGCCCCTGCTGGCTGACATGAATTTCCTCAGCACTTATCCGAGTCTTCCCAATCCCGGTGAGTGCTGGTACTGGACGAACAACCAGGATTCATTCGTTGTGAGCTACATCAATCTGCCGTTCTGGAAAGATGATTCTTCGGGGGCGGCCCCGCCGGATTGGCTGGGAGAAAACACATTTCAGGTCATTCTCGCCGGACAAGATTCCAGTATCACGTTTCAATACCTGGATATGGATACGGCTTCCTTTATCGACCGGTCACAATGTGCCTCCGAGGTGGTGATCGGCATCGAGAATTCGCAGGGGCAGATCGGCTTAGAACCATTGCTGGAAACCGTACCCCGGGACAGCTTTGCCATCAAATTTTTCTACCCGGCGGAAGATACCTTTGAAGTGCGGGACGGCGCGGCAGCCTGGAGCATGAATCCCGGCGGAAAAGGGCGGTTCTATTTCATCAATGATACCCTGGACGTGACCGGAGCGGTCACCAACAGCGGCAATGTCACCATTGATACCACGGTGGTAGTCGAGGCACGCTTCCGCAACCAATCGCTCGGCACCCTGTGGCTGGAACGCGATACCCTGGACTCGATCGCGCTCGGTGGTACCCCGGTGCTCTCCTTTCCCGGAGGACCGGTCCTTCCCAATTTCGGGCAGTTCTTCATGAATATCATAGTGGATCAGCCCGGGGACCTCAACCCCCAAAACAATCGCACGGAAACGGAAATCGACGTAGTGTCCAGCACCGATTCGTCCATTGTGCTGCGCTACGCTTACAATGGCGCCTCGAACACCAGCATTTCCTGGCCCTCCGGCAACAACGGGGTCGGGATGTACATCGACTTTCCCTATTATCCCTACCGGATCACTGCACTCGAAGTGTACGTCGTCGGGCCGGATACCGATACCCTCACCCCGCTGCCTTCCGGTTTCCTGGTCGAAGTCCAGGCGGATGACAACCAGGGCGCGCCGGGCACAGTGCTGGCCAGTCAGGCTCGCTCTTCCTTCAATGCCCGGGACGAATGGAATTTCATCCCGCTGCCTACCCAGCCGGTCATTGATTCCGGGGGCGTTTTTGTTTCCTGGATTCAAGGCGGACTCGGAATCGGTCTGGGAACCCAGGGATTCGGGCCGCGCTCGCGCCAGACCTTCGAAATATTTGGCGGGGCTTGGGCGCCCTACCGCTTTGCCGAGCGCGAAGATTTCATGATCCGCGTCTACATTGATCGGTTCTGGGTCGGGGCGGAAGCCCCGCAGTCGTCCGGATTTTCCGAACTGGTGATCACCCCCAATCCGAGTGCAGGGACATTTTCCCTGCAATTCCGCCAGCAAGTCGCCGGTCCGGTGGAAGTCCAGATCCTCGACCTCCACGGCAAATCCCACTACGCAGTGGAGTTGCCGCCGCGGGCGCCTGGAAAACGGCGCCGAGGATTCACCCTTCCCAAACTAGCATCCGGTATCTACCTGCTCCGCTTACAGCAAAATGGCCAATCGGTTTCCCGAAAGTTGATCATTCGACCTTGAGGAAACTTCAGTACGAATACTATATCTACAATTGCATGAGAAACAAAATTTTACGCTCCATCCTCGCGCTCTTCATTTTGGCGGGCTTCCAAATGGTCCAAGCGGGCCAGGGTGGCCCCGATGCTTACGGCTACATCTGGAAAGACTCCAATGAACCCGATGTCAGCTTCAACTGGATCGACATCACTGCGCTGCCCGGCGCAGTGCAGATTTCCGGCTTGCAGGACGACAACTCAGTGGGTCCGTTCAACATCGGCTTTTCCTTCCACTACTACTGGACGGACTATTCCTCCGTGAAGGTGGGCTCGAATGGCTGGATCAGCTTTGACAATGTCGGCAACGTCGCTTCTTGCTTCCCGACGATTCCCACCGCCGGAGGTGCAGGCGATAACCTGGTGGCCCCCTACATGTCGGACTTGTCCTTCGTGAGCAACTCGGCCCAGAACCCCAATCCGGGCGAGATGTGGTACTGGACCAACAATGTCGACTCGTTCGTCATTCAGTACGTCAATGTGCCGTGGTGGACCTCCGGCACGCCGAACTGGATCGGTTCCAATACTTTTGAACTGATCCTCGACGCGACCGACAGCTCGGTCACCTTCAATTACCTCAATACTGACGCGGCCAATCTTCAGACCAACCAGTGCCCGACCGTCATGGAAATCGGCATCGAGAACCTGACCGGTAACCTGGGCCTGGCCTTCAGTTCCGGAGCCACAGTTCCGGCGAGCAACTTTGCGGTGAAGTACATCTACCCGCCGACGGTCACCTTCCAGGTCCGTGACGCGACGCCGGTTTGGAACATCAATGCCGAAAATGCGGGCCAGTTGGTGTACACGGGTGATCCCATTACCCTCTCCACCAATGTCGCCAGCGTCGGGAATACCGACCTTTCAAATGCCATCACGGTGGATGGGGAAATCACGCCGCTGACTGGTCCGGCCGTCTGGACGGACAATTCCTCGATCCCGAGCCTAACGGTGGGCAGCGACCAGACGGTGACGTTTGGCACAGCGGCGACGCTGAGTTCCGCCGGTCAGTACACTTTCCAAGTGGACATTACCAGTTCGGAAGACATCAACCCTTCGAACAACTCGAATGCCACTGAGATTGCCGCAGTCGACAACAATGCTGGTCAGGTGATCCTGACTTACATCACCGAAGGCAACCCGACCGGGGCCCTTTCCTGGAGCGGGGGTGACTCCGATGACGGCGTGGCGGTGAAAATGATTCCCCCCGGCTATCCGCTGGACATTCAGTCGGTGGACATCTGGATTGTGGGCGATGGTGACATCAACACTCCGCTTCCGGTGGGTTATGACCTGCTGATCGTGGGCCTCGACGGCAATGGTGATCCTGACCTGAGCAATGTACTGCAGGTGGAAAACCTCGCCCCGGCCAATATCCTTGAAGATGCCTGGAACAATGTTGCGCTGGACAGCTCCGTCGTCATCGCTTCGGGTGGTTTTGCTGTGGTCTGGTACCAAGGTGGCACCGGGATTGCCATCGGCAATGAAACTACCGGCCCGATTTCCCAGCGCAGCTACGAGATCCTGAACGCGGCGGTTTCGCCCTACCGCGACAATACGGTCAACGATTTCCTGATCCGCGTGAACGGCGGGGTTCCGGTCTCGATCGATCCGGCCAGCGACCTGACCATGCAGATCACGACCTTCCCGAATCCAGTGATCGACCTGGCAACGGTGGCTTACAGCGTGGTAGAACCGGGCGATGTCCAGTTCAGCCTCATGAACGTGGCCGGCCAGGAAGTCTGGACCAAAACCCACGGCAGTGTGAGCTACGGCGATCATACCTTCAACATCGACATGAGCGACTTGAACGCGGGGGTTTACTTCCTGAACATGGAGCAAAATGGCAACCGCAACGTCCACAAGATTGTGGTGCACTGATCGGTTTCTGTGAATGAAAAAACCGGGGCGGCTCCACTGGAGCCGCTCCGGTTTTTTTTATTGTGTTTGGGTAGGGAGAAGACTTATTCGATGTCGTCCATCATCTTGCGAAAGGGGCGGTTGCTGCCCGCATCGTCATCGGGTGCTTCTGCCTTGGGCTCCGCTTCGGTAGTCGGCGCGACCGGGGCTTCGGGCGGGGGAACCGCCACGTCGATATCTGAGGTCGTAGTCACCGCCAGTCCGGCTTCAGCCGCCATTTCTTCCTTCATCTTGCGGACCATCTCCTCGGCGGCAATTTTGCGCAGTTCTTCTTCCGAAGCGGCGAGATCGGGCGCGGGCTGGGGGATGCCGTCGGAACCTTCAATCGGGACATTGACCACGCGAGCGCTGTCCATGGCCAACTCGGTTTTGGCATCCATGAAGGCGGTTTCTTCGTTGAGCTTGTTGATCCACTCATCGGTGTCGTCGTCAACCGACATGTCGTTGAGGGCGTCGGCGATGCGTTTGGTTTGGCGGAGGCGTTGCACTTTTTCCGCGAATTCTTTGCGGGCGCGGAGTTCTTTTTTGAACTCTTCCTTCATTTTGCGGCGTTGTTCCTCACCGGAAGGGCGTTTTTCACTCATGGTTGCAAAAAATTGAGTTTGGATGGAGTGGGGTGATTTAGCGGCCAAAACGAATGTAGGGGCGTGTTGCCATTCCCATTGGGAAAGGGACGCCCCTACACCGATTGACCGTGAAGAAAATCAGGTCGTCGTGTCGAAGTTATCGAGGGTATTGGAGGTGGTACCACTGCCGGAATCGACACTGTTTCCACCGCTTTCCATGCCCATTTCCATTTTGAACTGGTTGACCAGCTCTTGCGCCCGGATTTTTTCGGCTTCCTCTTCAAGCTGGATGGTTTCGGTATCAACCGAATCGAGGGCCATCTCCATGCGGGCTTCATTCTGGGCGGTCTGCTCGTTCACGCGGTTGAGCATTTCCTCGTGGGTCTGGTCTACTCCACCCACTTCAAATTGTTCGAGGGTATCGGCGATTTTGGACTGCCACTTGGCGCGTTCGTGGGCACGGAGTGCTTCGCGGGCCTCTTCGATTTTGCGCTGGCGCTCCTTCATGAAGGCTTTCTTCACTTCGAGGGCCTTTTCGTAAGCCTGCACGGCGGTAGCGTGCTGCTCCTTGGTTTGGCCCATATGGCCTTTGAGCGATTCCAGGCGCACGGCGTAGTTGGCGGCAATGTCGTCGCGGCCCGCGCGGATGGCGGCCTTCATCTTCGAGACGAGGTCGTTGTATTCTTTCTGGTAGCGCTTGAGTTCTTTTTCCAGCAACATGACGCTGGCTTTGACCGTCGCGATGTTTTCGTTCATCTTGGGGACCTGATCGTTCATGTCCCGGATATTTTGCTCAAGGATGAGCTTAGGGTCCTCTATGGTGCTGACCGCCTTACCAAAGAGGGCTCTTATCGCGCGTACAAATCGTTTCCACATAGTTTTATTGTGTTGTAATCAGTTTAATTGAATTCTTTTATTTCGTATTTGCGGAGGTAGTCGTGGATCAATTCCACCTCGTAATGGTTTCCGCAATAAAATGGAGTACGCATGTGCAATGCGTTTGGTTCCAGGTCCAGGATCCGATTCCGGCCGTCGGTCGCGACCCCACCGGCTTGCTCGATGATGAAGGCCATGGGATTGGCTTCGTACATGAGCCGCAGTTTGCCGTGGGGATTGTCGATGAAAGCGGGATAGATGAATACGCCGCCCCGCAATAGGTTGCGGTGAAAATCGGCCACCAGCGACCCGATGTACCGCGCCGAGTACGGACGCACGGTCGGATCGTACTTGCCTTTGATGTGGCGCAAATATTCTTTCAAACCGGGCTCAAATCGCCGGTAATTGCCTTCATTCAGCGAATAGATATTGCAGGTCTGCGGCACCTGGATGTTGCGGTGGGACAACAAAAACTCCCCGATGGAGGGGTCTAGCGTAAAGCCATTCACCCCGTGGCCGGTCGTGTACACCAGCATGGTGCTCGATCCGTAGATCACGTAACCGGCCGCGATCTGCTCAGTTCCTTTTTGCAAGCAATCCTGCAAATTGCCGGGTTCACTTTTGGCACTGGTCCGCCGGTACACGGAAAAAATGGTGCCGACGGAAACGTTGACGTCGATGTTTGAGGAGCCATCCAGGGGGTCCATCAACACGACGTAACTCGCTTCCTGGCTCTGGGGATTGTCGACCGGAATGGGGTCTTCACTCTCTTCCGACCCGATTACGGCGACCCTGCCCCCGATGCTGAGGGCGTGTAAAAACTGCTCGTTGGCAAAAACATCCAACTTTTGCACTTTTTCCCCCTGGACATTGACGTCCCCGGTGTAACCCAGGATATCGACGAGACCGGCCTTGTTGACCTCACGGTGCACCATTTTTGCGGCCAGCCCAATGTCGCGCAGCAATTGAGAGAATTCACCGGTGGCCAACGGATACTCTTGCTCCGTCTCAATGATGAACTGCTCAAGGGTGACAATCTTTCGCGATGATAAATCCACGTCTTTGCGGCTATTTGGATACAAATATAGTAATTTTTGCCGGCATCCCTCTTTGGTTCCAATTCAAAAAGTGGTACATTCTGCATCAGAACGCAACTTATTTGCTTGAACGAATCAGATCTCTTGACCTACTCAGACTTAGATTTCAAAATGCGGATTATTTATTCCCGAGCGGTACTTGGTACTTTTTCGCTTGCTCTCGCGCTTGCATCTGGCTGCACAGCAAACAGTGTGGAAGAGCTGGACCCTACTTTCTGTGATGCCAATACGGTCAGCTATCAAGCGGATATCGCCCCCATTTTGGAGCGGTCCTGCAACAATGGAAGCTTGAATACCAACGGCAATGGCATCTGTCATCAAAGCGGATCTCCCATTGCCGACTATACGACTTTCGACAATTTCAAGGGCGCCGTCGACGCCGGCATCATCAACAACCGCGTCATCGTGTCCGGCGATATGCCACCCAGTTACTCCTCTGGCCCACGACTGGACGCGGCCGAAATCCAGCAACTCAAGTGCTGGATCGACCTCGGCGCCCCCGACAATTGATGGACCGATTTCTCATCCGGTGTTTGCTCTATTTGTAACTTTACACCTTTCTTCGGCATGAAAAAGATATTTGCTACCCTCTTACTTCTGCTCGCTTTCGTTCCGGTCACCTTTGCCCAGGACGAGGAAAAAGAAGAAAGCAACCCTGAGCCGATTCCTGAGCTATTTTACGGCACCCGAACGGTCAATTTCCATACGGTGCGCCAGCTCGGCCGCAATGTTCTCGCTTATCGGATCTCCCACCGCTTCGGGAGCCTCCGCGAGGACCAGTTGTACACATTCCTCGGTCTGGACGGCCCGGCCAGCATCTCGTTCATGTTTGACTACGGCATCACCGACAATTTGATGATCGGAGTAGCCCGGGACCAGTTCCAAAAGGTGTACAATGGCTACATCAAGTACAACCTTCTGAATCAGGAAAGCGGCGGGGGCAGCCCGGTGACCCTCGCGGTTTACGGCAAGGGCAACATCATTTCTCTGCGCAATCCGGCTCCACCCGGGGGCTTCAACCGCTTCGAGGACTTCGCCAACCGCATGAGCTACATCGCCCAGGTCTTGGTCGCGCGGCGCTTTGGGGAACGGTTTGCGCTGCAATTGGCCCCGACTTACGTCCACCACAACCTCGTAGAGTTTGCCGAGGATGCCAATGACATGTTTGCCCTCACGGGATCGGCACAGTTCATGCTGACCAAGCGGATGGGCCTCAGCGGCGAGTTTGGTGCGGTGGTCAATGAATACTCGATTACCCCGGAGAATTTTCATCCGACCGGTTCCATCGGACTGGACATCGTCACCGGGGGCCACGTGTTCCAAATCATGGTTACGAATTCGCCGATCATCAATGAGGCGTTTTCGATTCCCTACACCCAAGCCGACATCATGAATGGCGATGTGCGCCTGGGCTTCAACATATCGCGTAAATTCTGGCTGTAAATCATAGCCCGTGACGCCCTCGGCTTTCGCCGCACCTCGGTTTTTGCGAGATTTGTCCCATGCTGCGCAATCGAATCGGCCTGCTTCGCTTGGTGGCCTGCCTGGAAGACTGTTCCCTGCTGTTTCTGCTCATCGTCGCGATGCCGCTCAAGTACCTCTGAAACATCCCGGAAATCAACTTGTACGTCGGCTTCGCCCACGGCGCCCTTTTCATCGCCTAATGTATCCTGGTGATCGGGGTCACCTGGTGGGAAAAGTGGCCGTTCCATCCGCATCTTTGCGTGTCGCTCCTGGCGAGTTTCGTTCCGCTGGGTGCTTTTTTTGTGGATGCGTGGTACTTTGCACCAGCGGGGGAGCGGGGCGGATCCCCCATCACTCCTCCCCCACCGCCCCTTCCCGCAAAGCCGACTCCCCGGACGCCGCATAGCCCCGTACGACCACTTTCCCCCGCGCATGACCCGCTTCCAGGTAGGCCAATCCTTCCCGCAAATCCGAAAACGGCAGGGTCCGATCAATCACACTCCGCACTTCACCGGCAGTCACCATCCCGACCAAAGCCCGCAGGTCCTCCACCCGGTATTTCCAGTCCAAAATCACCGCCCGCTGTCCCCGAAATGCGGAAATCAGGGGGGCAAGCAACATCTGCCGCAACAAGCGGCGCGCGGTATAGTATCCGACCGCCAACACCGTGCCTCCGGGTTTCAGCCGCCGCCGGATCCGAGACAGCGGATGGTTGCAGACATTGTCCATGATCAGGTCAAACCGCCGGTCCAACTCCAAAAAATTGGTGGTCCGGTAGTCGACGACGTGATCGGCCCCGAGGGAACGCACCAGCTCGACATTGCGGGTAGAGCACACCGCGGTAACTTCTGCCCCGCGCGTTTTGGCGATCTGCACGGCAAAGGTGCCCACGCCGCCGGAAGCCCCATTGATGAGGACCGACTGCCCGGGCTGCACCGAATACTGCTTGACCAGGGCGTGGTAGGCCGTGAGGCCCGCTACGGGCAGGGCCGCCGCTTGGGTCACGGAGACGCCATCCGGCAGCTTGACCACCTCGGCGGCGGGAACATGCACATATTCGGCAAACGCCCCCAGACCAGAATCAAAGGGACAAGCGACCACCCGATCCCCCGGAGTGAATCCGAGGGCTTCCGGCCCTACGTCCACCACTTCCCCGGCCAGATCGATGCCCATCACCGGATAGCGGGGCCGCAAAAAACCGTATTGCAGGCGGACCAGCAGCGGGTCCCCCTTGAGCAAGTGCCAGTCGGCGGGATTCAGCCCGATGGCGTCCACCCGGATGCGCACGGCGGCGGCGGGAAGGGGCGGTTCAGGAACATCGTGGAGTTGGAGCCCGGAAGTCGGGCCATAGCTGGTTTGGACAAAAGCTTTCATTTGGTTTGCGATTAGATAGAAATAAAGGCAGAAGTGAATCGGGCTCAATCCGGCAGGGGTGCCGCCGCTACCCCGCACCGCTGCACCAGCCGAATCACCGCCTGCTCCGACAGGGTATCGTCATCTTCGATCCGCAACACCTTGTCGATGTCCTCCGTATCCACCGTCCAACGAATGATCGAAGGTTGCGAACCAAAGACACTTGCCAGGCGCTGGGCGCTTTTTTGATCGGGAATATCGGTTTTGAGCACGATGATGTTCATGGCGGTAGCAGAAGATGGTGTAGCGAGGAAAGAACAGGTCAATTTAAGCCGGAACGGTCAAATCCAAAAACGTTTGGCCCTTCCTTACGTTTTTTTCGGTTCGGGGTGGTAGATAAATACTTCCTCCAGGGGGAGTTCAAATACCTGGGCGATGCGAAACGCCAGTTCCAGCGAGGGAGAATACTTCGATTTCTCGATGGCGGCCACCGTCTGCCGGGTCACCCCGACCAGATCGGCCAGTTCTTGCTGGGTCATCTCGTCCCGGAAAAAACGCAGCTTGCGAATGTTATTTTGGATGGAAATTTTCGCCATTTCAGAATCCTCGGCGGTAAAAGTACAGTTGGGAGACGCTTTCTACCACGCCGGAGAGCAAAGCGGCCGAGATCAATACCAAAAACATCACAAACGGTCCCAGATTCAGGGCCAGTGCGGTCATGGCCAGAAAAAATCCTCCCGAAAAAACGTAGTACGAATTGCGGGTGGCTTTTAACTGGATCAATTTATCGCGCTCGTCGTCCCGGGCCGGCAATTTCTCCCGGGATACCGCGGCATAACCGATGTGAAAGACAATGTGCGCCAACACAATGAGCACAATTTGTACGGGAATGAGGATGAGCACCGCCCTTCCCCAAAAGCTCAAATCGTTCATCGTCTGCGGGTCAGTATTGGCGTACTGGGTAAAAATGTAAATGAAATACCCAATCGAGATTGCCGTCGTGGCGATCAAGGTGACGAGGCTTCGTTTTTCTTGGAAAGTCATGGTTGTATTGGTTAAGTGAATGTAACTCCATGTACGCTGCACTTTTCACAAAGTTACAAATACCGAACACAATGTAAAACATTTTTTACATTCAATCGTGGAGCATTTCGTCAAGGGGCGGGCGAAGGTCCCCCAAAACCGCTCTCCAGCCGGCTTTTCTCCGTAGCCGCGCAGATTCCACTGGGGCAAGGCTGCCCGTGGCTCCGGGCAGGCACTTCAATGCTTTTTCCGATCATCCCGACCGTACCGGAGCGGGCAGCTTCCCTCTCTCCGGAATACCGATTTCCGGAAATCGGCCCGCGCGGTCAGCCGATCATCGACAGCGGACCTTGAAATTTAGCGGCTCCCGCGAAATACCATTGCTTTAATTCCAACGTTCTTTTTAGTACTTTTACTCGATAGCACGCGGTTGAATGAATAGGCTAATTCCGATCTGGATCGCATTTTTGGGGGCTTTTGGGGCGCTGTGGAGTGGCAATTCCGCATCCGCCACCGTACGCGTGGAAGAAGTTACTCTCTCCCTGTACAATAAACCCGTCACGGGATTCCGGGTGGTCCTTGACCGCAGCCAGTCCTTCGTCACCCGCCAACTCATGGACCATGTAGCCGAATACGAAAACGCCCAGCCTTTCCAATACGAGCGAACCCTCATCTACGAAAACATTCGCTACGCCCCCGTCACCGATGACCGCGACGTATCCCTGTATTTCCTCATGCGCAGCCTCCAGGGCCAGTTTACCGAACTCACCTACGTAGTGATGTACGATTACAAGCGCTCGGTCAGCAGTCGGCAATTTCCCCAACTCGCGCAGAATTTACAGATCGACCTGGCGCGCCTGGTCCGGTCCATCACCGGGGACATCATGGAATCCGACCGGGCTACCTATGACGATGCCACCCTTACCGAACTCGCGGCCGGCGGGACGGTGCCCACTCCCGAGGGAAATGCAGATCCCGCCGTGGAGCATTTTCAGGAAGAAGAAGTGGAAAACGCCGGTGTGCTCATCCGCCGGGATCCCTTCGAACCGGTCAGCAAACCCAGCGGAATCACCACCCAAATTGCCCCGGAAGACGATTCCACCGTGGTGCGGCTGAAAAACCGGGTCCGCCAATTGGAAAAGCGCGAGGCCGAACTGATTGCCGCCGAAAAACGGGCCCGCTCCGAGCAAGACCGCCTCCGCCAGCGCCAGGACTTGCTCCTGGCCAAAGCCAAACAGAACAAATCGCTTCGGGACAGCATCGTCCTGCTCAATCAGCGCGTCGAGGACATGCTCGGCCAGTACTACGTCGCCGACGACATCAGCGTGTCCAACGAAACCGCCGAACGCCTCTTTGAACTGGAAAAAATCCAGGAGCAAAACGAGCGGACCATCGCCCAACTCAAGCGGGACAACGATAGCCTCCGCCGTGCCGCGACCCAGATGCGCAACCAACTCGCATCCCTTTCCGACAGCCGCCGGAGCCAGGTCGCCCGCTTGAACGACCTCGAAGAAGAAAACACAAACACCGCCCAGGAAATCGCCGATTTGCGCGCCCGCAATGCCGTGCTCGAAACCGCCGCTGGCAGCAATGCCGGCCTCGACAGCATCCTCGTGGTCCTGGAAGCCAGCCGCACCCGCACCCAGGACCTCCAAACGCAACTCGCTGCCGAAGGTGAAGCCATCGCGCAACTCCGCAAAGACAACGATTACCTGACCGGCAAAAAGCTGCAACTCGAAGACCGCATCGGCGAATTGGAATCGGTCAATCAGGATCTCTACGCCCAACTGGAACGGAGTGTACCCGGCAAGGTCATCATCGAAGAGGCCGGCAACGCCGACACCGACAGCCTGGTCCGCCTGCTCAATGATAGCCGCACCGCGCGCAATGTCCTGCAAGCTGATCTCACCGCCACCGAGGCCGAGCAACAACGCCTCGGACAGCAATTGGCGACCCTGAAGCAGGAAAACCAGCGTTTGTCGACGCAGGTTGACGAACTGGAAAACGAGGTCAGCGGCCGGCGCAGTGCCCCCCTCCTCCCTCCCAAATCCAATGCCTCCGCCCTGCGGGACAGCCTGAAACTGGCGGAGTCCCGCCTGCAACGCGTCCAGGCCCAAGCCGCGGAAAACGCCCGCCTTCGCTCCGAGCTCGAACAGCAGCAAGCCGATCTCAAGGCCCGTACCCAACGCGTACGTACCTTGCAAGCTGAACTCGATGACCGGGAAAAGTCCCTCAAAACTGCCGAAATGCGCAGTCGAGAGATGAACCAGCAGCTCCGCAGCACGCAACGGGAACTGCGGGCCACCCAGCAGGAACGGGACAAAAAACAGGCCGATCTCGAGACCTTGGTGGAGCGAAACCAACAACTCGAACGGCGCGCCACCGATCTGCGCGCACTCGCCGGGCAGTCGGACGCAAAAGTCCAAACAGTGCTGGATTCATTGGACCAGATGCAGCGCGTACAGGGAGATTTGCGCAATGACATACGCCAGCGCGACCGGCAGATTCGGCGGAAAATAGAACAGCAAGATTCTTTGGCCCAAGAAATCAACCGGGGGCAAAACATCCGCAACGATTTGCGTCGGCAGGTGGACCAACTCGAAGCCCGGGTGGACAGCCTCAGCCGCAACACCCTCCCCGCAGACAACCAGCAGCAATTCATCCGGGAGCAATGGACAAAATTGCAAGAATGGGAAAAGGAACTCAAAGCGCGCGACCAGCGGATGAGCGACCAGCAAAAACTCATGGACCAGCGCCAGACTTTCCTCGATCAGCAGCAAAAAGATCTCACCGAGCGAGAAAACCGCCTCACCGATTTGGAAGCCCGGGAAGAACAGATTCGGCTACGGGAACAGGAGCTCAACGCCCGCGAAGGCACCGCCGGCATCATCGTCCGGACCGATCAGATCGAAATCCGCCGCATCAACGAGTTCGGCGAAACCGTTCCGGTATTTGTGGCCGCTACCCCACTGCGCTACAAACTCGCCCAGAAACAAGTGGTGGCCTACATGTTGAGCCGCAACGAGATCCTGGACGAGCAATTTCCGGATATCCTTTACCGCGCCGTGATGTTCCCCGATCTGGACCTGCAACCCGTAGAATTTCGGGTGCGGATCGCTTCCGAAGGAAGCGGGACCCTGCTCAAGTTTTCCTTCCGGCTCGCGGATGGCGGCTACCTGGGCGAGGGCTCTTCCCGCAAGGTATTGGAAAAAGCAAAACAACTAATTAGCAACCTGTTGCGTTATAGAAGTCAGGGATAACTGCATGTCACTACGACCAACTACGTTCTATCGCTTCCTCAGCTTGTTGGCGGTGCTCCTCGGCGGAGTCACGGCCCACGGGCAGGTCAAGGACGACCTGAATCTCAAGTTGCAGAGTTCCCTATTTCTGGAGGAAAAAACCTCCGCCAATACCGACAACCTCCCCTACCTCACCTTCCCGAACCTGAATCAAATCACCTACTTCGATCCCAAACCCTACACCAAGCGGATCGCAAAGGCGGAAGAAATCCAGGACATCATCGCCCTCGACACCCTGTTGAGCAATTTCATCGCCCGGTGGGGCATCCGCAACTTTGCCCGGGATGTAGAATACCTCTGGAAAGCGGGTCAGGTCAAAGAACTGCTCGGCGATTCAGTGGCCGCCAGCCTCTACTACGAATTGGGGCTCAAAAACCAGCGTCCGGTCATGCCCAAAGTACGCATCCACTACGATTCCCTCCGCTCCCGCACCAATGTCGAGTGGGTCAACTTGCAGTTTTACTACAAAATCCTCGAAGCGCGCCGCAAGATCGACCCGCTCATCCCGCCCAAAGGCGTCATGCTCAACATGGGCCCCAAAGTCAATTCCGGTCGCCCCGACTACGCACCGTTCATGCACCCCTCCGACAGCGTGCTCATCTTTACCAGCCGGCGCGACGAGGAAATCGTGATCGACGACATCCACGAAAACAAAAACGAAGACCTGTACTTCGTGGAAAAAGGGTTCGTGGACGGCACCTGGACCTACGCCTCGCGCTTCACCGACGAGGTCAACAGCGAATTCAACGAAGGCTCCGCGACCCTGAGCCCGGATGGCAAGACCCTCATCTTTACCCGCTGTGACGGGCCGAGTGGTCTCGGTTCCTGCGACATCTACATGGCCGATTTCGTCGGGGGAGGCTGGACCAATATCCGCAACCTCGGCCCCAACGTCAATTCCAGCGCCTGGGATTCCCACCCCAACGTGACCCCGGACGGGAACACGATCTTCTTCACTTCCAACCGCAAAGGGGGCTTCGGGATGTCCGACATCTACATGACCCAGCGCTACTCCGACGGCAGTTGGAGCCCCGCCATCAACCTGGGGCCCACCGTCAACACCATCAACGACGAGGTCACCCCGTTTTTCCACCAGGTCAACAATACCCTCTACTTCAGCTCCACCGGCCACCTGAAAAATGTCGGCGGCTACGACATCTTCAAATCGCGCTGGATGAGCAACCACTGGGAAAACCCCAAAAACCTGGGGCCCCTGGTCAATTCCAACGGCAATGAGTACTATTTCTCCATCGACGGCAAAGGCACCCGACTGTTTTACGCCAGTGCCAAAAAGGACCAATTCCGCGCCCAGGTAAAACAGGACTTTGACCTGTACTCCTTCCCCATGCCCATGGAAGCCCGCCCGGACGCGATTGTGACCCTGCGCGGCACCCTCATCGACTCGGTCACCGGAAATCCTCTCGTCGGCATCGTCCTGGTGATCGACCGGGACCAAAACATCGAAGTCGCGCCCAAGCACATCAACCGCTACGGCTACTTCGAATTTGACCTGATCAACAACCACAAGTACGACATCTACATCCAGGGCGATAACTACCTTACCGTCAAGGAAGACGTGGAAGTGTTCAGCGATACGACATTTACCATTTTCGCAAACAGCTTCGAAACCGGCAAGCCCCTGGTCTTCGAAAACCTGGAATTTGAAGACGACAGCTACGAACTCAATTCCAGCATCGAACCGAAACTGAATTACCTGATCGGATTTTTGGAGAAATATCCCATGTTTCGGCTCGAAGTCGTCGGCCACACCGACTCCGATGGCGAAGCCAAGTACAACCTGGACCTGTCCCGCAAGCGCGCGGCGATCATCAGCCGCTACATCATCAAAAAAGGTGAATTTGAACAGACACGCATCCGGCCGCGCGGCTACGGCGAGACGCGGCCCCTCGTGCCAAACGACACCGAAGAGCACAAACGGATGAACCGCCGGGTCGAGTTTGAAGTCTGGCTCGACCCCAAGTATTCCGGCCCCATGATCCTGCCCACCGCCGATGAGTTGATTCTGGAAGACGACGAAGACCTCTTCGATCCCGAATTCATGGAAGAAGCCGAATGGGACTGGGAATCGGAGGACCTCGACTTTGAGTGGGATTGGGACGAATTCGAGGACGAAGAAGATCTGCTGCAAGAGTACGACGACTTTGGGATCATCGATCCGGAGTGAAAGAGACGCACAAGCGGCGCAACCGGGCTTATTTTTTCCACAAACACCTCCAATTTGATTTTGGAAGGCATCTTGCCTATGGATACGCTTCGATTTCTCGATCATGTTTGGGGCGTGCCCCTGCGCCGGGGGGCTTCGGGTCGGACCGTCCACGGGTTCGCCGGGCTCCGTCCTCCACTGCGTTGCGGACCGGTTGTCTCCGCCGTTCCCACTCCTCACGCGGGATTGGCCCCTTACCGCATTTTCAAAAACTTCCCCGCGCGCGCAAAGCCGCATTCTCCCGTCACCATCATCCGGTAGCCGTACACCCCCACGGCCAGTTCCTCCCCCCGCCAATCGTTGCCGTAGTCTTCCGATGCATACACCCGCCGTCCTTGCAGGTCGTACACGGTGAGCTCCACCCGCGCAGCGTACTCCCCGAAGTCCAGCGTCTCCGCGATGCCATCGCCGTTGGGCCAGAGCAGCGTCGGGAAGTGGCAATTTTCCGCCGTGGCCACCACCGTGTAGACCTGGCGGCGGCAATTGCTGCTTTGCAATCTGGGATCGGTCACGGTGAGCGTGTAGGTCGTGGTGCCGTCGGGCCGCGCTCGGGTCATGGACGCATTCGGGGCATCTAGGCCCGTTGTAGGCGCCCAGGCGTAATCAAACCCTGGTTGGGGAGCTACGCCGAGGAGGATGCATTCGCCGGGGCAGAAGGTTACCACGGGGGCTGGGAGCGGATGGGTAAAAGGCTGCTCTACCGTTATGGCTACGGTGTCATTTAAAGTTCCGCAAGGCCCATTTACGCTCGGATCCGTTGTTGCTAACATATAGCTGACCGGTCCATCGGGCCAGGCGCTTGGCTGCGGGCTTTGGGCGTTGCTCAGGTTGGACGCGGGAGTCCAGAAATAATCAATGCCGTTAGTGCCAGCCATACCAAGCGAAATGGTGTCGCCTTGGCAAATGGTCTGATCGGCACCCGCCGCATCCTGAGGAAGGACGGAAGGGTTGTAGATGGATATTCGCACGCTATCCTGAACCGTCATACAAGACCCACTCACCTCGGGGCGGCTCACCGTCAGGTGATACGTTTGGGAGGTTGCTATGCTGGCCGTAGGTTGGGGAATTGCGGTAGCGTTCAATCCCGTTGCGGGCGACCATTGGTAGTTCCAGGAACCATTGGAAGTATCCGGGGTCCCCAGCATCACCGGGCTGTCGGCACAAACCAGCGTATCCGTACCCGCATTCGCGGATGGAACCCCATAACTCGGTGGATCAATCACGGTGATCCGCACCGAATCCATTGTACGGTTACAGGCGATATTTACCGATGCATCGGTCACGGTTAAGTAGTAGGTCGTGGAAATAGATGGACTTGCCATCGGCTGCGCGGAAGTTGCATCGCTCAATCCGGTTGCCGGTGACCATTGGAAAATGAGATTTCCACTGGTGTCCGCCGTACCTATCCGCACGGAATCGTCGGGACACAAAAGTAGGTCGGGACCAGCCTCGGCCTCCTGGGCTACGAGCGGCCCCAGTCTGTAGTTTGGGATATTGGGGAGAAATCCGCTGCCATGCCCAGGGTTGAGGCCAAAGGCTTTGTGTTCGAAACCACAGGCCAATCCGGGAAGATCGGGATTGTGAATCACACTCAATGAGTCATATACGGCGTCATTGCCGTCGTCCGAAGCTTCGCCAATGTAAATTTTTCCGTCTGGACCGAGTTTGTGTGCGCCAAATGCCCGACGGCAAGTGTTTCCGGACCACCAGGGTTCGCAGGGAGGAGGAGCGGTAAATAGCAAGACTTCCGAATTCAACAGATTGGTAGAGTCGAGGTTGTATTGGAATACTCTGCTTGCGTGTTCAAGCGAATCTTCGAAATTCCAGAATGTTCGGTCAGACAGATACAACATTTTGCCGTTGGGAGAAAAGCTGATCCCGTAAAAAGCATTGTAGGAAACCAAGTCCTTAACGACAGCGTTGAAAAAGGTGATTTCACCCGTACAGCGGTCAAAGTCGAAGAGCTCTACTCGCCCAAATTTACTGGCCAGCGCGAAGCGGTCACCCGTATGATTGAAAACCAGCGGACTAAGATATGGCTCCCACCTGGGAGGGTGGACGTCACCCACCGCCTGATCGCTACGAGAAATGCTTCCGTTCTCAGTGACGAGATATTTAATGAAAACATCACTGCTTTCGTAATGACTGAGAATCCACCAGCTTTCTCCATCAGCATGTCGTACAGCAGCCATATGCTCGGCCACGGAGTCGGCGATGGAATTATTCCATGACACCACTTCGCCTAACCCTCCGTTCGCGGTCGTACGGATTTCCGAATAATAAATTCCAACCCTAGTAGCACCGGGTGCAATGGAATAATAGTGCATCGTTGAATCATTGATCGGCAACAACAGATTACCTTGGGCCATAAAATGTCCACTATAACTAGAAGCTATGGGCCATCCGGGAACAATTGCATGATCTCGATTGTAAAAGTGCCTCCCTGCTGCATAGAATTGTAGATTCCCGTCGGAATCGCTTAGTGAGGTACTACCTTCCGGCGAGGGAACGGTTCCCCCGGTAAAAACCGAAGGCGGATCGGTGGAAAAGTCCATGAAGGTTGCCGTACCGAAAAACCATATATCGCCTTCCTTTTGGGCGAACAACCCGAAAGGGATCAACACGAGGGCCAGCAAAATGATCCTCAATCTGCCCATGCCTCAAAATAACAATTTACCTTGAATTACTGCATCTTCAAAAACTTTCCCTCGCGCGCAAAGCCGCATTCACCCGTCACCGTCATCCGGTAGCCGTACATCCCCGCGGCCAGTTCCTCCCCCCGCCAATCGCTTCCGTAGTCTTCCGATGCATACACCCGCCGTCCTTGCAGGTCGTACACGGTGAGCTCCACCCGCGCAGCGTACTCCCCGAAGTCCAGCGTCTCCGCGATGCCATCGCCGTTGGGCCAGAGCAGCGTCGGGAAGTGGCAATTGTCCGCCGTGGCCACCACCGTGTAGACCTGGCGGCGGCAATTGCTGCTTTGCAATCTGGGATCGGTCACGGTGAGCGTGTAGGTCGTAGTGCCGTTGGGCCGGGCCCGGGTCATGGACGCATTTGGGTCATCCAAGCCTGCCGTAGGCGACCAGGCGTATTCGAATCCGGGTTGGGGAGCTACCCCGATGGTGATGCATTCGCCGGGGCAGAAGCGGACCACGGGGGCGGGGAGCGGATGGGTAAAAGGCTGCTCTACGGTGACCGTCACACTGTCCACCGCCACCGCGCAGGGCAAGGCCACCCGATCATCGGATGCGGAAACCACGAAGTTGGTGGTGGCATCGGGAAAAGCCCGCGGATCAGGTCGAGCGGCCTCGTCCAGTACCCCCGGCGAAGACCATCGGTAATTCCAGCCGGAGGGCGCATTGGCCACGCCCAACTGCACCGTATCTCCCGCGCAGATCACCGCATCCGGACCCGCTAGATTCGCCGGAATGACCGAGGGATCGTACTGCGCAATGATTACCGTATCCCAATCCGAAAAGCAGCTTCCCGCCGCGATGGGGTTGCTCACCGAAAGCACGTAGGTCCCCGGAGCCTGGGTCGTCGTTGCCGGCGCCGACGGCGCTGCCACCCCGAAGGCCGGCGTCCAGGCATAGTTCCAACCGCTCACCGCACTGTCGGCCGCTCCCAGCGGAGCCGCCCCGCCCGGACAGAAAATCGTATCTACGCCCGCCATTGCCTCCGGCTGTTCTTCCGGCAAGGCCACCCGTACCTGTACACTGTCCCAGGTCATCCCGCAAGGAATCCCGTAGGCACTGTCCACCACCTGCAAGTAGTACCAGGTGGTCGTATCGGGACGGGCCCAGGGTTGGGGGATGCTGGCATCGGATATTGCAAGTGGCGGATTCAGGCTGCCCACCCCATCGGTCCAAGTAAATGAGACTAGGCCGCCGGTCGTGTCGGGGTAGCCGAGTTGTACCGAGTCCCCCGGGCAGATCAGGTGTGAAGGGCCGGCTTCGGCAGTCTGAGCGTGCAGCGGACCGAGGTTGTAGTTGGGGAGGTTGGGGAGGTGAATATCCCCTCGTCTACCCGCCATGTACAATTGCAAATACTCAAAATTGCAGTTTACCCCGCTTTGATTGGGATTTTGAATGACCGATCGGTAAAAATCAGCCGAATCCTGGGGATTGATCTCATTGCGATGCGAAAGATAGATCTTACCGTTGGGACCCAACTGATGCTGTCCCAGC
>JBCCQH010000102.1:0-29395 GCA_039024435.1 Bacteroidota bacterium
GCTTTGACCCGCTCGACGTTGTATTCCAGGGTTTCCTGGGTCAGCAGATTGTGTTCCTCGGATTTTCCGGAAGGATCGCCGATCCTGCCGGTCGCCCCGCCCACCAAAGCGATGGGGTGGTGGCCGTGGCGCTGAAAATGGACCAGCAGCATGATGGGCACCATGTTTCCGATTCCCAGGGCCACCACCCCATCGCTTTGGTGGGCGGGGCGACCGGCAGGATCGGCGATCCTTCCGGAAAATCCGAGGAACGCAATCTGCTGACCCAGGAAACCCTGGAATACAACGTCGAGCGGGTCAAAGCCCAACTGGAAAAGTTTCTCGATTTCGAAAGCACCGAAAATCCGGCGCGGCTCATGAACAACTACGATTGGTTCAAGGATTGGAAGGTGCTGGACTTCCTGCGTGACGTAGGCAAACACCTTACGGTAAGCTATATGCTGGCCAAAGATTCGGTTAAATCCCGGATGGAAACCGGAATTTCCTTCACCGAATTCACCTACCAGCTCATCCAGGGCTACGACTTCTACCACTTGCACAAGGAGCACGGCTGCAACCTGCAGTTCGGCGGCTCGGACCAGTGGGGCAACATCACCGCGGGGAGCGATCTGATCGGTAAGATGCTGGGCCCGGAAGAAAAGGTCTACGCGTTTACCTGTCCGCTGATCACCCGCTCTGACGGCAAGAAATACGGAAAATCAGAAAAGGGCAACATTTACATCGATCCGGAGATGACCTCGGCCTACCGGTTCTACCAGTTCTGGATCAATTGCACCGACGCGGACATTGTCCAACTGGCAAAGATATTCAGCCTGAAACCGATTCCGGAGATTCGGACCTTGCTCGACAACCAGGCCGGCAACCCCCGTTCGGTCCAGTACGCCCTGGCCGACGAGATGACCGAGCGGGTCCACGGCGCCGCAGCATTGGAACGGGCAAAATGGGCCAGTAGCGTGCTGTTTAAGAAAAACGCTGCCACTGAACTCGCCCAGCTCTCAGAAGCGGAAGTCGCAGACCTCTTCCAGGGTGTCCCCCAGGGTTCCATCTCCGCCGGAGAAATGGAAGCGGGCATCAACATCGTCGATTTCCTCGCCCAGGTCGGTGCCACCCAGTCCAAAGGCCAAGCCATTCGCAGCCTCACCAAGGACAAGTCCATCAGCATCAACACGGTCAAGATCACCGACCGCGACCACACCCTGACCGCCGCCGACGTGATCAATAACCACTTTGTTCTGGTTAACATCGGCAAGAAAAAACGCTTCTTGGTCTACCTGAATTGACAAAACATGCGGCACATCCTCCTCATTGCGGTGCTTTTGCTCGCGGGTGGCGTGTACGCCCAGGAGGTGGAAGTGTTTGTATCGCGCTATATTCCCGGAAATTACCTCGCGGACAACAATCACCGCGTCCAGTTCTTCAATCCGGGTACGCGCCCGGTGAGCCTGGAAGGCTACCTCATGGTGACGCGCGACTACTCGGTGCGCCTGCCCGCCGCCGCCCGGATCGGGCCGCGTTCGGTGTTTACCATCGCCAAAGAACAAGCCCCGGGGGTCAACCTCATCCTGTCGGATGTCCCCGACTTTCTCATTCGGTTTCGGCTGCGGGAAGACGAGGGAAACTACCTCGTGCTAATCGACCGGCAGGGCAATATCCAGGAAGCCATGTACTACAGTCCGGTGCCCAACGTGCCGTTCTTGCCCGAGCGGGACACTTTGATCACCTACGCCCGGGAAAAGCTGCCTTACTACGTGCCCCCGGAAAATCGCCAAGTTTGGAGCTACATCAGCGTGGGGGACGGACCGACGCGGACTTTTGTGAAGCAAGGGGGCGAATGGAAACTCAGCCGGGGCAACATCAAACCGTCCACCGACTACCGCAGCCTGAACGTGCGCTACTTCGATGGGATCGTAACCTTGCGCTGGACGACCGCCTTTGAACAAAATTGCCGTTTTCACCACTTGGAACGGAGCGAGGACCAGGAAGTCTTTGCCCCGGTGGCCCGCATTGCGTCGCAAGGGGACAGCCGGGAATTCCAGTCTTACGAGTACTACGAAAAGAACGTGGAGGAGGACAAAACCTACTATTACCGGCTCCGGAGCGAGGACATTTTCGGCAACTCGGTCTTCTCCAAGATCCGCGGGCTCAAAACCGAGGAGGGGCAAGAGGAATTCAGCCTGGAAGTGATCAGTGGGCCCAACATTACCGGGGGTGCGCTCAACGTGCGCTTCACCTCGCGTTACGCCCAACGGGTGCGCCTCAAGCTATTCGACGAGCAGATGCGCGAAGTGGCGATCCTCTTCAACGACTACGTATTTGCCGGGATTCCCAACCTGCTCAAAGTCGACCGGCCGCTGGTCGCGGGGCGCTACCTCATCCTGGCTTACACGGAAACCGAACGTTTCGGGAAGCAAGTGGAGGTCCGCTGAGGCCGCTTTCGGGGTGCTCTGGATGGACCCGCTCGGCGGGGCACCGCGGTGCAGCGGCGCGGCGATGCCCAAAAATTTATCTCTGCGAAGTATATCGTGCACCCACCACCTGCTGCGTGCGCCCGAGGACTTTCCGAGGCTTGGGTTCCGGGCGTCCGCCCGCTCCGCACCGAATTAATCCCGCGGATCGCTATATTTGCAGCATGGCGCGCATCATTGCCATTGACTACGGACTCAAGCGTACCGGGCTGGCCTGGACGGACCCGCTGCAAATCATCGCCAGCGGACTGGAAACTGTGCTGACCAAAGAGTTGGAGGCGAAGCTGGAAGCCCTGGTGCGGCGGGAAGAAGTGGAAGCATTTGTCCTGGGCATGCCCACCAACCTCGACGGGGAAGATACCCACACGACGCAGCCGGTGCTGAAGTTCAAACAACGCCTGGAAAAACTTTTTCCCGACCGAGAAGTCATTCTCTGGGATGAGCAATTCACGTCGAAGATGGCCATGCGGGCGATGATCGAGGCGGGGGTGCCGAAAAAAAAGCGGCGAAACAAAGCCTTGGTCGACCAAGTAAGCGCCACCATCATTTTGCAAGATTACTTAGCGAATTCATAAATCATGATCTACCCCATCGTGGCTTACGGCCATCCAGTTTTGCGCCAGCGCGCCCAGGAGATTGGCCCTGACTATCCAGAACTGGAGACCCTCCTCAAGGACATGTACGAGACGATGTACAATGCCAAAGGCGTCGGGCTGGCCGCACCGCAGATCGGGAAGCCCATCCGCATCTTTATCGTCGACGGAAAGCCTTTGCAAGATCAGGCGGACGAAGATGGGGAAGACTTGTCCCAATTCAAAAAAGTGTTCATCAACCCCGAAATGCTCGACGAATCCGGAGAGGAATGGGGATTTGACGAGGGTTGCCTCAGCATTCCCGATGTCATCGAGGAAGTCTACCGCGAGGAGCACATCCGCTTGCGCTACCAGGACGCAACCTTTGAAATCCACGAAGAATCGTATTCCGGAATCCGGGCCCGGATCATACAGCACGAGTACGATCACCTGGAAGGCAAACTCTTCACCGATTACGTGGGCGGTTTGCGCAAGCAATTGATCAAATCCCGGCTCTCCAAAATTTCCAAAGGGAAATACACAACTTTTTATCCGATGAGCCACCCGGAAAAATAGGTTCATCGCTCCGGCCGCGGCCGGGAATTGGAGCGTTGATCTTACCTGGAGAAAAGCGTATATTCGTATAAATTGGCAAATCAAGCGTGATATGAGAGATCTCGAAACCCGCCGGCAAGACCTGCAACAGCGCAAAAAGAATCAGAAAAACGATCCGCTCAAGCGGAAAATGGAAGACAAGAAGCCGATGAAGGAAATGTCACCACCTCCATTCAGCCTCAATGCCAGCACGCTGCAACGCAGCAAAAAGGACGATGAAGAAGGCGAAGAACTGGAAATGATGTAGCACTCGGCCAAACGCAAGCGAAATAGCAACGGCATCCTAAGAAGATGACCACCCACCATCAGACTACTGATAATAAAAACATTACAGAGAAACTAATCCACTGAATGCGTAATCATATTGCAAAACAATCTTTTCTCGGCGCATAAATAAGTCTAATATATTTCTGTATTCGAAATATATATTCTCAACGCAATATGAAAAATCGCTTTACCTACCGAATTAAGCTCTTTGCTTTTGCTTGCTTTGCTTCCCTCCTGCTCGCCCAACCACTCCGGGCCTGTCTCGACTACCACACAACCGTGTTCATCACCTGCCATTACGACGATCCCACTTTCAATGAAATCGCTATCACGGTGAGCAACTTGCGGCTTTTCGGCGGCAATCCCAATGATTTCTGCTCCTGCGGCATCACCAACTATACCAATCTGTTCAACCAGATCCAGTACATCGCCTTTGTGGACTCCGGCACGACCAATCCCCTGGCCGGATTCGATGTCTGGACCCCGGACGCCAACTCCACCAACGCTTGGGAGAGTGTCCTGGCCACCGGAGACTGGAATGGATTTGTGTCCAGCGTCAATGGCAATGGACTCCCCGCCAACACCAAGGTCGAGCTGATCATCCGGGCTTCACTGCCCCCCGGCTACACCTACTCCATCCTCGATTCCAATGTGGTGGCGACCCAGCTCGGAACCGACGAGTGGGACAACACCAACCAAAACCTAGCCAATACCCACCAAAGTGTGACTGGATTCTGGACCGGCGGCTCGCCGCAGTTGATTGCCGAACCGGCCAACTCAACCTACTTCCAGGACCTGGACAATTCCATCTTGCTATCTGCGGAAGGCCCAAAAAATCAAGCTTACCTCGAAGTGGGACCGATCCCGGCGAGCGATCACCTGCGGCTGCGGTTGAAAAATCCGCACCTGTTCCTCGATGCCGCGGAAATCTACAATGCCGCCGGACAACAAGTCGCCCGGGTGCCGCTCAGTGTTCTGCACTCCGGTGAGGCCGAAATCGCCGTGAATGAATACCCCGAAGGCATCTATTTCTTGCGGGTTCACACCGCGAATGGCAACCAGACAAAAAAGTTCATGATCCTACACTGATTGATTCCTATAGAGGCGGTTTAATTTTAACCCTGCGTTACATCTTTTTTCCCACTCAGGTGCTACTTTCTCGTCCCTGGCTGAGGCCAGGCACCGCAAGCTGGGCCTTGAATGAAGAAAAATCGGTGATCGCAACCTTCGCCCCTCAATTTTAAACCGCGCCTGACTTCCGCCCCCTTTTGGGCAAAATGCGAATTACCGGTGCATCGCGCGATGTACCCCCCAGAAAAGCCACCCACAAAGGGGCGGCTTTTCTGTTTTTTTGTCCCGGCTGTTACCCGTTTCCGGCGCGGTGCTGTTAAAGTAAATTGCCTTTTCGCCACGAAAAGTGGAATTTTCGGAAGACTTGGAAAAAGAACTGGTTTTGAACATACAAAGGTGGCTAGTGATCCTTGCCTTGCTGGTCGCGGTCAGTTGGGCTTCGGCCAAGAATATCCCCTTCGAGCGGCTGGATATTCCGGACGGACTGCCCACCCGGCAAGTATTTGATGTCCACCAGGATGAACGTGGCTATATCTGGCTGGCGACGGGGTACGGTTTGTGCCGTTTCAATGGGCGCGAACTGCGGATCTTCACTACCCAGGACGGCTTGCCGGACAACGATATTTTGGGCCTGATTCCCGGAAGAAATGGCCGCATCTGGTTGCAAACCTACAACGGATTTCCGGTCTACTTGCTGGGGGATAGCATTGTGAAGCCCGTTCACCGGCCAGCCTTCGGGGAATCACCACCACCTTTTTTCACGACCTTCATCCAAGACCTATCTTTCGGCTATACCCTTTACGGGGCGGGCGATATGTATTTGCTCCGGGAGGGCCATTCCCTCCAGAATTTTGAGCTGTTTGGCAATACTGTCACCTCCCACCTCGTCATGGTAGACGGCTCGGCTCAAGGATTTGATCTCCTGTTCGGGGCAATTGTGCTCCATACCGATCTGCAGGGACGACCGGGAAATTGGGCCTTGAACCCAGTGGTGTTTCGGCGCGGGCGTACCCGGTGGTTGCGCCGCAAATCGGGTGAACTGCTCGTGTCCAACGGAAATGACGTCTTCCTCTTTGACGGAAAAACCTGGGCGCCGTGGTCCCGCGATTTGCCGGGCGCCGTCATCGCCCTTTACGAATCCCCCGCAGAGGAAGTATGGGTCGGTACCCGGGCCGGTGCGTATCGCCTGCTTCCCGATGGCCGCATTCAGGAAACCTTTCTCCCCGAAAACGGCGTTTCTGGCATCATGTACGACCGAACCGGTCGCCTCTGGATGACGACGCTCAATGCTGGCGTGTTCCACACAACCCAGCCGGGAGCCGCCCTGGTAACTTCGGAGGTCCGTCCCGGAGCGCTGTATGCAATGTTGCCCTCGGCCGATGGCATGTACGTGACCGGACACGGGGGGGCGCTGTACCGCTATCGCGAAGGGGCACTGGAACTGCTGGTGGACAGCATCATTGCCAGTTCGGATGGCGAAAACCGGATTACCCGGTTGCTCGTGGATTCGGCGGGACACCTACTCGGAGGCGGCGATCCCGGCGTGTTTTTCCGGCGGGACGATCAGGTCAGCTACCTGAGATTGCAGGCGCTCAAAGATATCGCCCAGGGACCACATGGCGACTATCTGCTGGGGCACTCCTGGGGAGCATTTCTCATTCCGGAGGACAGCCTGTTGTCCATACTAGGCGAGATACCCATGGGCGTACCGATCCCACCGACACGCATGGAACACTTCCGCATCATTCCGCAGCGCATCAATGCGGTGGCCTTTGATCCCGAAGGCGATGCGTACCTCGCCACCAGCCGTGGCCTTTTCCGAACGATCAGCGATACTTCTGAGCGCATGGCGGATGTCCCCCCGGCAAATGTTTTTGACCTGGAACGCGACGCAGAGGGGCGGATCTGGGGGTCGGTGGCGGGTCGGGGACTCTTTTGGCTCGAAAACCAAAGCCCGAACTGGATCGAAACCCCGTCCTTCCTGGCCAATTTTCCGGTGCTGCGGCTGTTTGCCGGCCACGAAAATGAAATGTGGGGCACGAACCGGCAGGGATTGATTCACTTCAAATACACCGCTGAGGGGGTAAAAACGCGCTTCTGGGGCACGAACCTGGGCATGGCACCGCATTTGGTGCGGGACGTCGTGGCCGATTCCGATACGGTTTTTGTCACCCACCAAAACGGAATGACCGCCTTTCCCCGCTCGACCCTCTTTGCCGATTCAGATCGTCCGCCGGCCTTGCACTTTACCCGCGTCACGGTCAGCGACCGCATCGTACCGCCGCGCACTCCCCTGAAAAGCACGTATACTGACAATCGGTTTGAGTTTTTCTGGGATGCGGTCGACTTTCATCCAGAATTTCGCTATCGGCTGCGGGGCTTGGAAGACGAATGGATCGCGACTTCGCATACCTCGGTGCGCTACCGGCTGCTGCCACCGGGCGATTACCAATTTGAGCTGGCGGTGCGGAAACGGAGTGGAAGCTGGTCGGAGAGCAAAACGATTTTCCTCTCAGTTTCGCGGCCCTGGTGGCAATTTGCCTGGATCTGGCTGGGCTTGGGCGCGGTATACCTGGGCCTGATCTACGTCGGATTTCGCTACCGGCTGGCGCGGATCCGCAAACGCACCGCTCTGGAACGGCGTACCCTTCTGGCCGAGGCCAAAGCATTGCGGGCCCAGATGAATCCCCACTTCATTTTCAATGCGCTCAATTCGGTCCAGCAATTTTTCCTGCGGCAACAACCGGAACAAGGCAATCGCTTCCTCTCCAAATTTGCGACCTTGATCCGGCAAATACTGGAGAATTCCGATCAGCAAGAACTGAGCATCGAAGAAGAACTCGCCGTAATCCTGCCTTACCTGGAATTTGAGCGGCTGCGGAGCGGGGACAAATTTGAATTTGTCCTAGACATCGAAACGGGCATCGACCGGTACAATACCCTGATCCCAGGGATGTTGCTGCAGCCCTTGCTGGAAAATTCAGTTTGGCACGGGATTCGGCACCGCAAGGATCGGGGCTGGATCCGCCTGGAGTTTACCCGGGAAGGGAAGCGGCTGCGCATGGAAGTGACCGACAATGGGGTGGGAAGAAAGCGGGCCTCGGAAATGGAATCGCACAGCCGGAAGCGCCACCGTTCGATGGGGCTGAATCTGCTGCGGGACCGCATCGAAATCTTGAATGCCGCCGGCGATTTTCGCATCACTTTTCGCATCGAAGATTTGGCGGAAGGTGGCGTGGCGACCGGCACCCGAGCGATCATTGACATTGATTATCCGGAGGAGCAGTGAAAACAGAGACCAACATCAAAGCCGTCGTCATCGACGACGAACCCGGAGCGCGGGAAACCCTTACCGCCTTGCTGGAACGATTCTTTCCCGAAGTGGAGGTGGCGGCGACCGCCAAAGACGGACCGAGTGGTCTGCAGTGCATCGAGACCCACCGTCCGGAGTTGGTGTTTCTCGACATCGAAATGCCCGGCTTGTCCGGGATCGAACTACTGGATATGGTGCAGTTTCGTGGCTTTGAGGTGATCATCACCACCGCCCACCGCGATTACACCCTGGCCGCGATCAAGTTTTCCGCATTGGATTATCTGCTGAAGCCGATCCAGATTGAGGCCCTGTCCACCGCCATCAAGAAGGTCCAGGGCAAGCGCCACACGCGGACCCTCAATGCCCGGATCCGGGTCCTGGAAGAGCATCTTATGGGACTCAACAACCACAACCGGCGGATCGCCCTGCCGAGCGGGGAAGGCCTGAGCGTCCTGCCCATTCGCGAGATTGTGCGCTGCGAAGGGGACAGCAATTACACCCACTTCTTCTTTGCCTCGGGCAAAAAGCTGACCGTCACCAAGACCCTACGCGAGTACGAAGAGCTGTTGGGCGACGCCGGCTTCTTTCGCATTTTCCAGTCCCACCTGATCAATCTGTACCACGTGACGAGCTACCTGCGGGGTCGGGGCGGCCAAGTCCAGATGTCCGACGGCAGCGTGCTGCCAGTTTCCCGCAACCGGAAAAAGGAATTGATCGATTTGCTGACCCACCTGAACTGATTTCTTGCAAATTGGGGCAGATCCCTCAATGAACTTGCCACATTGCGCAAAAAGACGAAAAGATAAAGCGGCACTTGTTTACCTTTTAGCTTCTAATTGGTAGGCGGCGACATGCCGCTGCTTGGCAAAAATTCACCTCTTTATCGATCAAAATGCACAATAAAATACTGTTTCTTCTGCTGGTAATCCTGGGAACGGGATCATTGGCGACGGCTCAGCCGGGCTCCTACCGCTGGGAAGCCATCGGCTACGAACAGCGCCTGGACCATACCAGCTACCGCGGTGCCACCCAGTTTAGCATCCCCACCGCAGACTACGGGATGCTCATCGGAACGCGGGTGCTCTCCCAAACCGGCGTGGGCTTCGTTCCGGAACTTACCAAGGTCGACTTGGCCGGGAATCCACTTTGGTCGGTCGAGATCTACGACGGACGTCTGACCCAATACGAACACGGCGCAACCCACGCGGTTGAACTTCCCGGCGACGGCTTCTACGTGCTCGGCTACTACATCCCCACCTCGAATCCGCTGCTTCCCACGGCCGGCTGGGTCAGTTTCGTGAACTACAACGGCAAACTGCTGTGGACCCGCTTGCTCTACGAACCGGGCACCAGTCAGAATTACCAACGCCTTGAAAAAGGTTACCTCAACCAAAACGGCGAACTGGTGGCCGTGGGCGTAGACAAAGACCCCCCAAACAATACCATGGGCTACATTACGGTGATTGACCCAAGCGGAAACCAAGTCTTTGTGGAAGATGACTACTGCGCTCCTGGGGCAAGCCTCTACTACCAGGACGTAGACGAGACGGCTCCCAGCGAGTGCGTCTCCCTCGGTGGGGGCGGAGAAAAGCTGCTCCTGGTCCACCGGGACAATGATTGCACCAATCTCACCTGGCACACAAGCTTCAATGTTCCGCTGCCCAACGGCTCTCTCTTCCCGGAAGCAATCGGGTACGACGACAACACCGGTGGGTACTTTATCGCCGGCTACCACACCCAAGGGACCCTGCGTTTCGGCTGGGTCGCCTACGCCGACAACCTCGGTGCCCTGCAGTGGGTCAAGCGGGTTACGGGTCCGCAGACCTACACCGTCATCAAAGATTTGGTCGCGTACGATGGCCGCGCATTTATTGTCGGCAACTCCTACCAAAGCACCAATGGCAGTGGGGTCAAGGAAAGCTTCCTGGCCGAAATCGATGATTCGGGCAACCTCAACTGGGCCGAGGAGATGAACAATGCGCCCGGCAGCGGCGACGAACGCCTCATCCTCAACAGCATCGAAAAGTATGATGATCCCCCGCTTTCCGGCAACACGGTGTTCTTCCAACTCGGCGGCATTGCCGCCCCAAGTGGCTTTGGTCCGTATCCTTACATCGCCGCTCACCTGACCTATCCAGCAAGCGCATTTGACGCCTGCGACGATGCCCAGTATCCGCTCACCCTTGCCAATATGGCCTTCAACACCGCCAGTTGGCCGGTGGTCCCCCTCAACCAGGATGACCTGCACTACTACGACTGGGAGTTACTCGAAATCAAGGTCGTTCCCGACAATCTGTGCGGCTATCTCAAGACCCGCCCGGAAAACTCGGCCCTGGATCTGAACCTGGAAGTCTATCCGAATCCGGCCACCGAGCGCCTGACCATTGCGACCGAAGCGACCGGGTTCCCACTGGATTACCAGATCGACGACCTGCAGGGCCGGACCCTCCACCGGGGAACCCTCGCCACGGGCAATGAGGATATCAGCCTCCCGGGGCTTTCTTCCGGCATCTACTTCGTGCGCATTGCCACGGAAAATGGCCAATTGACCCAAAAATTTACGGTGGCACAATAGGCCATTCGCCACCCACCATCTGGTTAACCAGAATCAAAACTCCCATAACACTTTTGAGCCCTCTCCGAAAAGCTCCCTCCTGGGGAGCTTTTCCTTTTCCTGAAGTCGGGTAAGCGCGCGATTCCGGATTTCCCCCACCCGCGGAATGCACCGCAGCGGGATTGCTTATCGCCGCGTTGTGGCAGATCCCTCAATGAAACTGCCACATTGCGCAAAAAAGCGTGAACAACCGAGGCCGCCGATTTACCTTTTGGCATCCACTTAATCAGGGGGCGATCCACTCCCGCTTCGCAAAAAATCAAATCATTCTTGACCTCATGTACAAAAAGTTACTTTTTCTTCTCCTGATGGTCCTGGGCACGGGATCATTGGGGATGGCTCAACCCGCTTCCTACCGTTGGCAAGCCATGGGCTACCAGCAATTTTTACAGCATACAGGCTTCCGGGGCGCGACCCAGTTCAGCATCCCCACCGCCGACGGCGGGATGTTCATCGGTACCCGGGTCTTATCAGCAACCGGATCCGGGTACGTTCCGGAACTCACCAAAGTCGACCTTTTTGGGTCCCCGCTCTGGTCGGTCGAAATGTACGACGGTAGCTACCCCAATTACGAACTCTCGGTGACCCACGCGGTTGAGCTTCCCGGCGACGGCTTTTACGTGCTCGGTTACTACAACCAATCCGGGGGCGGCCAGCAGATTCCCGACGCGGCTTTCGTCAGCTTCATCACCTACAATGCAAAGCTGTTGTGGACCCGGCTGCTGTACGAGCCGGTCGTCAGCTCCAACTACCAGCGCATCGAAAAGGGCTACCTCAATCCCAACGGTGAACTGGTTGCGGTGGGCATCGACTACGATCCGCCCAACGTCACTTACGGTTACCTCACGGTGTTTGATCCGAGCGGCAACCAAGTCTTCGTGGAAAGCGACTACTGCGCTTCGGGCGCCAGCCTCTACTACCAAGATGTCGATGAAACGGTTCCGGGCGAATGCATCTCCATCGGTGGAGGCGGTCAAAAGCTGTTCCTCGTGCACCGAGACAACAACTGTACCAACCTTACCTGGCACACGAGCTTCAACATCCCCCTGGGCGGCGGCAGCTACCTCTATCCCGAAGCCGTCGGGTACGACAAAAATTCAGGAGGCTACTTCCTCGCCGGTTACCACACCCTCGGCACCTTGCGCTACGGCTGGGTGGCCTACGCTGACCCTGGTGGAGCCCTGCAATGGGTCAAGCGCGTGGCCGGTCCACAGACCTACACTGTCGTCAAAGATCTTGTCGTCTACGATGGCCGTGCATTCATCGTCGGTAGTTCCTACCAGAGCAACTTCTCGAATGGATTGAAGGAAAGCTTCCTGGCCGAGATCGACGATAACGGCAACCTCAACTGGGCCGAGGAGATGAACAATGGGCCGGGCAGTGGTGACGAACGACTCATCCTCAATAGCATCGAAAATTACGAGGATCCCCCGCTTTCCGGCAACACCGTATTCTTCCAACTCGGCGGAATCGCCGCCCCGGGTACCGTCGGAGCATTTCCCTACATCGCCACTCACTTGACCTACCCCGGAACGGCATTTGATGCTTGTGACGATGGACAGTACCCCATCACTCTCACCAACCTGAACTTCGTCAACGCCAACTGGCCGGTCATCCCCACCAATCAAAATGACCTCCACAACTACGATTGGGAGCAGGAGGAAATCAAAGTCTTCCCGGTTGATCTGTGCGGCTACCTCAAGACCCGCCACCAAAACGCGGCCCGGGACCTGAACCTGGAAGTCTACCCGAATCCAGCCACCGAGCGCCTGACCATTGCGACCGAAGCGACCGAGTTCCCGCTGGCCTACCAGATCGACGACCTACAGGGCCGGACCCTTCACCGCGGAACCCTCACCACGGGGAATGAAGAAATCAGCCTGCCGGGACTTTCCTCCGGCATCTACTTCGTGCGCATTGCTACGGAGCATGGTCAACTGACCGAAAAATTTACGATCGCAAAATAGGTCGTCAGCATCCTCTGACACCTTCAAACCCACTCCGAAAAGCTCCCTTTGGGGAGCTTTTCCCTTTCCAGTAGAATGAGCGCTTTTCGATTGAAAGGGAAGAAATCGGAAAATGCTCTCCGAAAAGCTGTTGAAAGGAGGGCATCGTAACCGGAGAGACCGTGAAAAAAGAAACCAATATCAAAGCTGTCGTGATCGACGATGAACCGGGAGCGCGCGAAACCTTGACCGCCTTGCTGGAACAATTCTTTCCCGCGGTGGAAGTTGCCGCGACCGCGGAAGATGGACGGAGCGGTTTGCGCTGCATCGAAACCTACCGTCCCGAGTTGGTGTTCCTCGACATCGAAATGCCTGGTCTCTCCGGGATTGAATTGCTGGACACCGTACAGTATCGCGACTTTGAGGTGATTATCACCACGGCCTACCGCGACTATACCCTCGCCGCAATCAAGTATTCTGCGCTGGATTACTTGTTGAAGCCGATTCAGATCAAAGCCCTGTCCGCCGCCATCGAGAAGGCCCGAAAAAAGCGCCATACCCGGACCCTCAATGCCCGGATCCGGCTGTTGGAAGAGCACCTCATGGGACGCAATGACCAAAATCGGCGAATTGCTCTACCGAGCGGGGAAGGCTTGATGGTCGTACCCATACGCGAGATTGTGCGTTGTGAAGGGGACAGCAACTACACCCACTTTTTCTTTGCTACGGGCAAAAAACTGACCGTCACCAAAACACTACGCGAATACGAAGAGCTGTTGGGCGACGCAGGCTTCTTTCGCATTTTCCAGTCTCACCTGATCAGCCTGTATCACGTGACGAGCTATCGCCGGGGACGCGGGGGGCACGTACAAATGTCGGACGGCAGCCTCCTCCCGGTTTCCCGCAACCGCAAGAAGGAACTGATTGATCGGCTGACCGATCTGAAGTGATGCTTGGTGGATTGTGGCAGAACCCAGCAATGGAGCCGCCAGGTTGCGCAATAAGACAAGAAGGTGAAGAGGAGCTTGTTTACCTTTTGGCTACTTCCTGAGCAGCGGCGGCACACCGCCGCCGGATAAAAATTTACCTCTTTATTGATCAACATGAACAAAAATTGCTTTTTCTCTTCCCGATGGTCCTGGGGACGGGATCGTTGGCGATGGCTCCACCGGGGGACCCTCACTACGGGCAATGAAGAAATCAGCCGGCCGGGACTCCCCACAGGCATCTGCTTCATGCGTATTGCTACGGAGCATGGTCAACTGATCAAAAAATTCACGGTGGAAAAATAGATCATTTGCATCCCATAGGACTTTTGAGCCCTCTCCGAAAAGCTCCCAAATGGGAGCTTTTCGCTTTTGGGGAGCGGGGTTTGCCATTGGAAAAGCCTCCCTGGGGAGGCTTTTCGCGACGGGCGCATCGCGGCCCGACAACGGTAATAAAAACAGGTTTTGTGGCCGGGGGGCCATTTCTATTTTGCCGGCACGCAGTGGTTTTCGGCCAGATTCGGAGGGAGACTTCCGGAGAAAATTGTCGATTCAATGGGGCAGAGCGGTGCCTTACTCCTCGGACCGGGAAGCTGCCCGATGGTTTAAATGGGAAAGATCTCTCCTTCCTCGTACCTCGGTCGTCGCGATGACAAGGGGGGAAAACTTGGGCGGCGAATCAATACGAATAAGCCATCTGCTGGATCACCACTTTCCGATCAAAGGTCTGCTCCATCAGGGCGCGATTGTTGAGCGCCGCCGTCAACTCAATGTCAACGTCTTCTTCGGCATCGACCAGAATCCGGATCGATTTGTCGTCGGTTTCGACCTGCACGCGGCGCACTAGATTGCGGTGGCCCCGGTCCAAATTGTCGGCGATGCGCAGGATCCCAGCAAGGATGCGCACCAGCAGGCGGTGCTTCTGCTCGAGTACTTTGAAATGGAAGTGCTCACGGGTGGGCAGGCTTTTGCGGTGGTAGCGGACAATGTTGCTCAGAATGATCAGCTCGTCGTGGGAAAAGCCAGCGAGGCTGCTGTGCAATACCAAATATTGTCCGTGCTTGTGGTGACCGGAACGATTCACAAAGTATCCAATGTCGTGCAGCAAGGCTCCGTAAAGCAGCAAATCCTTTTCCGCTTTGTCAAACCGGTGCAAGTGCCGCGTCTGTTCGTAAATGCTGCCCGCAAGTTCGCTCACCTTGAGGGCGTGGGCCGGTTGGTACTGGTACTTCTCGGCGAGGTTGCGCACCGCTTTGGCACGCAGGTTCCGGGCGCTACTGCCCATGAGCTTGTGGATGCGCTCCTTCTGCTCGGAAATGTGGCGGTAGAGGATGCCTTCCTTGAGCGCATTGAGCGAAACCATCAAGTGACCAATCCGCAGTTCCCGGACGATGCAATCGAGTAGAATCGTCCCCATCACGATCATGTCCACCCGCATCGCGTCCATGCCCGGAATCCCAAGGCGCGCACTTCGATCCGAGCGAAGCAGCAACTCGTGAACCTGCAAGTAGTCCCGATCGCTGAAGCGGTAACTGTTGAGGTTATTGCTGGAAAGGGGGTCCTTTTTCTTATGGGCAACGATTGCTCCGATGGTTTCAAACGTACCCGAAGAGCCAACCAGCATGCCGATGGAAAACTCTTTCAATTCCTTCAGCAAACCATTGGCCACTTCGCGGACAATTTTTTGCACCTTTTTGACTTGCTCGGGGTGGATGGGGTCTTTGGGGGATACCTTTTCCAGCAGGCGGGCGGCACCCAGGTCCAGGCTCCGCAACAATTGAGGTTGGCCGTCGCGGCTCACGATGAATTCCACGCTGCCGCCACCGATGTCCATGATAAGCGTATTTTCGCCGGCGGGCAGTTGGACGCCGTTGCGGATGCCTTCGTAGATGAGTGAGGCTTCTTCATTGCCGTTGATGACCCGGATGTCGATGCCGGTCTCCTTTTTCACCTGCTCAACGAACTTTTTTCCGTTGGTGGCACTGCGGATAGCGGACGTCGCAAAAGCTTTGACCGAAACGGCGTGGGTGGAATCAATCAGTTTGCGGAACTTTTTTAAGGTCTTGACGCCGCGGGCAAATGCCTTCTCGGAGATGCGCCCGGAGGTAATCCCCCCTTCACCGAGCTTCACCGGTTCCTTGTACTTATCCGCTATCCGGAATTCGTCTCGGTCATTGATTTCCGCAATCATCAAGTGAAACGTATTGGTTCCCAGGTCAATGATCGCAATCTTCTCTTTGTTCATAACGAGGTTTCTGCACGGTAGAACTCTCAATTTGTCGGCCAGCGCGCACCAATGAACTTCCGCTGGGACAACTTACCTGCAACCTAATGGCTTTTGGGCAATCCAGAAAAACCGGTTTTCCACAAGCAATGGCGGCAGAAAAGTCAAATCGCCGGCCCAAGCTCGGCACATTTTGAAAACTCAAAAGCCGGATCATAGTTATACTTATTTGAATTTCGGGTTGATTGTCGCAGTTTTACCGGCACGAAATGCATCAATGGCTAAAATATCGCCGACTTCTATTGGGCTTGGTCCTGTTGTTGACCGCACTGTTTGCCTGGAACCTGCGCAACCTGCGGGTGGACTTCAGTTTTGATAAGTTTCACCCCGGTGAAGACGCCGAGGTCCAGTTTTACCACGAGTTCCAAGAAAAATTTCCCCACTACGACAATGCCGTCCAGGTAGCCCTAAAAAATCCGGGGGGTGATCTGTGGGAACCCGCCTTTCTCGATCAAGTTGACTCCATTTTTGCGCGTTGGGGCCGCATCTCGCACATCGATTCGGTGCTCTCACCGACCCGCCTCCAGTACTACCGCCGTTCCGGGATGGGCGTCAAGGCGAGTCCGCTCATCCGCTACGACAGTGAGAAAGCCATTGCCCGCTCAAAAAAGCGCATTTCCGAGGACTCTTTGCTGTATTACAACAATTTTTCCGAGGATGGTACCTACATCGGAGGCATAGTGCTGATCGATCCGGACATTCTCGACAAGCGGGTCCGGGACTCCTTAACCTCGGTCATCAAAACCGATTTGGAGGCTTCGGGGCTGGAATACTCTGCTTCCGGCGTACCTTTCATTCGCAGCGCCTACGTCGAAAAGATCCGGGGCGAAATGAAGTGGTTCATCCTGTTGGCGGTTTCGCTGACGCTGGTCGTGATGTTCCTGTTGTACCGCAACTGGTGGAGCACCCTCCTGCCGATTGCCGGGGTGGGCATCGGGATTGTGTGGACCTTGGGCTTCATGGGGATGACCGGCAAAAGCCTGGACATGGTCGCGAATTTGCTGCCCTCGATTGTGTTTGTGGTGGCCATCAGCGACGTGGTGCACCTATTTACCCGCTACCAACAAGAACTCCACCGGGGCCTGAGCCGCATGGATGCGATGGTGGCGACCCTGAAAGAAATCGGCCTGGCGCTGTTTTTGACCAGTTTTACCACCGCAATCGGTTTTGCATCCCTGTACATTTCGCCCTTGCCCCCGATCAAAGAATTCGGCTGGGTGGCGGCCGCCTCGGTAATATTTGCTTTCCTGATCTCAATTGTGCTCATCCCCACCGCCCTCATGCTGGTGCCGGCGGCCACGGTGCGCGAAAGCAAAGGCGCCGGAAATGTCGGCGCTTGGGAACGCATCCTGGAGCGCACCTACTGGTGGGTGCGGTACAACGGGCGAAAAGTTGCGGTGACCTTCGCCGTGATCATCGGGCTGGGCATCTTTGGCGCAAGTCGCATTTCCCTGGATACCTACCTGCTGGACGACATCGGCCCCCGGGATCCGGTCCGCCAAAGCATGATGTTCTTCGAAGAGAACTTCTACGGAGCACGGGCCTTCGAAATGGCCATTCAGCCCCGTGAAGGCCACAGCATGACCGACCTGGCCCTGTTGCGGGACCTGGACAAAATCCAGACCTTTTTACAACAGCAAGAACGGATCAGTCCGTTTTTGTCCGTGGTAAACTACCTCAAAGGCGCCAACAAGCTCTACAAAGGTGGCCGCAAGTCAAAATACGTCCTGCCGAATTCCCAAGACGATGTGGACGAGTTGATCGGGCTGGGCTACATCGGGCAGGGCGAAAAGATCCTCAATCTGGTCATGACGCCGGAGCGGGATGTGGGTCGCCTCAGCGCCCGCATGGGCGACATCGGCAGTTATCGCTTTGATGCGTTGACCGATACCCTGGCGCAGTTCTACCGCACCGAACTCGACACCACTACCTTTACTTACCGGCTCACCGGCTCGGGCATCATCACGGACCAAAATACCGTTTACCTGCGTCGGGGATTGTTCGCGGGCTTGGGACTCGCTTTCGGGCTGATTTCCTTGCTGATGGGTCTGCTCTACCGCTCCTGGCGCATGTTGCTCATCGGGGTACTGCCCAATGTGATCCCCTTGCTGCTGACCGCCGGGGCGATGGGGCTGATGGGCATCAACCTGCGGGCCTCAACCTCAATCGTATTCCTGGTGGCATTCGGCATCGCCGTGGACGATACCATCCACTTTCTGAGCCGCCTGAACATCGAATTGCGCGAAGGCAATGACCTGGAAACGGCCCTACTCAACACGATGACGGGAACCGGCAAGGCGATGATTTTGACCACGCTCATTCTCTTGGCGGGATTCATCTTCCTGCTCACTTCCGACTTTGGGGGTACTTACGTGGTGGGGCTGTTCACTGCATTGACACTGCTGATCGCCATGGTGTCGGACCTGGTACTGCTTCCGGTTCTGGTCCGGTGGAGTGGTCTCGGGAAAAAATATCCCCCGGCATCAACCGATTTACCCCCGGAAAACGGCCCAGATATTGTTAAATATACGCAAAGTCAGATTCCGTTGTCCGACCGCCCGTAAATTCGTCGCAGCCGCGTTTTTTAATCCCCCGACAATACGTAAATTAGCCGCGAATAAATCTGCGAAGATAACTTCACGCACAATGGCAGAAATCATAGAAATGCCCAAGCTCAGTGACACCATGGAAGAAGGGGTCATCGTCGCTTGGCACAAGCAAATAGGTGACGAGGTGGAGTCCGGCGAACTGCTCGCCGAAATCGAAACCGACAAGGCCACCATGGATCTGGAATCCTTCTTCGACGGGGTTTTGCTCTACCGCGAAGTAGAAGAAAACGGAGCCGTCCCGGTTGGAAAGTTGCTGGCCATTATCGGCAGCAAAGATGACAACGTGGATGCCCTGGTCGCCGAGTACAAGGCATCTGCCAACGGAAACGGTGCGGAAACCGAAGTGCCGGCCGAGGAGCCCCCCGCCGCCGAAGAAACCGCCGCAAGTCCTACCGCCGAAGTGCCGGCCGCTGCGGAGGATGGTCGCATCAAAGCTTCCCCCCTCGCCAAAGCCATGGCCAGGGAGCGGGGCATCGCCCTGGGTCAGATCACCGGGACCGGTCCCGAAGGCCGTATCATCAAGCGCGACATCGAGGAGTTCGCCCCCACGACCACTGCTCCGGCAACGCCGGCTACCGCTCCGGTTGCGGCACCGCCCGTTCCGGAACCACTGGACTTGCCCACAACGCGGGTGGTCGCCTCCGGCACCGAAAGCTTCGACGACATTCGGGTGACCCAGATGCGCAAAGCCATCGCCCGCCGCCTGGTCGACAGCAAAAATAATGCGCCCCACTTCTACCTCACAATGGCCATCGACATGGATGAAGTGTGGACCGCCCGGAAGGCCATGAACGAGCTGTCCCCGGTGAAGCTCTCCTTCAACGACATCATCATCAAAGCCGTGGCCATGGCCCTGCGCCAGCACCCCGAGTGCAACTCCCACTGGATGGGCGACCAGATCCGGGTCAACCACCACATCCACATCGGTATGGCCGTGGCCGTGGACGGGGGTCTGATCGTCCCGGTGATCCGTCACGCGGATAACCTGAGTCTGAGCCAGATTGCCACCGAGTCGCGCCGCCTCGCCGGATTGGCCCGCGAAGGCAAGTTGGCTCCGGAAGAATACACCGGAGGCACCTTCTCGGTCTCAAACCTCGGCATGTTTGGCATAGAGGAATTCACCGCTGTGATCAACCCACCCGAAGCTGGCATCATCGCCATCGGTGCCATTCGGGAAGAACCGGTCGTGAAAAACGGCGAGATTGTACCCGGACGCACGATGCGGGTCACGATGTCCTGCGACCACAAAGTGATCGACGGCGCCGTGGGGGCCGCTTTCCTGAAGACCCTCAAGGAACTTCTGGAAAATCCGCTCCGCATGATGATTTGACGCGGAAGCGCAATGAAATAGATCAGCGAGGGTGCCGAGTGGTGGCCTCGCTTTTTATTTGTGGCCCCGGTGCGGGATCGGGAACACATTGTTTCCCAGGGCAATTGTTGTTAATTTGTTGTTTCTCCTATGCCCGAGGACGACGCCCAACTGCAAAAACGCTTCCTGGCTGGCGACATCGCCGCTTACGAGGCCCTGTTTCATCGGTACTACGCGCCGCTGACCGGCTACGCCGTGAAGTACGTGCACGACCTGGATACGGCGCGCGATTTGGTCCAGGATCTTTTTGTACGCCTCTACCAAAATCGCGCCACTACGGAAATTCGCTTCAGCTTCAAGGCGTACTGCTATCAGGCGGTGCGCAATGCCTGTCTGAAGCAGATCGAGAAAAACCAGCGGCGGGAGAAGCACCACGCGGACATTGCCCGGTCCATTCCCCAAGCGGAAGACCGGGACCTGATCGTGGAAACGGAGGAAGAATACCGGATCTACCGAGCGATTGAGGCGCTGCCCGAGCGGTGCCGGCGCATTTTCTGGATGAATCGGATGGAGGGGAAAAAGAACGGTCAGATTGCCGAAGAGTTGGGTATTTCCAAGCGGACGGTGGAAACCCAAATCAGCAAAGCACTGCGGATATTGCGGGAAAAGCTGCTGGCCCTGCTGCTTTGTTGGGAAGTTTGGGGCGGAATCGAAATCCTGGGCTGGCTACTGATTTTGGCGGGACTGTCTGATGATCAAGAGATTAAATGACGATATGGGAAAAATGTCAACCTCCTTGGAAAAATTTGCGAAAAAAATGCGGTGGGCGTACGTGTTTTGCCCGGTACGCGGATCTCAGAAACGATAGCGAGATTACATGGCACCAATTTTTGACATAGACGAAAAATTGCGCCAGTACCTGGAAGGCACGGCCAGTCAGGAGGTTCGCGACGAAGTCCAAGCTTGGGCGGCGTCTGATCCTGACCACCAGGCGCAACTGGACCAGCTCGTAGCCCTCTGGGGCCGGGCAACCGGAAGTGCGGTGTACCGGGAGATTGATCCGCAAGCCGATTGGCAAAAGGTCCATCAACGGCTGCAAACCCCCGATTCTGCCCCGTCGGGCAGAACGATTAACAGTTCCCCCGCAGTCCGGCGGCGGACCTGGGCCATCGCGGCGGCGATCCTCCTGCTGGCTTCGCTTTCCTTGTTTTTCCTCCGAGGTCCGGGCGATCCTGAAATGAAGTTGGCCCAGTCAGCCGAGGAAGAAATGACCGTTGCACTCGCCGATGGCTCCACCGCCATCCTGCGTCCCCACAGCCGCCTGGCCTACCCCGAGTCGTTTCCCGGTGACCAGCGCCGCCTCGAATTGCAGGAAGGGGAAGTCTTCTTCGACGTCGAGCGAAATCCCCAAAAACCCTTTATCGTCTCCTCGGGCCAGCCCATCGTCGAAGTGAAAGGAACTTCGTTTACCGTATCGCGCGACGGCGAGCAAACCCAAGTCGCGGTGCGCACCGGCAAGGTGCGCTTCTATTTGCCCGGAGATGAATCCGTGGACGTGCTGCTCACTCCCGGGCAAAAAGCAGAAATCAATCCGCAAACCGGCCTTTTGGCGCAGACGACTACCCGCGAAAACGAGTTTTCCTGGACCAGCGATACCCTGAAATTCCGGGACACCCCGATCCTCGAAGTGATCGCCGCCCTGGAAGATCACTTTGCCATTGAGATCACCACCGGGACCCAATTCGATACCTCCCGCACCCTTACCTCAACTTTTGTCGACGAGGAACTGGAGGAAGTCCTGCAGGAACTGCGGGTGATCCTGGGCATCCAATACACCATCAGCAAAGACGAGGTCATGCTCGAATGAGGCCCCTGATCTTCCTCATACTTACCCTTTCCAGTCTCCACCTTGGCGCCCAAAACAAAGCCCGGAAGTACCGGGTTCGATTGTCGCGCACCACCCTCACCGTGCAGCAGACATTTTCCGAAATCGAAGCCCAAACCCGGCTGACCTTTTCCTACGGCAACGATCTGCCCACCGACCAACGGGTAAGTTTTGACAAGACCCAAGGCGAAGTCAGCGAATTCCTGGAAACAATCAGTCAAGCCACCGGATTTGCCTGCCGCGTCAAGGGCAAAAAAGTACTGGTCTACCGCTCGGCAGAAACGGACCCCTCCCGCACCGAACAATCCAACCGCAAGCACACAATCAGCGGCTACCTGCGCGACAGCACCAATGGTGAAAGCTTGCTCTACGGCCGCATTACCGCCCAGCGTCTGGGCCCCACTGATCCCAACCGCGTATCCGGTGCCCTCTCAAATGAGTACGGATTTTACTCCCTCACACTACCGGCGGGCGAGTACCGACTCACCTTTCAGTACTTGGGCTTTCAGCCCTACGTAGTGCAAATCAATCTGCAACAGGACCGCCGAATTGATCCCGAACTCCGACCGGAAGCAGTAGAAATCGAGGTCGTCGAGATCAACGACGATCCCCAGTCCACTCGGCTGGCCGGAACCGAGGTGGGGCTACTCGACGTAAACATTGCGGAACTGGACGACATTCCGGTGGTCTTAGGGGAACGGGACGTACTCAAGTCGATTGCCTTGCTGCCCGGAATCAGCGGGGCAAGCGAAGGCAGTGGCAATCTCTACGTACGCGGTGGGACTTCCGACCAGAACTTGCTGCTGCTGGACGAAGCCCCGGTCTACAACCCCTCGCACCTGCTCGGATTCTTTTCCATTTTCAATTCGGATGCCCTGCAGGACGTCAAAGTGTTCAAAGGCGGTGTTCCGGCCCAGTACGGTGGGCGGTCTTCCTCGGTGTTTGACATTCGGATGAAAGAGGGCAACCGGAAAAAATTTAGCGGATCGGGAGGAATCGGTTTGATTGCCTCCCGCCTAGCGCTCGAAGGCCCCATTGGGAAGGGCCGCGGCTCATTTCTGCTCAGTGGCCGCCGCACTTACCTCGATTTGCTCACCCGCTTTTCGACCAATCCCGGTCTGAGCGGGGCCCGGCTCTTTTTCTACGACCTCAACGGCAAGATCAATTACCAGTTTGGCGACCGCGACCGCTTGTACGTTTCGTTTTACAACGGGCGGGATGTGGTGGCGACCACCGAGGCGCCGATCGGCCTGGATTGGGGGAATGCAACCCTGACTCTGCGCTGGAATCACCTGTTCTCCGACCGCGTGTTCTCAAATACTTCGTTGATCTTCAGTGACTACAATTACCTCTTCAAACTCACTGCGCAGAATCTGGATTTTACCCTGAGTTCCGGCATTTCGAATGCCAACTTCAAACAGGACTTCACCTTTTTTCTCAACGAAGGGAATACGATCCGTACCGGTCTGAATACGATTGCCCACTCGTTCAAAAGCGGAGAATTTTCGGTGGAAGGGCAAGGGCTGGACGACGTGTTTACCGTGGGGGCAAAGCAGGCTTTGGAAACTGGGATCTACGTCGGCAATGACCAACAGGTCAGTTCCCGGCTGCGCCTGAATTACGGCTGGCGGTTTTCCATCTTCAATCTGGTCGGACCGGCGACGGTCTATGAGTTCACGCCGGCGGGCGATCCGCGCGACACGCTCAACTACGATGCTTTGGCGACTTACCGGACCTACGCGGGGCTGGCACCGCGGTTCAGTGCGGCGTGGCGGGTGAGCGAAACCCAGTCGATCAAGTTTGCTTATGCTCGCTTGTTCCAATACATCCACAAACTGAGCAACTCTTCCGCCAGCCTGCCGACCGACTACTGGGTGCCGACCAGCGAAATCGTCCGGCCCCAGCGCACTGATCAATTTTCTTTGAGCTATTTCCACGATCTACTCGGCGGAAAGTTGCAAGCCTCAGCGGAAACTTTCTACAAAAGTATGGCCAACCAGATTGACTACCGGGACGGGGCCGCCCTTTTTTTCAATGACCAGTTCGAATCGCAACTGGTGTTTGGGCGGGGGCGCACGTACGGGGTCGAAATGCTGCTGCGCAAGCCAGGCGGGCGCTGGCACGGCTGGCTGAGTTATACGATTCTGCGTTCTTTGCGGCAGTTCGACGATATCAACGGGGGTGCTTGGTATTCGGCCCGGCAAGATCGCATCCACGACGTGGCGATTGTCCTCGGTTACGACCTGAACGATCACCTGGAACTGAACCTGAACTGGGTGTTTGCGACCGGCGATGCGGTTACTTTTCCCAGCGGCAAATACGAAATCGACGGCAACACGGTCACCTACTACACCGGGCGCAATGAGTACCGGTTTCCGCCCAATCACCGCCTTGACCTGGGGCTGACCTGGTATCCCCGCACCAACGAGAAGTTCGACCACGACCTGAACTTCTCGGTTTACAATGTGTACGCCCGCCAGAACCCGTTCCTTTACCAATTTCGGGACAATGAAAATGCCCCTGGCCAACTGGAAGTCGTCCGCGTGGCCTTGTTCTCCGTTGTCCCCTCCATCGCCTGGAATTTCCGATTTTGATGCTTCGATTACTTACATATCGCCGGTTGGGTTGGGGGTGGTTGCTCTTGCTCAGCGCTTGTTCCCAGGTCGTGACCCTCGACCTCGACGAAGCCGAACGCCAGCTAGTGGTTGAAGCCCTACTCACCGACGAGGGCCAGCAGGTGATCAATCTCAAGCAATCGGCGAGCTTCTACCAGAGCGCCCAGGATCCGGTACAATTGGCGACGGTCACTCTGGCCGGTCCCGGAGGGTACCGGGGTACGTTTACCTACGATGCCGGGGGGAATTACGTGCTGGATTACCGGCCCCTGACCTCGGGACAGTACGAACTGACAATCGTGGAAAACGGACAGACCTATACGTCCAGTATGACCTTTCCGTCTCCCGTAGAGCTCGACTCCACGAGTTATGAGATCGATCTGACCAGTGCCGGATTCAGTGCCGCAGTCGTTTTCGTGGACGATGAAGCGGGGGTGGACAACTACTACCGCGTCCGGGTCGCAGTCAACGGTGATTTCCTTGACCGTCCCTACACGCTGTTCACCGATACCGGTCTGGACCGGGAGGATGGCAGTTATTTCGGCAGTCCGGTGTATTTGGGCACCGGGATTGAATCGGGCGATACCATCACGCTGCAACTGCAATCTTTGAGTGTCGGCGCTTACGAGTACTACCAGGAACTTTCCCGGGCGCTGAACAGCAGCAATACTTCCGGGGCACCGTTCAATCCGGCGGGCAATCTTACGGGCGAAAATGTGCTGGGATTTTTCGGGGGAATGCGGTTCGACACGTTGTCCTACATTGTGCCGTGAAAGGAAAATGCCATGGATCGACGATTTTGCATTTGCCCCCCCTAAAAATGGGTATCCCGGCCGGAGCCGGGAAAACAGCTTGTAATTGTTAGCTGATGGTTCGGTGTATTGTCGGGTCAGAAATCGAGGTCGCTAGGGGCTCGCATTGGTTCGTTGGAATGTGATCAATCAGTTGGTTAAGTTGGTGTTCGTAAAGGAGATGCAAGCCCACACTCGATTCCATATATCCGATCAAAAAAAAATCAAATATTTTTGATGAACCTACTTTTTTATCGGGCCAGCGGACGTTAAGCGGTGGTTTTCAGCCCTTCACCCAGATTGAGGGCGTCCCATTTTTTCATTCACCGATGTCTTCATTCCAAAGCTCCGGCGCCGCGGCGATGAAATCTTCCATCATCTGCACGCACTCGGGCAGGTCCAGGTCAATGACTTCCACCCCGTGCTCCCGCATGAAGTCAACCGCCCCGGGAAAGGTACGCGACTCGCCTACGATAACCTTGGGGATTTTGAATTGTACGATGGTTCCGGCGCACATGTAGCACGGCATGAGGGTGCTGTAGATGACCGTATCGCGGTAGCTTCCGATGCGGCCCGCATTGTTCAGGCAATCCATTTCACCGTGCAAGATGGGATTTTGCTCCTGAACCCGCTTGTTGCGGCCCCGGGCGATCAATTGCCCGTCGCGCACGAGTACCGAACCAATTGGGATGCCTCCTTCTGCCCGTCCGGCGCGGGCTTCGTCGATGGCCGCTTGCATAAATTCGTCCATGGTCTCGATTGAATTAAATCCGGAACAAAACTAGGAATAATTTGCCTACGAGAGCGCTCCGGGCGCGATGGCGCCGCAGTCCCTTCTTCTAAAAATAATTTTTTGCTTCCGGGTACGGGTAATCGCCAATTGGGCTGTATACCCACTGAACAATCAATTCCATCAAACTGAAAAAACACCGAAATGAAGCCTCAAATTTTACCCATCGCCGGCATTCTGTTCCTCCTCTTCTCCCTCAGCAGCAGTTGCAACCGCGACGCAACATGCACCAAAGGACAGGGCAACCTCGTCACCCAAACCATCGACCTGCCCGACTTTGCCGGGCTGCGGATCTTGACCGCAGCGGATGTCGTTCTCACCCAAGGCGAGGTCCAACGGGTGGCGATCACCGCCCAGCAAAACGTCATCGATCTGCTCAAGCGGACCGTCGACGGAAACATCTGGCCCATTGAATTTGAAGGCTGCTTCGAAACTTCGGAACCAATCACCATCGAAATCACCTTGCCGACCCTGACGTACGCGGCGATTGAAGGCTCGGGCAATCTCACCGGAACCAACCGTTTTACCGATCTCAATCGGGTGGAGCTGGCGATTGAAGGCAGTGGTGACCTCACCCTCAATCTGGAGGCGATTGCCGCCGATACGCGCGCATCCGGCAGCGGCGACCTGGACCTCAATCTGACGGCCAACACCCTCAACTTCCGGAACTCAGGCAGCGGAGACCAGCGGTTCACCGGCTCCGCCCCTGAATTTATCTACTCAAATGCTGGCAGCGGAAGTTGCTCTGCTTTCGGCCTGGCGGCGGACAATATCGCAGTTGCGAATACCGGCTCGGGAGATTGCCGCGTCACTGCAAATCAAAACCTAAATGTCAATCTCGGTGGCAGTGGCGACGTGTACTACCGGGGCAGGCCCGCCATCGAATTGATCGACAATGGCTCGGGGGAGCTGATCGACGCCAACTGACCAGTCTCCACTTATTGAGCGCCTATTCGTTTGTCCTACCCGCGGGCAACTCGGGATCCTTTTTCGCAAATTCAACGCAGAAAACCCATGAATCGCCTGCTTATTCTGTTTAACGCCTTGATATTGACGGGGACATTGGCCCCGGCGCAGACCTTGCAGCAAACGGTCCGTGGTCAAATCCGCGACGCCGAATCGCGCCAAGTCATTTTCCGGAGAAGAAACCAAACGCTACGCAGCGGCCGTTTTTGACCCGGGGCAATTCCCTGCAGTACATGATGCGGCGCCGGGAAGGGGGGAGATCCCAATCCGAACCACTTCGGGAGCAAGCCTATGCGGGACGGGTGCCGGACTACTACCCGTTTAACCCGGGGAATCAGCTACGCCATAAATGACCGCAAGGCCACCCAAACCCTACTTCTGGACATCCAAAATCTCACAAATCGCCGGAACGTTTTTGCTCAGGAGTACAACGTAGAACGGGGAAGCTTGCAGTACCGCTACCAAAATGACCGGTTTCCGGTCCTGAATCATCGGGTGGAATTTTATCCTCCACCCACCAAGAAATCACCTGGGCAGACGGGGAGCAGCAATCGACCTGGCTCAGCGAAGCGAAAGGGTGCCGACTTTCGAAATCGCCTCCCCGCTGCTCAGGCGGTACCGGTAGCGGCCCGCCGGCAGATCCCCCAAATCCAATTCCAGCATTCCTTTGGAACCAGAAAGCGTGTACTGACCCAAGAGTTGCCCCCGCTGATCGGTGAGGAGGAGGTCGGCGACGAGCAGCTCATCCGGAAGGGCAAAGGCAAAATACACCAATCCGGAACTGGGATTCGGAAAAGCCCGCGGCAGCAGCAGGGTTTCGGGCAACTCTTCCTCCACCGGGGCTGGCCCAAGCGGTGGAGCAGATTTTTTCCCGCCCAGCAACAACCACACGCCCAGCGCCGCGATGGCAACCATGACACCCACCAGCCAGAGTCGGACTTTCCGTTCGCGGTCTTTCATTTCCTGGATGACCAGCTCCGGAACGGCATAGACCCCACGCATCACCTTCAGCCCTTCCCCTTGGGTCCGCCAACGCAGTTCCACCGCGCGCGCCTGCTCGGACGCAGCCCTCAACGGCCCGGTCCGAAACACCAGTTCGTACCCCGCGCGCAACTCTTCCGAGATGCGCAAGTAGATTTCGGTGAGGGCATTGGCATCGGAAGTGTAATGGAATCCGCCGGCGGTCTCTTCCCCGAGCTGGCGGAGAATGACCCGGTCCACGTTCCCCAGCCCGATGACGTACACCGGGATTTGTGCCTGCTGCGCGCGGCGAATCACGCTGTCGAGGGAAGTATAGGAAGCATTGTCCACACCATCCGTAAGGGCGACCACCGCACGCAAGCCGGTGTAATTTTCCAAGGAATCAATTCCGGTGCGCAAGGCGTCGTAAAAGGCAGTGGCTCCCCGGGCTTGGAGGCGGTCGACCGCCGCGCGGATCCGCGCCGTGTCGTTCGTCAGCGGAGGTACCCGATCTACGGTACCAGAAAACCCCACGATCAGCAGCGAGTCTTTGGCCGGATTGAGGCTCTGGACAAATGACTGCACGCCCTCCCGCGCCCGGTCAATGGCGTAGGGATCCCCCGGCTTGCGCAGGGCTACATTCTTGATTTGCAACTGGCCGCCAGGGAGGGTGTCAAAGGCATAAATGAATTCGTCCACCATAGAAGCGGAGTGGTCCACAACCAGCGCGATTTGGATTGGGAGGCGCTCAGCGAGCGGCGCCAAGCCCAGGATAGGGCGGCGCAACTCCCCCTCGGTAATGGTCATCCGACTGGTGTCCAATTGTGTCTGTGGGATGCCTCTGGGTCCCCAGGCCCGAAAACGAAGGACGACCGTCGGGAAAGCCTGGGCATCCAGTTCCAAAACGGTCGTGGAAAAGGGTTCCGATTCCGCCTCGGGGGGGGAAAACTGTGCTTGAGCGACCCGCCAAGGCAACAAAAGCAGCAAAATGATCGGGACCAGGCGGTTCATGGGAAAGCACCTAAAAGGCGGTTTAAAATTGGTTGGTGAAATTTGCTATCGCAGATTCTTTTGTCTCGCAAAGCTCATTTTGGAGTCCCTAGCCAAAGCTATGGGCGAGAAAATAGCGGAAGAGGGGCGGAAAAAGATGCCGTAGCAAAATCGCAGAATTAAATTTAAACTGCCGCTAAGAGGCTGTTTAAAATTGGTTTGTGAAATTTGCTAGTGCAGATTTTTTTGTCTCTCAAAGCTCATTTTGGAGTCCATAGCCAAAGCTATGGGCGAGAAAATAGCTGAAGAGAGGCGGAAAAAGATGCCATAGCAAAATCACAGGATTA
>JBCCQH010000103.1:0-29115 GCA_039024435.1 Bacteroidota bacterium
CTAAGATTCAAAATTTCCGCTTTCTAACAAAGGTCTGGTTTCCCACCTTGAATTGCTGTTTGTCACGATGCCCGCTTGCAAGCCTACTCCACCCTGAATTCCCGGGTGGAGTACCTGCGGCTGGACCCGGACTCCGCCCGGGGAGAGCCGATGCGCCGTACCCCCGGTGCCGCCTGACGGATTAGCGAGGTCGACTTCAGTGCAAAACCGGTGTACCTTTTCAGCATCGAGGCCATGCTGCGCCTTTCCGGTCCCCAGGGCTACCAAAATCACCCGCCCCATGCCGAGTGAGCCTCCGCCGCGCGGGTGATTGCGTGCGGCTACGGGAATGGTTTGCGTTTGAGCAAGTTCAAAAGTATTTAAAGAATGCGTGTCTGAACGCGCCATTTGGAAATTGGAAATTGAGAATCGATCATTGGAAATTCTTTGCGGGAAAATCCTCGGGGGCCGCACGGCGTGCCGTGCGGCTACGCTCCTCGTTTTGTAGCGACGTTTTGAGTGACTTATTTATCGCTGTTTGCGCGTCCAAACGCGCCAATCAGAAATCAGAAATCGGAAATTTTTCCGTTGCGGCAAGGATGGGAGGGACATGGGTCGCGCCGGTACGGCGGGACGGAGCACGGCGAACTCCCGGAACAGCCTGGTAGCGACGCGTCGGTGGAGCGTCGGGAGCCGCCCCGGTCCATTGGAAAGCGATCAAGACAACTTACCGTCATTTCCCCGGTGGCATTGCTTCCTCCTCTATCAACTACGTTGCAAATGTTGTAACATTTGTCCCAGATTTAGGAATTGGTCTCGCAATGGTTGTATTTTCAATCAACTTACTTATTGATAGTGCCAAAACGGCTAACGTTCTTACCAAACCTTTCCTTGATTTGTAGAATCAGTGCTTTTCGTCGTGTAAGGGAGTTGGCTCCTACCGACAAGACATGTGTGTACATTAACCTCTAGGATTTAATGTCAATTTTTCGACTGCGCACGGCTGCCAGTGATGGCAGCGGGGCGCTGTATGCTTTAGAAAAGCAATCGACCACGGTATGGACCGGGTTTTACCTGATGGGTCAACCAACAAATTACCGCAACGAACTCCCGTTTGCCGACTCCTTGCTTCATTCGGCTTACCACAATTATCCTTTGGAAGGTAAAAATGGAGGAATCTACTTGCTTGCCCCGGCTCCTCCTTCGGACGATGTCCGATTTATGAACCGACTGGCGGCAGTGCTGACTGACCTGAACACCTTTTACAATGGACAAACTTACCGCTACGTGCTGTGGATCTCGGGTGCGGATGCCACAGATTTCGACGCTATCCCGATCCCGTTTGGGAGCGATGTGCGAGGTCACCGGACCTCCGCCACCGCATCCATCGCGTTTGCGCCCTACGCCCTCACGCTTGATGGGGGCGTGGCCGTCGGGCTGAACGCCACCCAGAATGGCTTGCTGTTTACCTCGGATACCGAGCAGATTCGTTTTTCGGTCAATGGCAAACCGGCCGGAGCTGCCATTGATCGGGTGGATTTGAGCTGCCATCCCACGGCGGAGGGCCGGGGAGCTTTGGGCTTTGACTGTGCGCTGACCGCGGGTTTGGGGTCGGATGCGAGTTGGGATCGGCTCAATGCCGGTATCCACTTCTACGCGCCGGGTGGGACCGGTATCCTGCGACAAACCTATCCGGTCCTCATCGGCCCGGCTGGGGAAACCTCGGCCACGATTCGGGTGCGGGGGGCACTGGATCCTCTGCGGCCGGAGGATCCCCAACGGAGCTACCTGGCGATCCCGGATGCGTTTCCCTGGAGTTCGGGCTTCCGAACGGTGTATGCGGAGGCGGTGGACTTGCTTCCGGTGGCGGGATCGGCGCGTCTGGCCTTTACGGCGGGTGCGGACCCGGGGGGCAGCCGGACGCCGTGGCACGCTTTGAGTCCGCACGGTGACTTTTCTCTGCAACTCCACGGCGAAACCCCCGATTATGCTGAAGCATCTGAACTGCCGGTCTTGCTCGGGGGATTTTCGGGAAGCGAGGGCGTCCAGTTTCAGCCGGCCGGCCCGAACTATCCCGGGGACAGGATGACTTTTTTTGCCGGGCAGCCGGCGTATGCTCCAGAATTTCTTTTATCGGGGGACGACGCAACGAGTGCTCGGACCCGCCTGGATCCTACCTGTACCACGGCTTGGGTGACGATTGTCGCGGCGCCGGGTGCGGTGGTGGCGGAGCGGTACCATTTTACGCAATCATCGGCTTCGCTGACCTTTCGGCCCGACTGGCAACATCAGGTGGGGACACCGCCGGCCCGGGTGCCGGCGGAGCGTGGTTTTCCGATTGCCCCGGGTGGCGGAGTGATGACGAACTCCGCGGCTTGGGCCATTCCGGCGGACGCATTGGTGCGGTTCGAAGCTGAGATCATCCGTCCCAGCCGCCGGGCGAGCATTTTGTGGGCGGGGGAAAGGGGCGAGGAGTTGCTCCTGCCCCCGTTTGGGGGACCATTACTGGTTCCGCGGGCGATGTAGGGGCGCGTGAATGTCGGATGGTTTGGGTGAGCTGAAGTGGCCTCGATTGGTCTTGCAATCGCGTTTTTTCGGACCGCCGGCGCATTTTCTGACCGCGGCTGCGGGCCACGAAACGGAGCTTGGGCCGGCGGGGGGATTTGTCAATGCACTAACCACCCCGGAGATCCTGACCGTTCGGGCGACAGTTTTGGCCGGTCAAGACGGAAATTCAGAAAGAGAAGAATTTGCCTGTACATTTGTTTCACGCTGGGAATTTTTTAACACCTAAAACATTTGCTGACCCTTGGGTCGGGACCGCATTGCGTGCGATGTGGGCCGCAAAATCACTATGTTGTTCAAAAAAATTCCATTTCTTTTTTGCTTGCTACTCTTGTTCGCCGTTCTACCTGACACCGCCCCGGCTTCGCACATCCAGGGGCAAGATCTGACTTACAAGTGCCTGAATGCCTGCACCGTACGCCTGTGCCTGAGCGGTTACCGCTCCTGCGATGGGATCAATGCATTTTCCAATGGGATCGCCTGGGCCCCCATCACCCCCGGTTGCGCCCCGCCCACCGCCCTCGCCCCCATGAGCCAGCAGGTCATCGTCGAAGTGACCGAAGTTTGTCCCGGGGTGCAGACCACTTGTACAAATCTGAGTTCCAACATTTCCGGGGTAGAGGAATGGTTTTCCTACCAGGATTTTGATATTTGTGCGGTTCCCAATTGCATCTACACCCTCAGTTGGCAGCATTGTTGCCGCAACGCCAACATCACTTCGGGTGGCTCCAATGCCGGCATGTTTACCGGGGTGACCACCCTCAATACCAACATTACCCCCTGCAACAGTTCGCCGCAATTTTCCATCGTTCCGGTGCCCTACATCTGCCAGGGGCAGCCCTACGTGTTCAACCAGGGGGCGACCGATGCCGACGGTGATTCATTGGCCTATGCGCTCGGGCCTTGCGCGGTCGGGCCGAACCAGGCTTACCCTTACGCCCCCGGATACTCGCCGCAACAGCCGATGGGACCGAGCTGGAATGTCAGCCTCGATCCGCTCACCGGGGACGTAACCATGACTCCGCAGCCGGGCAATCCCGAGGTTGCGGTGATCTGCATCTATGTGGAAGAATGGCGCAACGGGCAGCTCATCAACACCATCGTGCGCGACATGCAGGTCAACGTCATCGCCTGTACCAACAACCTCCCCGGGATTGCTCCCATCGCCAATCTCAGCGGCGCCACCTCCACCGGCTCCTATTCCATTCAGGCCTGTGCCGGCAACGCGATCAGCTTTGACCTGAGTGTGACCGATGTGGATGTCAGCGATGCCCACATTTTTTACTGGAATCAAAACGTGGCCGGGCTGACCTTTACATCGGGAGTCCAGGTCGATACCGTCACCGGCATTTCCCCGACGGCAACCGTCAATTGGACGCCTACCGTACCCGGCATTTACACTTTTCTGGTCACCGCCAAAGACGATGCCTGCCCGCTGCCCGGCAATACCCAACGCACAATTGTCATCAACGTGCTGGGGGGAACTCCCGGGGCCGCTCTCCTGGCCGCTCCCGTCGGCTGCACCAATGTCGCCTTCAGCGCCAATACGGGAACCGCGCCCACCGGACCCTACACTTTCCAGTGGAGTGGCGACGGCAATCTGAATCTGAATCCCGGCAATACCAGTGCTGGATTTACCCACACCTTCCCCGGTCCGGGAACCTACGGGGTCAGTTTGCTGCTCACCGATGCCAACGGCTGTTCTACGGTGCTGGCAGATAGCGTGGTCATCCCCAATGGTCCCACCGCCGACGCCGGTCCCGACATTTCCCTGTGTTCGGGCAATCCGGTCACCCTCGGCAGCACCAATCTGCCTCCGGGCCAGACCTACACCTGGTCCCCTGCGACGGGCCTCACCAACCCCACTTCCGCGACGCCGACCTTGAACTATACGGTTTCCGGTCCGAATCCGGTGACCCTGAACTATACCATGACCGCCACCTCGGGATTCTGCACCTCAATCGACTACGTCACCGTTGTGGTCTACCCGACGCCCTCTGCTTCGGTGGCCGGCCCGAGCAATATCTGTGCGGGCGATGCGGCGACCCTGTCCGCCTCCGGGGGAGCCAGTTACCTGTGGTCGGACAGCTCCACGACCGCCACCATCACGGTCAATCCCAGTGCGACTACCACCTATTCGGTGACAGCCCTCGCCAATGGATGCGCTAGTCCTCCGGTGCAGCACACCGTGGCGGTGAGCAGCGGTCCCTCGGTGATCATCACCGGAATCGATTCGGTTTGCCTTGGAGGGAGCGTCACCTTGACCGCTGCCGGAGGATCGAGCTGGTTGTGGAGCACCCAGGAAACCACTCCCACCATTACACTGAACAATGTCACCGCTCCCACGACCGTGAGTGTAGTCGCCAGTGACAATGGCTGTCCCGGTCCCCCGGCCACCTTCTCCGTTGCGCTTCACGCTCGTCCCCAGGCCGATTACACCGCCACCGCCGTTTGCCTCGGCGAAGAAATGGCTTTCACCGACCGCAGCGCACTGAGCACTGGCAGTATCATTGCCTGGAATTGGGATTTCGGCGATCCCGCGAGTGGTTCCCAGAACTTCTCCGGCACCCAGAATCCGATCCACCAGTTTTCCGCCCCGGGCCTCTACAATGTCGAGTTGACGGTGACCGGCTCCAACGGCTGCACCGATGCATTTACCCGCCAGGTGGTGGTGCACGCCCCCCCCGTGGCCGAATTTGAAGCCGCCAATGTCTGCGACGGTGCGTCGATGGTCTTCGCCGATCAATCCACCGCCAACAGCGGGATCGTCGCCTGGGCCTGGGACTTTGGGACGGGAGCAAGCAGCAATTTGCCCAATCCCAACCACGTGTTCCCTGGCCCCGGCACCTACAACGTGGTCCTGACCGTCATCGACGGCAATGGCTGCACAAGTTCTCGCGAACGCACAGTTCAGGTCCATCCCAATCCGGTTAGCGACTTCTTCTTCACCCAGCACTGCTTCTTCACCGAGGCACGATTCTTTGCCCGTTCCTCGCTGAACGATCCGCTGGGCACCACCCTTGACCAGTACCAATGGGACTTTGGGGATCCGGCTTCGGGTGCCGAAAACACCGCCTTTGGTCCGAATCCGGTCCACGTCTGGGCCAGCGGTCCCCGGACTTACAATGTGACCCTAACTACGGTGACTTCTCGGGGCTGTACCCACGCGATTACGCTTCCGGTGACCGTTCCTGTGCTGCCGTCGATTGCGGTGCAGGGCGATACGGTGTGCCGGGGATTTCCGGCGGAACTGGCTGTCCTGGGTTTTCCAGCAGGCACCGAACTGGAATGGTTCTACACGCCCGATGCGACCGAGTCATTTTTGCGGGGGGAGACCGAATGGGTTACGCCACCGCTCGACTTGACCACTGTGTATTACGTGGCGGTGCGGGACGCCGACGGTTGCCTCTCGCCCAAGACCGGGGTGATAGCACTGGTCCGACCCGCGCCCAACGTAACGATTTCCGCCAGCCACCCGGTCGTTGAGATCCCCAATGCTCTGGTCGAATTTCACATCACTCAGGTGTACAATGGCCCCCTGACTTCGGCGGTTTGGAGTTTTGGGGATGGGGCCACCGCTGACGCGACCGATCCGGTCCACGAATATACCGAAACCGGAACCTTCGCTGTGAGTTTGCTCCTGACCAATGCTTTTGGTTGCCAGAGTGAGCAGATCTGGCCCCAGTACGTTACCGTGGATCAGCGGGTAAACATGTTCATTCCCAACGCTTTTTCCCCGAATGGCGACGGGGTCAACGATGTCTTCAATGTTGTCACCCGCCTGATTACCGACTTCGAAATCGCGATCTACGACCGCTGGGGCAAGCTGATTTATCAAGCCCGCAACCAGGAATTTGGTTGGAATGGGCAGGATGGGGCCGGCGATCCGGCTCCGGAAGGGGCCTACGTGTACGTGGTCCAGGCGGTGGACTGGGACGGCAATTCCGTTCGCCGATCCGGCTCGGTCACCCTCCTTCGCTAATTGCATTCAGTAGATATTTTGTCCTTAAATATTATCGCTCTTTCCTAAACTCCGGCCGGCATTGTGCCGGCCGGGTTGTTTTGGGAGGTGGGAGCAGCGATCTATTTTCCGTCTTTGCGCCCCATCTCCCCGACCCGCGCCAACCATTTGTGGCGGAAGCGGTCGTTCGAAAGGCGGAGGGGGCCGATGTGGGTAATCCCGACGGGTTTGACCCCGCAGAACTTGAGTACCATTTTTTTCATCATGTGGTACGTCGGGCGGCCGTTGAACCAGCGGTAGTACCAGGCCGGTTGGTCCAGGGTGGCGATGACGCGGGCGGTTTTGCCGGTGAGAAGTTTGTCCCACCAAAGAGAACCTTCCCGCTTCTGAAAGGCAAATCCGGGGAGGAACAGCCGGTCGAGGAAACCTTTCATGACCGCGGGCACCGAGCCCCACCAGACGGGAAAGATCCAGACGAGGTGATCGGCGGCCTGAATGCTGTCCCAGGCGCGCAACAGATCCGGTTCCAGTTCGGTGCGCTTGCGGTAGGCAAAGCGCAGGTTGGGACTGAAGTCGAGGGTGCCCAGGTGCAGCACCTCCACCGTTGCTTGGCTGCGCTGCGCACCCTGGACATAAGCGGCCGTGAGGGCGGCATTGTAACTATCGGGATCGGGATGGCCGTTGATGATTAGAATGTTGCGGGGCATAACTTGCTTTTGGTCCAAAGCTCGGCCATGGGTCCAATCCGCCCAATCACCCAGGTGCAAAAAGTCGGCGGCAAAAATTAACTTGGGTGCATTTCGGCATTTTCGGTCTGTTGCAGGCGCTTTTTGATGCGGCTGAGCGACTGCGGCTTCACGCCGATATAGCTGGCTAGGCAGCTCTGCGGAATCCGATTGGCGAGGTGAGGGAACTGGGCCAGGAAGTTCTGAAAACGCTCTTCGGGTGTGTAGCGGTAGAAATCCGTGAGGCGCTGGATGGTGCTGACCAGGAGGCTTTCGGTTAGGCGGCGGCCGATGAGGTTGCCGTTTTGCAAGCGGTTAAACATATTTTCCAGTCCCAAGCGGTCGATCACCAGCATTTCACAGTCCTCCATGGCCTGCATGAAATACTGCGAGGGCGTGCCCGTGAGGAAGCTTTCGTAGACGGCGATCAAATCGCCTTCCGCCGCAAAATAGCAAGATACTTCCTCACCGTCGGGACGATTGATGGCGGCCCGGGCGCAGCCCCGGACCACAAAATAGACGCTTTGGCTGATTTCGCCGGTACGCAGGAGATAGGTGTTTTTGGCAAAGTGAATCGTGGAAACACTGGCGCGCACAAAGTCTTCTTCTTCGGGCGCAATGGGCGCAATCGCCCGCAAGGTAGCGATGAGCAGTTCTTTGGCCATGGGATGAAGATAAACATTTCGGCGCAAGACTGGGCCCAAAGGCGCTCAATTTGGATAATTTGGCTATTTTTACCGCAAAGTTGCGCTGCTTTTGGCCATCAACTTGATGAATGCATGAAAAATATCTCTGCCTCGGTCTTGTTTTGCTTCCTCTTCAGCCTCTTTGCGGCCGGCTGTAACAATGAGGACGATCCCACTCCGTCATTCAACGATCCGGATCGGGTTGCGTTTTACTCCGGTGCCGAAGTCGCCGATGGCCAAGGCAATCGCTATTTGGTTGGGTTTGATCAGGTGAGCAGCAACAACCAGAATCCCTACGTACAAAAGCGGGATGCCGAGGGGAATGAACTTTGGCGGTATTCCTACGAGACGAGCGGCGTGGATGGCCGGGGGGTAATTGCGGCGGTGGATGCATCGGATCAGCCCTGGGTTGTCTTCTCACTGGATGGCGGCAGCAATGGCACCGATTACATTACCCGGTTGCGCACCGATGCCGACGCTTTCAATGGGGTTTTTCAAAACACTTACGGCAATGGGGGCGGCCCCACCGTAGCCGTGATTGCCCGACTGGATCCGGAGTCGGGCGAAATCATGCGGGCCAGCTTCCTCACCGCCCGCCTGACCGACGGAGCGACGAATACCTTGCGGATCACCAAGATTGGTTTCAATGAGGGCTTGGTGGTGGTCAGTTCGGAGAGTGCGGCCTGGCCGCCCGGGCTCGGCTTGATGTACGAGCGTTTTCCCAACATCACCGACGCCGACCGCGTGGATGGGGTATTCAAGATCGACTATGCGTTTGATGAGGCGCTGAAGGAGATTCGAAACGCGGTTCTGCTGCGCGAATGATCCGGTTGTGCCGACTCAGGATCCCCCGCCGGGCGGGGTCGGTGCGCCAATGCGGAGATTGGAATTGAACAGGTTTGAGGCTGCGGTGGCCATCAAGCGTCCATTTTCGTGGTACAACTCCCCGACGGCATTGAGGAGTTGCTTTCCTTCCTTGAGGATGCGGGTTTTGCCGATGACCCGTTCGCCGGTCCGGGCGGGGTAGAAAAAATCGACGTTTAAATTCACCGAAATCTTAAAGGTCGTTTCACCGGTGGAAAACATCGTCACCCCGATGAGGTCGTCCATGATGGCGGCGATCACCCCCCCGTGCAAGGTGCCCGCCGGGTTGGTCATTTCCTTGCGGACCAAATACTCGATTTCTATGACCCCGCGTTCGGCCTTCAGCATTTTACCGCCCAACCACTGTCCGAAAGGGGAGGGGCTATTGCGGATGTCCTGCCCGATTTGGGCGCGCAGCATTTGGAGGGGGAGATTGGGGGAGGTTTCCATGCAAGTAAAAGCCGGCGCCGGGCCAAGATGTTCGGTCGAGTTGAGGTTTCCAGCAAAAGCGGGTGCGTGAGGGCCATGGGACACAAAAATATACCATTGGGACGTGAATCATCGGCGCACCGCAGGTCACCCGCAACCCAAGGATTTTTCGAGTCTTGCATTGTGGTCCTCGCCCCACGTTGGGCGGGCGACTTGGGAATCCCCCACAATTCGTAATTTAGCGCCTCAACAGTGACAGTGACAGTGGCATGAAAGAGCTCGAAATCGCGGTACGACCGGAGGAAATGGCGGACGGTGCATTGCACCGGAAAAAAGTGGCGAAGAAGTTGCGCATTCCCGCCTCACGGATCGCATTTATGCGCCTGTTGCGGCGTTCGATTGATGCCCGGCGGAAGCCGCCCGTGTTTCGCTTGCGCTACGCGGTGGGCATCGGGCAGGAGTCACCCCCGGCGGATGAGACCTGGGATTTTCCCTTGCGGATGGTCCACCAAGCGCCGCCGGTCATCGTGGTGGGATTCGGTCCGGGGGGCATGTTTGCCGCTTTGCGCCTGATTGAGCTGGGATACAAGCCCGTGGTACTGGAACGGGGCAAGATGGTGCGGCCGCGCCGGCGTGACCTGGCCGCGCTCAACAAGCAAGGCGTGGTCAATCCCGAGAGCAATTACTGTTTCGGCGAAGGGGGAGCGGGGACGTTTTCCGACGGGAAATTGTATACCCGGTCCACCAAGCGGGGCGACGTCCGGCGGGTCTTGGAGATTTTGGTGAAGCACGGCGCGGTACGTGACATCCTAATCGATGCCCATCCCCATATTGGGACCAACAAGCTGCCCCAGATCATCCAGTCGATTCGCGAGACGATTCTGGGGCACGGCGGTGAGATCCATTTTGATACGCGGGTGGACGACTTGCGATCCGACGAGAAAGGCTTTTGTGGTGTGCGCTTGGCGGGAGGCGATACAGTACCAGCGCGGGCGGTAGTGCTGGCGACCGGGCATTCGGCCCGGGACATATTTGCCATGCTGAATCGCAAAGGCATTGCCATTGAAGCAAAGCCCTTTGCGCTGGGGGTGCGGGTCGAACATCCGCAGCCGGTGATCGACGAGATCCGTTATCGGATGCAGCAGCGTCCCGACGCTTTGCCGGCGGCTTCTTATTCGGTCGTGCAGCAGGTATTGGGGCGAGGAGTATACTCGTTTTGCATGTGCCCGGGCGGGATCATTTGCCCGGCGGCGACCGCGGAAGGAGAACTTGTGGTCAATGGCTGGTCGCCCTCGCGGCGCAACTCGCCCTACGCCAATTCGGGCATCGTGGTGGAGGTCCGCGATGCGGACTTAGCCCCCTACGCCCAACACGGTGCCCGGGCCGGAATCGCCTTTCAGTCGGCCGTCGAGCAGCGGGCCTATGCCATAGGCGGGGGAAAGCAGGTGGCTCCGGCCCAACGATTGACTGATTTTCTCGCCGGAAAAGCATCCTCGGATTTGCCGGATTGTTCATATTTACCGGGTCTGCATCCGGCGGATTTGGCGCCGGTGTTGCCGGAAAGCATCCTGGAGCGTTTGCGGGGCGGATTCCGGGCATTTGGGGAAAAGCTGCGGGGCTACGTGACGGAATCGGCGGTGGTGGTCGCGACCGAATCGCGGACCTCTTCGCCGGTGCGCATCCCCCGGGACCGGGAATCGCTGATGCATCCTGGGATGGCAGGTTTGTTTCCCTGCGGGGAAGGCGCGGGCTATGCAGGAGGCATCATGTCGGCGGCCATGGACGGTGAGCGCTGTGCGGAAGCAGCGGTGCGGTTTTTGGGTTGATAGCCACCCCGATCAATCCTCTGAACCGATTTTCGGGCTTGCATTTGGTCCCTCCCTAAGCGAACGCCGAATTTGCCCCCTCGGAGAAAATTGCGTTTTTTAGTCCATGATCTCAAAAATTGTGTTGACCATCGCGGTGCTGTTTTGTTTTGTCTCGGCTCTGCGTGCGCAAGATGCGGCGGAGTCTGAATCGGCGCGCCCCCGAACGTTTGAAATGAAAGAGGGCGATACGACCTACACGATGAAGCAATACGTGTTTGTGGTATTGATGCGCGGCAAAAAGGCCTACGATTATTCCGAAGCGGAACTGGACAGTCTGCAAGCCGGTCACATGGCAAATATGAACCGCCTGGCCGAGGAAGGCAAGTTGGTCATGGCCGGGCCGTTTGGCGAAGGGGGAGATCACCGGGGCTTGATGATTCTGGATTGTGCGACGATCAAAGAGGCCGAAGCCTTCCTCGCGACCGATCCGGCGGTGCAAGCTGGCCGCCTCCGCTGCGAATTTCACACTTGGTGGGGAGCGGTTGGAACCGAATTGAAGTGAGGCTGGATCTGACTGTGGCGCAGAATTCGTGGCTCCCCGCCACGGGCCGATAACCATTTCGTCGGTCAGGTTTCCGTCGTTAGCGCGATCTTGCTCAGAGGCGGTTTAAAATTGGTTTGTAAAACTTGCTAGCAGAGATTTTTTTGTCTATCGAAGCGCATTTTGGAGTCCATACAGAGCGATGGGTGAGAAAATAGCTGAAGCGGGGCAGGAAAGATGCCAGAGCAAAATCGCAGAATTAAATTTAAACAGCCTCTAATTCTACTTTGTCAGATCTGCATTTCTGCCCAATCTTCCTCATCTGTGTCTTCGCGACGCGCGGTAAAAGAGCAAGGAGGAGATCGCGAGGAATACGCAGTGATCTTTAACCGGGCTACTTTTCCGGCTCAATGCGCCAACGCCCAAGACCGCTCTCTGCGCCCTAGCGCGTTGGCGAAGACGGGCTGGGGTTTTTTTAACCTGACAAAGTAGAACCAAAGATGTGAAATTTAATCCCCGACATAAAAAAGGCGTCGCCCCGGAGGGCGACGCATGTAACTGATTTATCAAGCAATCGAATACTTACGATTTCATGTTTAGATCGAGGGGCAGACCAAGTAGTTGTTCCGCCGCGCGCCGTTCAAGAACGACTTGTTGATTTTGTTCAAGGCGCTGTTCAACTGCTGCTTGGTGTAAGCGGTCGAGCATCCACCGAGTACTTCGTTGGCGGCTTCGATCACTTCGTTGACGGTCATTCCACCGAAGACACCGTTGCGGATTTCCATGAAGCCCAGCGGGAAGTTGGCGTTGGCGAAGTTGTCATCGTAGGCGTCGAATCCGACGTTCAGCATCGCGGTGGTCAGGCGACCGGCGAGGGTGGAGCGGATGTCGGCGCTACCACTGCGCTGGACACAAGCGTTGTTGGTGTAGGGATTCTCGTCGCAGAAGCAGAGGCCGGCGATGGCACCGGAACCGGAGAGAACCACTTCAACTTTCACAACTTGGTCAGCCCAGCTGTTGTCCGACTCTTTGGTCAGGATAACTTTGCGCGAGTTGTTACCGATCTGCGGGACCGAAATGGTCAGCGGAGCGCGGTTGTCAGCGAAGTAGAGCTTGATGCGGTTGTTGGCGTTGTCGTCAAGGTCCACCATCGTCACTGCCTGGATCGTGATCGGCGTAGCGAAGTCAAAGGTGATTACACCACCGGCTGCGTCGTCGTCCGGATTGTCAACAATGCCGTCTCCGTTGCCATCATTTACATTTTCGGCGAGGATGATCAAGTTGCCTTCGTTTACGTTGTTGACACCAGGACCGCTTGCACCAGCCGAACCTTGACCCGGACCACCGAAAGCTTGGTTGGGCGTACCGAGATCCCAGTCACCACCGGTCGGATTGTTGGAGTCAAAGATGATTACTTGACCAGGACGGTTGGCGTTGTTGCTCTCACCGGAGATCGTCATGCCCAGGTCGTCTTGCCATTGGTTGGTCACGAAAGTACCAGCCGCCAGAGCGTTTCCGCCACCGCGTTCGAGGACGCCGTCGGTATTGAAGTCAACGGTACCGCAAGCTTGGTTGGCGTTCCAATCGGCGCAGAAGTTGAAGTTAGTGTTGCCACCTACGCGGCCGGTCGGGTTGGTGTAGCTCTGATTGAGGACACCCAGTCCACCGGCGGTTGGGAGGAAGTTGTTAATGGCTTGTGCGTCCGAGAAGGAGGCGGTGAAGCCCGTCGTGCATCCGAGGGTCAAGCCGCTCGGGAAAGCGCTGGCGAAGTTGGCATCGCGGTAGGTCGAAGCAGGATTATTGCCGCCACAAATACCGTATTGGCACTGAGACCAAGTTTTGTAATCGAGCGAGCAGTCAACGGGATCAGGACCGCAAGAAGCAATGCACCACGGCACGAGGAACGGGGAGCTGGAGGACAGCAGAGATTGCGAGTCGTTCCATTCCTCGTTGTAGGCGTATACGATGCTTTCGGAACCGGGAACCGGACCACCAAAGAAGTCGAGCTTGAGTACCGTCAACTGGATAGCCGCAGCCGCGCAATTGCCCGGAAGGTCACTGATATTGTAGCGAATCTGCGTTCTGTTGACGACCGGGTCGATATTGCGGGAGAGCCAGTCACCACCGCTCGGGATACCATTCTGATCGAAGCCGTAGTTGCCTTCGAGGTCGATCCGAGAGCGGTCTTTGTCGACAAACCAGCCCGGAGCCATGGTGATGTTGAAGGCGATTTCATCGACACCATTCATAATTTCGATGTAGCCCCATTCGAGGCTGAATCCGGGAGGGCAAGGAATTGCTTGACCACCAAATGCGCCGCAGAAATTGACGATGCGATTGCCATCGGCGGTAGCCAGCGGTATCGTATCGTAGCGGCTGCACACCGGATCGAGGATCGGGTGAGGATTGTTTTCGTCAGCGGCGAGGGAAGGTGAACCATTATTGACTTCGTCCTTAGGGGCCACGTTATCGGGCTGACACGAGAACATAAATGCCCCCAGGGTTAGAAAGATTGCGATGAAGCGTAAAGTTGACTGATACATAATTCTAGTAGTAATGATATTCGTTGATGTTGATCGATGAACTGATTTTCAGTTGATACATTACAAATATATCGGTCTTCCCGGTACCGCGCAAGATTTTTCTGACATTTGTTGAAAAAATCTTACATAAGGCCCCGGCTCCGGGGGTAGAACATCCGGTTCCAGACCGGCGGTTTTCCGAGTTCGCGCTGTGGATAACGGTCGATATGGGCTTTAATTTGAGAGATTTGGAATAAAATATGATAAAAATAAAGGACTATAAAGGCTTTCAATTATTGAAATGTAAGGAAAAAGAAGTAGATGCATATTTTTTTGCCCTTTTGAAAAAGGGGATAAAAGATGGCTTTTAAAGATTAAAATGATCTATTTCTTAGATTTGATGGCACATGCTGACCGACCAACAATGAGATGTAAAATTTTTATTAATAATAGTGGATAAAATAAAGTGTAATTTATATTTATTTTATGCCGATTTTGTTGTTTTCAACATCAACCAGAAGCCCACGACATCAGAATCGCGCGCTTTGCCCTTGCCCAATCTTGCTGCATGGTGATAGATGTATTCCGGATTGTGCCTTAAATCGGTTCAAATGGCACGCAAACTCGGCCCTGGTCGCCAGAAAGCCCCGGCAAAACCACGGGAAGTCAGGGGATATCTATGCGAGATACTGCGCTTTTTCCCACCACGGATCGCAGGGCGGGCGTCGTCCAGAGGACGCAGAACTCGTCCGATTCCTGAGAGCCGATAAGTAAGGACTGCGGCAGATTGGTAAATAATGGGCAAAAATTTACCCCTCTGTTGTCGGACCCGGGAATAATTTTTGCCGGATATCGCCCATCCCTCTTAATTTTAACTGCATGAAGCAGCAGTTTGCGGTTCTGGGCAATCCCGGGCACCAGCGGGTACGCATGTTTGCCCGGGCAGTCCTGGATCTGGGGCACCCTCACCCCATTGTATTGTCGTGGTTGGATTTGCTGGCCGGGCGATTGGATCTGGCGGCGAGCTTGCCGCCAGGCACTTGGTTGCGGTTGGACGCTCCGGAAGGTCACCCCATGGTGAACCTGCTCCTTTTGGAGCGGGGGGGAAGGCACCTGCGCCGGGATGATCTCGAATGGGGAGAGCTGGCGTACAGCCGCACTTGGTTTTCCGGATGGAAGGATTTGTTGCGGGAGCTGGGGGAGCGGTTGGCGGAGCTGGATTTGGCGGGGACGAGCCATACACCGGCTGGCCTCATCGATTGGGATGACCGAGCACTGCGGCAGCGTCAGTTGGCATCGGCCAGCATTCCGCAGATGGAATGGTGGGGGCCAGTATTGGATGGGGAACACCTGCTTCAGCGCTGGACCAATGTGCCGGAAGGTGAGCTGGTGCTGCGGCCCGGTGCACGGACCTCGGCGGCAGCTTCGCTGGTTCTCGCGCGGGATGCGGAGGGGCTGGGGGCAACCACAACGCTTGAGCTGCGGGGGACGGAAGAAGTGCCGCGCCTGATCGGAATGGATCGGGTGCGCACCTATCGGGATCGGGCGGAAATTGCCCGCTTGGTGGATCGCATGGCGGTGGAGGGCGCAGTGGCGGAAATCGCCCCCCCAAAGCTGACCTTCCAGGGGCATGCGGTCGACGTGTGGGTGGTCGTGGTCCGGGGCCAGGCCCAGCAGGTGGTGCTGCGGCGCGATAAATTGCCGGGACAGCCCTTTCGGTTGGGTGAATCGAGGGCAGATTTGGCGGCGTTTCGGCGCTGGGTGGGGCAGGAGCAGTGGACACGTTATATAAAGGTTGCAGAATCCGTCGTAGCGGCGCTCCCGGGCATCCATGGTGCCGGGGTTGGGCTGGGGATTCAAGCCGATAATCGTCAGCCTTGGGTGATGGAGGTCGACGCCTTCGGGGATTACCTGCCTGGGGTGACCCTGGCGGGGGCAAATACCTACCATTCCTTTGTGACGGCCTACACGGCGACCTGAGAGGCGGTTTAAATTTAATCCTCCGATTTTGTTATGGCATCTTTTTCCGCCCCGCTTCCGCTATTTTCTCGTCCATTTTCGGAGCGAGTTGGCGCAACTCAGAACTTGGGCTGCGCACTCCAAAATGAGCTTCCATGGACAAAAGAATCTGCGCCAGCAAATTTCACAAACCAATTTTAAACCGCCTCTGAGAGGGCGCTTTGATTCAATCCGGAAAGGGCAGCGTGCGCCCGGCAATTTTAAACGCCCGCTTATTGAATTATCCGGGGCTTTTGTAAATTGCCGCACGCAATTCTTATGACTCCATTTTCACACCTTATAATATGCAAATGAAATTAATCAAAAGTACATGGTGGCTGTTTTTCCTCGCTGCCTTTCTGTTCAGTTGTGATTCGCAATCGGAAACGACCGGTGAAGCCGACGCCCAAGAAGTCGCCGAGGAAGAGGAAGGCGATTGGGAATGGAGCACCGAACAGTTTGCCGATCTGCGCATTCTGCGCTACCAAGTTCCAGGTTTTGCGTCGTTGCCGCTGGCCCAAAAGGAACTGCTGTACTACCTGTACGAGGCGGCAATTTCTGGTCGTGATATCATCTACGATCAAAATTACAAGCACAATCTCTACATCCGGAAGACACTGGAAAACATCTACACCACGTACTCCGGCGAAAAAGTCGGAGAGAATTGGGAAGCTTTTCATACCTACGTGAAGCAGGTTTGGTTTGCCAATGGCATCCACCACCATTACTCCTCGAAGAAGTTGAAGCCAGAATTTGACTACGCCTATTTTGAAGAATTGGTGCAGAATTCGGACCAAGCAGGTTTTCCGCAGGTAGAAGGGGAATCGGTTGACGATCTCCTGAGCAAGTTGCAGCCGGTGCTGTTTGACCCGACGGTTGATGCCATTCGGGTGAATCAAGCCTCCGGCGTGGACCTCGTGGCTGAGTCCGCGAACAATTACTACGAGGGGGTTACCCAATCGGAGGTGGAAGCATTTTACGCGGCAAAGACCAATCCGAATCCCGATGAGCCGGTTTCGCACGGCCTCAATTCAAAGTTGGTCAAAGACGAAACAGGGGCGCTGCAAGAGCAAGTGTGGAAAGTGGGCGGTATGTACAGTGCGGCCATCGAAAAAATTGCCTTCTGGCTCAAAAAAGCCGCTTCGGTTGCGGAAAACGAGCAGCAAAAAACCGCACTCGAACTGCTGGTCAAGTACTACGAAACCGGCGATCTGGCCGATTTTGACGCCTACAACATCGCCTGGGTCCAGGACACTGAGTCCGACATTGACGTGATCAATGGTTTCATTGAAGTGTACGGCGATGCCATGGGCTACCGCGGTGCCTTTGAATCGGTGGTGCAGATTACCGACCCCGAAGCTTCCAAGCGCATCGAAGCCATCTCCCAAGAAGCCCAGTGGTTTGAGGACAATTCGCCCATCATGGATGAACACAAAAAGGCTGAGGTCAAAGGTATTTCCGCCCGCGTGATCAACGTGGTGATGGAAGCTGGGGACGCTTCGCCTTCGACACCGATCGGCATCAACCTGCCAAATTCAAACTGGATCCGCGCCGAGCACGGCTCAAAGTCAGTTAACCTCGCCAACATCGTGATGGCCTACGACGAAGCGTCGAAGTCCAGCGGTATTCTGCAGGAATTTGCCTGGGACGAAGAAGAAATTCGCCTCGCCAAAGAATACGGTTCGCTCGCGGACAACCTGCACACGGACATGCACGAAGTCATCGGGCACGCCTCCGGCAAGATCAATCCCGGAATCGGTACCCCCAAGGAAACCTTGAAGTCTTACTCTTCGGCCTTGGAAGAAGGCCGGGCGGATCTGGTAGCACTCTACTACATGTTTGACCAGAAATTGGTGGACATGGGACTCATGCCGTCGCTGGATGTGGGCAAAGAAGCGTACAACAGCTACATCCGCAATGGCCTGATGCTGCAACTGCGCCGGCTGGACATCGGTGAAGACATCCAGGAAGCCCACATGCGCAACCGGCAGTTCATCTGCAATTGGGCGCTGGAGAAAGGTGCGGAAGACAACGTGATCGAGAAAAAGGTCCGCGACGGCAAGACCTACTTCGTCATCAATGACTACCTGAAACTCCGCGATCTCTTCGGGGCATTGTTGCGCGAGATCCAGCGAATCAAATCGGAAGGCGATTACGCGGCCGGCATGGCCCTTGTGGAGGATTACGGGGTCAAAGTCGACCAAGAAGTTCACCAGGAAGTCCTCGACCGCGTGGCCACGCTCAACATTGCGCCTTACTCGGGCTTCATCAACCCGCTTTTGGAGCCGGTCATGGGTGAGGATGGCAAAATCACCGATGTAAAAATCAAGTACCCGACCGACTTCACCGAGCAGCACCTTTACTACGGAGAAAAGTACGGACTACTCCCGGTCTACAACTGATCTGCTCATCGCAGACCGGTGGTTACCGGATACCGCAAGCTGAGAATTTACCCAACCGGGGGCAAGCGCACAGCGTTGTCCCCGGTTGGGTTTTTGGGGGAATTGATCCTCGCTACGCACTGATCCCAGGAAACGAATAATACATCGAATTATTGCGGTATTTCTTGCACGATTTTCTATTTTTGCGTTGAATTTACTTTACCCAACCAGGTTAATTAGGTTTCAACTATGGAAGACAGCACATTAACCGGCGATCCCACCGCAGCCGCGGCCGAATCGCTGAGTACCCTCGAAAAACTACAGAACGACGGATTGGACCTGGCGATCAACTTCGGGACCAAGCTCCTGATCGCCTTGGTAATCATTATCATCGGCTTTTGGATCACCCGCCGGGTCGTCAAACTCGTGGATCGAGTTTTGACCGCCCGCAAAGTGGACGAAACTTTGCGGCCGTTTGCCCGCAGCAGCGTCAACTTCCTGATGCGCGCGATGGTTTTGATCGTGGCCATCTCTACCATGGGGGTAGAAATGACCTCAATCATCGCGGTGCTCGGTTCGATTGGGTTGGCGATTGGGCTTGCCTTGCAAGGCAGCCTCGCCAACTTTGCCGGCGGGGTATTGGTCCTCACCCTGAAGCCATTCAAAAAAGGCGATTTTATTGAAGCCCAAGGTGTCGCGGGATTCGTGGAAGAAATCAGTATCATCAGCACCACGGTCATCACCCTGGACTTCAAGACCGTCTACATTCCGAATGGTCCCCTGGCGGGAGGCACCATCACGAACTTCACCAAGCAAGACGTACGCCGGGTGGACCTGACCTTTGGCATCGGCTACAGTGACGACATCGACAAGGCGCGCTCGATCATTTTTGAGATCGCGATGAACTTTGACAAGGTACTTTTCGAGCCGGCGAAGCCTTTCATTCAGGTGGTCAACCTCGGCGATAGCTCGGTGGACTTCACGGTCCGTTTGTGGGCCCACAAGGACCATTATTGGGACGTGTACTTCCACATGCTGGAAGAGGTGAAAAAGCAGTTCGACGCGCAAGGGGTTTCCATCCCGTTCCCGCAGCGCGACATTCATCTGTACAAGGAAAACTGATCCCGCAATGGCGGTTTAATCGTGCGTCGTTCCCGGCAATTCGGGGGCGACGCATTTTTCGTGGGTCTTGGTTTCCGGAATTGGACAAAAGCGCCGGTCTCTCTAACTTGTGCCATGCCAGAAATTGAGGCCAAAATACTCGACATTGATCCTGACCGCTTGCGGCTCCGCTTGGCGGAGTTGGGCGCCCCACGTTCCTTTGCCGGTGAGTTGCACGCGATTTTCTTTTCCCATCCGGCAGATGATTTGGCGGCGCGGGGAGCGGTGCTGCGGCTGCGCCGGGAAGGCGAGGCGACCGTGCTGACCTACAAAGAGCGGATGCCGGATCACGATCCGGCCTTGAAGGTGCTGGACGAACGGGAAGTGGGCGTCGCCGACTTTGCCGGGATGCGGGAGATTCTCCGGGGACTTGGGTACCGGGAAATGAAATCCACCCGCAAGTTCCGGGAGCAGTTCGAGCTTCCCGGCGCCCACGTGGTGATCGATTCCTACCGTGAGGAGTTGGCTTACATTCCGGTTTTCTGCGAGATCGAAGCCGCGAGTGAGGCGCGTTTGTACGCGGTCGCGGAAACATTGGGCTATACCCGCGACCAGTTGAGCGCGATGAATTCCTTTGAATTGGCGGCCCACTACGCAAAGCGATGAAGTCCCCCGATCATACCATCCGGTGGGACCGCCTCCAACGGGTTTTGCGGGGCGTCCATGTCGGAGATGCTTTCGGACAGGCGTTTTTTCTTCCGGAAGCGGAAGTTGCCGCTCTTGTCGACCGCCGGGAGTTGCCGCCGCCGGCCTGGTTTTATACCGACGATACCGTGATGTCCTGGGTACTGGCGGGAGTGCTGGCTGAATTTGGGGAAGTGCGACCGGATGAACTGGCGAAACGATTTGCCGCGACCTATCGGGAAGATCCGCTGCGGGCCTACGGGGGCTCGGTGCAGGCATTGTTGCGGGGAGTTGCGGCAGGTCAGGACTGGCGGGAATTGAGCCGGGCTCAGTTTTCCGGAATGGGTTCCTACGGATGCCCTGGGCGGAAGGCTTTCTCCACACGGAAAATTTCCTCCTCATCGACCAGAATCGTCGGATTCGGGGCATTTACAACGGCACGCTGGGGGTGGAGATTGAGCGCCTCAAAGCCGATGTGGAATTGCTGTTGCGCGCCGGCTGAGGGCATATCGATTCGAAACTGCATTGTACTACTGCTGCCTCTCCCGGGTGCGCAAGCGTGCGCTCGCGTTTTTTCCGTTCGGCTCAGTCCAGTGCGGACATGAAGTAGCCCGCGTTGTACGGGGTGAGGGTGGCCCGATGGGCGCCTTGCGGGATGCGGAGTCGGGTCACGACCGCCGTCAGGTGATCGTGGTGGCGGACGACATCGCTGACATCGGTCGTGTACATCCCGATGCGCTTGTCCGAGAGGTCAAAGTACTCGACTTTGAAGCGCGGGAAATAGCCGGGGGTGGTTCCTTCGTTGACGATGAAAACCAGCTTGTGACTGCCGTAGGGGTCGATTTCGAGCGGGAAGTGGTCCCCGGCGGTCACCGTGCCGTGGGTCTTGAGGTCGTAGTCGAAGTACGCCATGTCTTCCAGATAGGCGTCGATGGCGGCATCGTAGGCATCCAAGGGAGCCCGCTTTGACGGGGGAGTGCTCTCCTCGATTTGGGGAGGGCGGCGGCCCGGTTCGGAAGCGCCGATGGGGGCGGGTGGGGCATTCATTTCCGCCAGGGCAGATTTTGCCCGGGCAAATCCCTGGTCGGCGGCACGGTTGAATTGGATTCGGGCCTGGACGCGGTCCTCAGCAACGCCGCATTCTCCGTTGAGGTAGACGAGTCCCATCCGGTACTGGGCCTCGGGATCGTTCATTCGGCAGGCTTTTTCCAGCCAGCGCAATGCCTGGTTGTAGTCCTGGCGGGTGCCGGTGCCTTGCCGATAAAAGGTATACAATTTGCGCATGGAGGGTATATGGTCTTTTTCGGCGGCTGTGGTATACAACTCGATTGCGGTGGATTGATCCAAATCGACTTGATTCCCAGTTTCATAGAACGTCCCGAGTTGGTAGCAGCCGTAGGCGTCGCCCGCCCGGGCAGCGCTCTTGATCCATTCCAATCCCTCGGTACGGTCGCGGGGACTGTTCCAGGTGCCAAAGAAGAGGCAGCGGCCGTACTGGTACTGAGCAAAGGAAAAGTCATCTTTGGCGGCCCGCTCGGCAGCCGCGAGGGCTTCGGCTTTCTGGGTCTGACTGAGGGGGGAATAGGTGGCATAGTGAACCACAATCAAAAAATCGGCGGTGGTATTGCCCAGAGCGGAAGCTTTACGCCAGAGCCGCATCCCCGCTTTGCGGTCGGAAAAGGTGCCAGTGCCACGGTAATGGAAGGAACCCAGGACGGTCATTGCGGTATCGGCCTGGGCAAATGCGGGCCGGCGGCTGAGGGCATTCAGGCGATTGAAAGCCGCTTTGGGGTCGGCTTCCTCCGAATGCAGGGCTTCAGCGGCAATGGCATTGATTTCGGTAACTGTTTGTCCGTTTAGGTAGGCGGGAAAGAGCAGCCAGAGGGCGATGCCCCACGCTCGGGCGATGGTAGAAAGGCGCATAGAGTGGTGATGGTCAGGTTTAGATAGCATTGTTCGCAAATATCGGGCCAGCCTAGTGCCGAAAATTATCCCTGAACGCTTCGCTCAATTTTTGATGGGAGAATTTACAATTTTCAAGGGGAATGGGAATGGGAATGGGAAATTTTCAATTGCTATGCTGCCGAGGTGGGCCGTGCTTTGCGATTCAGCGGAAATTAGTCCGTGGCCGCGCGTGATACCGGGAGGCGACGGAAATGGTTACGATTAGCGTGCTGGAGCGACGTTTTAGTTTACTTGTTTATCGCTGTTTGCGCTTTTGGACGCGCGAATTGGAAATCGGAAATCGAGGAACTGGAAATTCTTCGCGGAAAATCCTCGTGGGCCGCACGGCACGCCGTGCGGCTACGATCGGCGCGTTTTTGCGAGTTTGGGGGTAGTTTTTCTGTACTTGTAGGTTGCGCGTTCCAGACGCGCCAATTGGAAATCGAGAATCAGGTAATTGGAAATTCTTCGGGCGTGCCGTGCGGCTACGATCCCCGTGCTGGAGCGACGTTTTGGTTTACTTGTTTATCGCTGCTTGCGCGTTCGGACGCGCGAATTGGAAATCGGAAATTGATCAATTGAAAATTTCTCATTGAAAATTCTCCTAGACCCTGACTTTGGGTTCATAGCTCAGATTGGGCGACAGCCAGCGCTCAGTCGTTCCGAGGTCCATGCCTTTGCGGCGGGCGTAGTCCATGACTTGGTCCTCAGCGATTTTCCCCAATCCGAAATAGCGTGAATCGGGATGGGAAAAGTAGAACCCGGAGACCGCAGCCGTTGGCAACATGGCGTAACTTTCGGTGAGGGTGATCCCGGTGTGGGCTGTCGCGTCCAGCAATTCGAACAAAATGCCCTTTTCGGTGTGGTCAGGACAAGCCGGATAGCCCGGCGCTGGACGAATGCCCTGGTACTTTTCCCGGATCAAAGCATCGTTGTCGAGGGCTTCGTCCGCGGCGTAACCCCACAATTCTCGGCGTACAATCCCATGGAGGCATTCTGCAAAAGCTTCGGCGAGGCGGTCCGCCAGGGCCTTGGCCATGATGCTGTTGTAGTCGTCGAGATCGGCGTCGAATTCGGCGACGAGTTCGTCCAAGCCGTGGCCGACCGTTACCGCAAAGCCACCCAAGTAATCGGGAAGGGCGGTTTCTTCGTGGGCGATGAAATCCGAGAGGGATTGATTGGCGGCACTGGCGCCTTTTTTGTTCTGCTGTCGGAGGCAATGGAAGGTGGTAAGCACCTCTTCCCGGGTCTCATCCGTGTAGATCGCGATGTCGTCGCCCCCGACCCGGTTGGCCGGAAATAAGCCGGCGACCCCGCGGGCGGTCAACAGTTTATCGTCCACGATGCGCTTGAGCAGGGCCTTGGCATCAACGAACAGCTTCCGGGCTTCCTCACCGATCAACTCGTCGTCGAGAAGCTTGGGAAAGCGGCCGTGCAGTTCCCACGCCTGAAAAAAGGGCGTCCAGTCGATGTAGTCCACGAGTTTGTCCAGCGGGAAGTCCTCGTAGACCGTGATACCGGGTCGCCGGGGACGGGGCGGCCGGTAGCCTTCCCATTTGATCGGGGTGCCGTTTGCGACCGCATCTCCGTAACGCAAGTATTGTTTGCGGCTTTGGCGGGCGGCGTGCTGTTCCCGCAAAGTGGCGTATTGATCCCGGGTCGTATCGAGCAGGTCGTTGCGCTGAGAATCGGTAACCAAAGCTTGCACGACGGGGACAGAGCGCGAGGCATCCAGTACGTGAATCGTAGCGTGGCGGTATTTGGGGGCGATCTTGACCGCAGTATGAACCCTACTGGTGGTCGCCCCCCCAATGAGCAAAGGAATATTCATGCCCAGGCGTTCCATTTCGCTGGCCACAAAAACCATCTCGTCGAGGCTGGGGGTAATCAGACCACTCAGCCCGATGACGTCGACTTCGTGTTCCCTGGCTTTTTCCAGGATGACATTGGCGGGAACCATGACTCCGAGATCGATTACTTCAAAGTTGTTACATCCAAGTACGACCCCGACGATATTTTTACCAATATCGTGGACATCGCCCTTGACCGTGGCCATCAGGATCCGGCCTTTCGGACCCCGGTCGCCGCTGCGTTTTTTCTCTTCCTCGATGTAGGGAATGAGATAAGCCACCGCTTTTTTCATTACGCGGGCGCTTTTGACCACCTGCGGGAGAAACATTTTCCCTTCCCCGAACAAGTCCCCGACGATGTTCATACCGTCCATGAGCGGGCCTTCGATGACTTCGAGTGGCTTGTCAAACATCTGGCGGGCTTCTTCGGTATCCGGTTCGATGAAATCGACGATTCCTTTGACCAGAGCGTAGCTGAGGCGATCAGCCACGGATTTTTCCCGCCATTCCAGCTTTTCGCGCTCGTTTTTCTTGCCGCTGCCTTTGACCTCCGCCGCGAGATCGACCATCCGCTCCGTGGCGTCGTCCCGCCGGTTGAAGATGAGATCCTCGACGTATTCCCGGAGTTGGGGTTTGATTTCTTCGTAAACCTCAAGCTGACCGGCATTTACGATCCCCATGTCCATCCCAGACTGGATGGCGTGGTAGAGGAAAGCGCTGTGAATGGCTTCGCGCACGACATTGTTGCCACGGAAGGAAAAGGACAGGTTGCTTACGCCCCCGCTGACCTTGGCGTAAGGCAGATTTTTCTTGATCCAAGCGGTCGTGTTGATGAAGTCGACCGCGTAATTGTTGTGTTCCTCGATTCCGGTTCCAATGGTCAGGATGTTCGGATCGAAAATGATGTCTTGGGGGGGGAAGCCGACCTTTTCCGTCAAAATGCGGTAAGCGCGCTCGCAAATGGTGATCCGGCGGTCAAAGGAATCGGCCTGGCCCTGCTCGTCGAAGGCCATGACAATGACCGCCGCGCCGTAACGCAGCACTTTCTTCGCGTGCTCGATAAAGGCTTCTTCGCCTTCCTTCAGGCTGATGGAGTTTACGACCCCTTTGCCTTGCATGGTTTGCAGCCCCTTTTCGATGACCGACCACTTTGAGGAATCAACCATAAAGGGTACGCGGGCGATGTCCGGTTCTGAAGCAATCAAGTTCAGGAAGCGGGTCATGGCCGCTTCGGAATCGAGCATCCCTTCATCCATGTTGATGTCGACGACCTGGGCACCATTTTCCACTTGTTGGGCGGCTACCGAGACGGCAGTTTCGTAGCTGTCTTCCCGGATCAGACGGGCAAAGCGACGGGAGCCGGTGACATTGGTGCGCTCCCCGACATTGATAAAGTTGGTTTCTGGGCGCACGATCAGCGGTTCGAGGCCGCTGAGGCGCATGTAGGGATCGCGCTCGGGCACGGTGCGGGGGGACTGGTTTTCGACGGCACGGGCCATGGCCCGGATGTGATCGGGCGTAGTTCCGCAACAACCGCCGGCAATATTGAGGAAGCCACTTTTAGCGAAATCCCATACCAGCATTGCAAATTGGGCGTCGGTTTGGTCGTACTCACCGAAAGCATTGGGGAGACCGGCATTGGGGTGAGCAGAAACCGGAACCGTAGCGACCCGGGCCATTTCCTGGATAAACGGACGCATCTGCTCCGCACCAAGGGCACAATTCAGGCCGATGCTCAAAAGATTGCGGCAGTGCATCATCGAAATCCAGAAGGCTTCGGTGGTCTGTCCGCTCAGGGTCCGGCCGCTCTGGTCGGTGATCGTGCCGGAGATCATGACCGGGATCTGAGTGCCGTTTTCCTCTTGGTATTGATCGATGGCGTAGATGGCCGCTTTGGCATTGAGCGTGTCAAATACGGTCTCAATGAGCAGAAGATCGGCGCCTCCATCCACCAGGCCCCGGATTTGTTCCGTGTAGACCGTGACCAGTTTGTCAAAGGTCACATTGCGGTAGCCCGGATCATTGACGTCGGGAGAAAGGGAAGCGGCACGGGAAGTCGGCCCGAGGGCACCGGCGACAAACCGCGGCTTATCCGGAGTTGCCGCCGTATATTCAGTGGCCGCTTGCTTGGCAAGGCGGGCCCCTTCAAAATTGATTTCGTAGACCAGCGACTCAGCATCGTAGTCGGACTGGGAAATGGCGTTGCCGTTAAAGGTATTGGTTTCGAGGATGTCGGCTCCGGCCTCGAGGTACGCACGGTGGATGTCGAGAATGATCTGGGGCTGGCTCAGGTTCAGGATATCTGTGTTGCCCTGAAAGGCGGTATGCCAATCTTGGAAACGTTCCCCGCGGTAGCCTGCCTCGTCCAATTTGTGCTGTTGGACCATTGTTCCCATTGCTCCGTCCAGCAGCAAGATGCGTTCCTGAAGTAATGCGCGCAGTTTTTCCAGCATGCGTTTTTAAGTCGTTTGGAAATAATTCACAAAGGTACGCAAATTCACCCGAACAAGTGGGGTAAGTGAGCGATCCCCCAATACAAGGCTTGCCAAATATTGTTTGGATGAGCGGGCAAACGATCCCAATCAATCCGTATTTTGTTCCAAGTTCCAATGAATTTTCCGAATATTATGCAAATAGCCTTGGAAGGTTTCGATTTTGGGGCAACGTAGTCCGGCCGCAGGATGCTTTGAAATCTGTCCTCTAAATGCGACATTGGGACCATGAAATACCTGATGATGAGCGCAGTAGTTGGGCTGCTGCTGCTGGCGGCGGGATGCCAGTCGGATTCCCAAGCTTCCACGGATTCGGTTCCTCGGACCGATCCTAGTACCTCCGCGGAACTGGCCGAGCGCCCCGATGCCCCTAGCGCGCCGATTTCCCCGGCGGATACTCCCGTGGCCGAGGTGGCGCCGATAGAACCGGAATCCAACGAGGAGCCGTTTGCCGAGTCTTCCGTAGTCGAAATGTGGGTGGCGCCCTACACGAAAACTTGCAATTATCTTTCGGGGGAGTGTTTACTCGTCAGCTTCAACGAGCGTCGCCCAACCGAAGATGCCTGGCAACTGATGACCGAGCAAATACTGGACTTTGATTACGAGAAGGGGTATCTGTACCGTTTGAAGGTTCGGGTGGACCTCCTCAATCCGGATGCTCTGCTCCCCGATGCAGGGATTCGGCAGTACGTAGTGCTGGAAGTGCTGCAAAAAGACGGTGCTTGAGCCGAGAAAATTGGATTGCGGGCGGCACCAATGAATTTTTCGGGCTATACTTTTTCTTCTTGCTGGATGAATTCGCGGGCAGCTTTTTTGCGCTGGAGCTTGCGTTGGTACCGGCTCTGGACGACGTCTACGACTACCAGTACCACAACTACAAAGTAAAAAGTGGTCTTGCTCATGGCCGTTACCTCCATGCCGAAAAACTTGAGGTGGGCAAGGTGACCGCCTTCTGAGAGCAACATGATTCCCACCACAAACAAGATAAATAGTCCCAATACTTCGTACATGCGGTTTTTTTGCAGGAATTCTGAAACCTTTCCCGCAAGGAGGATCATCAGCAACCCACCGATGACAATGGCGGTAGCCATGACCCAAAATACGTCGGTGAGGGCGAGGGCACTCAAAATGGAGTCAAATGAGAATACCAAATTCATGATCACAATCATGGCGATGGCGGACTGGACCGATTTTGGTTTCTTTTCCTCGCTGTGGGCATCTTCCAGGGACATCATGTGCATGATTTCCTTGACTGCGGTGTAAATGATGAAGCCGCCGCCGAGCAATACGATTAAGCTGTGAATATTGAACGCCCCGCTGATCCAGCCCCCTTCGGCGAAGACGAGCACGGGATCTTGCAGGTATTTGATCACGGAAACCACCACGAACAGCAAGATGATGCGCAGGACCATAGCCAGTCCGATGCCAACATTCCGGGCAAATGCCTGCCGCTCTTTGGGGACGCGCTGCGATTCTAGCGAAATGTACAACAGGTTATCGAAGCCCAGTACGGCCTGCAAAAGGACCAGCATCAAAAGGGTCAAAAGGTTTTCCAGCATGTTGATTTGTATTTAAGCTGCAAAAATATCGTTTCCTTCCCGACCTGCCAACCATTGGGGCCTTTTGCTCATCGAGAAATTTGTCTTTTTGATCGAGTAAGCCCGTTCACCCATCCAAAATGGGCAACCAGAGGCCCCAATCCGCGTAATTTTGGGTGTAAGCAATCGAAAAAATGAAAATGAAACTAGCGTAAACCCAGAACAACACTGTAGGACTGACATTGACCACGAGTCTTAGCGAGACACCCAACCTGAGAACAACAATTGAGAACCCAAGCGATTCAGACAAGTCAATCATAGCGAGTAAGATTGAACAATCATGATGAATAGGATTTAGGTTAAGTTGGTTATTCCAGCCGCCCGTACAAGGGCGGCTGTTTCTTTATGGGGGATTTTCCGCGGTGTTCCGCAATTGGGCGACGGTATTGCGCAACTCGACCAATTCATCCCGCAGTCGAATATCTTCCAGGATCCGGGTAAATACCTGGTCCAGACGGCGGTGGGGCACCGGTTTGAGGAGGTAGGCCAGTGCTCCGACTTCAAATGAAAAATAGGCGTAATCCGGCCGGTCGGCAACGACGATGATGTAGGGCCGCGGCTGGATCGAGGCGATCAGCTCGAATCCATTGGCGTCGGGGAGGGCGGGATTGATCACGAGTACGTCGGCGCGATCTTGCTTGAAAAAGTTGAGCGCACCCCGGGCGGTCTTGCTGGCCTGGGTGACTTCCAACTGCGGGTGGTTCATCGCGTAGCGTTGGATGTCGCGGAGGCCGTACAGGTCCACGTCGGTGATCATCAAGCTGAGCTTGCGCAGTGGGGGGGGGCTATCGGAAGCGTTCGGAGCCATTGTTGCGGCTAAAGATAGGGCTTTTTGACTGAGAGGCGGTTTAAATTTAAACCTGTGATTTTGCTATGGCATCTTTTTCCGCCTCTCTTCAGCTATTTTCTCGCCCATAGCTTTGGCTATGGACTCCAAAATGAGCTTTGAGAGACAAAAAAATCTGCGATAGCAAATTTCACAAACCA
>JBCCQH010000104.1:0-29106 GCA_039024435.1 Bacteroidota bacterium
CGTAGGTGACAATCGTATCGTTGGGATCGGCCGTGGAGGCATTGAGGAATTCCGTCCGATTGCCCTCACAGACGTAGCGCCAGGTAAATTCCGCCACCGGATTTGCCCCGATGTCCACGACCTGCTGCGCCGAATCGCGGCAACCCTGGGCAGTCACCACCGTCAACGCCACCGTGTGGGTATCGGCACTGGCAAACAGAAAGGACGGATCCTGGTTGGCCACCGAGTTCCCGGTCCCGAAATTCCAGGTCCAAAACGCCAGCCCATCCGGAGGCAGGGAGCCAATCGCATCCAGCGCGGTCGAGTCGGTGAAAAATGTGGTATCGCCCACACAAGTCCCCGCATACCCAAAGTCGACACTCGGCGCCGGATACACCCGCGTGGAATCGCGCAAAGTATCCCGACAGCCCGTCGCCGGATCCTGGTAAAAAATTTCCACGCTAACCGGTCCGCGGAGCCCAGAATCGGGCACAAATACCGCATTGGGCAGGGCCGTACCGTTCACGAGCAGGGCATCCCAGGCGGGGGAAATCACCAAGGTGTCCGGGGCATTGTTTTCGCAGTATTGGCCCGCGAGGTTGTTCAGCGTTAAGCTCGGCGGGGCGATCCCCACGTAGTCCGCAGTGTCGATGCTGGTGCAGCCATTCGCACTGGTAAATTGGTACATCCCCCGGTAGGACAATGTATCCAACTGCCCGGGGAACAGCACACCGGTACTGTCGACGATTCCCACTCCGGACCAGGTCCCACCCGGAGGCACCGCCGCCAATTGGGTGGCGCCTTCGTTGAAGCAGACCCGCGGTCCCGGTGGCACCGTGATGTTCACCGGCACCGTATCGTGGACCACCGTCACCTGCGCCAGCGAATCCACACAGTCATTGGCGTCCTGCACAAAATACACGACAGTATCGCCCCCCGTTCCGGCGATCTCCGGAAAGTAGGTCGCGCCATTGCCCCCGATTCCGTTCCCGGTAAACCAGGTGGAATCGCCCGGCGAACCGCTCAGAACCGCGGAATCCCCATTGATGCAGTAGGTCGAATCCAGACCGGAGAAAAACGCCTGCGGCAAAGGGTACACCTCGGTTGCCTCCGTCACTGTATCCCGGCATCCCGTATTCGGATCCGTGTAAGCGTAGCCGATTGTCCATTGGCCCACACTGTCGGGCTTGAAGACCGAATCGCCCATCGTCATGCCCATCCCGATGAAATCTCCACCGGCAGGCCCCCCGAACAAAGTATCCGGGTCGGCGTTGAGGCAGTATTCCGCCGCAAGACCGTTCAGCATCAGGTTGGGCAGCGCATTTACCGTCACCGGAACCGGGAGCGTATCGGTACACCCCAGAGAATCGGTGTAGGTGTAGGCAATCGTGGCCGTGACCGTCGTATCCGGCCCCGCTCCGGGAACTTGGGCCGGGTCAAACACCCCGTTCGCGGTAATCCCCGCCCCAAAAAAGCTCCCCCCCGCGGGGGAACCCAGCAGGCTGTCCCGCGCTTCATTGGAGCAGTAAGCGAAGTTCGAGTAGTTCCCGGCCACCGACAGCCCCGGCAGGGGATCCACCCGAATCGTCTCTTGGGTGAATGCCGTGCAGCCATTGGCATCGGTAAAGGTATAGGTGACCACAAAATTGCCGCCCTGCCCGGCAGAATCGGCGACCTGCGGATCGAATTCATTGTTGAAGCTGTCGACCCCCGGACCGGAAAAGGTCCCTCCGGAAGGCACCCCGTTCAGCGCTACCCGGCCGCCGTTCCAGCAGATTGCCGCCGGCAGAGCGATGATGGCCGGTTGGGGACGGGCATTGACGGTCACCGTCCGCACCGCCACCACTTCACAACCGGGTCCGTAGGGGTGGACGTAGCGCACTGTATCGGTTCCCGGTCCGGCCAGATTCGGAAAGTAGTCCCCATTGGCAATTCCATTGCCGGTAAGCGTTCCCGGCGCCGGACCGACCGTCACCGCCACCGCAGCATCGTCTTCGCAAAAGACATACTGCGGCAGGCTGAGGTTCACCGCCGGCACGCTCGGGATGAACACCGAGTCCGCATCCTGGTCCGAGCAGCCATTGCTGTCGGTAAAAGCGTAGCCCAAGACATAATTGCCCGGACCCACCACGGCGGGTTCAAACAAGGTATTGGTCAGATTGGTCGCCCCGGTAAATACCCCCGTGCCTCCGACCGCCGGACTTCCGTTCAGCACCACCGCCGAATCGCTGGCACACAGGGTATCCTGCGGCAAGCTGAAGGTCACCACCGGCATGGAATCGACCCGGACCATTTGCGTCGCCACGTTGGCGCACTGGTTGGAATCGGTGTAGGTGTAAGAGATCGCGTAGTTGGCATTTCCCGGAACCGTATCCGGATCAAACACCAGATTGCCCAGGACCCCCATTCCGGAGAACACCCCGCGCGCCGTATCCGCCGGGGATCCAGTGAGGGTATAGGCTTCATTGTTGCCGTCCTGGCAGTATTGGGCCGCCAAACCGGTAAAGGATACCACCGGCAGCGGATGTACCCGGACCGCCACTGAAGCAACCGCGGTACAGCCCAACTCGGTCACAGAGTGGACCACCTGGTGATCGCCGGTATCGGCGGCAACCGGATTAAAAACCCCGTTCAGGACCGGGCCATCGGTCACGCCGGCCCCCGAGAAAGTCCCCGAGCGCACGCCGAACAAACTGTCCGCCGCCGCATCCGCGCAGTATTCCAGCGCCAAGCCAAAGAAAGTCGCCACCGGCAAGGGATTCACAACGGTGGTGATCGCAATCTCGGCGCTGCACCCAGCACTGTCCACGGCGTAGCCCACCGCATTCAACCCCAGATCCGCCGAGTCCGGATTAAAAATTCCATTGACGGAATCTACAATCCCCGCCCCCAAGAACATCCCGCCCGGCGGCAATGCCCCCAAGGTCAGCACCGAGTCGCCCCGGCACAAGGTATCCGCGAGGCCGGAAAGGGAAAGGGTCGGCACCCGCTTCACAAAAATCTCCACGGTATCCCGCCCCGGACAACCCCGGCTGTCGGTAAAGGTATACGTGATCGGATGGGTGCCCACCGCGGCCGAATCCGGGACAAAAATCCCGCCCGCCGCATTCACGATGCCCTCACCCGAGAACAATCCGAGGACCGGCGCTCCGGTGAGGGTCAGTGCCGCCGCATCCTGGCAAAGCGAATCCACCGGACTGCTGAGGGTCACCGTGGGCAAGCTGTCCACGATCAACGTCTGGAACAGTGTATCGGTGCAGGCATTGGCGTCGGTAAATACGTAAGCCACGGTGTGGGTGTCCACCGGGAGCGTCCCCGGAGAAAAGGTCCGCGTCACACTGTCCACTCCCGGACCGTAGAAATAGCCCACTGCTTCCGAACCGACCAGAACGACCGGATCCGCATTTTGGCAGTAGCGCGGGGCGAGGTTCAGGATCGAAGCTTGCGCCTCGGGGGACACGGTTACAACCCGCGCATCCGCCCCGGTGCAGCCATTGCTGTCCTGGAAGGTGTACTCCACCCCCCAGTCGCCCGGCCCCAGTACCATCGGCCGGAAAAGCGAGTCCGGCTGTCCCGCCACCCCAAAGTCCACTGTGGGATAGCCATTGAAGCCGGCCAGGCGGACCGGCGGATCATTCGGACAGTAGGGACCCGCGGTCAGCAGGGAATCTTCCGGCAGCGCGTGGACAGTAAACACCGCCCGCGCTTCGGCGCGGCAAGTGACCGAGCCGTAGGTCACCCCGTAGGTGTAGACAATCGTATCCGGGCCGACCCCGGCGAAGTCCGGATCAAAGCCGGTGCCTTGCACGCCATTGCCGGAGAAGGTGCCGCCGAGCGGGGCCGCTTGCCCGAAGAGATTGGTCACCGGCTCACCCGGGCAGTAGTCCCGATCCGTGGGCGCGAAGGTCACTTGCGGATCGGGATGGACCCGGGTCAGGCGGCGCAGGGTATCCGGAATGCTCGGACGGATGAACCGAATCAAGTGCAGCCCGACCCCCGCCAAATCCGGCCGGAAGACGCCCGTGCTGTCCACCCCCGGTCCCCGGAAGAATCCCGGGACATTGCTCGGCGGGAAGACCGCCAGGAGCGAACTTCCGCCGGCGCTCACGCAGTAGTCCCGGTCCAGGCCGGAAATGGCCTCGGTACCCGCCGGAATCACCGTCACCCGTACCCGGGCCGTATCGGAGCAACCGGTGCCGCTGTCCGCCACCGAGTAGGTCAGGAAGTGATTGCCGCCCTGGGCCACCATTGGCGAGAAGTCGGCGGTATCGGCATTTTGCGTCAGTCCCGGACCAGAAAAAATTCCGCCCGGAGGCGTCCCGACCAGGTAGTTCAGCGCGTCGGGATCCGAATCCTGAAACAGGGTGATGGCCGGCGAAGAAAGGCCCACCGGCGGCAAAGCAAACACCTCGGTCATCGCTTGGGACAGATCCGAACAGCTATTGCCATCGGTAAAGGTGTAGGCAATCGGGTGCGGACCCGGACCGGCAAAATCCGCGCGGAAGCGGTTTCCGCTGTAGATCCCGCTCCCGGTAAACAGCCCGCCCGGCGGCGTCCCGGTCAGCTCGGTCGACGCACCGCCAAAACAGTAGGTCGAATCCAGTCCCGCAAAGCTCACCACCGGCAGGGTATCCACCAGCACCGACTGGGAACTGCTTCCGAGGCAGCCATTTTGATCGGTAAATTCATACGCGACGCTGTGCAAGCCCGGGCCGGCATCCCCGGCAGCAAAGACAAAGCCATTGCCCAGGGGATTGACTCCGGGACCGGAGAAAGTCCCGCCTTGGGGGGTGCCGAAGAGGGAGGTCGCCGGCGCATCCTCGCAGTATTGGAGGGCCAAGCCGGAAAAAGAAACCGGGGGATTGGGGAAGACCTGAACTGCTTGCTGGACGGTTCCCGCACAGCCGTTGGCGTCGGTATAGTTGTACGTCAGGATGTGGAGTCCCGGGCCGGCAAAGTCGGGCTGGAAATCGGTTCCGACCACGCCCAGGCCGGAAAAGGTGCCACTGGATGGGGTGCCGCCGAGCGCAACCGCACTGTCGGAAAAACAAAAACTGGTCTGCGGCAAAAAGACCTGCCCGGGCGCAGGAGCCGTCACCACCAGCGCCATCGAATCAACCGCGGTACACCCATTCAAGGCGGTGTACGTGGCGGTGATGACGTGGCGACCGGTATCCGCCAGCAGGGGACTGAACTGTCCGGAAGGGTTCACGATGCCACTCCCGGAAAACACGGTGGTGCCGCCACCCGGCGCTACCTCCAGGGAATCTTCCAACAACACCAGATTGACATTGCGGCAGAAGGGATCCGACACCGGAAGCAAATCCGCCGTGGGCGCGCTCCGCACCCCAATCGTCCGCGTGACCGTATCCTGCACATTGGAAGCGTTTAGGTCACGGTAGACATAGTGGATCGTATCGAACAGGCCCGTGCCATTGGCGGGGACGTAGTTGCCACTGCTGTCAACACCGTCGCCGAAAAAGCGGCCTTGCGGATCGAAGGGCACCCCGGAGAGGGCATAAGTGCCGGTGTCATTGGCGCAGAAAAGTCCCAAAATGCCCTGAATCGTCGCCGAATTGGGTCCGATGACTTCGACGAGCACCGTATCCCGCCCCACACACCCGTTGGGGTCCGCGTAGGTGTAGACAATCGGGTGGAGGCCCACCATTGCGGTAGCCGGAGCAAAGCTATTGCCCGTGACCCCGGGGCCGGAAAAGCTGCCCCCCGCCGGCGTCCCGCTCAATGACTGGGGCGGATCGGTATCGTTGTAAAGCAAAGGAATCGGCGCCATGCTCACCCCCGGCCGGGCATTCACGACGTAGATTTCACTTCGGCTATAGGTACACCCAGCGGGCGAATTTACCGTGTAGACAATTGGGGTCGTTCCGACGCCCGCTGCCGCCGGAGTGAACCAGGCCGTGCTGTCCTGAACATTGCTGAGGCCGATGCCGGTAAAGGTCCCCGGGGCCAGCCCCGAACGACCAGTGAGCAGAATCGGAGGCTCATTTTCGCAAAACGGGCCACTGGCGGAAGAAATGAAGACATTCGGCGCCTGATCAAAATTCACGGCAAACGCCTGGCTGGCTTCGCAGCCCCAGCGCGTGCTCGTCACCTGGTGGCGGCCATTGTAGCTGAGGTTGCTCCCGTAGACGTGCGCCGCGGAAATCCCGGAAAAGGCCGTTCCGTCACCCATGTCCCAAAAGAGATCCCTTCCGGGCAGCGCAGGACGCCAGTTGTTTTGCAGGTCAATGAATCGCAGCGTACCCGCGTGACCGCTGCCCGAGCTATCCGCCAGGGTTCCCGAACCCAGCCCTTCGGTGAAGCGCCACAACAGCGCCAAGTCCGGAACATTCGGCCCAAATACCACGAACTGATCCGCCGTAATTTGTGCCGGACTCCGGGCGGTCCGCCACAGGCGCAGCTCCCCGATTTCGCCTTCCAGGTTCCCCCCGACCGCGGCTTGCCCGATCCGCAGATCCGGTCCGGCCACCGTATTGACCGGCACCGGATTTACCGCCGTGTAGTGCTCCTCAACGCCGTCGAGGTAGAGCAAAGCATCCGCGACATTTACCGTGGCCCCGCTGTCCAGCACCAGGGCGACGTGGTGCCAAGCGCTGTCGTTGACCGGGGTGGTCCCGATCTTCCAGCCACCGCCCGCATCCAGCATCAAGGCCCCGAGGGCCCCAGCCTGCGCATCGTCGTTCAGGCGGAATTCCATTTGGGCGCCCACTTGCGCCGCCCCCCAGGTCGCGATCACCGCGCCATTTTGCAGGTTGTCGGTGATCCGAACCCAGGCTTCCAGCGTCCGCGCGCTCTGCCCGGTGATGCCCGGATAGGTATCGGCGGAGATGAAGTCGTTGACCCCATCCAGCCGCAGCGCGTAGGCGTCCCGGTCCGCCGCCAGCGCCACGGTATCCCCGGGGCAATACCCCAGGGAATCCAGGTCCTGCACCGCAACCGGCGGCAAGGGCTGCACCCACACCCGCACCGTATCGTAAGCCGAACACCCGTCCTGGTTCGTCACCTGGACAAAATAGGTGCCCGTCGCACTCGCGGTAAAGGTCTGATTGGAGGAAAGCCCGTTTTGCCAGACCCGGGTAAAGGGACCGGCCCCACTTTCCAGCACGATGGATTCTCCGGCGCAAAGGACGGTATCCGGGCCCAGATCCACCGGCGGCACGTCGCAATTGATCCAAATCTGATCCCGGGTCGCGCCGGAACCATTGGCGGAATTGGCAGCGAAGGCGTCCAGGTCGCCGTCCTGGTCCAGGTCCCCGAGGGCGAGGGCACCGCCCTGCGGGTTCATCAATTCCTGGGCGGTCGGAGTGAAATCCCCCACACCGCCGTTGCGGTAAATGCGGCTGGGTTGCCCATTCGCACCCAGGGCCCAGAGATCGGGATCGCCGTCGGCGTCGAGGTCCCCGAGGCGGATGTCGCTCGCCGGGTGACTTCCAAAACCGAGGGAATCGCGCAGGTTACCGCTTTGGTCGTTGAAGTAGGGGACGAAATAGGGCGGCAGGGCGTGCGCCACCAGCACGTCGGGGTAGTGGTCGCCGTTGAGGTCGGCGACGGCCACCGCACGGGAATCGTAAAAGCCGAGGACCTGGGCGGAAAGCGTGAAATTGCCCCGGCCATCGTTCTCCCAGATTTCATCTCCGTTGCCGTCCACCCCGAGGTAGAGGTCAAGGTCGCCGTCCCGGTCAAAATCGGCAAAGGCCAGGTCGTAGGCATCCGCCGATCCGAATCCGCCGGGGGCCGGGGTGAAACGGCCGGTGCCGTCGTTGCGCCAGATCTGGTGCGGGCCATTTTCGAGGAGGAGCAGGGCGTCCAGGTCGGCATCTGCGTCGAGGTCGGCGAGTTGCAGGGCCCGGACCGGACTGCCGGGCAGGCTGTCCACCGGGACAAAAATGTGGTTGGGTCCGTTGCGGTAGATGCGGTGCGGACCGGTGTGGTTCGCTTCGAATAGGTCGGGGGCGCCGTCGCCGTCCAGGTCGCCCAGGGCGAGGGCGGCGGTGCTGTCGGAACGGAGCTGGGGCTGCAAGCTGGCGGTGAGTTGGCCGCCGGTGTTGATCAGGATTGCACTGGGGACATTTTTCGTGCCAATGCCCACTACGGCGTCCAGCAGGGTGTCGCCATTCAGGTCGGCCAGGGCGATCGCCCGCGCATCGGTCTGGGTGGTGTCGGCAAAGTCGAGGTCTTCCACGAAGCGGGCGAATCCCGAGGGCACCGCGACGGTAAATTCCCACTGGAAATCGCGGAGGGAGCCGATGTTGACTGCGCCCAGGGCGGTGTCGGCCAGGACGTGGACCCGCTCCCCGGGCAGGAAAGCGGGGGTGGGCTGCAACTGGGCCCGCGAGGTGTCGGTGCTGAAGGTGCCCGCCCGGTAGCCGGAGTAGCTGCCGTAGGCGGCCAGCGTTTTGGGGGCCACCGAGGGCGGGTAGACGGCTTCATCGTAGTGGGCGCGGATTTCGGTGAGGGGACTGGTATTGCGGGCATTGGGGTGGGGGAAAACCGAGTCCAGCGCGAGGGCGGGGACGCGGTTAAAAAAGACCCGGCTGGTCCGGAAATGGTTGCCCCAGGCAATGTCGAGGTCCCCGTCATTGTCGAGGTCGCCCGCGGTGACCCCGAAAGATTCATCCGGGCCCCAGGCGGTATTTCCCAGGGTAAAATTGCCGTTGCCGTCGTTGATCCACACCCGGCTGGTATCGCCCGGATCAGGGGCGGCCGCCAGCAGATCAAGGTCACCGTCGCCGTCCAGGTCCGCCAGGTCGATCCCAGCGGTGGCGCGGCTGTCCACTTGTTGTCCGTTGTAGGGAAAGCCGCCGGTACTGTCCTGCATCCAGAGGTACAGGGAATTGTCAAAGGCAATTACCGCATCGTACAAGCCATCCTGGTTGAGGTCCCCCAGGGCAATCTCGTCGCTTTGACCCAATGAATTGATGTTGCCAGCGGAAGTAAAGTTGGCGTTGCCATCATTGTACCAGATGCAGTTCTGAGATCCTGACTGCCGCGGCACAAAGAAAATGTCCAAGTCCTGATCGCCATCCAAATCTTTCAACTCAGCGTGCCCCGTACGGCTGATCCCGGAAAAACTGGGGCTTTGCGGGACGAAATTGCGGGCTCCATTGTTGATCAGAATGCGGGAGACGTTTATGGAGCCGCATTCGACCGCGTCCAGGTCGCCATCCCCATCCAGGTCGCCCAATGCTACCCCATAGAAAAATGATCCGAATGGTCCGGTAGTCGATTGCACCGGCTGCCCAAATCCTCCCAGCCCATCGCCGTAGTAAATCCGATTGGGGTCGGTGGAATTGATGACGTAGGCATCGAGGTGGCCATCCCGGTCAAAGTCCCCAATGCCGGCCATTCTTGATCGTTCATTGTCAAGGGAGGGACCATGCTGGCGAAACGTACCGTCGCCATTGTTCAGCCAAACCTCATTGGGCGATTTCCCAATCGCCCCAAATCCCCCTACCCGCTTCGCGATGAACAGGTCGAGGTATCCGTCCTCGTCAAAGTCACCCAGGGAAATATTGCGGGTGTCGTCCGATCCGAAGCTTTGCGGATTCAGTTCAAACACCGCCGGTCCCACGCCCGCGCGCACCCGAAAGTGCCCGTGGACGCTTTTTCCCAGACTGAGCAAAGGGCCGCGAATTGCTGAGTCGAGGATCACTTCTACCTTTTCTCCCGGAAAGAACGGCACGTCGGGGTCGTAGTAGATCGTGCTGTCGAACACGGTGATCGTGCCCGCGTGATAACCGCTCAGGTTGCCGTGCAGGGTGACCTTGCTGCTGTCAATGCTGCTGGGGTCGAGGACATTGTTGAACGTAAACGCAAATACCGAATCCCGCGGCGCGCAGTGCGAATTGAACGGGGGATCGCTGGCGACCAGTTGCAGTACGCTTTGGTTAAAGTAGATCACCGCCCGGTTGATCACCCCGTCCAAATCCCCGTCACCGTCCATGTCGGCTAGGGCGAGGTCCTCCGTGGTGGCCAAGGCGCCCAGGCTGGACCCCGCCACAAAGGCAAAGTTTCCGGGAGTGCTGTTGTTGATCAGTACCGTATCGCGCAGATTTCCCCCGCGCCCGATCATCAGATCCAGGTCACCATCGCCATCCAGATCCCCCAGTTCAACACAGCGCAAGTCAGCCGGGCCGGAAATCGTTACCGCAGTAAAATTGGCACTTCCGTCATTTACCAATCCCAGGACTTGATTGTTTTCAATCACCACCGCATCGACATCGCCGTCCCCATCCAGGTCGCCCAACTCAACGTCCATTTTCGCACCGCTCAAAAACGATTGCGGGGTGAGGGTGAATTCTCCCGCACCATTGTTCAACCAGACTTCATCGGGGCCGCCATCCACCGCGAAAAAGGCATCCGGATCGCCGTCGCCATCCAAGTCATCCAGTTCCACATCCCGAGCGTTGGCCGGAAATCTGCGGAGGCTGTCCGAAAAATTCCCGGTTCCGTCGTTGCGCCACAGGATGCTCTCGTTGATGCCATCGTCGACCGCCACCATGACGTCCAGGTCGCCGTCGCCGTCGACATCGGCTAGGTCGTGGCCCCGCGTCTTCAAGCTCAAGGGCACCACACCCACAAAATTCAGGATTCCGGAGCCGTTGTTGAGCAAAACAACATCGTTATTGTCGGTGGTCACGAAGGCATCCAGGTGCCCGTCACCGTCCAGGTCGCCCAGCTCCACAAACTGGCAAGCGACATTGGCCAACTCATTCAGCGTCGTGTCCGCGTAGGTGCCATCGCCATTGTTGAAGCTGATCCACAGCGGCAGATTCGCTCCAAAGCGTACATTGACAACGTCGGGGCGGCCGTCCCCGTTCAAGTCGCCGACCGCAAGGTTGCCCGCCTGGGGCAGGTCATTTTCATCGATGAATTGTGCGGCCGCCGCGGCGGCGGCCACCCGAAAGGACCATTGGCGGGGTTGGTTGAGCGTCCCCGCGGTGGTCACGATTCCCGAATCGAGCAGTACGGAAACTTCTTCGCCGGGCGCGAAGGGCGCATCGGGCGTGAAGGTCAGCGTGGTTTGGTTGAAGTTGACGGAACCGCTGCGGTATCCGCTCCGATCGCCGTGGACGATGACGTGGCCATTGCTCGCGGAGAGTACGGTATCCCGGAAATGGACGGTGATGTTGCTGGTCGCCGGAGCATCCAAGGTGGAAGCCGCGGGGGAAACGCTGTCGATGGCGATTTGATTGAGGTAGACGCGGCTGGAGGAGCCAATGTTGAAGACAAAGGCATCCAGGTCACCGTCGCCGTCCAGGTCGCCCAGAGCAACGGAAAAAGTACTCCCCGTCCCCAGGTCCTCGCCGGAATTTACAAAAGAGGCATTGCCCGCGTTGCGCCAAAGAACATTGGCTTGATTGTTTCGATTTCCGGTCAGGGCATCAAGGTCGCCGTCGCCATCCACATCGCCCAGATCCACATCCCAAGTGAAACTACTTGACCCAGCAATCGATTGCGCGCTGAATCCCCCCATGCCATCGCCTAACCATACCCGACTTACGCTGTTGGAATTGCCGGTAAAAACGTCCAACATTCCATCGCCATTCAGGTCCCCCTTCTCGCTGCGGTAGGTTGCTCCGATTGACGATAACGGCAATGACGAAAAGTTTCCGTTCCCCGTGTTTTCCCGAGTCAAGTTACTGGAGGCTCTTCCGAGGTAGACGTCCAAATCACCATCCCGATCAAAATCCAATAGCTCAACTGAGTATACACTCCCATTGCTCGCGGATGAGGGATTGATAAAATTCCCCATTTGGTCATTGTACCAGATGATGTCACCATTGACCCTCGCAACGTACACATCCAGATAACCATCGCCATTCAAGTCCCCCAAATCTGCACCGTAGAATGCCCCGGAGGTGTTGAGCATTCCTCCGGGCGAAAAATTGCCGTTGCCATCGTTCTCCCATACTTGATGGTTAGAGTTTCCACTAATGCTCAGTGCGTCCAGGTCACCGTCCCGATCAAGGTCGCCCAAGCAGACAGCATGCGTATATACAGTTCCGAGGCCCGGCTGAACGGCAAAACTCCCGTCGCCGCGGTTCAGCAGTACCAGGTCGGGGCCATTGGTCCCCACAAATGCGTCCAAATCGCCGTCATTGTCCAAATCACCCAGCGCGACATTCCCCAGCGTACTGCCCATCGAGATCTCCTGGCGCAGCACCATCGTCCCCGGCGCCACCGCCGTCGCAATCCGATAGTGCCCCTGATAGTCGCTCCCCAGCGTCACCACCGCCCCCCCAATCGAGGAATCCAGCGCCACTTCCACCTGCTCCCCCGCCATAAACGGCGCGTCCGGCGTGAAGGTAAATGCGCTGTCCCCCACCGTCACCGTGCCCGCGTGGTAGCCCGTGAAGTTCCCGTACATCAGAATCTTCGTCGAGTCCACCGTAGCCGGGTTCAGCAGATCGCTGAAGCGGTAGGTAAAGCTGGCATTCGCGGGAACGGTGTGCGCATTGAAAGGCGGGTCCGAGGCCACAAATTCAAAGGGGGGCTGATTCTTGTACAAAAAACCCCCGCTGCTCAACGCATCCAGATCGCCATCGCCGTCCAGGTCCACCAGATCGGTCTGTAAATTCCAAGTGGAATCTGCCGCCAACCCCTGAAAGGTAAACGTCGCATCGCCATCGTTGAGCCAGATCTGGTCCCGCCGGAAATTTCCAAAGCCATTGCCCAGCCAAGCATCCAGGTCCCCGTCGCCATCCAAGTCGCCCAGGGCCACGTGGTTGGTGGAGTCACCGTTGAAATTGAAATAGTTGGCAAAGGAACCCGTCCCGTTGTTGCGCCAGACCACGGAGCTGCCGTTTTGGTTGGCGATTGCGATGTCTTGATCGCCATCCCCGTCCAGATCGCCCAGGGCCAGGCCCCGGGCACTTGTACTCCCAAAGGTTGACCAAGCCGTGAAGCCGCCCGCACCATCGTTGCGCAGCAGCGCATTGTTGCTGCCATTGGCGGACGCAAACACCGCATCAAGATCGCCATCGCCATCGAGATCGGCCAACCCCACATCGCCCATGCCACTCGGAAAAACCGCCGGATCCGGAACAAAAGTCGCGTTGCCTTGATTGCGCCAGAGCTGGCCCGCGCTGTTTTCATTGGCCGTGAGCACGTCCAGGTCCCCGTCCGCATCTACATCGCCCAGGGCAAAATTGAGGGTCTTGGCTGTGCCCAGCATTGCGGCATTGGCGGTCAGCGTACCGTTGCCGTCATTGAGCAATACCCGATTGGGGCCATTCACTCCGATAAATGCATCGTTGTCGCCATCGCCATCCAGGTCCGCGATCTCCGCCGCAAAACAAGGGACGTTTGCGGGCAGGATCACCTGAACTGAATCGAAACCGCCACTGGCATTTTGGAAGAAGGCAATGCGGTCCGAGGAACTGCTGCTCCGCACAAAAATGAAATCGGGCAGACTATCGTTGTTCAGGTGACCGACTGCGACCTTGCCCACCACCGGATGGGACACCGCAGCAAGAAACTGCGCCGTAGCCAGCGCCGCCGCCACCCGAAAGGACCATTGCTCGACCTCCTCCAGCGGGCCACCCACCGTCGCCACGGTCGTGTCGACCAATACCTGCACCCGTTCTCCGGGCGCGAAGGGCACGTCCGGATCCAAAATCAAAGAATCCCCACTGGTACGGACCGTCCCGCGGCGGTAGCCGTGGACATCGCCGTAGACCACAAAATTGCCATCGTTGACCGTCGAATCCACTACGGGATTGTTGAATACGGCGACGACATTGGTGCTGGGAGGGACAACGGCATTCACCGCTGGGGCAAAAGATTCGATCTTCACCTCATTGAAATACACCATGTCGTTCCCGCTGTTGGCGACAACTGCGTCCAGATCACCGTCGCCATCCAGATCGCCCAGGGCCACCGCCCGAGAATTGGGCGTCTCATTGCTGGTCCAAGCCAATTCACTCGCAAAACCCCCCAAAGAGCGCCGGACCGTACTTGCCCCACCCGCCTCACTAACGGCAAACAAATCCAGATTACCGTCGCCCGTCAAGTCGCCCAGCGCAAGGTCACGCGGGTTTACGTTACTGAAATTCGCTGCCTGATTGAAGCTTATCGAGGTGTTGGAAAAGTAGCGGATTACGCCACTACTCGAGGTGACGATATCCACCGTACCGTTGTGGTCGAGATCGCCAGTGGTCAAGTAGGTAGCGGGCCCGCCCGTGAGCGGTCGAGCACTCCAATTGGTCGGCGTATTTTGCAAAAACTGACCCAAACCCGGGCTCCCACTTATACCGTAAACCATGTCCAGATCATCATCACTGTCCAGGTCGCGCAACGCTACATACTGAAACGTAGGAGAAGTCGCAATAGGGTTAGTGGTGGAGAAAGTACCATTTCCATTGTTCAAACAAACCCATACCTCATTGGAATTGGTCCCCACCACAAGGTCGAGGTCTCCATCGCGATCAATGTCATTCAGATCTAAGCGCCAAGCGGGTATATTCAAATTTTGGATCAACGAATACGTGGCGCCATTGTTCCGTATGATCCGCGTGCCAATGCCACCAACCAATCCCCCCAGAATGATATCCATATCCCCATCGCGGTCCAGGTCCCCCAGCTTTACCGCGTGAGTATTGCTTACATTTCCCACACCCTGGGGCACCAAAGAAAAGTTTCCGTTGCCATCATTTCGCGCGATGAAATCTGTGGAACTGTTATTGGCAAGGTAAGCGTCCAGATCGCCGTCGCCATCCAGATCCCCCAGAGCCACCGCAAAGGTAGATGTTAGATTCGGAAGCTCCGTAGCCGAGGAAAACTTCCCACTCCCCAGTCCCCCCTTCGCCCGAAACTGCCACTGTGCCGGCGTGGCCAGCGTCTGCCCACTGCCCCCGCGGATCGTCGTGGTCAAGGTCACCGTCACTTCTTCGCCCGGCCAGAACGGAACATCCGGATCCAGCACCGCCGTATTTCCGTTTACCGAAATCGTCGAAAACCGGTAACCCCGCAAGTTCCCGTAGACCACAAATGAACTGCTGTTCACCGTTCCCGGCTGCAGATTCAGGCTAAAGGTCACCGCAATACTGTCTCCCCATCCGGCTGCGTGGGAGTTCCGCGCCGGATAGCGGCTGTTGATGGTGAGTCCCTGCGCCCACCCCGGGGCGGCCCCTGCGGCAAGCAGCAGCGCCCAGCCCCAAACCCGAACCATGGACACAGCATTCCCAAAAAGCAAGTCACGTACACACAATAAACGCTTCATATCTCCTTTGATCATTTTTCCTTTGCGATAATCTGGTTCAATCATTCATCTGCCGCGGCCACTTCCCGCCGCAGCCGCAGGTACATCGTCTTGCGCAATCCGGCCGCTTCTGTCGCGCCGCTGATCAGCAGCGTCCCCGGCGTGGGCGCCAAAATCCGCCCCCCGGTTTCGTTGCCATTGTAGCCGTAGCCCCGCCCGGAAATCACCTCTCCGGTCGCCGTCAGCTCCACCACGTACAGTCCGCTCTCCCCGTTCCCGGACAGGGTGTCGCACAACAGCGAAAACCCGCCCTCGGGGTGCCCAACCGCATCCCGCGCCCGTATCCCCGGCGCCCCGGTCTGCGTCCAGCGCAGATTCAAATCCAGCCCCACCTCCACCAGGAAGTAGCGCACCGCGGAATCCGGCACCGGCACCGGTGGCCACCCCAAGTCCGGCGGCAAATCCGGATACACATTCCCCACCCAGAGGTAGCCATCCGGCAACCGCAGCAACCGCGCCGCAATCGCTTGCCCCTCCGCCGGCACCGCCGGTCCCCCCAGCGGTGTCCCGTCCGGACTCAGCTTTTGCAGCCGCAACCCAAACGCCGCCGGAGCCGACAAAAACGTCGATCCGAACACCCAGTATTCCCCCGCTTCGACCGCGAGATCAGTGCCGTACTGATTTTCCTGGTCCGTCCCCTGCACCGTGACCTGCACCAGGTTCCCTTCCGCATCCGTCTGCAACAGCAGAAAATCACTCACTTCTCCGGTGCGCCGCGAACCGGTCACCGCCAGCCCTTCCCCATCGACCGCCCCCGTCACCGCCCGGCCCAGGTCCCGACCCGACAAGCCCACGTACAAACGTGACCAGATCAGCCTCCCCGCATAGTCCGTGTGGAACAAAAACGGGTAGGTCTCCACCGTCCCCGCATTGTCCAGGGCGCGAAGGGCTGTCCCGCAGACGTACAGCCCCGCCGCACCACCTTCGTAGAGGTCCTCGGCCACGTAGCGAAAATTTTCGTCCGGCACCGGCAATTCCTGCGTCCAGCGCCCCGTCCCGTTCAGCTCCGTCCCCACCAAAGTCGGGCGCGTCGCCCCTCGGGGATCGGCATTGTTCAGGATCACCAGTTCCGAACCCGCACGCGGCAACAGCATGTCCACCGGCTCCAATCCCTCGGTCAGACCGAACAATTGGTACACCTCGATTTCCGGACGGTTGTCGAGTTCGGGCGGGGGCTTACAGGCCCCCAGACCGCAGCAAGCCAGCAAGAGATACCAGAGTTTCATGTGCGTTTCCGTAAGCGAATTTTCCAGAACCGGTGCAGAAAGCCGAGGCTCACCTCGTAGTTGTGCAGCCGAAAATCATCGTCTACCTGGTAGTAGAAATATTGGCTTTGGGGCAGCCCAAAGCGAGCGTCCGGACGCACGATCGCGTCGAGGCCGCGCCGGTAGCGCACTTCCAGGACCAGCCGGTCAAACCCCCGGCGCAGCATCAGTCCCAACCCCGCCAGGGCATTCCATTCCTGGGTGCGGCGCTGGCCCCGGACATTCAGGTCCGGCCCTTCAAATTCCGTGGTGGCCCGTTCCGCCCGCACCGTAGTCAGCAAGTCGGTCTTGGTGGCATCGATCAGGTAGCCACCCGAGCCCCCCAAGCGCAGGAAGGGCACGACCCGCCCCCGTCCGAATTCGTACTTGAGCGACAGCGGCACTTCCAGGTAGCGCAACTGTTCCCGGTAGCTGACCCGCGTGGCCGGCAGGGGATCTTCGGCAAATGCGAACTGCTTGCCGCTGACCTGCAACTCCGCACTCAGGTAGAGTCCGCGCACCAAGCGAAAGTCCAGGGTGAGCGCCGCATTCCAACCGGGCAAGCGTGTGTATTGCCCGGTCGGCTGGGCCTGGTCTCCCACCGAATAGTGCCGCAGCACCTCCACCTCACTCAGGTTGCTGCCCCCCCGCACACCCAGGCTGATCCAGGGCGCCACCCGGTACCGCTCCGCGAGCAGTACCAGTTCCGCCGGCTCCCGGATCGGATTGGCCACGTAGCGGGGATTGGCCCGGAAGACCTCCTCCATCGCCGATCCCGCCCGCTGGTGGTGGTCCAGAAATGCGTAGGTTTTGGCGAGGAGCAACCAGGCTTCGGCACGTTTTTCCCGGGACAAATCCCCGGTGCGCAGACAGCGCGGCAATTGGCGCAGCACCGTGCGCAGATTGCCCCGGTCAAACTGGGTCTGCATCCGGCGAATGCAATCGGCTTCGCCCGCCTGCGCGTACCCCCGCCCGGCGAGCAGGGAGCCCGCCAGCAGGAGCACAATTCGGAGCACCGTGGAGAGAGATTTCATTTGGGGCAAATAGATTGGTAGGGAACCGCCGGGGCGTAGGTGCGCCACTCGACAGGGGTGAAGTCGCGCGGCAGCACCGCGCAGAAGCCTTTCGCAAGGGTGGCGAGGGAAAGCGGGAAAAGGCGCACTTTGCCGTCGGCGGCCCCGGTCAGCACCCCCGATTCATCCGGGAGAAACGCGACCGACCACACCCAGTCCGCGTGGTCGTCCAGCACCAGCGGCAACGCCGCCGGATCCGCCAAATTCCAGATGCGGGCGGTGCGGTCGTGGCTCACACTGGCCAGGTAGTTGCCGGAAGGCGAAAACCGCAGTTCATTGATGCCCTGTCGGTGACCGGAGAGGGTGATCGGCGCATCGGGCTGGTCCGGAGAAAAAAGCAAGATCTCTCCGCGGGCCGTGCCCACCGCCCGGTTGCGCCCCGCCGGACCGAGGGCGATGCAAGTGGCCGGGCCCGCGATCTCCGGCCGGTACCACACCGTACCCGAATCCATCGCCGCCGGCGCCAGGGACCGGACCTCACCCGAATCATTGACCAGGAAAATCGCCCCGCTCCCCGCAGCGTACGCGAGGTCGTGAACGATGCCGACCGGCTGACCCACTTTCTGAAGTTCGCCTCCGGAAAGCGGGATCCGGAACAACTGGCCGGCATCGCCGGCCACGCCCAGCGCACTTGCCTCCGGCAGCACCACGAGGGCGTGGATGCTGCCCGGAACCCGCGCCAGCGGCACCAAGGTTCCCCCGGAATCACCCCGGCTCGGCTCGGTGAGGTAGACTTCACCGGCCTGGGTGGCCACGGCCAGGATGCCGGTCTCCCCGACAAAACCCGTTCCGCGGATGGGCGCCTTCCCGGCAAACACCGGCTGCGCCCCGCCGGCAACCGGTCCGGCATCCACCCGGCCCCCACCGGAACTCGTCACCAGCAACCTGCCCTCGGCATCGAACTGCAAGCCGCGCACACTCACCGGAAGGCGGCGCACGACATTGAAATCGGTGCCGCTGAGAGCCTTGCGGGCGGCGTAGAGGGCGGCGTAAATGTCCGGGACGGGGTCAGCCCCGCCATTTTCGGCGTGGAACCGCCAGGCTTGGTAAGCGAGGAGGCCTTTGAGGGTGAGGTCTTCTTTCTGGACGGTGGACCTGATCGCCATGGACCGGGCGATGGACAGCAGGCGCAGGCGCTCGGTCTGGGTGCGGGCGGTGACCGCTTCCTGCCGCTGCTCCTGGGCGACTTTTTCGTTGCGCCGGGCAATGTTAGATTGGCGATTGGCTTCCTGGGCATTGGCGACGGCGCGGGTCTGGGCGCGCTCGGCGGAATCTTTGGCGATGAGGGCGAGGAGGCGCTGGCGGTCGGCGATGATGCGCTGGGAATTGGCGTTGCGGCGCTGGGCATCGGCGATGGTGGCCTGCTCGGTGGCGCGCTTCCGGGAGCGAATGGCGGAGGCGGTGCTGTCCTCAGCGGTTTGCTGGGCGGCAAGGGCTTCGTCCCGCGCGGTGCGGGCTTCTTGCTCCCGCAATTCGGCGATCTCGCGCTGCTGGTCGGCTTCGCGTTTGGCCTGGGTGGCAAAAATGGTCAACCCAATGGCGATGAGCGCGGCGATGGCAAGCACCGTGGCAAAGATCCGCGCCCGCCGCAGTTTGGCCCGCCGCTCCCGCTCTTTGGCGTCCAGTTCGGCGGTGTAGGTGGCATCGGACTGCTGAATAAATTGCTCCGTTGCGACAAAGCCCCCGCCCAGACGTTCCGCCCAGACTTCCGAAGGCGCTTCCTTTTCCCGCCAGGCGGTCGCAAGGTGCAGTTCCGGAGGCCGCCACAAACCGGCTTTGCCTTCCGCGTGCAGCGACATCGCCTCCCGAATCCGCCGGAACATCGCCTCGGAATCGGCTTCTTCGTCCACCCAGCGGGTGAGCCGTTTCCAGACCCGCATAAAGCTTTCGTGGGAAATGTCCACCACCACTTCTTCCGTCAAGTCCACCGGAGGGTAAGGCAGCACAAAGGAACGGCCCGCCGGGCGAAAGGCTTCCAGAACGAAGCGCACGGCTTCGGGATCGGCGCCGGAGATCGCACAGATGTCACCGAAGCGGGTGGGACGCCGGATCCCCCGGTTGTCGCTGCCCTTGGTCGTGATGATCCGAAATACGAGCTCGCAGACCCGCTGGGCCCGCGCGGTCCCCAGTTCCGCGAAGATTTCTTCGGCGTGCAGGTCCAGCGCACTTTCCATCCCCCCGACTTCTTCGTAGTGCCGCAGCAACAGGGGCCCTTCCCCGCCGGTATCTTCCCGCCAGCGGTTCCAGGTGCGCATGAGGGCGTGCTGCAAGATCGGCAGTTGGTCCAATCGGTCCCCCACATCGTTGAGCAGGCGCGTTTCCAGTGGAGGCGCAATTTCCCGGTAAAACACCGCCGCCGGCGCGGTAATCGCCGCGCGAAAATTGTCCCGGCTCATGCTCGGCACGAGGTACTGCCCCTGGTTGATCATTTCTGGTAACCCGGGGAAGCGGCTGCAATCCCCCAGAAAATCTGAGCGCATCGTGAGAATCACGTACACCGGAACCTCGCGCTGGCTTCCGGCACTGAGCAACAGCCGGACGAAAGAGAGCGCCGCTTCATTGCCCTCGCTGCGGGGCGGAAAGCGAAACAGTTCCTCAAATTGGTCCACGACCAGGAGCAGATTGTCGTGGGGACCGAGCAACATGTTGCCCGCCACTTCGACGAGGCCGCGGCTGCTGTGGCGCAGCACGGTCCGAATCATCAGCTCCGGGGCCATCACCTCGGCTTCGGGATCGGTGCGCTGCAATTCGGCGAGGCCCTGGGTCAGACGTTCCAGCGGAGCATTGCCCGGCCGGATCACCGCCACTTTCCAGTGCGACCCCGCCGTGACCATGTGCCCGCTGTGCAATGCGGGCAACAATCCTGCCTTGACCAGCGACGACTTGCCCGAACCCGAAGCGCCGAGCACCGCCAGAAAGCGGCTTCGGCGCAAACGCCCCGCCAATTCGTCCACCTGGGTTTCCCGCCCGAAAAAAAGGTGGTTTTCGTTTTCGCGAAACGGACGCAAACCCACGTAGGGCATCGTGTGCGGCCCTTCGTTGATGGTGGGATAGCTGGTCTTGGGGATATTCATGCACCGTGCATTTAGGATTGCTGAATCGCTTGTATGAATTGGTCCAGTTCGGATTCCGGTAACTCGCCATCGTAGGCTTCCACGACCTCGCCTTCGATGGTCATGAAGTCTTCTTTTTCGTCGGTTTCATCCCCCGCGAGCAGGATCAGGGGCTTGGTGGCGTAGGGCTTTTTCCGGCCCAGACCGGGAGCTTTGCGGAGTTCACTGAGCTTGGTTTCGACCCAGAGATCGGTGACCTGCCCGTAGTAGATGATGACCGCATCGGCATCGACCAGCTTGCTTTCGTGGGCGGTGCGGATGGCGGCTTCCTCGCCTTTGAAGGCGGGGATCTTAACCTCGACTTCCTGGGCCATCATGTAGGCGCGCAGGGGCTTGACCAGTTTTCGGTCCAGTTGGTCACAAATGAGGTAGACCCGCTTCAGGCCGGTGTCGGGCTCGACTTCGGGCGGGGGCGGGGGCGGCTTGAGCTTGTCAAATACCACCGTCTTGAGGCCTTCCATGGTGTCCTCAATGATGTCGGCGCCGAACTGCAGGCCAGCGTCGGCTTTGAGGCGGTCGACAAACTCGGCGGCGCGGTCCTCGTGGAACTCGATTTTGTTCGGCACCCAGACCAGGCGTTCCAGCCCTTCTCCGTCCGCGCGGTCGCGGGCCACATCGGCGGCGATCCGGTTCTGCAATTCGGTGACCGAGGCATCGGCGCCTTCCGGGATGATGCCGTAGTTCGCACCGAGCAGGTGGATCACGAGGTCGGATTCTTCGAGGAAGCCCCGGCACCAAGGTTCAAATTCGTCCTTGACGAGCGGAAATTGTGTATTGGGGACCACGCGGCAACCTTTGGCCTGGAGCTCCCGCTTGAGCGCGTCCCGGTAACCGATGACGTCAAAACTGGGAAAGGAGAGGAAGACGGTCTTGTCGAGGGCCGGCGCGGCCCCGTTTTCGCCCCCCTGCTTGTCCAGCGAGTGGATCAGGTTGGCGATGTCGGTGGCAATCTCGTAGGCTTTGGCCAAAAACTGCTCCTCAGCACTCTTCCCAAAGACACGGTTGAATTCCCGGGTGCGCCCGGACTCCTCGTCCATGGAAAAGAAGGCGTAACCGAGCATGTCGCGGAGCTTGTCCGGCTGGTCGTCCAAGGGCACGGGTGATTTGAGCACCTTGAAGACCCGAAACTGATTGTCGATGCTGGTCAACTGCGCTGCTTCCGCCGTCGCCAAAAAAGTATCCCGTTCCAGTTCGCACCAGGGAGAAGTCATATAGGCCGGCGACATGATCGTGATCAGCACGCCGGTGCTGTTGATGCTGTCGCGGATGTCATCGGTGAGTTGGGTATTGCCGGTCATCGTCCGCACGTCCCGCCAGATCCGCGGGCGCCGGTGCATCAACTGGTTGAGAAATTTGTCCACGACACTGTGAAAATCAGATACCCAACCGTTGGCCTCTTCGGCGAAGGTCACGTTGTCGCGGTGGGTATAGCTGATAAATATGTCGTTGTTGAACTGCATAAACGAGGTGCGGATTTAGCGGATCAAGCTCGGTTTTGCCGGACCTGGGCGACGGTGTAGGTCTTCCCTCCGCCGGGTTTGGGGCCGCGGAGGATGAAGTCCGATCCCAATTCCAACAGGTTGGTCGGGTTGTAGCCTTTGGCCGCACCGTGGCGGCTGCCCGGATCGAAATATTGGTAGTATACTTTCTGGTTGCGGATGACCTTGCCCACGATGACGACGTAGTGCTCGGTGGTGTTGTCGGCGTTGTAGGAGGCGGTGCGCCCATCGTCGACGCCCACCATGACCGGCCGCCCAGCACTGATCTCCCGGTCGATGTACTTCGCGCCGAGTTCGCTCTGTTGGGCCATGGCAAATCCTTGTCCGTCTTTCTGGTGAAAGGTGGCGATCCGGTCGGATACATCGTGCTGGATACCGCTGACCTTTTGCTTCACCATGGCATTGGCGGTGTCCCAGCAGCAAACGCTGTTCTTCTTGCCCGCGTAAGCCTTTTCGCTTTCGCGCAGTCCGCGGCCTTTTGAACTGGCGGCAACGTCGGGAAACTGGCTGATCCACTGCTCGGGGCGCAGGACGGGCGCAATCTCCTGCGTCCCGATTTGGTAGTTGCGAAACTCGGTCATCAGTTTGAGGCGGGCCTGCAGACGGCGCAGGGTATTGCCCCCGGGGTCCACTTTGCCGTCGGCGCGGCGGACCCCCATGCCGTAGGCTTGGAATTCACGGATGGCCTCGGTGGTTTGCGCAAGGCCACTCACGGTTTCGTCGGCGGGCTTGCTGGCGAGTGCCTGGTATTCGCGGGGATCGCGCAGGTAGCCCAGGGCCAGCAGTTGTGCCTGAATGGTGCGCACGTCGGCGGCGCGGTTTTCGGCGTTGTGACCGACACTTTTTTCGATGGTCGCGCCGCTGGGAGCGGCCGGGGGCGGTGCGGTACGGGCGGCAGGCGAGGCCGGTGGGCGGGCGGGAGTCGCGGACGGGGAAGCCGCCAGGCCGCGCAGCGCCTTTTGGAAGTCGCGCACCCGGACCGGGGTTTGGCGGAACCAAGCGCTGTCTTCGACTTCGCGGACGGCTTCGTTCCAGCGGTGGGCCTGCAGCAAGCTCCAGGTTTTTTTGAATTTGTTTTTCCAAGCGGTGCCGAGCTGAAAATTGACCGAGGCCAGGGCCTGGACCAGGGGTTCGGAATCGACTTTGAGCTGGGTGGCTTGGTCTTGCGCCGCGCGGTAGGCTTTGCGGGCGTCTTGTTGGGCCCATTGGCGGAGGGTGGCTTCGGGCACTTCGGCCCCGACCGGATAGCGGCGCTTTTCTTCGACGGTGAGCAGGTGCCCCAGGCCGGCGGTGGGCTTGCCCAGGGAATCGAGGTAGACTTTGGTGCGCCAGCCTTCCCGGAGGCGCAGGTGGGCGAGGAAGGCTTCCGGAACCGCGTCTTTTGGGGCGGCGGGGGTCCGCGGGGGACGGGCCTCGGCGGCGGGCGGCGGGGAAACGGGAGGACGGGGTTCGGCGGGTGGGGGGCTGGACGCGGTACGGGGGGCCGCCGCAACCCGGGCGCGCGCTTGGGCGTAGGGCGAAAGCGCGGGGGCGGATTCCGGTTCGGATTCCGCAATGGGTAGGGGGGATTCTTCCGGGGTGGGCGGAACGGATTCTTCGGCGGCGGGCGTACTGAACCACGATTGCGGGGATTCGGTACCGTTTTCCGGGCCAGTGGACGCTGCTTGCTCCGCGGTGGGCGGGGCGTATTCCGGCGCGGGCGGCGGGGGACTGGCCGGGCGGGCGGGCGCATCGTATTTGCGGCCGTAGCCGTATTTGACCTCAGCGATGCGCTGCTTGACGTCGAGGGAGCGCATCTTGTATTCCGCGTCGAAATCGGCCACCTTTTCCTTCAATTCCTGCTGTTTGAGCCGGGTCATTTTGTCGACCGCTTCTTCCAGCATGGCGGCGATCATCGACGAGAATTCCTCCAATTTATCGGTGGTGAGCTGTTCGTCTTCCAGGAGGTGCCGGGTAAAGGTCTGGTCCGCCTGGTGCAACTGGCGCAGGTAAGCGAGGAAGATGACCTTGAAATTCATGAGGGTATTGACCGAGCGGAAAACCTTTTTGCGGGGATTGGCAATCAAGGTCCCGTAGACCACGCCGAGCGTCCCCAGTCCGCCGAGTCCCACCCCGACAAAATTGTCTACGGTATCGGTGATGAAGGCGTAAATCATAAAGGCCACCAGCATGACGATCCCCAACCCAAACACGACCACGTCCATGCTGATCGCAATCCGAAATCCGGTGCGGGCTTCTTCCATCGTCTCGTCAAAGCGCTTTTGGAATTTGTCCTGCTCGCCCAGGAGCATGGTTTTGAAATCGTCGACCGCTTTTTTGCGGGCACTCAGCTTTTGGACGGCGGCCGAGCCCCCCATTTCCGCCATAAGGGTGCGGGTGATTTCTTCCTGGTCGGGCGATCCGGTGGCCAGGGATTGGTGGAGCAAATCGGTTACCGCAGCTTTGTCCTCCGACATCCAGCGCAGGGAGATCGCGTAGTTGTTGCGGCTGTGGGGATTGTTGTCCGCCAAACTCGCCTCCAAAATGCGCTGCACGGCTTTTTCCAACCCGATCACTTGGACCAGGGCCCGCGCGGCGGCTTTGATCATGTCCAGGGAGCCGGCGCGGAGTTCTTTGAGCAGCAAGTACTCCGCATCCGCCAATCCCAAATCGCCCAGGGCTTCCACCGCCGCCCGCCGCACGCCGGCCAGGGTACGGGTATTCCCGCTGTTCTGGACGAAGGTCAGCAAGGCCCGGGTCGCCCGGCCCCGTTCCGCCCGCGCGGCTTCCGGCAGCGCCCCCAGGGCTTGCACCGCCAGTAGCCGGGTGCGGGGATCGCTGCCCTGGCGGTTGAGCACTTCAGTGACCAGTCCCACCGTGGGCAGGACCGGACAGATCTCCAGTACCCGCAGGACGTCCTGGCAACGGCCCTGGATGTCCAGCGGAACCTGGCCATTGCCCCGGGCGGCGGCCTGCAACCAGGCCCGCAAGGGGGTGGTCAGGTGGGTTTCCCATTGGGGATCGCGCTTTTGCGCCCAAAACACGGCGCAACTCAGCACCAAGAGTTTGTGATCGGGGCCGGGATCGCCCTGCCCAAACTGGCGGAGTGCCCACTGCGCCACTTCGGTCACTTTGGGCGTACCCGCGGCAATGCAACCAGTAAAGGCCCAATAGCGCACCCAATGGTCCGGCTCAAATTCGGGCTGCACGTGGCGCAGCAGCAGGTTGATGCCCGCTTTGTTGTCCCCGACGATTTTGCCCAGTTGACCGAGCAAATAGCCCCGGACAAAGGGGACCGCAAAGGCGGGGTGATCCGGCGATTCGGGTTGGGCGGCGTCGACGATGCGCTGGACCAGCACTTTGGTTTCGGAAGGGTCCAAACGGGCCACGGCGGCCCGGGCGGCATCCCGGCCCTCGGCGGAACCGGGCTGCTCGGACATCAAGTCAAATATCTGGGTGGCGGTGAGTTGGGTATTCATATCGTGGTGGCGGATTGAGGTTCAGTGGGGGGATCGGTTGGGTGGAGGCAAGTGCATTGTCCCGAGCGAAAGCGGACATCGACGTGGTAGCCAAAGGCCCGCAAGGTGTTCTCGAAGTATTCTTGCGCGGCAAAACAGCCTTCTTCGATGAGCCCTTGGCGATTGGCTTCGGCGACGATCTGCTGTTCGACGGCCCCGATGCCCAGGCGGACCTGCTCGAAGAGTTCCCGGAAGACGCCGCCGTCGCGGACTTTGAGGGAGATGCCTCCGCGGGTTTCGTAGTACTGGCTGCGGTCGAGGGAAACCACCGGCTGGTCCAGCACCAGGGAGTCGACGGTGATGCGGTAGCGCTCGGCGTCGGGAATCTTTTCGTATCGGACCTGCTCCATGTCGATGAAGACGCTGAGGCGGGCGGGCACCAGGGCCACGATTTTGACTTGGTCGGCGGATTCACCGCGGGCAAAGGCGGCAATTGCAGAATCCCGCAGCGCCAGGGCGCTGCGGCGGCGGTCCCCCAACTCGGCCATTGCGGTCTCGTATTTGGTGCGGGCCGCGGCGTATTTGCGCTGGCGTTGCTGGTATGCGCGCTGCAACTCAGCCCAGCCGAGCTCCGATTCGCGGGCGGCCCGGAGCTTTTCTGCCCCCAAGATCTGGTCGCGCAGCCGCCGGCGCTCGGTGCGCAGGGCGTCGCGGTAACCTTTGCGGGCGCGCTTGCGGAAGCGGCGCTCGGCCGTGTTGTCGGTCAGTCGGTGGTGGGCTTGCCAAGCGGTCACAAATTCCGGAGAAAAGCGCCGTTCCCGCTCGGATGCCTCCATTTCCGCCAATTGGGTGGCCAAATCGGCGTCGCGCTGCCGGAGCAATTCATAATCGGATTCGAGGATTTCCAAGGTGTCGTGGAGGTCAGCCAGGCTGTCCTCAGCGGTCAACAGTCGGCTTTCGGCTTCGGCCCGTTGGGCGTCGCGGCGGATCATTTCGATTTTGCGCTCGCCCAAGGTTTCCTGGGCGCGGAGGGTGTCGCGGCCGGCAGCAAGGGCCATTTCCTGCAACAGGGACGGGTCCCCGAGCATGAGCACATGCTGGGAATAGAAGTGGATCACTTCGAGCTGCTGCATGTACTGGACTTCCTGGAGCAGCGAAATCACCGGGGGTGGGTTGCGTTGCCGACCGATTTTGCGCGTGGCGGTAAAGACGGTCAGCAGGGCCACAGCCAGCAGGGGAATCGCCAGGAGGCGACCAGTGCGGGTGCCCAGCAGGGAGGCGACGACATTGACGAGGGCCAGCATCAGTTGGTCTCCTTTCGTTTGCGTTTTTTGAGTTTTTCCTCCGCCTGGGCGGTGGAATCGGTGGGGCTGGAACTGGCTTCGCGGAGCGGGGCCAGTAAACCGGCGTCGGCCTCAGCGAACTGAACGCGGTAGCCGAGGGCCTGGAGTTGATTGGTGAGGAAGGTGCGGCCTTTGGTGCGGGTATCTTCGAGGATACCGTTGCGCACGGCACTTTCCCGGACGCTTGCTTTGGTTCGGTCCAATGTCTCCACAATGGCTTGGTAGGCGCGCCCAAAACTGCCGGCGCCGGCGGTGAGGGACAGCCGCTTGCCCCGAAAGGTGGTCTCCCGGATGTTTTCCAGGTCGATGCTGACCTCCGAAAGTTCGGGCGGGGGCAGGGTGAGCTGCACCAGTTTGCCTTCCTCTTCGCGGTATTCCAGGCGGCTCATGTCCATCGTTCCGTAGATGTGCGCCGGTGCTTCGACGAGGAACTCCAGTCGGTTCTTTTTTCCACTGGTAAAGGGAATGATTTCCAGATAGGTGTGGCGCACAAGGCGGAGTTGTTCTACCCGGCGAATGCCTTCAAACTGACCGGTGAGGGTCACCGCGGCCGAGCGCGGAAACAGGCTGTAGCCCCAGAGCAGCGCACCGGCCAGAAAGAGAATCAGCAGGGCAATCGCACCGTAGCGGTTCCAGCGTTCGGTTTGGGGCGTGGGCGAAAGGGGGAGCGGCACGGGAGACGGCGGTAGGGGGGCCGGAGGGACCGGCACAGTGTCCAGCGGGGGCGGAGCAAGGGGCGCGACTGCGGGAGCCAATGGGGGCGGCTCCGGCGGGCTGACCGGCCGGAGTTTGGTGGGCAGCCGGAGCCCGGCGGGCGGCAATTTCGTGGCGGGCGGGTCGGGGGAATCGGTGCCCCGGAATACCACCTCGGGCACTTCGTCGAGTTGGATCGCAAAGCGCGGCCGCGCGGGGGACGGTCCCGAATCCGCCTCCAGCCAAGCTGGCACCGCGGCTTCCTCGATGATTTCTGTTTGTTTCATGCGGGTGGTTTCAAATATTTTTTGCGGTCAAGCAGCAGAAAACGTATTCTTTACCGATATATTTTTATCCCTTTAGGATTCTACCCCAAAAATGATCCCCTTGCCTCGGGAAACGGGCGGTGGGCAGCGCATTCCCGGTAGATCAAGAACCGGGTGCAGTTCCCAGCAGAACTATTTTCCGCTCTCAACTTGGGCAAAACAGTCTCTATCTCTCCAAATCAGCCCAAAATGGCGGCCTTTTCTCCATTCATGCCATCGGAAGGAGGCAGTAAGGGAAAGCAAATCGTCGCGGATGGGCGCATACCTTTTCCGGCACGTAGCCCAGGGGGTACGGGAAAATGGGGGTGATTTCATTTCTGAAAGCGTAGTTTGACGTATTATATCTTCAACAAAACGAATACAATATAACCATTGCGCAAGCAAAAACATGCCCACTTCCATCGATTATACATACTTTTGATGTTTTATTGTCGATATTAGGGAGAATTATCCGGAGAGTTAACGGAAGTATATTGGAGCTTTGTCGGTTTATTTTTGACATCATTGCGTTTTATGCGCATTTTTTGTCTCTTTTTTGAGAAGGGATAAAGGCATCGCAATTGTGGTTCCCGAAACGCACCCGACCTTATCGGGCAACGAACGATGCCCCGCCTTCCGCACCGTCAACCCCTCCGTTCACATTTTCCCCATCCGCCCAAAAATCTTCCTTCCCTCCTTGCACTTCTCCTCCCGATTCATTTCATTTGCAAAACAATAGTTGTTGTATCAATTATTTGCCATGAAAGATTCGGAACGGCTAGAAAATATCATCTACTTCATCATCGATCGGACGCTCCGGAAGTCGCGGCAGTACTCCGTGCAGCAGTTGCATGCGCACGGATTCGACGTGACCCTCGATCAGTGGGTGGTAATCCGCACCGTATTCGAAAATCCCGGCATCAGCCAGAAAGAAGTCGCTGACCTCACCTACAAAGATGCGGCTACGCTGACGCGCATCCTGGACCTGATCGGCAAGAAAGGCTACGTCGAACGGCGTCCCAATCCGAATGACCGGCGCAAATTTGAATTGCACCTAACCACTGCCGGAAACGAGCTGGTGGAACAAGTCATGCCCCTGATCTTTGGGATCCGCTCCCGGGGCGTCCAAGGCATTGA
>JBCCQH010000105.1:0-28699 GCA_039024435.1 Bacteroidota bacterium
CTACGGAACCTACCGCCGAGGAAACGACCACGGAAGACACCGGGGAGGCGGCTGAAGGACAAGCGGCGACTGCGGAAGGCGAAGCCGAAGCGGCCGAAGGCGAAGAAACGCTGGACGATGTCACCCAAGCATTTGATTTGCTGGCCGACATCCTCGGCGATGAAGCCAACTTTGAATCCGTGGTCGAGAAGTCGAACCCTCAGGAACTGGTTATGCTCATGGAGCGGATCGCCCAAGATGGCGACATCGGGCAATTCATTTCCAAGGTGGGACTGGTCAAGCGGAGCTTCGGCAAGAAGACCGACGACGAGTCGGTGGAAACGGCGCTGCAGAGCCGCTTTAATACGGCGCTAAACCAGTTCAACCGCAAGCGCTCGGCTTACTATGCGGAGCGGGAAAAAGAAAAAGAAGAAAACTCCCAGAAGAAATTTGCGCTGCTTGAGCGCCTCAAGGTCATCGTTTCTGAGGAGCAAGTCACCAAAATACAAGACGTACGCCAGATTCAGAGTGAGTGGCGCGAGATCGGTTGGGTTCTGCAAAAAGACATGCAGTCGCTCAATGAAACCTACAAGCAATACCTCGACCTGTTCTATGGCTTGCGCAGCAAGTACCGTGAGTTGCTGGAATTGGATCGCCGCTACAACATGGATGAGAAGAAAAAGCTCATCGGTGAAGTTGAGGGGCTGATTCCGGAAGAAGAAGGGCTGTCGCGAGAAGATTGGAACAAGCGCAGTCAGCGGGTGAAGGACATCCAAGAGATGTGGCGCAGTGTCGGGCACGTGCCCCGGGAAAACGTCGAGGAAATCAACGGTTCCTGGCGCGATACCCTGGACCGCTTCTACGAGATGCGGTCCAGCTACTACGAACTGCAAGACCAGAAACGCGGCGAAAATGCCGAGGCCAAACGCGGCCTGCTGGAAAAATTGGCCGCATACTCTTCCTTCGAGTCGAACAAGGCCCGGGCCTGGAACGAGGCCACGAAAGCGGTACTGGCGGTTCAGGAAGAATGGAAGAAGATCGGTCCGGGACCGCTGGCGGAAAACAAGCAGCTCTGGAAAGATTACCGGACGGCTTGCGACAATTTCTTCTCCCGCAAAGGCGCTTATTTCAAAGAATTCGACAAGCAGCGGGCCGCCCACTTGCAAAAGAAAATCGAAATCTGCGAGAAGGCGGAGGCCCTTCAGGACAGCGAGGACTGGAAAGAGACCGCGCGGATCCTCAAGGAGTTGCAGCGGGAATGGAAACAAATCGGACCAGTACACGAACGCCACTCAAACAAGGTTTGGAAGCGATTCCGCAAGGCCTGCGACCATTTCTTTGAGCGCCGTTCGGCGTCGATGAGTTCGGATCGGAAGGGCTACCAGGAAAACCTCAAGACCAAAGAGCAGCTCATCGAGCGGGTTCGGGCGATCAATGAAGAAGAAAATCCGGCCCACTTCGCCGAGGAATTCGTCGAGATTCAGGCTCAGTGGAAGCAGACTGGTCACGTACCTTTCAAAGTCAAAGACAAAATCAACAATGCCTTTAAGGAGGCCTTGTCCGAGTTCTACCGCCGCAGCCGCCTGAGCCGCAATGAGCTGTCGCGGGTGAAGTCAACCGCCAGCCTGGGCAATATCAAAAACGAAGACGAGCGGACCCGGCGCATCAAAGATGAGATGCGTAAAATCCGCGGTCGGATGCGCGGCTTGCAAGAAAAGGTTGACCAGTACGAGATCAACATCCAGTACATTTCGAAAGGCAAGTCCGGCAAGTCGCTCCGCGAGCAGATTCAGCGGCAGATCGACAATGAGAAGGCGGCGATTGAATCCCTGAGAAAACAGCGCAAAGAGTTGCAGCATCTCCTGGACAATCCGCCCCAACCGGAACCCGAGAAACCCACGGCGCCGGAGGCCCCGGCCGTAGAAGCCGGAGCGCCCACCGCGGAGCCTGAGTCGGAAACCCCGGCTCCCGAAGCCCCCGCTGCTGAAGCTGAAGCGCCCACCGCGGAGCCCGAGCCGGAAGCCCCGGCTCCCGAAGCCCCCGCTGCTGAATCTGAAGCGCCCACCGCGGAGCCCGAACCGGAAGCCCCGGCTGTTGAAGCTGAAGCGCCCACCGCGGAGCCCGAGCCGGAAGCTCCGGCTCCCGAAGCCCCCACTGCTGAAGCCGAAGCGCCCACCGCGGAGCCCGAGCCGGAAACCCCGGCTCCCGACGTCCCCGCCGCTGAAGCCGACGCGCCCGCTGCGGAGCCCGAGGCGGAAGCCCCGGCTCCCGAAGTCGAAACTTCCACTGCCGAAACCGAGGCGGACGCCCCGGCGAGCGATGGACTTGCGGATACCCCGCAAGAAGACGAAGCGGAGGGATAAGCATTGGCTCATCAAGCGCGCCGGGACGCCCCATTGAGGCGTCCCGGCGCATTTTTATCCCGATCTCGGCCCTACGTTTTCCCTCCCCAACCCTGTATCAGTAAAAAGGGACGCCATATTTGGCGCCCCTTGAAATAGATAGATCCCGCTATCAAAATCTTCGCCGCCGCATCATTTGGCCGTTGGGGTTCTGGCCATTGTTTTGCCGGCGCTGTTCCTGAAGCCGCCGCAACAGCATCTTTGTGAATTCCTGCTCCGCTTTGTACAATCGGGCCACCTTGCGGATCGGCAACACCTTTTTGAACTCCTCGTGGTATTTCAAAGTCAGTTCGAGTTCCCGCTGCTTGCTGTCCATGTAGCGGTCCATGAAAGCATTGATATCCTTGTCCGACATCCCGTCGAAATTGTTGCGCACGTCAGTCAGATCGGTGCGCAAACTCTTTTTCAGGGCTTTGGTTTCGGCTTGGTATTCATCGTACACCGGCCAAAAGATCTTAGCTTCGTCGGAGGTGAGGGAAAGTTTCGTTGTGATGTAAGCGATGCGCAACGATTCGACATTGCTGCCGTCCTGATTCTGGGCGAAAGACGGGAAGGCAAGGAGTAGTGCCAGCAGTGCGAGATATACATGTTTGGCTTTCATGATCAGAGATTTGTGTCGTTGAAGATAGCGTCGTCGAACTCCAGCCCCTCCAAGTCAGCCGGGTCGAGTTCGAGTTCATCGAGGAAGTCGAGCATTTCCTGCTGGCCCATGCCACCCATTTCATTTTCCAGAGCGGCCTGGGCCTCCTGACCAAGCATGGCGTACAATTCGTCCTCCGAAACCTCCGCAATGTCGATTTCGTTGACGATCTCGGTCGCACTGACCGACGTGAGTTGTACTTGAATCCGTTGTTCGATGGCTTCTCCGGCCGGCAGTTCCCGTTCCGGCAGAAAGAAGATCAATCCCAGACCGAGCAGCAGCACAACCGAGGCAGCGACGCCCCAGAGTTGCCAATTGCTCTGGCCCGGAGTGGGGCGGGGGAGGACAACATCGGCATCGCGGATGGCCTCCGGCGCAGGGTCCCCATCGAGCGCATGAATTCGCGCCATCATTTTCCCGGGCAATTCCGCAAAGTAACCTTCCGGAACCTCCCCTTGGGACATTGACTCCCTGAGGGAAGCAAGCCGAGGAGCTTCTTCCATCCAGTCGTCTTCGTGTGGGTAATCGTTGCGCATTTTGGTTTAGATCTGAGGTTCAGCAAAAGGTTTAACCCGATTGCAGGAATTTTTCAATTTTTTTTACGGCGTGGTGAAACGATGCCTTGAGCGACCCGACACTGCCGCCGAGGATATCGGCGATCTCCTGATATTTCAGGTCGTCGTAGTACTTCATGCGAAAGACCAGCTTTTGCTTTTCCGGCAGGGTTGCGACTGCCGCTTCAAGTTTTTGCTGAATTTCGTCACCATCGGGACCGCCGCCGCCCTGGTGGCTGTGGTGCATGTCGTTTTCAATGTCCGCCAACTCGCTGAAACTTGCTTTCTTCTGCTTGTTCAGGAAGGTGAGGGATTCATTGGTGGCAATGCGGTACAGCCAGGTGCGCAGCTTGGCGTCGCCGCGGAACGATGCGATCGCTTTCCAGGCTTTAATGAACGTGTTTTGCAGGACATCGTCGGTATCATCGTGGGTCTTGACCATCCGGCGGATATGCCAGTAGAGCTGCTCCTGGTACAGCACCATGAGCTGTTCAAACGCCCGGTTGCGCGTTTTTTCGTCGCGCAAGCGTTCGACTAACTCTTGTTCCGGCAATGTCTGCGATGCTTTCATGTGCCCGGGGGGCCGCTGTTTTTGTTCCGTTTCTGATCAGACTGTGCTCCGGGACAAAGGTTTAAACTGCCGCTCAATTTTGGGAAAAAATCACTGGTGTTGCACCAGGTGGGCGGCCGCGGCCCGCATCCCCGCCCATTCTGCCGCATTCAGTTCCAGGTCCAGTACGCGATTCGGTTCTTCCTCAAAGGTGTAGGGCAGGCTCAGGAAAATGTCCGCTGTGACGCTGAGTTTTTCCCGGTAAAACGGCGTGATCTGGGTCGAAAGCGGGAGCGTATCGACGATTCGGCCTTCGAGGGCGGCAAAGATCTCGTAGGCGCATTTTGCCGGACCAAATACCGTCGCCGGCTGCGTTTCCCGGATGTGAGTGGCAAAGCGCTTGAGCTGCGTTTCCAGTCGGGCCTGAGTGGCATCGGAAAAGCTACATCCCTCATCGTCGAAAAAGGTATGCGAATAGATGGGCGTCATGTGGGGGCCGTGCTCCCCGAGCACCAGCGTATCGAGCCGGTGCAGGTCCCACTGCCTTTCCTCGGCGATCAGTTGGCGGAGCCGCGCGGTATCGATCAGGGTGCCCGTACCAAAAACCCGGATCGCGTGGTCAAATACTTCGCTGATCCACTGCGCGACCAGGTCCACCGGATTGGTGACGACGATGACGGTGGCATCCGGGGACAGCTCCGTTCCGGAAAAGATTTCCCCCACCAATGCCTTGTTGTCCTGGGCGACTTCGTAGCGGCTGCTGCCGCGGGGATTGGAGGCGCCGGCGCAGAAAAAAATGTACTGCGCCTCGGTCACCCGCGCCGCGTCGTTCCAGGTGATGCGCGTCCCCCGCAAGGCGGCGGCATTTTGCAGGTCCAGGATCCGCCCGGCCAGGCTGGGGTCCGGATCCATGATGTTCAAGTTGAAGTGCCCGTCGATCAGCAAGAGACTCGCCAACGCTCCACCGACGTAGCCACAGCCGTAAATCGTGATTTCCATGCGTTTGTCATTGTAGAATCAAGATATCGAATTCCGGTAGGCTCCGCAACCTGATCTTGGTCAGGTTGGGTTGCGGAGTAAAAGCGCAATTCGGCTTTGGCACAGCCCGCCCTTCTCCGTATATTCGCGGCATTCCACCCCAATAAAACACAATAGAATGATCGATAAATTTCAGAAAGTTGCGGTAATCGGTGCGGGCACGATGGGCAATGGCATCGCTCACGCATTCGCCCAGTCCGGCTACGATGTCAAGCTGATCGACGTCAACCAAGCCGCCCTGGAAAAAGCGCTGGCCACCATTGGGAAAAATATGGACCGCCAGGTGCGCAAGGAAAAGATCACCGCCGAAGAAAAAGATGCCGCTTTGGGCCGGATCGCCGCCGTCACCGAGCTGGCGTCCAACCTTCAGGACCGGGACCTCGTGGTGGAAGCCGCGACGGAAAACCTCGATCTCAAGCTGCGCATTTTTGCCGACATGGATGCCAATGCCCCCGCGCACGCCATCCTCGCCACCAATACTTCGTCCATCTCGATCACTCAGATCGCCGCTGGCACCCAGCGCCCGGGCCAGGTCATCGGGATGCACTTTATGAATCCGGTACCGATCATGAAATTGATCGAGGTCATCCGCGGATTTGACACCACCGACGAAGTCCTCAACGACATCATGGAACTGTCCCGCGACCTCGGCAAGACCCCGGTGGAAGTCAACGACTACCCCGGTTTTGTCGCCAACCGCATCTTGATGCCCATGATCAACGAGGCCATCTACACCCTGTACGAAGGCGTAGCCGGCCGCGATGAGATCGACACCGTTATGAAGCTCGGCATGGCCCATCCCATGGGACCGCTCACGCTGGCGGATTTTATCGGGCTGGACGTGTGCCTCGCGATCCTGCGGGTGCTCCACGATGGATTTGGCAATCCCAAGTATGCGCCCTGCCCGCTCCTCGTCAATATGGTCAATGCCGGCCACCTGGGCCGCAAAACTGGGCGTGGGTTCTACGATTACTCCGCGAAGTAGGCGGCGCTCGATCCCGTTTCCAAAGCAGAAAGCCGTCCTCCGCATGCGGGGGACGGCTTTTGTCATTGGCGGCGTTCAGTTCCCTCAGCTCACCATTCCCAAATCAATGTCGTAGGTGTACGGGGTAAGGTTGTAGGTCGAGCCCCACCATTCGCCTTCGTAGGAGGGCCAGATATTTTTGATCCCGACGTAGTTCCACTCCGCTCCGATTTGGATCGTGACCGGAACCGTATCGGTGCTGGTCGCTTGGTTGTTCCACACGGACATCGTAGAAAAGTTCATCACTCCGGTGGAGAGGGAGGGGAGGTCATTGACCTGATAATAGAAATTACCGGCGTTGTAGCTGACCATATCGTTTTGCCAGGACATTTCCCGGGCGTCCCAGGGGCTGCTTTGGTAAAAGGTCCAGTTGTTCACATCATTTTGCTGGATGTTCCAGTCAGTAATCGTCTCCGATTGGGAGTGGGAGACATCCACCGAGGCCGTACCGCCACTGCTGGTGTCCACGCCCACGTCAAACGAGACGCTGGAGGTGTAGGTAGTAGAGCTGTTGACGTTGTTGGGCGAAGAACTGTTGACGTAAAAGCCGGAAGGGGAATCGGCTACGACCTGGAGCCACCCATTGGCCCAGCCCCGCTCGTCGTGGTAGTTTTCGTTCATGCCGGTGGCGCCGACGCTTTGGTACCCGAGGGTTTCGAGGTAGAGCCACTGGAAATTGCCGCTCGCTTGCTCGTCGAGGTAGACGATAAAGGTAAAGGTCAGGGTGATTTGGGTGCTTTGGGCCTGCGGGGTGATGCCATGGTGCTCACTGCCCTGGGAGATGCCCCAGTTGAGGGTTTTGTTTTCGATCCACTGTTGCTGCACTGGCTCGGTCGTATCGGTGGCGACCGCCGGTTGGGAGCGGTTCAGGGCGGTGGTGATCTGCTGGACGAATGCGGCAGCGGCCGAGGGGGCCGGGGTGTGGGTCACTTCCGGGCGCGGGGTCAGGGTGGGTTCTGGACTGCCATCGGGATAGGTTCCGGTGAAGGAAGCGGTTTGCATCGCCGGGGTGTGGTCTTGGGGGGCGGTCAGGTCAAACATTTCGTAGGCCAGTCGGTCGCCCGCCGCCGGACGGGCGGTGATCAGGTAAGCGATGGAATCGCCCGGCGATCCGATCCCGATGTGTTTGACCAGGTGTTTTTTGTCGGCTTGGGAAGCGTCGAGCAGCAGCAGTGAGGTGCCGGCGCGCAGCAGTTGATTGGTCCGTTGGGTGTCCGCATTGGCGAGGTAATCGGCGGCCGGAACCACGAGCACCTGTGGGCCCCCGATGCCGGCTTCGGAGCGGAGGAGGTCGAGGACTTCATTGTTGGTCGGATTGCCTTCGATGGACAATGCGATACGGGTCGATTTCAAAGTGGTAGATTCCATATTCAATTTGAGATTTCTAAATGAATGATTCATCCCTTTATCCCCGAGTGGAATCTTTGTTACCCGGTACGCGAAAAAAAAATCGGGCGCGGTGAACCGCACCCGTACATACCAATCAGACTTTTTCCGGTTAACTATTTCGTATTGGGAACGCTTTATTTCGGGGGAAGGGCCTGGGTGATGTATTCGCCCAAGAACCCAAAGTTGTCCTGGATGATCTGGTTGATATCGTCGGAAGTGCTGTTGTACTTGGCGGTGACGACATCGCCGTAGATGGGACGTCCGTCGGGGCGGAAAACATTAAAGTGGACCTTCATGTGGCGGGTGTAGTTGCCGAGGTCCCGGTCAATGCAGCGTTCGTAATCGGTCCGGATTTCAAACTGATTGATGGTCACGATGTAGTCCGGCTCGTAAATCGTATTGAGGTTGTCGAGGTACTCAGGATTCGCCCAGTGCAATTTCATGTATTTGGGATCGTCCGATTCGAGGGTGGTGTAGGCCTCTTCTTCGTCCAGGGTTTTGGGCTTGTCTTTGGAACCTACTTGAGCAAATTTGGCTTTCATTTTCGAGAAGACCCCCTTCTTTTCCTTTTTGGTTTGGAGGAAACGGGTGGGCGACTCGTAGGCGTAGCTGACATTTTTGTAGAAGTCTTGCATGGCCACTTTGTCCACCGAGTCTTTCATCTGGGCGAGGTTCATCGGCCGATATCGTTTTTCCATTTTGGCTTCAGTGGCATAATCCAATCCCAACATGAAGCTTTTGCGCACGTCGCGAACATCCACCTTGCTGGCTTGGGAAATCGCTTTGTCGCAATCGGAAAAATAATACCGTACATCGTGGAAAGGGATGACCAGGATCTTGGCGTTGGTGACATCTTCGATCTCTTCATCGGAAGAATCGAGGACATTTGGCTGGGCAATGGCAAATACCGCCCAGGCACTCATGGCGAGCGTTAATACGAGGTGTTTCATAATACGAGGAGGTTAACCGACTTGAACCCCGCATGGGCTCATTCCTATGAACCTATACGGCATAAGTCCCTGCCGGGACCACTGTATACGCAGTTCCGCCAGTAGGGTTTCAAGGTTTTTTACACAATTCTGAGAAATGTTCTGCCGAAAGCTGATCGGCCAGCGAATATGAAAGATAAATAATTGATCACCAATCAATTAACATGTTTGTGAACATGTTAAAAAATATCGGTGGATAAACGGTGGATTGAGCCGTTTCCAAGTTTCACTGAGGGAGCGCCCCATTGCCATCTGCCACAGTCAGCCACGCTGTAGATGACATTGGAAACTGAAAATCTTCCCTGGAAAATTCCCATCAGTCCCCGGTCGCGAGGCTGATGATGTCATTCGCAAAGACAAAGATCATCAGGGCGACCACCAGGAAGAAGCCGATGCGGAGGATCCATTCTTTGACCCCGGGCGGGATCTCCCGACCAATGATCGCCTCGATGATAAGAATGACTACCTGTCCGCCATCCAGCACCGGAATCGGCAGGAGATTCATCACCGCCAGCACCATCGACAGCATGCCGGTCAAAACCCAAAAGCCCGTCCAGCCCCCGCGGTCGAAGATGTTGCCGTAAATGCCTGCGATCTTGATCGGCCCGGAGACACTCTTGGTCGGATCGGCATTGCCCGTAAACAGAGCCCCGAGCCCTTTGACCGTGCTCCACATGCGGTTGAAGGCTTCCTGGATGCCGGCCGGAATCGCCCCCCCGATGCCGTAGTCGATGTGGGTGAAGAAATCTTTGGTGTACAAAGCGATTCCCACCATCGAGGAAGAATCGGTCGAAATCGTCAGTTTGACTTCTTTGTTGTCCCGCAAGACCAGGAATTCCATTGCTGTGTTGGGCTTGCCTTTGAGGTAAGTGCTCACCGATGACCAGCGCTCCATCGGGATGCTGTCGATCATCAGGATTTTATCTTTCTTGCGCAGGCCCCCGAGGAAGCCATTGACTGGATTGCCGGGTTTGTAATTGAAGTCGGCACTCGTATCCATGACCGTGATGACCGGCGCCCCATCTGGGAAGAAGAGCGAGGATTCCTTTCGGTCGATGAAGGTATTGAGGTAATCGTCCGGAATGTCGATGCGGATCAATTCCCCGTTGCGCAGCACTTCAAAGTATTTGCCTCGGTCCACCAGGTTGTTGGGGTCAGAAGCGTCATCAAACCAGGTGATCGAGTCCCCCATGTAGGTGACGAGTCGATCACCGGTACGAAAACCAAGTTCCTGGGCCGCCGTACTGTCTGAAACAAAAATGCCGTATTCCAGCTTGCTGTTGTCGATGCGGTTGTCCCCATTGGCGTACTTGAGGGAAATGAAAATGAGACAGCCGAGAATGATATTCATAATGATTCCGCCTAGCATCACGATCAACCGTTGCCAGGAGGGTTTGGAACGGAACTCCCAGGGTTGGGGCTCCTGCGCCATTTGGTCGGTATCCATGTGCTCATCCAGCATGCCGGAAATCTTTACGTAGCCCCCGAGCGGAACCAAATTGAAGCGCCATTCCGTCTCGCCACGCTTGACTCCGAACAGTTTGGGACCAAAAAAGAGGGCAAATGCTTCTACCCGCATGCCAAAAATCCGCGCCGCCCAAAAGTGCCCCAATTCGTGAATCACGATTAGGATGGTCAGCGCGAGCAGCATTAAGCCTACAGTCTGCAGTACGTCCATGTATCTATTGAGTGTCTTTCTTCGTCAAATTTGAACTGAGTTTGCCCGTTCCTGAACCCAGGTCCGTGCCGCAGCATCGGTCGCCAGGAGATCTTCCAGATCCGGATCCGCTACAAAACTAACGTTTTCCATGGCTTCGCCATTGAATTCTGCAATATCGGTGAATCGGATTTTGTTCTCAAGGAATAATTTCACCGTAATTTCATTGGCGGCATTGAGGATACAGGGGGCATTGCCCCCGCGGCGCATTGCCTCGAAGGCATGTGCGACATTGCGAAATACCCGCCGATCCACCTGCTCAAAGGTCAGAGCCGGATAATCGGCAAACGGAAATCTCGGAAAGGGATTGTGCATCCGCTGGGGAAAACACAATGCGTATTGGATCGGGAGGCGCATATCCGGCAGCCCCATCTGCGCCTTCATGCTCCCGTCTTCGAACTGGACCATCGAGTGGATGATCGATTGCGGGTGGACGATGATGTCGATTTGTTCGTCCCGCAAGTCAAACAGCCACTTGGCTTCAATCACTTCCAGCCCTTTGTTCATCATACTGGCCGAGTCAATCGTAATTTTAGCGCCCATTTCCCAATTGGGGTGCTTGAGCGCCTGGGCCGGCTTGACTTGTAAGAGCTGCTCGTAGCTGTACCCGCGGAAGGGCCCGCCCGAAGCCGTGAGGTAGATCTTTTCGATGGGATTCATGTGCTCCCCCACGAGACATTGGAACAGGGCCGAGTGTTCGCTGTCCACTGGGAGTAGATCCACCTGGTGGATCCGGCACAATTCCTGCACCATTTTGCCGGCCACAACCAGGGTCTCCTTGTTCGCCAGAGCGATGTGCTTGCCCGCTTTGATCGCCCGCAGGGTAGGGCGGAGGCCCGAAAATCCGACCACGGCGGTCAGCACGATGTCGATTTCCTCCATTTCCACCACTTGCGCCAATGCTTCCGCGCCGCTGTAGACTTTTACGAAAGTATCGGCAAGGGCAGTCTGCACCTTGTCCCTAAGTTCTTCGTTGACGATCACCACCGCATTGGGCTGAAACTTGCGGGCCTGTTCGATGAGGAGGTCGGCGTTGTTGCGCGCGGTCAGGACCGATACCGCAAGCCGCTCCGGATGGAGGTCGATCACTTCCAGTGCCTGGGTTCCGATGGAGCCGGTTGAGCCCAAAATGGCGATGTGGCGTTTATTATTTTCCATGATTTGGCGCGGCGGTCCGCGGTTCAGGTAAGATCAATGATCGATTCTTCCGCGCAACCTTCCCCTTCATAGCACATAGTCCTGTAACCAATCCGCGATCTTTCTGTTATTGCTCAGGCGGGGAAATTTGTTTTGGCCACCCAATTTGCCAATCGCCCGCATGTATTCCCGGGTGGCATTCAATTGAATTTTGCGCACCACCGCTGCCCGGAGCATGTTGCCGTTGCGCAGGTCATCGTAGTAGCTGTTCTGCCTCCGCAATTCAGCATCGAGGGTGGTCGAGAAAGCTGCCTCATCCGGAGGCGATTGGCGGAATTCTACTAGCCATTCGTGAAATGAATCGCCCTCCCCGCCTGCGAGTTGGGGGGCGACGGTGAACTCGACGATCTCGGCTCCGTGCTGTTCACAAGCGTGAATCATCGCCCGGTTGACCTCTTCCACAATGACATGCTCACCAAAGGCACTGATGAAGTGCTTGACCCGGCCGGTGACCTTGAGGCGGTGCGGGTTTTTTGAGACAAATTTTACGGTATCTCCGATGTCGTAGGCCCAAAGTCCCGCATTGGATGAGACAATGAGCGCGTATTGCGTATCCAGTTCGACGTCTTCCAGGCCGAGGCGGGTGGGGTGCTCGTTGCCGTATTCCGCCATTGGGATAAACTCATAGTACATCCCGTAGGCGAGGTTCAGCAGCAAGCCCTGACTCGGCATTTTGTCCTGCAAGGCAAAAAAGCCTTCCGAAGCGGGGAAGAGTTCCAGGATGTCGATCCGCTCGTCAAAGTAGTTGCGGAAGACGCCTTCGTAGGGGCTGAAATCGACGCCTCCCTGGGCAAATAGGCTCAGGTTGGGCCAGCGTTCCAATGGCTTCTCTCCGGTGCGCTCCTCGAGCCGCTCAAAATACATCTGCACCCAAGGGGGAATGCCCGAAATCAGACGAAGGTCTTCGGGAAGGGTTTCGTCGAGGATTTTGTCCACCTTTTGTTCCCATTCTTCGATGCAATTGGTTGCATAGGTGGGAACCTGGTTGCGGCGCAGGTAGGAAGGGACGAAGTGGTTTACGATGCCAGACAAGCGGCCCACTTTGAGGCCGTGGTCATTGGTGTCGAGGACCGGGCTCCCGCTGAGGAACATCATGCGCCCATCCAGGAAAGCGGAGTTGCCGGTCTCGTGGATGTAGAGGAGCAGAGCGTCCCGGGCGCCTTTGATCTGGTAGCGGATGGAGTCGCGGGTGATTGGGATGTACTTCGCGCCGGAGGTGGTCCCGGAAGTTTTGGCGAGGTAGAGGGGCTTGCCCGGCCAGGTGACATCGGACTGGCCATCGCGGATGGCGTCGAAGTACTTCCGGCCGGCTTCGTAGTTGCGGACGGGGACGCGGGCGCGAAAGTCGGCGGGTGAAGCGATGCCGGCAAAGCCATGGTCCTGGCCAAACTGGGTATTGGTAGCCTTGTAAATGAGTTGCTTGAGGGTGCGGTGCTGGGAGGCTACCGCGTTTTCGTGTACCCGGCGTATGGCCTTGGCCCGGCTGTGGGCCCATCTTTCAGCGATCCAGCGTTTCAGTCCCATGGGTGATATTGCGCAAGGGCAATTTGCAGTTTTGCTCCGGAGAGCCGACATTGAGCGGCTTTCCAAGGGGCAAAGATAGCACTTCTGAGCGCGGTCTCAAAACCGCCCGAACCGATCACTCCGACGGGGCAAATAGTCCCACTGAGCGCAACCAATCACACGGCATCGCCGGTCGGATGGGTTTGAAAAAGTCAGCCCGGAGAAAAAGATGTGGAAAATTTTCCGTGCAAATTGCCTATTATTGTCAAGGTGACAAGATAGGAGGCTCCTCTATTGGTACCGCAGCAACTTCGCGCAGGAAAAATCGGTCACCACCGTTGCTATCTCGCTTGGATTGCTGTATTTTGATTCTCTAAGACAATTCAGATGGAAGCTACCCCTCTGACGAAAACGTTGGATTTTGACGATACGAAGTTGGCCTTTGCCCACCATTCGGACGCGGACTTAAAGCGGACTTATCGCTTGTTCCGCATGATTGATTCGCCGCTATTGACCCGGATTGGCCCGCCGTTGGTGACTTTTGCCTTGCGGATCGGATTGCCGATGGAAAAACTGATCCGGCGCACGATTTTCGACATCTTTTGTGGGGGCACTTCGTTGTCCGATACCGCCGAACGCTCGGATGCCCTGCATTCAGCCGGGGTCTACACCATTCTGGACTATTCGGTCGAAGGTGAGAAAAGCGAAAAGGGCTTTGATGCGACCCGCGACGAGATCATCGCCACGATTGATCACGGTGCCCGGCACGAAGCGGTGGCATTTTCGGCGATGAAGGTCACCGGGATTGCCCATTTTGACTACCTCGCAAAAAACGACACCCAGCAAACGCTGACCGAAGCCGAGCGAACTTCATTGCTGCGCGCCAAAGCCCGCATGGAAGCCATCGGTCAGCGCGCTTTTGACCTCCAACAGCCCGTGTTTGTGGACGCGGAGGAAAGTTGGATTCAGCGCACCGTAGACCGGTGGACCGAGGAGATGATGGAACGGTTCAATCACGGCAAGGCCGTGGTCTACCACACGGTACAACTTTACCGCCACGACCGGCTGGAATACCTGCGCGAACTCATTGCCCGGGCCGAGGAGAAAGGCTACTTACTGGGCGTCAAACTGGTGCGCGGAGCATATTTGGAGAAAGAAAATGATCGCGCTCAGGAACGCGGTTACTCTACGCCGATGCAGCCGGACAAGGCGAGCACCGACCGGGATTACGATGCCGCAGTACGCCTCTGCCTGGACCACATCGACCGGGTGGCGATCTGCGCGGGCACCCACAATGCGGAAAGCAGTCGGATCCTCGCCGATCTGATGCTGGAACGCGGGTTGTCTCCGAAACACCCCCACGTCCTGTTTGCCCAACTACTCGGCATGTCCGACAATATTTCCTTTAACCTGGCTCACCACGGCTACAACGTCGCGAAATACCTGCCCTACGGTCCGGTCAAGGCGGTGTTGCCCTACCTGTTCCGCCGCGCGGATGAGAACACTGCGATTGCCGGTCAGTCTTCCCGGGAAGTAAAACTGCTGCGCCGCGAGGTTCAGCGCCGGCGCCAGTCAGCCCGCCGATAAAGCCGCGAAGTGGCACTTAACCGACATTATTTTATTGAGATTTTGGAAACACCAACCAACAATTGTCGTTGCTTGACAATCGGTCTCTGAATTGCTACCTTACGATTGAGGGTTAATCCCTCCTCATTGGATATTGTTGCACCGGTTTTTGTGCGCGAGAGATGGGCGGACAACGTCCATCATCCCGGCACGGTCAATACGCAAAGTCTGATCGCCGGTGTTAGCAGTTGGTAAACTTTGTAAAGCTATGATCCGGAGGTCGTCAATTCGGTAACGGAGGGGCGGCCTCTCAATTTTTTTCAAGGCTCAGTTTTGTGATTTCCGATGGCGATTGGGCAATTGGCTATGCTTCGCAATGGCTAAACAATTGAGCATAAATTTTGATCGGAACCGAGAACGTGAACGTTTGCGCCCTTGATCGTAGCCGCAATCCATGGACTGCCGCTACGATCAAGGGCAACCGCTGAAGTAACCGCCGCCTTTCTCCAATGGCAACCCCACTTCGCGGCACGATTGTGATCGCAACGCATTGCATCCGCCAAAAACAAAAAGTCCAATGGCGACTCCGATGCTTTCGCACGCAGAGTCGCCATTGGAAAATCGAAATCAATCGATCAGCAATCGCTTACTGAACGACCACCTTTTCGGTGAAGTTGCCCTGATCGGAACTAACATTGATGTAGTAGATGCCGGCCGGAAGCTGGCTGGCATCGAAGTACACGTGGTGCGTACCGCGGGTAAATTTGCCTTCTTTGATCACGCGGATCTCCTGACCGACGGCATTGAAGAGGGAAAAGCGGGCATCGGCCGGCTTCGCGAAGTCAATCTTGATGGCCCCCATGTTCTGGACCGGATTCGGGAGAATGCCCAGCGAACGTGATTCCGAGGTCGGTGACTGAGCGGAAACCCCGTTGTCCAGGGTAAATTCGCCCGCATTCAGGATCTCGTGCTTGCGGCTGTCGATGTCCCACTTGTTTACCGCACCCACTAGGTTGATGTTGTTGATGTCAACCCCATTCGGGATGGTAAAGCTGAAGTTTTCGACGTAGACCTCATCCGGATTCACAAAAGCGGGGATCGTACCCGGTGTGCCGAACTCACCCATGGGCATCATGCGCAGGATGTGGTCGAAGGTGTAAGGACCGAGACCGGCCTGGTTGCCGGGCAGCCCATCTTCCGTCACGAACAGGATGGCCCGCATATCGCCGAGGGCGTAATCGCTGAAGCGCATGACCACCTGGCCGCTGCACACCCGGGTTCCGGGATCGTAGGTATTGTAGACCTCAACCGCAACCGGACAAGGCTCATTCAGGCGCGCCGCCACAAAGGTGGGCCACGCCGTCGGGTAGACATTTGGAGCCGCCCCAAAAGGCTGACCCGCACGGTCAACGACGCCATCCGGAATACCGCCTACTTTGTAGAAATCAAACAGATCGTCGGTGTTTTGTGTGTACTCGAAGGAGCTGCCCCCCGCGTGGGTAGCAATCCCGATGACTTGGCCCGGGAAGTTGGCGTAGCAAGTGTCCATGTACTCGAGGGCCGTGGGGCAAGCACCACACCAGGTAGCGGTGAATTCTTCAATGACCACTTTCTTGGGGGCATTGATACCAAGCACCGTGATGACTTCCAAAGTCAGCGTGTCGTTTGCGGGGTTTTGATCCACCTGGCCATTCAGGTTGCTGGCCCAAATTTTCACGTTGTAGAAGGTACCCGAGTTCGGGAAATCCACTTGATTCAGGTGGAAGTAGGTAAACTCACCCCCGTTTTGAACCAGGGTCAAGGTGGAAGCGCCATCGGATTGGACTGGGCCATTATCGACCTGGAAGTTGATGTCAAAGTTGGTGATTTGCATCGAACCCAAGTTCTTCACCCGACCGGAAACATTGTAAGAACCGGCGGCGGTAGCCGGCTTGATATCGGTGGTCAAGACCGTGAGGTCACGCTGGTACTGGGTACCAAAATCCACTACGTAAACCGCATCGTCGGTATTGTCGGTGGTGATGTCCGGGAAAGCAAAAAAAGCGTTGCCGATCATCATTGCATTGTTGCCGGTAGCATCCTGAGCGCCGACCGTACCATTGGTGTTGAGTACCGAGTTACCGGCTGAGTGGTCGTGGATGATGTCGAAGTGACCGGACTCGTGGATGCGGAGGGTAAAGGTCAGCGTGGAGGTCGTGCCGGACCGCGTCATGTTTGACCACTGAACACAGTGGATGCGGTTCGGAGCCACGCCTTGGTCCCAAGCGCGCACTTTACCAAAACTACCGTAGTCGAGGTCATCCCAGAAAGCGAAGATCGCGTTGGTAGGTGCAGCACCATCCGGAATGGCAATGTTGTTCGGATCACTCGATCCGGGTGGGTTGGTAAAGGTGATGTAACCGTTGTCCGACACAAAATATTGGCTCACCGGAATCCCGTAGAAACTCCAGGTAAACGGCATTTGCTGTTGGGCCGACATTTGGTCGTTGCCCGAGGACATGATATCGTAGGCGTCATCGGCTTCATTGTACTCGTAGGGGGCTACCGTTCCCGTCTGGAAAATGTAGTAATATCCCTGAGCGTGAACCGAAAGGCCGGCAAAGAGCAACAGGCAAGATAAGATTGAGAGTCGAAGATGCTTCATATTGTGCAATCGGGTACTTAGAAAATGGTTGATAACCGATAATGTCGGAAAAAAATGAGGTAGAAGCAACCTTGAATCGATTTACCTTCGCCCGGAAAAGGTGCCAAACCGCCGCAGGTGTCATTTGCGGACACTGTGGTACTTCATGCAACCCGTGCGCAATCAAGTTCTATCTTTCCGAGCCCAATTTTACTCTTTTCTTTCCGGCAGAATCCCAAAAATTGCCCGGCCGCCGTGCGGGATCTTTGGGCGATACGGGCCTCCGAAATCCCAAACCATCCTGCACCGAATTGGGAAAACTGACCGGGACACTTTGCATCGGTCAGCGGTACAACTCGCTCACCCGGTCACTCTGCCAGTACGCTTTGGTTTCGACTTCCATCAAGGTGAGTACCCCGATGGATTTTGCCCCTTGATCCAGGTTCCAGACCGACCCGCAATTCACGGGCAGGAAGTGGCGGAAATACTTGGGGGTAGGGGTATGGCCAATGAAAATCGCCGCGTAGTCAAAATCCCGGGGTGCCTCGCCCGCATTGTGCGCGGTGGCGACCCCCGTCCAAAAAGCCCGGGACCAGTACAGGGTTTCGTCCGACTGAGATTCCAGCGACCGGTCCGGATCAAATCCGGCGTGGACGTACAGCCGGTTGCTTTCATCCAGGTAGTAAGGGATTTGCCGGGCAAAAAAATCGACGTGGCGTGGATCATCTTGGCGCTCAGTTTTGCGGTAGGAAACGATGGATTCACTGCCGCCATTCATCAGCCACACCGGATCGATATCCTTGGTTTTTAGCCAGGCTTCCATCCACACATCGTGGTTGCCGCGCACGGCGATCAGGTGTTTTAGCCCCAGCAACTCCTCGATCACCTGGGCGCTGTCGGGATTGTAGTCGGTCAAATCCCCGAGGGAAATCAAGCGATCCTGCTCCCGGTCAAATCCCGACCGCTCCATTACTTGTACGAGTGCTTTGTGGGCACCGTGGATATCACCGACGACGAAGGTGCGCATACTTAAAGGTTAAGCTGTTTCCGTAACCGCCGGCTCGATCCACTTGCCGTCAGCGGCGATCAATTCGATGAGCTTGTCCACTGCCTCCGCTGTTTTTACGCCGCGTTCTACGACATTCTGCCCCCGGTAGAGGGCGATTTTGCCCGGACCCACTCCCACGTAGCCGTAGTCGGCGTCGGCCATCTCTCCGGGACCGTTCACGATGCAACCCATGATGCCGATCTTCACCCCCTTGAGGTGCTCGGTCCGTTTCCGGATGCGGGCGGTGGTTTCCTGTAGGTCAAATAGCGTGCGCCCACAGGAAGGACAAGAGATATACTCGGTTTTGGTCATGCGCAGCCGCGAGGCTTGCAGAATACCGAAGGAAGTCCGATTGGTGAGGCGGTCGGAGGGCCGCAGCAAGATGCCGTCGATTTGCCCGTCCACCACCGTGCTCCCGGAAATGCCGGCGAGGTACAGTTGTTGCTTCGCCTCTTCGGTCAGTTGGTATTTCTCCGGGAGGTGATCGTCATTGTAAAAATCGAAGCGTTCCGGAAGCGAAGTGGAGAGAACAATCGGCGCATTGATCTTGCGCTCCTTGAGGCGCGCTGCCATCCAACGCCAAGCGTGCCCGCAGGACCGCCCTTGGGCTTCCAATACCAGAGCCACCCGTTCCGTAGTTTCCGGAACCGATTCAACCTCGTCCGCCGTGACCGCGACGAAATTCAACTCGGTGTGCTCGGGACCATTGGCCCGGAACTCTGCCACAGAGCTGTACCAAGGGAAGTAGGTGGTGCGGTCATTGAGCTCGCGCCACAAATCCGCATTTACGACCGGTTTCAGGCCGCCGGGCAACTCGAAGGGCGGCAGGGCCGCACCCAGGTAGATGTAGTCCGCGGCCATGTCAGAAAAGTTGTACTTGTCCAGCAAGGCGCTGTATTGGTAGCCGGCATCGGTGAGGTGCTCCCGCTTCAGCGTGGTGTGGCGATAATCCGCGATGACCCGCGGGACGTGTCCCTGGCCCAGATTGATGATTTCCCGGCTGGCGCGCCGCTTGAAGGCGTAAGGATCGACCGGATTTTCCGGCAAGACCCGGCCCTGAATGCCGAATTGGTGCATGTCGGGGCCGTCGTACATCTCGACCAGGAATTTCGCGACCGGGGACTCGTACTCCGGTTCCTCGGTCAATGAAACCCGTACGGTATCCCCGATGCCGTCCATCAGCAGGGCGGCAATCCCCTGGGCGCTCTTGATGCGGCCGTCTTCGCCTTCGCCGGCTTCGGTCACCCCGAGATGCAGAGGGTAGATCTTGCCGTTCTCGATCATTTTCTGCATCAACAGCCGGTAGGCTTGCACCATGACCTGGGGATTGGATGCTTTCATCGAAACGACGAGCTGGTCGAAGTTGTACATTTCACAAATGCGAATGAACTCCAAGGCGCTCTCCACCATACCGAGCGGGGTATCGCCGTAGCGACTCATGATGCGGTCGCTCAGTGATCCGTGGTTCGTCCCGATGCGCATTGCGGTGCCGTGTTCCTTGCAGATCTGGACCAGCGGAGAGAAGCGTTTGTGAATCCGATCCAAGGCTTCTTGGTAAGTCTGGTCGGTGTATTCGATGACCTTGAATTTTTTCTTGTCGGCGTAATTCCCGGGATTGACCCGGACCTTTTCCACGATGCGGGCGGCGACTTCGGCGGCATTGGGGGTGAAGTGGATGTCGGCGATCAGGGGCACTTTGCAGCCCAGGGCGTGGAGGCGGTCGCGAATTTCTTTGAGGTTGTTGGCCTCCTTGATGTTGGGAGCCGTGATGCGGACGTATTCGGCCCCAGATTCAACCATGCGCAGCGTCTGCTGCACGGTGGCTTCCGTATCCATGGTCGAGGTAGTGGTCATCGACTGAATGCGGATGGGGTTTTTACCGCCGACCGGAACATCGCCGATCTTTACTTCGACAGTTTCGATGCGGCGGCGCTGGTAAAGCGAATGCGTATACGGATGGCTCATCTCTGGATCAGTATCAGATACAATGGATCAAATCCCAGAAGATCCTACGGTATTTAATTTTTCGAGTTGTGCGGTTGCCATCGGAGTCTCGGGAAGTGAAAACACAGGGTTAAAGGTCACCCAGATGCGGTCTCACCACGATGTCTTCTACCACCGTGCGGTCCGATAGGGTACAGGCGGTCCATACCAATTCAGCTACGTCTTCGGCGGGGATGAACCGCTCTTGCGGTAAATCTGCTCCCACCCAGGATGCCGTGTAGGTTGCCCCCGGTAAAATGGAAATGACCCGAATGCCCTTTGGTTTCATTTCCTCGCGCAGGCTCTTAGAAAAGCCGTACATCCCAAATTTGGACACAGAATAAGAACCTCCGTGCTCGTAGGCAGTGATGCTGGCAATGCTGGCCATATTGACCACGGTGCCACTGCCGTGCGCGATCATATCGGGAAGCAACCATTTGGCCATGTAATAGGCGCTAAAAAGGTTGGTCGCCATTAGGGTTTCAAAGACCGAATCGTCCTCGGTGTGCATTTGACCGGGCAAAAACGTACCGCCGTTGTTCAACAATACATCGAGCCGGCCATGCTCCGTTCTGATTTGATCAACCAATTCCCGGATCGATTGTTTTTGGGAGAGATCGCAGACGTAGGTCACGAGTCCGGGCAATTCGGCGGCGGCGGCATCGAGGGCTTCCCGGCCGCGGGCGCAAATGATGACTTTCCAGCCTTCGCGGTGGAACCGCCGCGCCGTGGCCAGACCAATGCCTTTGCTGGCACCTGAGATGAATATTTGCTTCATGGGGCAAAACTAACGAATTTCCAATGGGCGCTTCGCTCAATTTTCAATGAGAAAATTTTCGATTTCCAATTGGTTTCGGCTAAATACAGATTCTCAGAAATCAGAAATCAGAAACCTCCCCAACTCATCTTGAATTCGGTCGGTGCTTTGCTTTCCGATGTGGATGGCAAACGGATCATACTGCAATTTTTCCGGATCGGTCGTGAGCTTCCAGTACAGAATACCGGCCAGGGGAAACTTTTTCTGCTTGACGGCTTCCCGCAAGGCCTGCACTGCCATGGTGCGTTCAGAAAAGTCTTGCGGCTGTTTTTTCCAGATGATAAGCGAGTCTCGCTCCAGCTCTTCCAGCAGTGAGAAACCCGAACCCTGCCAGGGCGTCAGCGTGGACCCTGTGTATTCGGTGTAGCCGAGTTCGGTGAAGAGTACAGGGACATCGGTAATTTCCATTTCTTCCCGAAACTTTTCGATGTCGTCGAGGATGCGCTCCCACTTGCGGCGGAATTTTTCTGGGCTCGGCTTGCCGTCTCGCAGTTTGCGCAGCGGGAAATAGGCATTGATCCCGATGTAGTCCAGTTTGTGCCAAAACTTCACCTCGTGGTAATTGTCAAAGTTGGCGGCGATGGTGAGCTTGCCCTTGTAGTAATAGCGGGCCTCGTCGATCAGACGCTCCCAGTAATAGTTGAGCGTCGCGCGCCGCTTGTTCACCTCCAGGACCGAATCGGTAGAGTCGGAGAAGGCGCAGGTGGCCGCCCAGGCCCGTTGCGCGTCGATTTCCCGGTCCAAGTAGCCCGGCAGGGTCGTAAAATGCTTTTGGGTTTCGACCGGAAACTGGTCGGCGGAAAGGTCGGTGCCGTGGCGGATCACCTTTTCTTTGTAGCGGTTGCGCTTTTTGGGATTGAGGTAGTATTCGTGGAGCTGCGGTAACTGGTCCACAAAACGGGTCGCAAAAAGCGCATTCATTTCGCTGCCCAGCACCAGTACGTCCACCCCATTTTCCTGGGCAAAAGTCGCCCACTGCTTCATGTAGCGGCGGTATTCCTGAAACCAAAGATGGAGCAAAAATTCACTTTTGGGGAAGATCAAGCCGTGCCACAGAAAATCGTTCTCCTCAAATCCGTGGTTGAGCTGCAACCGCAAAATGAGCACCACGCGCATTCCGTACGCCTTTGCGACGCGCACTTCTTCGATCAGTCCCTGCTCGTCGATCACCCGGGGAAACCACAGGTTGTTGTCGCTCCACCGGCCTTGGTGGGCGTAGGTCGTGACCTCAACGGTATTCATTCCGCTTTCGATCAAGCTGCGGATCCACACGTCTTGGTCGGGTTCATTCATCTGTACGCCCCCCAAGAGAAAGCGGGAGGTATCCGCTACCAGCGGCGCTGCAATGGGATCGGCGATCACCGGAGCCAGGAGGGCTTGGGACGTCTTTGGAGTCCGGGTCAAGGCCTTGGTTTCTTGCCAATTGCGCAAACCCGAAACCGCGCGGAATACCCCCCAAGCAATGAGGATCAATCCGATCAGGATCGCAATATTTTTCGGGGAAGTACGGAGCATAGGGGCGTCTGATGACAATGCGGCGCAATATAGTTTTCCTGCTCGAAGGGGACAAACTTCACCCAGGATTGCCCCCTTTCTTCCTCCACCAATGCCCTTTTCGGTGGGGACACACGCCAATCAACGTCTCATTTGTCCGGCTTGCCTTAGCTTTGCTGAAGCGGACATCCCCAACTTCCGATGGAGATTTTCCAAGCTGGATCAAATCGCAGGACATATTCATGAGCACTGGACAAAAAATCTGGATCGGCCTGTTTACCGTATCGCCCTTGCTGGTTCTGTTTTTTATGTTTGTGATGCTTTTCCGGGAAATTCCGGAACTGGAGCGGGCACACCACCAAGTGGGCGATGGCCCCCCGGAAGCATTTTACTCGCTTATGGCCGGCTTTTTTGGCGGATTTGTATTGTTTTTCCTCCTCATGCTCGGTGGCATCGTGTACTACTGCGTCCACGCTCTGAAAAATCCCGCGTTGAGTACCGAAGCGCAGATTGTATGGGTGATCGTCTTTATTTTTACCGGGCTGCTGGCCAATTTTATTTACTACTTTCTGTATATCTTCCACGAGTCCGAAGCGCCGGCGGTAAAGCCGGAACCGTTTGGTGCCTGACCCCAAAGAACTGCGCTATGAAACGAATTCTGCCCGTCCGTGCCTTGTTTACCACCCTGGCTTTCGCGGCACTGCTTTTGGCCGCTTGTTCGGAAACCGGTGAGGCTCCCGAAACCGAGCCGTCCACCGCGGCCGCTCCCCAAGCTGTGGCCCTGGAGCCCCAATTTACCCTCGATGAGGCCCACAATGCCCTCTGGCAAGACAGCGCCTTGCCGTTCCTGACCCGCCCCGTACCGCAGTTTCGCCTGAAGCTCGGCGATTACGCATTTGCCATTCCCTCCGAGCTGAACCGCCCAGAAATGCTGCAAAACTTTGGGCGCACCGAACCGGTCACCGGGCCGAATGTCGTCCACGTATTGTACAACGACAACCTGTACCGCGTGCCCTGGGAACTGGAAGATGGGGAATTGGTGATCAATGCGACCGCCCTCGGAGATGGGCAAAAGGGAAAACCCTTCGGAAACTTCACCGCCAAATCGAAGGTGTTCATGATGATCGGCCACGAAGGCCCCTTGGCGGTCGAGGCGGAAGAAGCACCCTTTGCCCCCTTCTACGCTCTGCGGATATTGGTGGACGAGAATCCGCTGCGCTTTATGAAGCAGCCGGGCCGCGTCCAGCCCATGCCTTGAAACGTGGCAAGCCCCACCGCGCAAGTAAAGCCTACATTTCTAAGCGCCGCTCGAAATGGACGAATTCTTCCGGCTTGTTGCCGGCGTAGATGAGGATGCGGTTTTCCCGGTATTTCTTGACCCAATCGATCACCAGCCCGGAATTTTCCGCGTCCATATTGGTGGTGGCCTCATCGAGCAGCAGCACCTTTGACTGGGAAAAAATGGCCAGGCCGACTTTGACGCGGTGGAGCATGCCCGAGGAATAGTTGCGCAAGGGTTTATCGGCGTGCTTTTCCAGATTCAGTCCCGGGATGATGTCGGTCCGGGGGAGGAGGGCATCGCGGAAGCGAAAGTGAAGGCGGATGGTTTCGGCCAGCGTAAAGTCGGGATAGAGGTCCATATACGGTCCCGACCAGGAGATGTAGCGGTACCAGATCTCGGGGTCGAGGTCTTGGTTGTCGTCAGTCAGGCGGACGGTGCCTTTGGTGGGATTGAGCTGTCCGGCGAGGATGCGCATGAGCGTCGATTTGCCGGAGCCATTGGAGCCCGTGATGAGCAAGCGCTCGCCTTCGTTGAGTTCCAGGTCCAGGTTTTTAAATACCCATTGCCGGTGAAAGCGTTTGCCCAGCCCTTCTGCGGACAGTTTAAACATCGCTGCGGTTGTAGTAGCCCTTCATCACCCCGCGCTCTGAGCTTCGCACAAAGTTGATGATCTCGTCGCGGATCCCGCTTGCGGGAAAGTGCTTTTCTAGGTGAGCAAGGGCCTGGGAGCGGTTGCGTCCCGAGAGGAACAGCACGCGGTAGACCTCCTGAATGTGCCGAATCGTGTCCGGATCGTAACCCCGGCGCCGCAGCCCGATGGAGTTTACTCCCATGTAGCGCACCGGATAGCGGGCGACTTTGGTGTAGGGCGGGATGTCTTTCGCCACCAGCGATCCCCCCTGGAGGATGACGTGGCGCCCGATCCGTACAAACTGATGGACTGCACTCATCGCGCTGATGATCGCGTACTCGTCGATGCGCACGTGGCCGGCGAGGTTGACCGAATTGGCGATGATGGCATGGTCGTCGATGAAGCAATCGTGCGCGACGTGCGCGTAGGCCATGACCAGGACATTGTCCCCGATCACGGTTTTGTGGGAATGGTTGGTGCCGCGGTTGATCGTGGCAAATTCGCGGATGGTACAATTTTTCCCGATTTCACAGGTGGTGTGTTCGCCCCGGAACTTGAGGTCCTGGGGAATCGAGGAGACGACCGCCCCGGGGAATATGCGGGTGTTTTTGCCGATCCGGGCACCGTCGTGTACGACCGCATTGGAACCGATCCAGCATCCATCTCCGATTTCGACATCACCTTTGATGGTTACAAACGGCTCAATCGTAACGTTCTCTCCGATTCGGGCGTCGGGAGATATCTGTGAAAGCGGATGATTCAAACGGTCAAATACTTTCGATTTAGGGTTTTCCAAACTCTTTCCGTTGCTAGGAAGACGCCGGAGGAGTGAACTCTTCGGTATCCGTACGCGCTCCTGGGTTGATTTCTTTTACAAATAGTTCAATGTGGCCGCAGACGATGAAAACTAAAATCTCAACTCTCTACCTGTGCTACCTATTCTTCTTTGTCTACCAGTCCGGCCACCAAATCGGCTTCACATACAACTTTTCCGTCTACATATCCCTTCCCGTGCATTTTACAAATATTTCGCTTCATGCTGTCCATTTTCAGGCGAAAAACGATGCGGTCTCCCGGAATCACCATTTTGCGGAACCGCGCATTGTTGATCGCCAGGAAGTATACCCAGACTTTTTCCGGATTTTCGACCTTGTTCAGCAACAAAATTCCGCCCACCTGGGCCATTGCTTCCAATTGCAACACGCCGGGCATGACCGGGTTGCCGGGGAAGTGGCCCTGGAAATAGGGTTCGTTCATCGAGACGTTTTTCACGCCTTCGATTTCGGTCTCGCTGAAAGCCGTGATCTTGTCCACCATCAAGAAGGGGTAGCGATGGGGCAGAATCTTTTGGATGGCGTTGATGTCAAACACCACGCCCTCGGCTTCTTTGACCTGATATTTCTTTTGGATCTTTTTCTGCTTGATCAGCGACTTGATTTTCTTGGCAAACTCAACATTGGCCTTGTGACCGGGGCGGGCGGCCAGGATTTGCGATTTGATCGGCGCTCCGATGAGGGCGAGATCCCCGATCAGGTCGAGCAGCTTGTGCCGGGCGGGTTCGTTGCGGTAGCGCAACTCGATGTTGTTGAGGATGCCTTCTTCGGCAACCTTGATTTCCGGCTGGTCAAATAGTTTCTGCAAGCGCTGCAACTCGGCATCGTTCACTTCGCGGTCCACCACCACGATGGCATTGTTCAGGTCGCCGCCTTTGATCAGGCCCGCCTGCACCAGGCTCTCCAGCTCGTGGAGAAAACAAAATGTCCGGCTGTCGGCAAAATCATCGGCAAACTTATCAATGTTGAGCAGGGTCGCGTGTTGGCTGCCCAAAATCGGCGAGCTGTAATCGATCATCACCGTCACCCGGAATTCGTCCATGGGCATGGCGGCGAGGTCCACTTGGCGCTCCTTTTCGTAATAGTGGATCGGCTGGTCGATGACAAAAAACTCGCGGTCGGCGCTTTGCTCTTCGAGGCCGGCTTTTTGCAGCGCCTCGATAAAGAAAGACGAGCTGCCGTCCATGATCGGAGGCTCCGGCCCGTCGAGGTCGATCAGGCAATTGTCGATTTGCAGCCCAGCCAGCGCGGCCAGGGTGTGCTCGACGGTGTTTACCCGGGCGCCATTTTCTGCGATGGTGGTGCCCCGCGAGGTATCGACGACCAGATCCACATCCGCACGGACGGTGGGCGATCCGTCCATATCGATCCGGCGGAAGATATAGCCGTGGTTTTCCGGGGCGGGATTGAAGGTCATGGTCACCGTTTCGCCGGTGTGCAGGCCCACGCCGGAAACGGAAACCGGTTGTTGGATCGTATGTTGCTTTTCGTACATCAGGAATCAGAATTGTTGAGCTTCCGCTCCATTCGGTGGAGCTTCTTTGCGAGCTGATCGAGGTTGCGGAAGACGGCTTCCGAACGCAATTGTTGTTTATAGTCCTGAGCGGGGCTGCCGCGGAGGGCTTGGCCCGGCTCGGTGTTCTTGGAGACGCCGGATTGGGCCCCGATGCGGGTGCCATCCGCCAGGTGGAGGTGGCCGACGATGCCCACTTGGCCGCCGACCATGCAGTTGCGCCCCAGCTTGGTGCTGCCGGAGATGCCGGTTTGGGCCGCGATGACGGTGTTTTCGCCAATTTCGACGTTGTGGGCAACCTGGATGAGGTTGTCGAGTTTGGCGCCTTGGCGGATCACGGTTTCGCCCATTGTGGCCCGGTCGATGGTGCAGCCCGCGCCGATTTCGACGTGGTCCTCGATGCGGACGATGCCGGTCTGGGGGATTTTTTGGAAGGTGCCGTCCTTTTGCGGGGCAAACCCAAAGCCATCGCTGCCGATCACAGTTCCGGAGTGGACGATGCAGTGCGCCCCCACCCGGCAGCCGAAATAGACGCTGACGTGGGGGTGGATGGTCGTCTGGGCGCCGATGGCCGCTTGATCGCCGATGTAGGCGTGCGGGTAGATGCGGGCGCCGTCCCCGATGTTGGCCCCGTGCCCGATGTAGGCAAAGGCGCCGATGTAGACATTTTCCCCGATGGTGGCGGTGGGGGAGATGAAGGAAGGCTGCTCGATGCCCGATTTTTGCTGGACCATCTCGGCGGCCTTGGCCAGGAGGACGGTGAAGGCGGCGTAGGGATCCGCAGTGCGGATCAGGGTGGCATCAATCGGATTTTTCGGGGTGAATTCCTGGGAGACGATGAGGGCGGAGGCGCGGGTGGTGTAGGCGTGGGGCTCGTATTTGGGATTGGCCAGGAAAGAGATGGTTCCGGGCGTGCCTTCTTCGATCTTGGCGAGACCGGTGATTTCAGTTGCGGGATCGCCATCGACCTGGGCGCCCAACAAAGCAGCGATTTCTCCAGCGGTGAATTTCATCGTTCCAAAAAATAGTCGGGCAAATGTACGGATTTTTTTGGGAGAATCCTGATTTTCGCCGGTTTGCCGGTGGGCGGGTGGATTTGGGGAAACAATGCGGGGGAGAATTGCTATTTTAGCGGTTATGGAAGGAAGAAGAGCCACTACGGTCAAGGAAGTTCGCCGCTACTTTCAAACGAAGCCACTCACCATTGAGGAACTGGATGAATACTATGCGCCCACTTTGCAAGCGCGGACGGTCGATCCGGTAACCACCCGATTGGAAGCGGACGTGCGCGATTTTCTGGAGCAGGGAATGCGGTTCCAAATTCTGTTTGCCGGGTACCGGGGCTGTGGGAAAAGCACCGAGCTGAAAATGCTAGAGAAAAAGATTCAGGACGATTACCAGGTCTTTAACTTTTCCGTTCAGGAAAAGCTGGATCCGATGAGCGTGCACTACATCGAATTGTTCATCGCAATCATGGACGTGCTCTTTGAATGGATCGAAGAAAACGACATCGCAAAGTACATCAACCGGGAATTCATCGACCTGATTCGCAACTGGTCGGCTTCCTCCGAAGTAAAGACCCTGCGCGAAACCCATACTTCCCTGGCAGCGGAAGCCGGAGCAGGGACGGATATCAAGTGGTTCGTCCGGTTGTTCGCAAAATTGCGGATGGCGGCAAAGTCTTCCCGCTCGATGAAAGAAACCATCACCCAAAACATCGAGCCCAAGTTGTCCGAATTGCTGTTTCTCTGTGATGCACTGGTGCGGGAGGTGGAAAACTATTTGCGTGAGCACAAGAATAAGGACGGGATCGTCATCATTGTTGAGGATTTGGACAAGGTTTTGTTGGAGCGGGCGACCGAGTTGTTTTACAACCACGTGGAACAACTCGTCGAGTTGAGTGCCAATATCATCTACACCTTTCCCC
>JBCCQH010000106.1:0-28327 GCA_039024435.1 Bacteroidota bacterium
AAATTTGCTATCGCAGATTTTTTTGTCTCTCAAAGCTCATTTTGGAGTCCATAGCCAAAGCTATGGGCGAGAAAATAGCTGAAGAGAGGCGGAAAAAGATGCCATAGCAAAATCACAGGATTAAATTTAAACAGCCTCTTACACAGTCGGGGTACCTTAACATTGTACCCTGGCTGATGTCAAAACAAAAGCGAGTTCCGCAAAAGGAGTTCGTTTGCGTTCTTCCTGCTCGAAAAGTATTATTTGGGCTTTGAGTTTTCAGCTCAAAAGTCGTCCAGGATGACGTCAATCAATCCCCCGCCACCGTCCCAAATGCGATAGCTACTTTCCATCTTCTCAATCCAAATCTCTCCGTCGGCGTACATCTGCACGAGTTCGCAGTGATCGTAAGGACACTGCTCCGCGGCCCGCTTGAGGACTTCATTCACCGATGCGGGATCTGTTTCTGCTCCGACCATTTCAATCGAAACATCCCGGTCCGCAACCGGTCCTGCTGCAACCATTCCTGGAATGGCGAGGCAAAACGCCACAAGGGCGACAAAAATGTATTTGCGCATACTGATCTATGTTTTTGACTAAGAGCAATATAGTACAATTGTCAAGCACCGATCCAGCGTGATTCAGCAGTCCAATTTTTAGTATTCCGACCAGAAGTCGTCCCCAATAGCATCAATCAATCCCCCGCCCCAAAATATACCGGCTGCGGTTGAGATTCCCAGCGGAGCGACTTAATTTGAGCCGGTATCCTCAACCGGAAAGCAACATGCGGCAGTCATCTTCTATCGCTCCCCAATTTTTCTGATGTTGGCCGCTCGCCTGCGCGATATCGCCATTGCGGTACTGGGCCTGATTGGGCTGAGTTGGCTGTTTCTGTTGATTGCATTGGTTCTGGCCTTGAGCCAGAAACGGGTATTTTTTCGGCAAGTGCGGACCGGTTATCGGGAGCGGCCTTTTACCTTGATCAAATTCAGCACCCTGCGCGATATCCTTCCCGGCGAACGCGAAGAAGACAACCAACGCGCGCGCCTGACCCCGGTTGGCCGTTTTCTGCGCCGCTATTCATTGGACGAACTGCCCCAACTGTGGCACGTCCTCACCGGAAAAATGAGTTTGGTGGGTCCGCGGCCCTTGTTGCACGAATACCTCCCGCTGTACCGCCCCGAGCAGAAGCGCCGGTTTACCGTTCGCCCCGGCATCACCGGCTGGGCCCAGGTCAATGGCCGCAACGCCCTGACCTTCACCGCCCGCTTCGCCCTGGACGTGTGGTACATCGAGCACCGGAGTTTCCGCCTGGATTTGCAGATCCTGGCCCGCACCTTCCGCCAAGCCCGCCAAAGCCAAGGCATCTACGCCACCTCCGAAACCACCTCGGAACGGTTCAACGGACGGAATTGAGGAATTGAGGAATTGAAAATTCCTCAATTTCCGATTTCCAATTGGCGCGTTTTGAACGCGCAACCAACAGAACCGGCCCATTCCCGTAGCCGCGCGGGATCACGCGCGGCCCCGAGGATTTTCCCTTGAGAATTTCCAATTCCAATGAACAGCGAGAGATTGCCGTTTTACCCACCGGAATCATTGCGAATCGGGTGAAGCGCCCCCTGGAAATTGATCAATTGGAAACTTCCCCTTGGAAAATTTTCCCCACCCAATCGGGCCGATCTGGAGCCGAACCCTGGATGAGCATTTGTTGCCATTCTTCATCGGTGAGTCGCTGGTCGATCGGCTGCACGAACTCGTAGTAGCTGAAAACCGCGCCGCGACACAACTGGATGCTGCCGTCCGGCATCGGAACCGGGACGTAAATTTCGTCCGCGTAGCCAATGGCTTCCTCCAATACCCCTTGCTGGTTGTCGCCCTGGTACGTGTAGACATCGGCGACCAGGGCCATGAACTTGTCTACCGCATTTAGCTCGTACCAAGAAATATTTTCCTTGTCCATCAGGTTTAGGCTCAGCCACTCCGCATCCGCTCCGATGTAGCGCAGAAAATCATTTTCACTGCCGGTCAGCGGGGTGCCGGTGAGCTGCTTGTCCACGATGGCCCGCAGTTGATCGCCCATCGCGAGGAGGCGCTTGGTCTTCTGCTCGATGTTGTCGGTGAGCAATTGCAATTCCTCCAGCTTGCCCAAAATTGAGCGCAGCAGGCGATCCGCCCGCTGCCAAAATACGGGGTCTGGCTCCACATAGCCCGCGACGTAGGACGCCGGCCATTCTTCGCCTCCCGAGCCCAGTTGGGCGGCCATGGGCTGATCGGCATACAGTAAAGTATTGTGTTTCAGTTCGGTCCAGGAACCCAGGGCCGTATTCAGACTTTTCAATTTCCAGCCATCTTGGTAAACAAATTTCGGCAGGTTGGGGCTGGGCTTGAGCAGCGACTGCAACAGGTGTATCCACTGATTGTAACCATTTTCGTCCCAGCCCGGATAATTTTCGAATTTGGCCCGGACCGCCGCCAGCGAATCCGGGTAGGCCGGCCATTTTTCCGCTTCGCGGTACTCGTTGAGCAAAATATCCTGGGCCGTTTCGCTCCCCAGAGCGGCCATCACGTCGAGGCCTTTGGGAAAAGGACGCTTGGGCGGCGTCTTCAAATTTTCGCGTTCCACGTCCACCAGGCGGATCAGGATTTCTGCATCCAGGGTGTAGCGTTGGGGCATGAAATAGACAGTAAACTTTTGCAATTCCTCCTCGGTATCCGCATCGGAGGACTTGTTTTTGAATCCGCCGATGCCGAGCGCCTGAACTTGTTGCTTCACTTGCTCGGTGTATTCCGGGCTGAAGAAAGCCACCGGATCGGCCGGCATGCCCAGGTTTTGCATGACTGAGAACAAGTTGATGATGCTGTTGCGGTTGGGTTCGCCGACGAGGTAGGCGACCGGCGCGGACAGCCGGTTGTAGGTGCCGAGCAGCGCCTTGTTTTCCAGAAAATGTGTCGCGGTGACCATTGCGGCGTGGATGGAAACTGGATGGTCGACATTGGCCGGGGCAATCTGCAGCCAGGTCATGGCCCGGAAATAATTTTTCAGCGCCTCGGAGCGGGTGTAGTGGCCCCGCGGCTTGAACAGGGAAAAGTCAAAAAATTCACTCTTGAGCAGCTTAGACCCTTGGCCGCGGGCTTCTCGAATCTTGGCGAGGGTGGCATTGTAATCGGCCCGGAGGCGCTCCGGAATCGACGGAGACTGGTTGGTAATCAGTTCGCGGGCAATCCCGAAAAACATAAGGTTGTACTCCGCCGCGGCTTGCCAGGTCGGATCGGGGATCTCGGCGAGGTCTTTTTCATTTTCCGCAACCAATGTCTCCAGCAACTCCTCGATAATGGGGGCAAAAACATCCGTCTCCAATTCCTGCAGGATGCGGCTGAAGTAGAGGCTCATCAATTGCAGGTAAAAATCTGAGGTCACGAAACTCGGGATCGCCTGGTAGTCATTCTTGTCGTAGATGTGGAACATCTGTTCGTTTTTCGTCGGGACGGTGGCGACCCCGTATCGATCCAGCGCCCCTTCGATGTCCTCCAGCAACTCCGCTGAAAACCGAAATCGGTTGTTGATGGCTGAAGTGCGGATCGCGGCATCGGCTCGGTCGTAGGCAGCGCGTTGCATCTCGGCTTCCTGAGTACGGACCCGGTCCATGAACGCCATTTCCTCCGCGTTGAATTGTGGCACAAAGTCATGGTTCCAGAACGGCGGTTGGTACCAATCCTGGTTCATGAAGTGCTGGCGCAACTGATCATCGCGGAAGGTTTCGCCTTTGCGGGCTTCAATGGTGGCGCGCAGCAGCCGCAATTCGGAGACGTCCCGGCCGGTGAGGTCCATCGCGTAGTCGATGTCCGGTGTGGGGAGCGGTTCGCCCCAATAATCGATAAATTCGGCTTCCCGATAGAATTCGTAACCCGGCCCGGATTTGCGGGAAAGCGAAAATTCGCCCGCTTGGGCGGGTGCGGTCGTGCGAGTCTCCGGCGCCGCGGGAGGAGTCGCGGCCGGAGGGGAATTTGGCTTGGCAGATTCTTCACTGCAACCGGTCCAGAACAGCGGCAGCGCAAAAAGAGAAACGAGGAACAGGAGCTTTTTCATGGCGACAGCATTTTGGCAGCTTGGAGGGAGTCCAGGTTCCGGGCCACGTAATCCACGAATTCCAGCCCGAAATTGCCCAATTGGTAGCGGGCGATTAAATATAGCCCATTTTTCTCGTATTCCATGCTGTAAACCTCGGGGGTGGGCGATTCGGTATGCAGGCGAAAATCGACCAGGGGATGCACCAGGCGCGAACCTTCCCAAACCGTATGGAAGCGATTGCCGCGCAGTTCGTAGATGAACAGCCGACGCCGGAAGATCGGGTCGTAGGGGGTTGTTTTCTCGACGCCGAGCAGCAGATCGGGGCGTCGGTCCCGGTCTAAATCCCCAACTTCTAGGCGATAGACCGGGTAGGGAATGCGAAAATCGCGGAAGTACGGAGTTCCCGGCCGTGCGCGGGTCCGCAGCACCCAACTGGAATCAGAAGTAGGGGCCAGTTCGAAGCGGTAGACCAATGAATCAGTGGCCAGGACAAGCGGGCCGAGGCGGGAGCCTTGATTGGGGGGCGAACCGCAATTCCAGTTCAAGAAAAGTATCGACAAAGCCCAGAATGGTATCCACAATTGAGGACATTTGCCGAAAAAAATCGTGCTTCCCGGGGCAAAAATCGGCATTTCTTTGGGCTTACTGTCGGCCATCGGCAAAGAAAATAACGATATTCAAAGTTTTACCCTATTTTTGTAGAAATCGGTTGCATTATTTGGGCGCAATTGCAGACCATCCGTTCAGCACCGCCCCGTCCGATGCGACCAATCATTCTAAATGAATTATTTCATTTGATCTTTTACATGAATTTTTCGCATGAAGAACACTAAAGAAGCTGAACTGCGTGAAGAGATCACGCAAGGTTTGGCAGAGGCGGGGTTTAAAAAAGCAACCCCCGTCCAGGACAAGGCATTTCCCATTCTCTTGAATTCAACGCGCCATCTGGTCGCTCTGGCCCCCAAAGGAGCCGGAAAAACTGGTGCTTACGGCCTGCCGATTCTCCGCCGCATCGAAACCTTTCTTCCCATGCTCCAGGCCCTCATTTTGGTGCCGGACCGGGACACTTGTACGGAGGTCGCCAATGAATTAAAGCTGTTTGCTCAAGGCCGCAATCTGGCGCGCGTGCTGGTATTGCACGAGGGCAAAGAAATCGAATCCCAGGCCGATGAACTGCAAGAGCAGGTGCACATCGCGGTGGCGACGCCCAGCCGGGCGGTAGAATTGATCAACCATGGCGCCCTGGAGTTGGGGCAGGTCGTTTGGCTGGTGCTGGACGATGCCGATCAACTTTTGGATCGCGGGTCCCGGCGGGACGTCGAAACCGTTATGCGTTACGTTTCCCAGCACCGCCGCATCGTGATTTCTGCAGAAAGCATGCCCAAGGCAGTAGATGACTTTGCTCGGAAGCGCCTTAAAAAGTACGATAAAATCAATCTCGCGGAGAAAAAAAGCTCTCGCAGTAAGAAAAACGCTGCGGGTGAAAACGGAAAAAAGAATTCAGCGAGCGACAACGGCAAGAAAAACAGTGCCCAGGACAACGGAAAAGCCGCGGAAAAGCGCAACAGCGCGAAACATCAGTCCCGCAAGGACAAAAACACCAATCCGGAAGCCGCCGGTTCCAAAGTCAAAGAAGCCGCCAGCGCAAAAGCCAAGGAGGCGACGCCCCCTAAGCCCAAAGAAGAGCCCGCCCCCCGGCCCCGTCGCAAATTGCGCGGCAACGGCGACACGAAAATCGATTACACTTTCTTCAAAGTCCCAGCCCGCGGTCGTTTCCGCTACTTGCTGGAAATACTGCGGCGAGCCGATTCGCAGCGTTGCTTGATTTTCGTCAAAAACTCCCGCAAGATGCGCGACCTGCTGCGTTTCCTCATTCAGGAAGACTTCGCCGTGGGGGGAATGGCCGAAAAAATGCCTTCCCACCAGTACGACAAGGTTTTGCGGCGATTCCAGGAAAAAGAAGCCCAAGTGCTGATCGTGACCGATGGCATCGTGGCCGACCTCGACTTTGAAGGGGTGAACCTCGTCATCCACTACAATCCGCCAGAAGACGATCAGGGTTACCGGGAGCGGCACGATTTCCTTTCGGATGCATCCGGCCCGGCGCGCGCTTTCTTGCTCGGCAACAACGAAGAGGAAGCCCGGATTCCAGAATTGGAGAAGTTTTTCAAGGTTTCTGTCCCGGTAAATGAACTCACCTTGCCGCCCAAGGAGAAGAAGCCGGCTCCGGCTCCGGCTCCCGCAGCCAAAGAGGACAACCGCGAGCCCAAGCGCCAGAAGGAAAACAAGCGCAACAAGCCCAAGGAAGAAGCCCGGGAAGAGCGCAGCAAAAAGCGCCCGAACAACAAAAAAGAAAAGGCCAATGAGGGCAGCGGACGGGAAAAGAAGCCGGAGGGCCGCAACAAGGACAAGCCCCGCAGCCCGCGCAAAGATACCAGACCGGACAACAAAGACCGCAATAACCGCCGGCGTGGCCGATCAGACGATTCCCGCCACCAGGAGCCGCGCGATCCGGGAGCTCTGCCCCGGCGGATGGAGCGGGTTTACGAAAGCGAGTACGTAGACACCCCGGATACCCCGACCCGCCCGCGCAAGCTGCAATCCAACGACCTCGCCGAAGTGATCGCCGCAGTCCGCAACATCAACCCCACCGAAGCCGGATTGGACCGGGAGTGGTCCGCCATTTACAAGAAGTTTGAAAAGCTCACTTGGGAAGAACTGATTCGGCACTTTATCGCCTACATCGTTCAGTCGGACGTGGTGCAGGACCTGGATGAAGACGAGGAGGACGATACCGAAGTTTCCGGAATCAAGGCGCTGTTCCGGGCATTCAAGCGCTCGTAAGTCGGGTAGCCGATCCGGATTATTTCGTGCCCAAACCGGTTTTCCAATGTGGCAAAGCCCAGTTAAGAACCGGGATGAAACAAAAAGCCTGTTTTCCACCGCACGGCGATAACTCCGCTGGGGCCGTTGGGGATTCTTTCCTAATTTCCGCTTTTGGAGAAGCGATATGTTTATCGAATACAATTCGGCCAATCGCAAGGCCGGCTGGATCGAGGTCATCTGCGGGAGCATGTTTTCCGGGAAAACGGAAGAACTGATCCGCCGGATGCGCCGCGCCCAGATCGCCAATCAGACCGTGGAAATCTTTAAGCCGGCGATTGACACCCGATATCACCAAACCCAAGTGGTTTCCCACCAAGGGACCAGCATTCCCTCGCGACCAGTTTCCAGTTCGCAGCAGATTCCCCTGTTGGTGCAGGACGTGGAAGTAGTCGGCATCGATGAAGCTCAATTTTTTGATGAAGGTATCGTGGAGATCTGTCAGACATTGGCGAATCGCGGAATCCGAGTGATCGTTGCGGGCTTGGACATGGATTTTAAAGGGAAGCCCTTCGGACCGATGCCGGCCCTCCTCGCCAACGCCGAGTTTGTCACGAAGGTCCACGCCATTTGTCAGAAGTGCGGCTCCCTGGCCAATTTTTCCTACCGCAAAACCGTATCCGACAGCACGATTTTACTCGGCGAAAAGGAGGCTTACGAGCCGCGTTGCCGGAGTTGCTTTTTTGAAGATAACCCGGGCTGACTTTGGCCCGAATTTCGTAACTTTTCTTAACAAACCATTCGCCCGCCGGCGGGTTAGAACAATGGCGCAGGGATTGCGCTTTCATTAATTTGACACCACTATGAAAACGAATCGATTTCTGTTGTTGATCCCTTTGGGCCTGCTCGTGGTAGTAGGTGGGTTTTTGCTCAGTGTAGCCGGTCCCACCGGATCCGAAGCGGCGGCGGACAATGCGGTAGTCAATGAGAATGCCACTCCCTACGTACCCGATAATCGCTTCAATGAATACTGGTACGCGGGCAAAGCGGAACTCAATAGCTATGAGCTGCAACAAGCGCGCTACGGCGAGGTACATTCGGGAGAAGCAGTGCTGATTTTTGTCACGGAAAATTTCTCCCTCCGCGAACTCACCAAGGGTGATGGTCTCGGTGGTACTCAAATTCCCATTCTCAAAGTCAACTTTGACAAAAAATTCATCACCGGCATCTATCCCTATTCCATGATCATGACCGTCGCGACGCCGGTGGACATGAACCGCTACCCCCGGGCGCTCAAGGTAGCCACTTCTTCTCAAGAATGGTGTGGCCACACCTACACCCAGCTCAATCTGCGCGGCAATAAGTATGAGTTCGCTGAGCATTCGTACTTCCCGGGCGAAGGCGACCAGGAAATGGATCTGCCGGCGATCACCACCGAGGACGAGTTGTGGACCCGCATCCGCATCGCCCCCGACCAGTTGCCCACGGGAGAAATCGAACTGTTGCCCGCAACTTTTTACGCCCGGCTGAAGCACCGCGCGGTGCAGCCCAAAAAAGCGGTTGCAAAACTGGGTGAGGCCAGCGACGGCACCGGAAATTCGGTGTACACCATCGATTACGCCGACGGCAGCCGCAGCTTGAAAATCTACTTTGAACCGGAATTTCCCTACACGATTGAAGGCTGGGAAGAGACCTACAGCAGTGGTTGGGGCGCCGGGGCGCAGAAGCTGACCACCCGGGCTTCCCGCAAGAAAACCATGAAGCTGGATTACTGGAACCGCAATTCAAATTCGGACCGGGCCCTGCGCAAGGAACTCGGTCTGGAAGGTTACTGATTTACCAACGGCTTCTCCTCCTGCGTCATGACTTGGCGCGTGCGTGGTGGTGTCGCTGCTGCCTTCCTTTTTGTGCTTCTTCCCACTCCTCATCGGTGAGAACATTGCCATCGGAACTCAGCCAGACGGCGACGGGTCGGGTTGCCGAAAATTCGGAGCAGACGATGATCACGGTGACCATAATGGGAACCGAAAGAATCATTCCGGTAATCCCCCAAATTGCCCCCCAAAGACTCAGCGAAATCAAAGTCACCAAGCCGCTGATGTTCAAGGTTCGGCCCATGAGCATAGGTTCCAGCAGATTGGCTACCGAAAACTGAATCACCGAGATGACTACCAGCAGGATGGCGGTATTGGTGAAGGTTTCAAACTGCAAGATCGAAAACAGCACCGGAAATGCCGTGGCCAGCAGCGACCCGATGGAGGGGATGTAGTTGAGCAGGAAGATGATGAAGGCCCAAAAAATCGCGTATTCCAGCCCCACCAGCCACATCACCAACCAACTCAGCGCGGCGGTCAGCAAGCTCACCCCAGTTTTTACCGAGATGTACTCGCGCACACTGGCACTGATGCGCTTGACCGTCATGGTGGCCTGCTCTAAGCTCTCATTTTGGGTGAAGGAATTGCGCCATTTCTTGGGAAAGGTTGCCTGTTCCATGATCAGGAAAATGGCGTAAACGATCACCAGGGCGAGGTTACCAGCAAAGCTGGACAAGCTCGTTCCGATCTCACTCACCAAGGGCTGCAAGTCCACCTCGTCGAACAACTGGGCGGAACTGGGCAGTTCTTCGATGTTGAAGGTTTCCAGAAAGCTGGCTTTCAGTTCGACGACACGTTGCTGGTAGGTGGGGGCATCTTCGATCATCTGGTTGACGTTGTTGGCGATGATTTCGATGGAAAACAGGATCGCCACGATGATGGTGACCGAAGCAAGCAGGGTACACAGCCCCTTGGGCAGACCGAGTTTGGCGATTTGGTCGGAGATGGCCCGCGTCACGTACCAGATACATCCGGCAATCACGATGGGCTGGAGCAGATCTTTGGCGACGATCAGAAAATAAACAAATCCGATCAACGCGATGGTGAGGTAAGCGAGGCGCGAGATGCTCATGCTTCAATTTAACCATGTTGGCGGGATAATCACCACGGAGCTGGGAAAACTTCCGGTCGGATGGGCAATTGGGCGGTCGGTGTACCACGGCGGAGGCACATTTTTCCGGAAAATACGCACCGGGGCGCTCACTGCTTGCGAAATGCGGAAGGGCGCTGTCCGGTCCCGCGCTTGAAAAAGGCGCTGAAATGGGTGGATTCGTCAAATCCCAGCTCGTAGGCGATCTCCTTGACCGAGGCATCGGTATAAAGCAGGAGGCGGCGGGCTTCCAGTAGGATTCGGCCCTGGATGTGTTCTTTGGCGGTGCGCCCGGTAAGCTGGCGAATGGTCCGATTCAGGTAATCTGCACTCACGTGGACTTCCTGGGCGTACCACCCTACCTGGTGCTGGTCTTGGAATGATTGCTCCAATTGTTCCCGGAAGTTGCGCAGCAGGGTGACTCCAGTAGCGTGGTCGGTTTCCGGTGCGGGGGGATCCAGCGGGCAGAAGTCGTAGCAGCAAATCAGGAACAAGCGCAGCAGTGAGCCCAGGGCTTGGGCCTTGAAGCGGATGGGCCGGTCGATGAAGGCCAGCATCTGTTCGAGGATCTGCTCCAATTCCGCTGAAGCTTGCGGATCGAGTTCCAAGGGCGGGGCTTCCCCGTACTCGCGGAACAGGTACAGGTCGGAGATGAAGCGGGGGCTGATGGCATTGGCGAGGAGGAAGTCCTTGTTGAAGGTAATGACGATGCCCCGGGGGCGCTCGGGGTGGACCACCTGGTGGATTTGACCCGGACTTACGAAATAGACTTGGTGCGGCCCGAATTCAAAGGTGCGAAAATCAATCGTGTGGGTGCCCCGCGCCTCCATGCTCCAAATGACCGTATAGTAAGCGTGGCGGTGGGCCGCATCGGGCACGCCGGCTTGCCGGTCGTAGATGTCTTCCATGCGCTGCACCGAAAATGCATCCGCGCCGATTTCGTAAACAGGAAATCCCATGGGCCGCCTTTCTGATGGGGAAACGATTGCTTCCGGCGAAATGTTTGTGTGGCGAAAACTCAGTTGATCCGCAGTCCCACCCCCAACCAGGGCAGGAGGTAGACTTCGCCCACCCGCCAACTCCGCAGCCAGGCGACCTGGGCTCCAGTACCGACGCTCAGACGCCCCTGCACAAAGATTCGGTCGGCGAAAACGTGCTGGTAGCCGCCGGCCACAAAAAATCCCGTTTCCAGGCTGCTGGTGTTCGTGAGTGCCCCACCGATTTCCTGCACGCGCTTGCTTTCGTAATAGAGAAAAAGCTGGGGTTCGGCGAAGAATCCGGTGGCCGAGGGCGCCAGGGATGTTCGCTTGCGGAAATAGTACCGAAAACTCAGGCCCCCGAGGGTGGAGACCAGATCGGTGGTGTGGGTCTGGGTGCTGAAGGTGCTGACCCAGGGGGCAACGGTGATATTGAAGGAGATGCGCGGACTCGGCAGGTTGATTTCCAGTTCCACGGGAATGAACGTCGAAAAGGTATCCGACTGCGCGATGCTGACCGCCGTCCAAAACACGTCGAGCTTAGGAATGAGCAGGGTGCTTTTCTTTTGGATGGGCACGGTTTCGGGCTGCGCTTGCAGGGGACCGGCCAGCGACAGCAACAAGAACGGTAGGACAAGCAGTTTTGCTTGCGGGAAAAAAATCATAAGAACAACATAACCAAACCATTAGGCGCACGCCCCTTGCCTGCACCTGACCGAATACAAATATGAACCGAAAGCCGTGAGGATGCAAGGTCAGGCAAGGAATTGATAAAAATTGGGCCATAATTTACCGCGCGGAGCCGGGGAAACGTTTTGATATCTGATCGGCAAAACTGTATCTTCACCGCCGTAACTAAATCGGATCCATGGATAAGATCAAGGTACTGTTTGTGTGTTTGGGCAACATCTGCCGGTCACCGATGGCAGCGGGGCTGTTCACGCATTTGGTGGAAGAAGCTGGACTCGCCGACCGCTTTGAGATCGACTCTGCGGGCACCAGTGCTTACCACGTAGGAGAGTTGGCGGATAAGCGCATGCGGACGACAGCGGCTTCCCACGGGATTCGCTTGACTTCCCGGGCCCGACAGATTCGCCGGCAGGATCTCAGCGATTTTGATTACATCCTCGCGATGGACCGCGCAAATTTCGCCAACATCGAGGGCCTCAAGCAACCGTCGGCGACTTACCGCTCGGAAATTGTGACCATGCGCACCTACGATGCCGAGAACCAAGGGCCGGATGTGCCGGATCCCTATTACGGCGGTGCGGGCGGATTTGAAGAGGTCTACGCGATCCTGCTGCGTTCAAATGAGGAATTCCTGCGTTCGCTGCGGGAAAAACACGGCCTGTAAGTCAGCGCTGGCAGCAAAGATGACCACTACTCCCTACAAACGAAGAAATCTGGGCCTGGACGTGGTGCGGACCATCGCCATTCTGCTGGTGCTGGTAGAGCATTCGCACCTCTATTTTATTTTTGGTAACCAGCCCGGAGTGTGGGGCGTGGAGATCTTTTTTGTTCTGAGCGGCTACCTGATCGGGCAGATCATTATCCGCACCTTTGCGACCGGGATTACCTACCCCAAAGTGCGCGAGTTCTGGATTCGGCGCTGGTTTCGCACGTTGCCCATGTACTTCCTGGTGCTGGTGGCGCTGGACATATTTTTTGATCCCGGCGGGGGCTTCCGCTGGAGGTACTATTTGTTCATCCAGAATTTCAGCGACCCATTTACGTTTTTTCCGGTTTCCTGGAGTTTGACGATTGAAGAGTGGTTCTATCTGCTGTTGCCGCTGCTGTTGCTGGCGATATTGGCGGGCAAAAGCAGCAAACCACGCCTTACGTTTACGCTGGTGGGGGTCGTCGTGGGAATGACGGTGCTGCGCTACGTCTACGTGCAGCAAGTCGATCCTAAGTTTGATTTGGGGGTGCGGAAATTCCTGCCGCTGCGGCTGGATGCGCTGATGACCGGAGTCTTGCTGGCCCAGGTGAAGCTCAATTACCGCTCGCTGTTTGAGAAATTGGCCCGCTGGCCGGTGTTTTTGCTTTCGCTGGTCTGCATGGCGGGGATCGCGCTGTTTTTTTACCGGAATAGTTTTGACCGGAGTCTGCTGGACGAGAGTTTTTGGGGCCAGGTGCTCATCTTCCCGGCGATGAGTCTGACTTTTGCTCTGGCCTTTCCGTTTCTGGAGTTGAGTGGGCGCCTGAACGGTCTGCGTGATCGCCACCTCTTGCGGTACGTCATCACCCAGATCAGCCTGATGACGTACACGATCTATTTGATCCACTACGAAATCTTCAGCCGGCTGGTGTTTGCGCCACAGTGGACGCCGCGCTGGGCCGGGGAAGTAGGACTGTCTTTGGTGCTGACCTTTGCCCTGTCGGTGGTGTTGTACCGTTTTGTCGAAAAACCCGCAACGGATCTGCGCGAGCGCTTTTCCCGGAAAAATTGAGGCTGTAATTTGTCCCTATGTTGCCGCAAGATCTTCGGATTGTCATGGATGCGGTGCTGGCAGAGCAGTACGGCACCTCGGTGCGGGTGGTGGATGCGACCCCAGTCGGTGGTGGATGTATCCACAATGCTTGCCGTTTGCGCCTGGCCCGGCACCGGGACGTATTTCTCAAGTACAATGCCGTGGGCGAATACGCCAACTTTTCCGCTGAGGGCCGGGGACTGCGTACCTTGGCGGAGGCGGAGGCGGAGGCCATCGCGATCGCCCAGCCGATCCGGCACGGAAAGTCGGAGGGACATGCTTTTTTGTTGCTGGAATACATCGCTTCGGCGCCCCGCAAGCGCGGATTCTGGACGGAGTTTGGGCAGCAATTGGCCGGATTGCACCGCCATACGCAAGTGCAGTACGGATTCGTCCAGGACAATTTTATCGGGCGACTTGCGCAAAAGAATGATTGGCGGGACAACTGGACGGATTTTTTCGTGGAAATGCGCCTGGAACCGCAGCTCGTGCTGGCCGAGCAAAATGGCTACGCGGATGCGGAATTGCGGCGCTCGTTTGCCCGAGTCTACCACCGCTTGCCTGATTTGGTGCCGCAAGAGCCGGCTTCACTCCTGCACGGGGATCTGTGGGGCGGCAATTTCATGATCGGAGCGGCGGGAGAGCCGGTGATCATTGATCCGGCGGTGTACTATGGACACCGGGAGATGGAGATCGCTTTTACCCAGTTGTTTGGGGGCTTTGATCGGGAGTTTTACGCGGCTTACCAGGCGGCTTATCCGCTGGCGCCGGGCTGGGAATCACGGACCGATCTGATGAATCTGTACCCGTTGGCGGTGCATTTGAACCTGTTCGGGCGTTCATATCTACCGGAAATACGCCGCACCTTGGGAAAGTACGCTTGATTCGCCTAGATTTGCCCGTAGATTTCGGATAGTGTCCGGTGTGATGGTCACATTTCCGCAATTTTCAAGACCATGAAATCATTGACCTACATATTGCTCCTGACTTTGGGCCTCGGCTGGCTGGGCTGTGGTTCCAGTGACGGAATTGACTCCTCCCAAAAGGAGCGCATCGAGGAATTGGGGCAATTGCCACGCACTGCTTTCAACCAAGGCGGGGTTTCCTTTTCCATTGCGGAGCTGCCAGAGTTGAAAATGGTGCATCCCGATTCGGTGGGCTGGGCCAGTTACATGGCGCAGACTGAGGACAATGGCACGATCGGTTATTACTTCATCAAAGGCTACGATTTGCAGTTGGCCTCGCCGCAGATCCGCATCGAATACATCAATAAGGCGCTGCCGGATTGTGGCTCGGTCGAGGAATTGTTTAACTGGTTGAAGGGTGTCTTTGTGAACGATGAGCGTCAGGCGACGGTCCTCAACGAGGGCCAGACGATCGCCACCACCGACGGTCAGATCGTGGAACTCCTCGAACTTCGTCAACCGCAGCTCTCGCTGAATGATAGCCTCGCCCGCTCTTCCAAGACGATGGCTTACGCCTACATCGATCAGGGTGAGCGCTTCGTCGCGCTGAATTTTACCGCCACCGAGGATGATGCCTACGATGAAGGGCTGCCACTCTTTAAAGACATGATCCTGTCCTACCGCAAAGAATAGCCGCACGCACTTCCCCATCGGTACGGGCGGAATGCTCTCCAGTTGCCCGGCCGGATACTCGCTTTCTTCACTGTCCATCCGGGAACTGATTTTCAACAGTCCGTTGACAACTCAGCGGCTATGTTCTTTGTCACCAACCTATTTTGTCGTAGATGCCGGATTCAGGGCCCTATTTTACCCACCGATCACTTGTTCCCGTACGCGCGGCGGCCCGCGACACGGCCGAAATGGTCACGCAGCTTTTGTTTGGCGATTGCGTGGACCTGTTGGCCCGTGACCGCCAATGGATGCAGATCCGCAACCGCGCCGATGGTTACTTGGGCTGGATTGATGAAAAGATGGTTCTGCTCTGGACGGAGGAAGCCTGGGAGCGGGTGCGGAACTGGGAATATGTGTTTGATCCGGTTCTGCGCACGCAGTGGGAAACCCCGCACGGTGCGGTGCCACTTCACCTGAGCCTGGGCAGCCGGGTTCCCCGGATCGAAGTGGGCGATGAGATCGTCTTTTCGCTGGCGGGGCATACCCTCCGCTTGGCCCGCAGTGCGGTCTGCCACTATGCGGGTGCCACGGCCGCTGATATGGTGGCGTTCTCCGCACGCTATCTGGGCGCACCTTACCTGTGGGGTGGAAAAAGCTTGTGGGGAATTGACTGTTCGGGATTTACCCAGATCTGCTTTGCGGTGGGAGGAATTTCCATCCCCCGGGATGCTTCGCAGCAAGTGCGGATCGGCAAAGAAATTACCTTTGCCGAACGAAAGGCCGGCGACCTGGCGTTTTTTCAGAACGAGAAGGGACGGGTCAATCACGTGGGGATCGTTTTGGAAAACGGGCTGATTCGACACGCTTCCGGTTGCGTCCACGACGCACGTCTGACAGCGGACGGAATCATCGATATAAACAAACAAAGGCTAACCCATACATTGTGTAGTATCAAACGAATTTCTTAAATTTCAAGTAGTTATGGCCTCTAAAGTATTGGTATTGAATCAGGACTATCAGGCGATCAGCGTTTGCACCGCCGAGCGCGCGTTCATCTTGGTTTTTCTGAACAAAGCCGAAACGATCGCGAACAACAAGGCGAAGGTCCTGCGTTCTATGAACGAGACCTTCAGCTACCCGTCGATCATCCGATTGGTCCGTTATGTCCACCTGCCTTACAAAAGGGTGGCTTTGAGCCGGCAGAATATCTTCAAGCGTGACGGTTACCAGTGCGTCTACTGCAGCAGCCGGGACAACCTCACGCTGGACCACGTGATCCCCCGCTCGAAGGGTGGGCGTGATTCCTGGCACAACCTCGTTACGGCGTGCCAGAAGTGCAATACCCAGAAGGGCGACCGCACTCCGGAAGAGGCCGAGATGCCGATGTCGCACAAGCCTTTCCGGCCAAGCTTCATCATGTACCTGCGGGAATTTTCCGGCAAGGTTTCCGATGATTGGAAGCCGTACTTGTTAATGAATTGATCCCGGACTCGGGAGCTAGAAATAACCTTTGTTTAGCGAGGGGAAGGGCGACCTTCCCCTCGTTTGTGTAACTTGAGCGGATTGTTGGAAAAGAAAGCTTGGAAAAAGATTTATCGCTATTGGAATGACAACTCTGAACAGTAAGCTTCGCCGGGAAAAGTCGATCAATAGTTCGGGAACAATCTTGAATGAGTCAAAGATTCCGACCTTGAAACATAACTATTACTTCGTCGTTCCAATTCTCTTGGATGGTGATGCGCCCAAGCAGTTTATCAAGGTTTATGAATATGGTTTGGCAAAGCGGGGGAACCGTGCCAGTTGGATCCCTTATATTGCAAAGACGGCGGAAAAGTGGTATCCCCATGAATCAATAATTGAGTATTTGATCAATCGGATTGGCATTGAGCTTGGTTTAATGATGAATCAGGTAAAGCTGATTCGGATCAATGGCCAAATTCGGTTTTTGAGCCGCTATTTTTTGCAGCGAGATGAAATCCTTATTCACGGTGCTGAGGTTTTTGGGGACTATTTAGCGAACCACATGGTTGCTAAAGCAATCGCTGATGATCGAAAAGTGGCGAAGCAGCTCTTTAATTTCAAGTTTACCGAGGATGCGATTCGCCATCAATATCCAGCATTTGCTGATGATTTATTGAATGAGTTGGTAAAGATGCTGATTTTCGATGCGATTGTTGGAAACAATGATCGTCATTTCTATAACTGGGGATTGATCACCAGTAAGATCCGCGATAACAAGCCCCCTCGAATAGCTCCCATTTACGATTCAGCGAGAGGGCTGTACTGGAACACAAGCGATGCGCGAATTAGAAATATTTGGCAAAACCATAACGAGAACGGTAGAAAAGTCGTAAATTATATAAGTAAAGCCAGTCCAAGACTCTGCCCCGAAAACAATGACAAGGCAAACCACTTTGATCTAATAGAGTTTTTGAGTGAAAAGAACGAAGAATATCGCAAGCTCATTTGGGAGTTTGCAAGCGTCGAGAAAGAGCGGAGAGTAGTGGAAATGATCCAAAAAGAGTTCAAACATTTCTTTCTCCCAGAGCGTAATGCGCTAATTAATTTTGTATTGGCAACAAGATTTAAAACCATAAGAGAATCAATATGAATATTCGCGGCTGGATACAGACATTGCTTCGGAAGACCGAAACGGGTCCTGTTACCCGCTTGCCAGAATCCGAAGAGGCGACGTTCAAACTGACCATTGACAACATCGAGATAGCCGTACTTAGCTGCAAAGACGGGGTGTGGAAATTCCAATACACCGAAGAATTCAAAACCTTCAGTGATCGTTACAACCACATCACTGGATTCTCTGACCTGGATAAGGTTTACGAGAGCGAGTTGTTGTGGCCGTTTTTCCAGGTGCGGATTCCCGGATTGAACCAGCCCGTCGTGCGGGAAACCCTGGAAAAAGAAAACATTGAAAAAACCAATGAACTCGCCTTGTTGAAACGGTTTGGAGCCGTATGCGCCACGAATCCCTATCGGCTTTTGGAGGTTTGATCTCACTTTCCCAACCCGTCCCCAACGCTCTCCCCAATCAGCTTCCTGATCGGCAGCCCATCTGCGGCAGCGATACGCGATACCGTCTCGGATCGAGCGGGCCACCCCGAAGTGTTCCGCAAGCCTGCCCTGGCCGCTTGGTGGTTGACCTGGGCGCCGTGGCCGAGGGCATCTACAGCCTGAGTATTCGGAAGCCGGCGTGATCCGGCAAAGGCGCCTGGCTGTGGTTCGCTGATCTTCAGGATTTCCCGGTGCCGCCCCGCCGGATCGCTGGCCGCTTGGAGCCGGAGAAGTGGCATTCGTTTTGGGTGGCGCGAGAACGTCCCAATGTACCAGGCCTAGGGAGTGGATTTTAGCGGATTTCCCTTATATTTGCCCTGGTTTGAAAGATACTTAGTGGAAAAAACTTTCGATGAACCTGAGAAACGCGACCAATAACCTCAAGGGAATAACTATATCCTTAATTCTGGCGGGATGCCTCCTCGCGGTGACTGGTTGCAACAAGCGCACCCGCAACGTCCTCTTCAATACCCCCAAGCAGTTTCAGAAAATGGGGTTGGCGGTGGTGCACCTGAATCCCTATTCCGTCTATATCGCCGATTCTATGGCCATTGCGGATTCACTCAATCGGGTCGCGGCCCTCGCCCGCGGTGACTCTTCGGTCCTCGAAATTCCCCCTTTCGAACGCAACAACTACGAGCACCGCATCCAGCCGGATGACCGGATTGCGCTGCGGTTCCTGAACAACTTTGACATCTCTTCCGGGGTGACCATCACCAAGCAAGGGGGGGCCGAGAATGGGATTACCTTCCTGGTGGACCGGGAAGGCTTCGTGAGTTTGCCCATGCTCGGGCGCGTCTACGTAAAGGGCAAAACGAAGCAAGAAGCCCAGGTAATGCTGGAACGGCGGTACAGCGAAAACTTCAAAAACCCGAGTGTGGAAGTGTCCTTGGTTAGTTTGAGTGTCTCAGTGCAGGGCGAAGTGCGGAATCCGGGCATCTACGAATTGGCGCGGGAGCGCACCTCACTGTTGGAAGTCCTGGCCGCGGCCGGGGGCGTCACCCAATACGCCAAAAAACGCGTCATCAAAGTCGTCCGTGGCGTGGCGCAGAACCAAGAGCCGGAGATCCTGATCTTTGACCTGCGGAAACTGGATGCCATCGAAACCACCGACATGATCCTTCGCGACAAAGACGTCGTCTACGTGGAGCCGCGGGACATCCGGGTCGTGGCCGATGCGGTCGCACCCTACAGTTCTTTCCTGGCGATCCTGAGTACCGTTTCGACGATTACGGTCGTGGCCATTAACGTTGTAAGCAGATAGATCATGGCAGTCCTCAAATCACGCGGCATCGGAACCGAGGAAATTAACCTCTCCAAGGTCTATGACCTGTTTTTGAAGCGTTGGTACTACGTGCTGGTAACGTTGGCGATATCGGTGACCCTCTGCTGGTTGTATCTGCGCTACACCAAGCCGGTATTTGTGGCGGCGGCCACGGTGCGGATCGAGGAGGAAAAAGGCCCCGGCCAGGGACTGGGACTGATGGAAGCGTTTGGTTTCAGCCCCATGCGGGACAACATCCAGTCCGAAATCCAGTTCCTTCGATCCCGCTCCATCGTGCAGAAGGCCCTGCGGGAAATGAACATCACCTGCTCCTATTACCTCGTGGGAACCTTGATCACGGCGGAAATGTACAAGGACGATACGCCTTTCCTGGTGATGTACGACACCACTGCCGAAAAAGTCGCCTACAACCAGATGTTTTCCCTGTTTTACCAGAATGGGAACAAGTACAAGCTATCGTACACCCGCGGGCAATTGCCGGTCGAGGCCGAATATTACTTCGGCGAAACGGTCAATGTCAATGATTTTGAGTTTCAAGTGATCAAGCGGGAGACTTCCCGCTATGAACTCATTCCCGAAATCGAGTACAAATGGCAGCCAATCCGCGGGGAAGACTTGGTGGACCGGATCATGGGGGGGCTCAAAGTCGAACAATCGGGCTACCTTGTCCCCATCCTCAAAGTCTCCCACACCGATCAGGTCGCGAAGTTTGCCCGGGATTTCATCAATACCCTGGTAGTCGTCTACCAGCAGGAGGACAAGTCCCGCAAAACCGAAGGGGCCACCCAGGCGCTGACCTTCATCAAAGAACAAGTCGAAAACCTGCGCGACAGCGTCAAGATTGTTGAAGATTCCCTGCAACTGTTCCAGGAAGCCAAAGAGTTCATCAACGTGGACCTCAAGGTGGGCTTCGAGATGGAATCGATGAAGCGCAACGAGGAATTGCTGAACACCCAGCAGGTCAAGCTTATGGAAATCAAGCGCCTGCAGCAGGACATTGCTTCCGGCGACATGGAACTTTCCCTGCCCTACAGCATCGAAGGCCAGACCGACCCCATTCTGAACTCGCTCATTTCGTCTTACAATGGCTTGGTGCAGGAACGCCTGGCGGCTCAGGAATCTTACACCGCCAGCCACCCCAAGGTGGTGGAATTGACCAAGAAACAAGCCGAACTGCGCAGTTCCATCGTCGAGAACGTGAATTCCATCGAGGTCAGCACCCGCCAACGCATCGCCTACTACGAGCGATCCATGGTCAGCAGCAAGGACAGCCTCAAGGTCATCCCCCAGATGCAACGGGAGTACCAAAGCTGGATGCGGGACTACGAGGTCAAAGAAAAAATCCTTTCCACGCTGTTGGAAAAGCAGGCCGAAGCCCAAATTGCCAAGGCATCCATCGTCTCTTCGGTGTACATCCTCGACAAGGCGCTGATGCCGCGCTCCCCGATTTCTCCGCTGCCCGAGAAGGTATACATCATCGGGGTGGGGCTGGGGCTCTGCGCTGGATTGTTGCTGATTCTGCTTTCGGGGATGCTCAAAAATACGGTCAGCTACCGAGAAGAAATTGAAAATGCCAGCGTGACCCCCATCATCGGGGTGGTGCGGCGCTCCAATGAATCGATCAAGCAGAAATACCCGCTGTTGCTGAGTGTAGAACGGCCCAAGTCTTCCCTGAGCGAGTCCATTCGGGCGATCCGGACCAATATGCAGTTCATCAGCCCGGACAAGGAAAGCAAGATCGTCTCGATTACCTCCACGGTCTCCGGCGAGGGCAAGTCTTTCATCACGATCAACCTTGCGGGCATCATCTCTTTGCTGAACGTAAAGGTGGTGATCCTCGACATGGACCTGCGGAAGCCGAAATTGCACTTCTCTTTTGGGCAGGACAATTCGGCGGGGCTGTCGACCTACCTCGTGGGCAAAAATAGTCTCGACGACATCCTGAAAAAGACCCAGTACAAAAACCTCGATATCATCACTTCCGGCCCGATCCCGCCGAATCCGGCGGAATTGATCCAGGGCAAGCGGATGTCGCAGCTCCTCGAAGAATTGCGGGAAACTTACGACTACGTTCTGATCGATACGCCGCCCATCGGGCTGGTGACCGATGGGGCGACGATTCTCAAACTGAGCGATATCGCGCTCTACGTGATCCGGGCGGATTACTCAAAGAAGTCATTTGCCCAGAACCCCGACCAGCTCGTCGAGGACCACAACATCAAGAATCTGTACATCATCCTGAACTCGGTTAGTGCGGCCAACCGGCGCTACGGTGGCTACGGGTACAAGATCTACGGTTCGGGGTATTACTCCGACGACAAAAAGTCGGTCCCCTGGTGGCAGTTTTGGAAGAAACTCCGAAAAAACTAGCCCATGGCCGGATTCCTCAAGCGCATCTTTGGTGGCTCGGAAAGCGCGTCCCAGGCTTCGGCGGCGGATCGGTTTGCGGAATTAAAAGTAGATCTCCATTCCCACCTCATTCCCGGCATCGACGACGGTGCGCCTGATCTGGACACCGCCGTGGAAATGGTGCGCCAGTTGAGTGGATTGGGCTACCGCAAGCTGATCACCACCCCGCACATCATGGCGGATGGTTTCCCCAATACCCCCAAAATCATCCGTGAGGGCCTGGCGGCCCTGCGCAAAGGCGTGGCCGCGGCTGGCATCGAAGTAGAGGTGCAAGCGGCGGCTGAGTACTACCTGGACGAAATATTCGCCGAGCATCTGGAAAAATCAGAATTGCTCACGTTTGGAGGAGAAGGTAAATATTTGTTGTTTGAGACTTCGTACATTTCCCGGCCGCTGATGCTGGGCGATGCCGTGTTCCGAATGCAGACCATGGGGTACATTCCGGTCCTGGCCCATCCGGAACGCTACCAATACCACTGGACGGACGATGGCCTGGAAGAGATCCGGATCCTTCGCAACCGGGGTATCAAAATGCAGGTGAACTTTGGTTCATTTGCGGGGCGACAAGGTAAAAAAGCCGCCACACTGGCCCGGGAGATGGCCAAAGAAGGAATGGTCGACTTCGTGGGATCGGATCTGCACCGGCCCACCCAAGTCGCTACCCTGAGCAAGGCGATGGCGGACAACAAAGCACTGCGAATGCTGGTCGACACCGGTAGACTACTGAACAAGACATTGTAATGGGGAAACGCTTGGGCGACAACGTACTTTTCGATACGATCCGGAGGATCAACAAGCTTTTGTTGCCGGCGGAAAAGCGGCGGGGTCTGCGCTTGGTATTCCTTACTTTGATCGGGGTCATGATCGATGTAGTGGGCCTGGCGACGCTGGTTCCGGTCATGATGGCCGCCACCAATCCCAAGTTTGTGCGGCGCAATGAATACATGAACTGGCTGTACGAACTGGGCAATTTTGAATCGCACAGCAGCTTCATGATTTTTCTGGCGGTGGCGCTGTTGCTGGTCTTCATCGCGAAAAATGGGATCACCCTGCTGATCAACTATTGGCAGTCCCGCTTTGCGTTCCGGGTGGCGACCAATCTCGCTCGGCGCCAGTACATCAAGTACTACGAACGCGGATTCCTCTACTTCAAAGAAACCAACTCCGCGGATACGATCAACAACATCGTCAATATCCCGAACTTCTTTGCTTCGGGCATCTTGATTTCCACGATCAACTTTATTTCGGAGCTGGCGGTGATTGCCTTCATCGTCGCGGCGATTGCTCTGGTCAATGTCTCGCTGTTTGTGGCCCTGGTCATCGTGCTGTTGCCGTCCGGCTTTGCGATTTATAACCTCACCAAAAACAAGTTGTATACCCTGGGCAAGGAGATGATCGAGCTCAAAAGTTCGACCTATTCTCGCCTCAATCAGGCGATTTTTGGGTACGTGGACGTGAAACTGAACAACAAGGAACACCACTTCCTCGACGCCTACGTGACCCGGCAGTCGCGGCTGAACACGAACAATATGCTGAAGTTTTTGATCAGCCTTATCCCCTCGCGTTCGCTGGAAATCATTGCGGTGCTGGGGATCATGATCATCTTCCTCTACACTTTTCTGTTTTCTGACCGTCCGGATCGCCTGTTTAGTTTCATTGCGGTTTTCGCGGCGGCGGCATTTCGGGTATTGCCTTCGATGAACCGCTTGCTGGCCGCCCTGATGGGGATTCGGAATCACCTGTTTGCCCTGCAAATCCTCGAAGAAGGCGATCTGCCCACTGGGATGACCTACCGGGAAGTCGTGCCGGTTCGCTTCAAGAAATCCATCGAATTCCGCGATCTGACCTTCCAGTACGAAAGCGCAAATCTGCCGGCGGTGCAAGAGTTGAGCTTCACCGTCCAGAAAGGCGAAAAGATCGGCATCGTTGGGGAGTCAGGCTCGGGAAAAACGACCTTGATGAACATTCTGCTGCGCTTTTTGGTGGAGCAGGAAGGCGGCATTTACATCGATGGGGTGCAGTTGAGCCCGGAGCACAAGCCCGGCTGGCGAGAACTGATCGGCTACGTCCAGCAAAATGTCTTTCTGATGGATGCCAGCCTCAAAGAAAATGTGGCTTTCGGTACGCCGCAAAACGAAATCAATCTGGAACGGGTGCGCAGCGCGCTCAAGCAGGCGAGTCTGCTTTCTTTTGCTGAGACCTTGCCCCAGGGCATCGAAACCCGGATCGGGGAGCAAGGCGCCATGTTGAGTGGGGGACAGCGGCAACGCATTGGCATCGCCCGCGCCCTTTACTGGAACTCGCAGGTGCTGGTGTTTGACGAAGCGACGAGTGCCCTGGACATGGACACGGAGCAGGCGATCACCGAGTCCATCGAAGCCCTGAGCGAAGGGCAAACCCTGTTTGTCATTGCCCACCGGATTACCACCTTGCGCCACTGCGACCGCATCATCGAGATGAAAAACGGTCGCCTGGTGGGCAGCTACACCTACGAAGAACTCATTCGCTCTAAAATGGGCTGAGGCCCCCTCCCATGTGCGGCATCCTCGGATATTATCAAGCTTCCGGATTGAGTCAGACCGACTTGCGGACCGCATTGCGTGCCCTCGATGCAATGCGGCACCGGGGGCCCGACGGTGCCGGCGTCCTCCTGTTTGACAGCAAAACTGGTCAATCCTGGTCCTTACAGACTCCGGATACCCCGGCGGATGTGGTCTGTGATCTGCGGATCAATGACTACCACGACGGGCAGGCGGATCTCTTTTTGGGCCACCGGCGGTTGAGCATTTTTGACTTGAGCAGCCGGGGGCACCAGCCCATGGCGGATTCTGCGGGCAACGTCCTCACGTTCAATGGTGAGGTCTACAATTTCCTGGAATTGCGGACCGAGCTGGAGCAGGCAGGGCACCGCTTTGGCTCCGGCACCGACACCGAGGTGATCTTGGCGGCTTATCGCGAATGGGGCCCGAGAGCCATCGCCCGCTTCAATGGGATGTGGACGATGTTGCTTTTTGATCCCCAGCAGCGCAAGTTGTTGGTCAGCAATGACCGGATCGGGATCAAGCAGCTCTACCGTTTTGCTGACGGGCAGCGCCTAGTATTTGCCTCCGAAATCAAGGCGATTCGGGTGCTCTGCGCGTCGCGCTTGAGCCTGAACCCAGAAAGCATCCGTTTTTTTCTGGACCACGGACAGATCGATATCAGTCCGGCCACTTTGCACCGCGAAATCCGCCGCTTTCCCCAAGCCCATACGGCTTACGGTTCGCTTCCCGAATTGGCGGCTGGAAAGGTAGAACCGCAGCGCTACTGGGATTTTCCGAGGGCCAAGCGCAAGTTTTTGTCTTTGGCGGCGGCAGCGGAGGAATTGCGCAGCCTGATTGACGATGCGATCCGCTTGCGCATGCGCTCGGATGTACCGTGGGGGACGACGCTTTCCGGGGGATTGGACTCGAGTTCCATCGTGTACGCCGCACAGGGGTTGCGGCAGCGGGCCGGCGTAGGGGATCCGATTCATACTTTCACCGCGATTTTTCCGGGCAAGTCCGGCGATGAATCACAATTTGTACGTCTGATTGAGCGGGATCTGGGCCTGGATGCGCGCTACACGAATCCCTTGGAAAAGTTCGATTTGGATGATTTTAGGCGGTTTTTGCACCAGCAGGATCAGCCGGTGGCTCACACTTCGATGTACGCGCAGTGGAGTGTGATGAAGATGGTCGGCGATTCTGAGGTGAAGGTCTTGCTAGATGGGCAGGGGGGGGACGAACTTTTTGCCGGATACCACCACCACGTGTACAAGTACGCGCGGGATTTGCTGCTGCGGGGCCGGGTCGGGGCGGCCAATCGCCTGATCGCGGAATTTTCGGAAATGAAGGGGCTGGATCCAAGTACGATCAAGGGCTACGTCCGCAATGACCTCAAGCTGTACGCAAAATTGAAGTTGGGACGAAAGGTTCCGGGTCCACCGGAGGCCACGGCCTGGAACAAGGCGCGCACGCTGCCCGAGGTGCTGCAACGCGATCTGAGTGCCTGGGTCATGCCGATGTTATTGCGCTACGAGGACCGGAACAGCATGGCCTTTGGGATTGAGGCGCGGATTCCGCTGCTGGATTACCGGATTGTGGAACTGGCTTTGCAGTTACCGTCGGAGTACAAGATTCAGCGGGGTTGGCAGAAGTACATTTTGCGCCAGGCCATGCCGGAGTTGCCGGAAGCGATCCGTTTTCGCAAGGACAAGAAGGGTTTTACGACGCCCCACGATGAGTGGATGCAGCGTTACCGGGACTACTTTTTGGGTCACGCCCGGGCGGCGGTGGACGCCGGAATTGCGGCCCCGGGCGGCAAGTCGGTGGAGGAACTGAACGCGGTGCAGTTGTTTCGGCTGGCGGGCATGGGGGAATGGTTGGGGCGGTAAGTGGAGATTTTGGTCAATTTTTTGGTTGCGATTGTAATATTTTTGCGACTATGAACTATGACTTTAAATTAGATTCGTCTCTCCAAAAAATACTGAGTAGTTATCGCGATTCTTTCGCCCGCAAGACCTATGAAAGACCTGTGGCTTACGTCGATCTATTGATGGATCTTTTCGGAATCGATGATCATCGCAAGTCTGAGAATTCACAATACTGGGGGAGAGAATTGGGCAAGTGCTGGGAGAAGTTAGTTGTGGTGTTATTTCGGCTTTCTGCGGTAGATTTTACCCCCTCAATCAAAGAAGGGCGTTCTGAATTGGCGGACTTTTGCAGTGGATCAGACGCAATTGATACGAAATACCGCATTGGATCAGGGGATGCTGGTACGTTGAAAAAATTTGCGAGTAACGCGGAGAAGCTGACTGCACTCGGTTATCGTCCTGTCCTTCTGATTTTACGAACCGACAATCTTGCGGCGGCGATCAGTAAGTGTCGATCTGGCGGCTGGGACATTCGCGTTGGGGAGGAAACTTTTGTGTATATTCATCAGAATACGGGGTTCGATTTACAACGGTGGATGCAGCGTGTCTCCCTGGACAACTCATTTAAATTGGATTTATGATGCAGAGTGTAACAAATCGGGTATTTGAAGGTGACTGTCGGGAAGTATTGCGGGAATTCCCCAATGAATTGATCGCTGCGTGTATCACTGATCCGCCCTACAACTATGAGTTCATTGGGCACAAGTGGGATGATCAGGAAGTAAAGCGAAGAATGGAACGGGTACGGGCCCCGGAATCAAAGACCATGGTGAAAAATATTCCTTACGGAAGTGGATTGGCAGGAGGCGTGCGCAATGCCCGATGGTACCGGCGCAACCGTGAGAATATCTTGGAGTACCGGGAATGGTGCTACTCCTGGGCACAGGAACTCTTTCGGGTCTGCAAAGCGGGGGCACCGGTAGCGGTCTTCAACAGTAGCCGGACTGCGGCCCACGTACAAATTGCTTTGGAAGATGCGGGTTTCTACGCCCGGGATTTACTTGTTTTTCGAAGAAATTCAGGAATTCCTAAAGGGCTGAACGTAGAGCGAAAAATGCGGCAAAAAGGCCGCGAAGATGCCGAAGACTGGAAGGGATGGCACAGTTGTTTTCGCAATGAGTGGGAGGCAATTGTTCTGGTGCAGAAGCCACTGTACCGCAACTATTTGCAAACTCTGGACGAAACTGGCGTTGGGGTTTTCAAAACGATCAATTCGGACGGTAGTTTTCAGTCAAATATCCTTGAAGGGTTTCACCAGAAAGGCAAAAACGAGGAATTTTCGCATTGCACGGTCAAACCTTTGAAACTCCTTCGCAAGCTGGTCGCGACCCTGGTTCCTACGGAAGGAAGTCATTTGGTTTTAGATCCATTTGCTGGTTCTGGAACGACTTTGGTAGCAGCGGCTGAACTCGGGATTGATTATGTTGGGATCGAGATTGAACCCAGTTACCTGCCTATCATTCATGAGCGCATAGCTGCGCTAGAAGAAAAGTCAAAGCGGCTTACGCTATTTTGATCAGAAATTCTCTTTGAGAATTCATTACTGCGGCGGAGGGACCTTGGTCGCGCCGGCCCGGCGCGACGGAGCCCGGCGAACTCCCGGAACAGCCTGATACCAACGCGTCGGTGGAGCGTCGGTAGCCGCCCCGCCCAAAATACAATCCAACTCACTCAACTTTAACCCGCGGATTGCGGACGCACGCTACGTGGGATGCCTCCGAGGGATTTTCCGCGCGCATAACCCGTGGGCTGCTGCACTTCGTGGGGTACGGTTGAAGACATTGGAAATCAAATAATTGGGAATTTTATCCGGGCTTAGGGTGAGCGAAGTGGCTCAATTGGATCTGGCCGGCAGTGATTAAGCTTAGAGGCTGTTTAAATTTAATCCTGTGATTTTGCCATGGCATCTTTTTCCGCCTCTCTTCAGCTATTTTCTCGCCCATAGCTTTGGCTATGGACTCCAAAATGAGCTTTGAGAGACAAAAAAATCTGCGATAGCAAATTTCACAAACCAATTTTAAACAGCCTCCTAGAGAGCCGTATGCGCTCATCCTGCACCTTGAATTCAGCCGACTTTGCCGGTCCGTATTCCATCATCGTGAGCCGTACAGTTCGAGGGGAACCGGATGTGGACCACCCAGATTCCCCTCGTTTGCGCAGTGAAGTTGGTTGATCACGCGGACCAGGCCGAGCTATTGGGCTCAATCCAACCAAAATGGTCGGTCTGCTGGTCGGCTTGATCCGACTC
>JBCCQH010000107.1:0-28296 GCA_039024435.1 Bacteroidota bacterium
GGGTTTGGATCACACTCAGCAGCAAGCTGTCGGCATCGGTGCAGCCGTTGGCGTCGGTGACCGTGACCGTGTAGGTGCCGGGGGCCGGCTTTAGCAACTACCTGTGGCAGGACAATTCTGCGAACGCCAGCCTCCTGGCCAGTACCGCCGGCACCTACACGGTCACGGTCACCGACGCCAACGGCTGCACCGATGCCGACAGCTTGCTGCTGAGTGTGATCCAAACCCCGATGGCCAATTTCTCCTTCATTCCATTGGGGACCACGATTGCCTTTACCGATCTGTCCACGAATGCCCCCTCAGCATGGCACTGGGATTTCGGCAACGGGGACAGCAGCAACATCCAGAATCCCGCCTACAACTACAATGCAACCGGGATTTTCACGGTTTGCCTGACGGTTGCAAATCAAGGCTGCTCCAGCGATACCTGCATCGACGTCCCGGTAATGGAAGTGAGCCGCGCCCCGGCGCTGGCTACTGAAGTCAACATCTATCCCCAGCCCGTCCACAGCGATTTCAAAGTATGGGTCATCGGAATCGATCTGATGGAAGCCTGGCGGATCGACCTTTGCGATCTCTACGGACGTACGGTCCGTACCTGGGAGGGCCTGCAGGGCAATTTACAGACATTGAACGCCGAGGGTGTTCCGGCGGGGACTTATATTTTGCGGATGCGCATGGAAACCGGCTTGCCGGTGGCGACCGAAAAGATCTGGTTGCACTAAACGATGAATGATTCCTAACCAGACTTTCGGTTCGCCCGCCATGGCTCCGCAATATGAACATGTTTGAAAAAGGAAAAGCCCGCAATTCTGCGGGCTTTTCTGATATTGTGGTCAAACGTGAGCGACTAGCGCAGCACGTCAAATTTCGGATTGTCTTTCATAATCGTGAAAGCCGGGTTATTCCAAATCATGCGGCTCATGGTCCGATCTTGCTGGATGGCTTTCTGCAAGTGCTCAACCGTCTTGGCGGTAAGGCCCCGGTAAGCATAAATCAAAGCCAGGTTGTAGTACGCCTCAGCCAGGTTGTTGTTGGCGTCGAGGGCGTCCACGAAGTCTTTTTCCGCTTCCGTAGTGCGCATCGTTTTGAGCTTGGCCACGCCCCGGTTGTTCAGGTTGGCCGCCGTAGCGTTTGCGCCTTCGAGCAGTTCGTCGTATTCCGCCAGAGCACCGGAGATGTAACCGATTTTGTCCATCATGACCGCCCGGTTGAAGAACAAGCTGCGATTGTCCGGGTAGCGGACAACGTAGTCGTTGTAGTCGTCCATCATTTCTAGCCGCTCCTCGAGGGTGTAAGAACCAGCGTACTTCGTTTTATACGCCAGGCCGGCGAGTGCGTACTGCATGTTGTTCTTCTCCAGAGAGAGGGCTTGCTCGATGTCATCGATGGCCATTTTGAAATCGTTCAGACCGAAATGATAGGTGGAACGCATGGCGAACAGGTTTGGCTTTTTGTTGTTGCCGATCAAAATGTCCAGCGTCTTGAGGCCTTTGCGGGCATCGCTGCTGCCGTCGTACTTGGTGATGACCATTGTTTCGTTGGCGACATTGACCAGTTCTTCCGAGATGACCGGCATCTTCGAAGGATAGTACTCCACGTACATCTTATTCGGAGTATAGTCAAACTTGAAGGTGACCAGCGTGTGGCGCGTATTTTCGATCACTTCCGCAATGAGTTTTTCCCAGAAGTCAAGCTTGCGCATTTCTTCTTCTTTCTCATCGTTCGTGCCGGGACCGGTCGCGATATTGAGCACGGCCGACTGCTCTTCACTGCTCAGAGCGGAGATCTTGGTCAGCATCTGGAGGCGATTCCAGTCTTCGCCGCGGCCCGCATAAGAGATGTCGATGGTCGAATCATTCATGGCCGCTACCAGATCTTCGTAAACGGCTTTGGCGCGGTCTTCGGAGAGTTGCTGATTTTTCATTTCGTCACCCCCGAGGGAAGCATAACCTTCCAGGCTTACATTGGTCACGTTGTAACCGATGGACTCGTAGCGCTTGATGTATTCCTGAATCGCCTTGGAGAGCAACTCCTTGTCGAATTTTGTGGAACCCATCGGAAAAATGAAGTCGAGCGTACCGGTAAATCCGCGGTACTTGTAATTTTCGTCATCGATTTTGACGTCGGGCATCTCGATGATCGACTGGGGATCTGACTTTTCCCAGGGCTGGTAGGTGACCGCTGCGGGCGTGATCGGACCAAGCGGATTCTCATCGGTCTCACAAAATACCTTTTTGAGCTTGCCTTTCTTGTACTTGGCCACCATGAAGGTAAGCTTGATCTGCTTGCCGTAGATATCGGCTTCACTGCCTTCAATCGGAATGCTGTACATGAAGACCGGATCCTTGTTGGCGTCGAAGTATTCGCGGTCCACCATCAGCGAACCTACGGTGCCTTCGCCGGACGCTTCGCGGCCCTTGAGGTGATCCAGCGCGCTGTAGTTCGCCATGATCGTGATGGCCACTCCTTTGGTGAGGTATTTTTCGTACTCAAGGTCACCGATCAGGCGGAATTTCAGCATTCCATCTTTGATTTCGTATTGACCGGGTTCGAGATAGTAATAGTCGATATCACTATTGTCGTATTCGGCAACCACCAACTGTGCCGTGTTGGAGTTGGCGCTCATGATTGCATCCACCTCTTCTTTAAAACCGTCGCAGGTATTGGTGATTTTCTCACCATTGTACTTGGTTTTGTTGATGACCCCTTCGGGCGTACAAGCACTGAAGGCCATAGCAACCAGCAGGGCAAACATCAAAAAGTGGGAGTAAAATTTAAAATAGGCAGTAACGGATTTCTTCATTTTTGTGCTATTACGCTTGAAGCAAAACGGGATTTTCGAAGGCACAAATCTATAAAAAAAATCGTACATTCTATGAAAAATTCGCAGTTATTTTTAAAATTGCCGGGCAGAAATCAGGAGCGTAAATCGCTGTCTGAACGCGTTTTTCGCCGGATGCCGACCCTCCTCGATTCGATCACTTGAATGCGACCCCAAACACGATGAGCAAAGTATCTGTTGAGTCAAAATTACCCGCCGTCGGAACCTCCATTTTCACGGTCATGTCGACGCTCGCGCGGGAACACAACGCGCTCAACCTCTCCCAGGGGTTTCCCAACTTTTCCGCCGATCCCGCACTGTTAAAATTGGTGGAAAAGGCCATGTTTGACCACCACAATCAGTACGCACCCTCTTCGGGCTACTTGCCCCTGCGCGAAGAGATTGCCCGGTTGATTGCGGACCTACACGGTGCCGAGTACGATCCCCAGGCAGAAATTACCGTCACTTCCGGCGCGACCGAAGCACTGTTTTGTGCCATTACGGCGCTGATCGGCGAGGGCGATGAGGTCATCGTTTTTGAGCCCGCATTTGATTCCTACGTCCCGGCGATTGAGCTCAATGGGGGCATCCCCGTGTACATTCCCCTGGAGTACCCCAGCTACACCATCAATTGGGAAATGGTGAAAAAAGTGGTCAATTCACGCACCCGCATGATCATCCTCAACAGCCCCCACAATCCCACCGGCAGCGCCCTGAGCGATGCCGACATGCAGGAACTGGCCCGGATCGTCGGCGAAAACAAAATCGTCATCCTTTCCGACGAAGTCTACGAGCACATGATTTTTGACGGAAAGGAACACCACAGCATCGTGCGCTATCCCGAATTGGCCGAACAGAGTTTTGTCATCTCTTCTTTCGGCAAGACGTTCCACACCACCGGATGGAAGGTCGGTTACTGTGTGGCGCCTGAGTACCTGAGCCACGAATTTCGCAAAGTCCACCAGTTCATTACCTTTTCTACGTCGACGCCGTTTCAGGTCGCGATTGCCGCCTACATGCAGCAGCACCGCGACAAAGTATTGGGCCTTAACGATTTTTACCAGGAAAAGCGCGATGCCTTCACCGCAATGGTGGCGGGTAGCCGATTCCGAGTACTGCCCAACCGCGGCACCTACTTCCAACTCTTGTCCTACGCCCCGATCTCGGAAGCGGGCGACGTCGAATTTGCCCGGCAGATGACCGTAGAACACGGGCTGGCTTCGATTCCTGTATCGGTGTTCTACCATTCGCACGAAGACAACAAAGTCCTGCGATTTTGCTTCGCCAAAGAAAAAGCCACCCTGGAACGTGCCGCCGAAATCCTGCATCGAATTTGATGACCGCTTATTTGCTGCTTAAAACCAGCCATTCTCGTTGGGTTTCCACTTGACCGATCGTGGACGCATGCATCCGTGACCTATCATCTGCGGCTCTATTTCCCATTAATTTTTGTGGGGGGCGGCTACTGACGCATCGCAGATGCACCATTACCAGGCTGTTCCGGGAGTTCGCGGGGCTCCGTCGCGCCGGCCCTCGGCACCGGCGCGACCCATGTCCCTCCCATCCTAGCCGCGTGCAAAAACGTTTGATTCATCGATTTCCGATGGCAAATGCGGCGGAGTGGCAATCGAAAATTCTCCAATTAAAAGTTGAACATTTTCCGCATACCAAATTGTGTAATGGAGTCCGATAAATAATCGGCGATTTTTGGGGATTTGACCGATTTAGTCGCGAGTTATTTCTCCCAGATCATGCAACTCACCGTGTCACATTTTGCACGTTTTGCCGTTGTGGCGGCCGGGAGGGGGAATTACCTTTAGCCTGAACATTATCATTTCACGACCATGAAATTATCTTTTACGCACGTTATACTTTTGCTTTTTGTGCTCGCCCTGCGGCCCCCTCAGACCTGGGCCCAATGTACGCCCCGTTATTACCAGGAACTCGACCAGAACCAAGTGAACGCCACCTTATCCAATGGTGGAGACCACTTTTGGGACTTCGTCGGCAATCCCCGCTACGAAGTGCCCAAAGGATCGGGCAAGAACAGCGTTTTTGTGAATTCGCTCTGGATCGGGGGCCTGGACCAATCGACGAACCTCCACGTTGCCGCCAATACCTACCGCCAGATCGGCAGCGACTTTTTCACCGGACCTTACCGTTCGAGTGGGAACTACACCTGTGACCTTGGATTTACTGCCGGTGGCAATGTCTTCTGGCGGGGATTGCTTACCCTAGCTAGTGGCAAGGTTGCCGCTTTCTATTCGAGCGGGTTCACCATCTATGACCCCACGACGAATGTCGCTACGGATTACGTCCTCCCGGTCATCCGCAATCTTTATCAGGCGCTAGAACTGCCCGATGGCCGCGTCTTGTTGTTCGGCGACGATGTGTATCCGGTCAGAACCGACGCCATGCTCATCGACACCTCTAACTTCAGCGTGAGTCTGATCGGACAATTGCAGCATTTTCACAAATGGTCCTCCACCACCCAGCTCGCCAATGGCCAGATCTTCATCAGCGGACTCGATGGCTGTGAAATTTTCGATCCGGCTACCAGCACCTCGTCCCCGGCCGCTCCCATGATCCAGATGCGGACCCGGCACACCTCGGTATTGCTGCCCAATGGCAAGGTCCTGATCGCCGGCGGCGGAAGCTTACTCGGCGGTTCGGGCTTCATCCCCACCACCGAAATCTACGATCCCGGCTCGAATACCTGGACGAGCGGTCCCTTCATGACCTCGGCCCGCAACAGTCCGGAATCCGTGCGCCTGCCCAGCGGAAACATCCTCATCACCGGCGGTTCGAATACCTCCGGCAATTTCGAACTCTACGATCCGGTCGCCAACACCATCACTGCGGTTCCGGGCTGGCCTTCGGTCTTCAATGAGCACACCGCGCTGCCGCTCCCGACGGGGGAGATCCTCATCACGGCGGACAATGCCTTCTCCACGTTCAACCTCCGCCGCCTTGGGCGCTACGATCCGGTCACGCAAAACATCACCGATGTCCGCTTGATCAACATTGGATCCCGCGCTGCTTACGTCAATCCGAACCTCGCCTTGATCGAGCGGGAGCCCAATCGCTTCGCGGCCTTTGATCTCAGCAACAACCAGTTGGTCAGCCAGCCCTGGCAGAAGATCTGGAAGGTGTCGCGCGACCAGATCAACCAGTTCATCGCCGATCAAGCCACCAACCAGGTCAACTTCGCCAACTATCCCGACATCCAGACCTGGCCGGCCAACGGAGATACCGCCCTCGGAGAAGACTTCAGCCTGGCGCCATTCGTGGACGTGAACCAGGATGGCCGCTACCGGCCGCAGCAGGACGGAGACTATCCCTGCGTCGAAGGAGATCAAGCCCTCTGGTGGGTGTACAACGACGACGGCCCCCACACCGAGACCTCGGGCAATGCGATGGGCATCCAGGTCGAGCAGATGGCCTACGCCTACGACTGTGGCTCCACGCCCTGTACGCCTGATTCCTTCTTGGACTACGCAACCTTTCACCACCTGGAAATCACCAACAAAAGCACCAATGCCTACGAAGACTGCTACGTCGGGGTGTTCCTCGATGTAGACTTGGGGAACTTCTTTGATGACTTTATCGGCTCCGACAGTGCGCTAAATCTGGGATTTGTCTACAACGGTGACTCGGTGGACGAGGGCTCGGTAGGGTACGGACCAGCGCCGCCGGCTTTGGGGACGGTTTTCCTCGAAAACGACCAGATCGATGGGGCCAGCAACTTCATGTACCTCGCCAACGATTTCAGCGTTACCGGCAACCCGACGCAACCCGTCCACTATTACAATTACCTCCGGTCGGTATGGACCGACGGAACGCCTTTGGTGAATGACGGCGATGATGGGTACGGCATGGGCACCCCCACGAACTACATCTTTTCCGGAGACGGCGGATTCTGTGGTGGATCGCCGACCGGATGGAGCGAGGTCAACAGCCCGAGCAGCTCCCCCTTTGACCGGCGCTACCTGCAATCTTACGGGCCGTTCGACCTGGGTCCGGGAGAAAAGATCAAGCTTGACTACGCCATAATATGGACCCGTGGCACCAGCAACCTCAACTCGGTCTGTAAGCTGAAGCAGGCGGCGGCCGTGATCGACAGCTTCTGGAGTGCCCAGCCGGCCAGTTGCTTTGATTTTGTCCTGGACCGTCCAGAAACCCCCGATCTCTCGGTTGAGGTGTCACTCTACCCCAATCCCAATGCCGGGCAGTTTGCCCTCGAACTGGCGAAAGCCCCGATGCAGGATCTGAATTTGCAGGTACTTGACATTTCCGGGCGAATCGTCCACACCGAAACACTTGCCGCCCAGCAAAGCCGCCATACCGTGTCCACCCACGGACTTTCGGATGGGGTCTACCTGGTGCGGATTACCGGCGAGCAAATCGCCGTGACCCGGAAAATGGTCGTGCGTCATTGATGGGCATTCGCCCACGTGACGGCAAGTTCCCGGCCGTCATTGGCGGTCGGGAACTCCTTTTTCGCGTTCCATTTTGATCCGTCTCCTGCAACCATGCCGCAAACCTACAATGCCGTTTTGCGTGTTTTTGAGCGTTTGGTAGCTTTACCTTAACTTAATTACGACCATGAAAACCTATTATCTGCCGTTGCTACTTCTGTTGTTGACCGGCGGTTTGTGTCCGCAACTTTACGGACAGTGTGCCAGCAATTCCTACGAATTCCTGGACGAGAACCAGGTCAAAGCGCGCTACCACAACAGCGCCGATCATTTCTGGGATCTGCAGGGAGCACCGGCTTACGAGGTGCCCCAAGGATCTGGCCGCCACAGTGCCTTTGCCTCTTCGCTGTGGATCGGCGGGACCGACGACAACAACCAGTTGCGGGTCGCCGCCCAAACCTACCGGCAGTCGGGCACCGATTTCTTCGCCGGTCCTTACCGCAGTACGGGCAATTACACGTGTGATGTCGGTTTTTCGACCCCTCAGCCAGTCCTCGAGCGGGGATTGCTGGCCCTTTCCAGCGGGAAAGTGGCCGCTTTTTACGCCAATGGATTCACCGTGTACGACCCGACGACGCAAACTACGATCACCCGGATTCTGCCGATCAATCGCCCGGTGTACGAAGCCGTCGAGTTGAGCAATGGACAAATCCTGTTGTACGGCGGCACTTCGGTGAACAACCTTGAGATACCGCTGGTCGTGGACACGGCAAATTTTACCGTTCAGACCATCAACAACCTGAACTTTGCTCACGTGCGCTCGACCGCGATCAATCTGCCCGGGGGACTGACCCTGCTGGCTGGGATCCTCGGGTGCGAGCTGTTTGATCCGGCCACCCTGACCGCGACGGTAACTGGTTCCATGATTACGCCCCGGACGCGGTCTGCGCTGGTCCTCCTGCCCAATGGCCAGATCCTCTCGGCCGCCGGCAGCAACACCATTGGATCCAACAGTTCCCTCTTTACTGAGGTCTACAATCCGGCTACCGGGCAGTGGACCGCCGGACCTAACCTCTTGTCGCCGCGCTACGATGCCCAGATGACGGTGACTGCCGCGGGGAAGGTTCTGATTACCGGAGGCACCCACTTGGCTCTGGATTTTGAGGAATACGATCCTTTGACGAATATGATCAGCCCTGTACCCGGAGGAATCGGGGAGCCGTTCCAGGAACATACTATCTTTCCGCTCTCCAATGGGGAGCTGTTCATCTCGCACGACCGAGCCCCGCTCAGCAATGCACCTTCACTTTCGCCGTTGGCGCGGTACAATCCCACCACGTTGCAGGTGAATCCCACGCAATTCGTCTACTTTGGGACGCGGGCGGTCCCAATCGCCGGAAACAAGGTGCTGGTCGAATCCAGCAATATGCGTTTCGCCGAGTATGATCCGCTGGCGGAGGTCTTGATCGACCAATCCTGGCAAAAGATCTGGAAGATCAGCCGGGCGGAAATCGATCAGTTCATTCTCGATTTCAACGCCAATCAGGTCAACTTCGCCAACTATCCGGACATTGAGACCTGGCCCGCCCGCGGAGATGTCGCTCAGGGGGAAGACAGCTACCTGGCGCCGTTTGTCGATGTGAATCAGGATGGTGAATACCGCCCACTGCAGGATGGCGACTATCCCTGCGTGGAAGGCGATCAGGCGTTGTGGTGGGTCTACCACGACGACGGGACGCACACGGAGACGGGAGGCTTGGAAATGGGGCTGCAAGTGGAGCAGATGGCTTACGTGTACGATTGCGGAGCGACGCCCTGCGGGGGTGACACGACGCCCGTGGACTACACGACCTATCACCACCTGGAGATTACCAACAAGAGTGAGCGCAGTTACACCGGAACCTACGTGGGCGTCTGGGTGGATGTAGACGTGGGCAATTTCTTCGATGACTACATCGGGAGTGATACGCAGTTGGGATTGGCTTTTGCCTACAATGGGGACGCCGTGGACGAAACGGCCAGTGGCTACGGACCGAATCCGCCGGCGATTGGGATCAAGTTTTTGGACAATGGGCAGATCCGCAAGGCCAGCAATACGATGTACTACGAGAACGATTTCTCGATTCGGGGCAATCCCACGCAGCCGATTCACTACTACAATTACATGCGCAGCCTGTGGAAGGATGCGACGCCCCTGGTGGCCGCAAACAATGGCTATGGGCTTGGCTTACCGACAAACTGGGTGTATCCGGGGGATCCGGGCTTCTGCGGGGGCAATGGTGACGGCAATTGGTCGGAGCCCCAGGTGGCGAATTCGCCCTCTGACCGTCGGATCCTGGTTTCCTTTGGGCCGTTTGATCTCGCGGCGGGCGAGACCGTCGACTTGGACTACGCAGTGGTGTGGGCCCGCGGTTTCTACAACGACAATTTCGGCAGCGTATGCGAGCTGAAAAATGCGGTTCAGTTTGTTGATTCCTTCTGGCAGGCCCAGTCGCAGAATTGCTTCAATATCGTGCTGGACCGTCCCGAATCGCAGGTTGCCCCGGTGGGCCTAGACCTGTATCCGAATCCGAGCGCGGGTCAGTTCTCTTTGGCCTTTGCCGAGGCGTTGCGGGGCCCCGCAGAGTTGCAGCTCTTCAATGCGGCGGGCCAGCAGGTCCACGCACAGGCATTGGCGGGTTAACGCCGCAACTTCACGGTGCAAGTAGGGGACTTGCCAGAGGGTGTCTATTTGGTGCGGATCCACGGTTCCGGTACGGAAGTGACGCGGAAACTGATCTTGCAGCGGTAGAGAATTTCCGAGGGACGAATTTCCAATTTCCGAGGGGAGAATTTCCAATGGATGGCGCGGGGTGCGGTTCGATAGTGGGGAAATTGGAAATTCTTCCCGGGAAATTGGCGGCTTGCGGCAAGGATGGGAGGGACGTCGGTCCCGCCAGTATGGCGGGACGGAGCTCCGCGAACTCCCGGAACAGCCTGGTACCGACCGGTCGGTAGCCGCCCCTATCCCCCCCAACCTACGCAAAACATAGCCGCGAAAGTCTGGTCGCAATCGCACGGTACTCCGGAGGCAATTGCGGGTTTCGCCTCCCCATCTGCCTTCAACCCAATCCCCCTTCAAAAAGATGATGGTAGGCGCACGGAACACCGTGCGCCAGTTTGGCGTTTTAAAGGATCGTGTCCCGCCTTTGGACAAAGAAAAATCCTCCTGGTGCGAGGAGGATTTTGCTGGAATCGATTCGATATCTTTAGCTGAAGGTTCTTTCTGCAGTTCCGTTCTTAGTGGTGGTTGGTCGTCGGCCCTGCTAAGGTTTGTTTGGTGGTTCTCGAATGCAATGGTTTGTTTTCCGTACACGGAAAAAATAGGTTAGTAAGGATCAGGTCTGTCGATGGTTGCATAGTCAGGTTTGTCGCTATGGTGAGTCACTTTCTAATTGCTCAATTATGTACGGTAAAAAAAGGATATTTGGTTAAGCACAACAACCACCAATGGATTTCCGGGTCTTCTGCCCGGATGAATGGTACTTTTGATTGAATATTCGGGAACGGCAATGGGGGCAAGCTGGGCGCCGGGCTGGGTTTCAGCCGGGGCGGGGCCGTACGGAGGCTTAACAATCCTTAACATACTTTAACCGGTCATTAACTAGGGCGTATCCAAATTTTTTCCACCTTACGGACAGAATTTGAATACAAAGCAACTCCAAAACCACAATTATGAAAAATTTCATTTTGCTACCGGGGCGCAAAGCCCAATGGGTAGCGGGAGCATTTTGTCTGCTTTTTGCACCAATGCTCCGGGCGCAGAACGGCAATTCTACCGAGGCCAAGACCTCTGAGACCAAGTACAAAGTTGTGACCGTCATCGACGGGAAAACCACGGTGAAAGAGTATGATGGCGGGGAGCTGGGCGAGGCGATGAAGTGGTTCCAGAACGATGGTCCGGACGGAGAGTCAGTGATCCGTATCCATGCCGGGGCGGGCGATTCCGATGCTCCGGTACGGGTCAAGGAAAGCTACGGTACGCAAATCATTGTGATCGATGATGAAGCGCAGGAAAGTGATGCCGGCGACCGCTCGGTCTTCATCAAAAAGCTGCGCGACGCCCAGTCACTGGCGGATGGCGAAATGCGCATCCAAACCATTCAGGTCATCAACGGCGATACTTTGATCAGTGAAACGAACAATGAGGGGGCCTCGGACTTCGAGTGGGAAGTGTCGTCGGGAGCTAAGGGGGGTGGCACGCAGGTAATGGTGGTGAAGACGGGCCGTGATTGCGACAACCCCAACGAACAGGACATCGAGGTAATGGTCCAGCATGGCGGCGATGCGGACTACGCCTACACTTACAATGTGATCGTGCGGCGCGAATGCAAGTCAGTGAAAATGGAGGAGCCGGCCTCCGGTGACCTCGCAAAGTTTGAAGGGCAGGCGGGCGACGAGTTGCGCGTACAATCTCTGGAAGCTTTTCCGAATCCCAATGAGGGACAGTTTACGTTGCGTTTTGAACTGCAGGACGAAGCGCCGGCGGAGTTGCGCATTTTTAACCTTGAAGGCAAGCAAGTCTACGCTGAGGAACTCGGCGGCCGCACGCGCTACGAAAAGCAAGTGGACATAGGCGAAGTACCGGCGGGGATCTATCTATTGCGCATCCTACAGGGGGGCGCTTCGGTCACCAAACGCCTGGTGGTGGAATAGAATCGAATCCGCTTCCGAGTCAGAATTAAACCGAGGCCACCGTTGGGTGGCCTCTTTTTTATGCGAAAAAATTAAGTATTTAAGGTGGTTTGGGCGGAGTGGAATCGGGGATTCAATGGGCGAGCCAGGCGTTGATCTGCTCGGGGAGTTGATCGAGGAATTGGGGAGGACCTTTCTGGCCAGTGAGGGCGGCGATCAGCTCGCCGGCGACGGGTACGATCAGAGCAAGGGCCAGCAGGTGCACGATCAACGTATCGGGACTGTTTCCGGCGATGAACCCATGGTCCATCCCGGCGCGGATCTGAGCGCGGAACTGGTCCAGGGAGAACAAGTCTTCGAGGGGTTGGGGCAAGTGCTGCGGTTGCTGGCGAATGGCCTGCAATAGGAATGGGATACAGCCAGGTTCGCGGGTCGCAATCCGCCGGATCGCGCTACTGAATTGCGGTAGTTTTTTGGGGTAGGGCAACCCCTCTGAATTGAGAATGGCGAAGGCGTCCTGCAAGCGGATCAGCTCCCGCTCAAGTACCTTCCGGAACAACTGCTCTTTGTTGCCGAAGTGGTAGTGGAGGAGGGCCTTGTTCACTCCGGCGCGATCCGCAATCGCCTGGGTGCGCGCGCCACTGAATCCTTGGTCGAGGAACTCGGTCCGGGCGGCCCGGAGGATTTTTTGCTGGGTTTTTTGCGTTTTATCCATTTGGTTAAAAATACAACATTGCTGGTTGTGGTGAAAGGGGAAGCCTCATTTACAATCGCTGGGTACAAGACAATTGGTAATGAGGGTTTTGTGGTTAACTATTTGGTTAATAAGCCTGGCCAATATCACGCTCGGTATCCCCAGAATCGGTCGGCTTTTCTGCTGGAAAGGATATCGCGATAAAGATTAATGTATATTACTACCAATCAGTGTTTAAAGTAATTTTATATCAACTGATTGTTCATGTTTGGTGCGCGGTCTTTCCGGCAAAGGAAAAAACCGCTATTTTTGTGGGGCAATTGCGAAGCACCTACGCCCATGGATGAACAGAAACAATTTGTCGAGCAGGTCTACCACGTCCTTGAATCCGAAGAAACCCTCACCGCGAAAGCGCTGGAGTTGGGAGAAATCGTTCGGCTGGAAATTGAGATTACCAATATCTCCGAACCCGAAACTCGGCACGGCCGCACCGGCACTTTCTCGAAAGTGACGGTGGATTACACCTTGATGCTGGAGACCGAAGCGGACATTGATCAGCGGGAAGAAGTTGCGCCCGAAGATCACCGCCGGACGTTGCGCCTCAACGCCCAAGGGAAAATCGTCGGGGTATCCGACCGACTCTAAGCCGGTTTTTCATGTCCGATGCCGTGCCTACTATCTCCGCTGATCGCCGCAATATTGCGGTGGCAGTTGCGGTTTTGCTCTTGATTCTCCCCCTGAATGAATTTGTCCTGGCCCACTTTTGGGAAGCCAATTTGGTGGATCTTCCCGGCCGGGGGCGCCGTGCTCTGTACTATTTGCCCTGGATTCTTCGGGGAGTGGATCTGTTCATTTTGGGCTTGGGCGCCCGCTTACTTTGGGTGAAAAAGCCAATCTTGCAAGTAGTTCAAAGTGATCTAATCGTTAACTGTTTACTGCTGTTGTTCTTGTTGGGAATCCTGGCGCTGACCAATCCGATTTGGGCGGGCCGGTACATGGGGTTTCGCCTGGTTGGGGTGGTTGCGATCCTTCTGCAAATGCTGCGCGTGACTGCTCTGGCTTACGTTCGCGGCAGGGTTCGGCCTTGGTTGGGACCGCGTTTGGGGCTGCCATTGGTGGGGCTTCTGGGGGCATTTTTATTGGTGGAAGGTGTTTTCTTTTTTGTCGCCCGTCCCCACCACACGATTGCTTCGTATGCCTCCCGGATATGGTACCAGCGGCATTGGGAATTGAATCCGCGAGGCCATCGGGAGCGGGACTACCAGGAGGAGGATTTGCGGGGCAAAAAGGTACTGCTGTTTACGGGCGATTCATTTACCGCGGGGGCCGGCATTGCCGATCCCCAAGATCGATTTTCTGATCGCCTGGCGGTGCAATTGGGGGAGGAATTTGTCAGTGTCAATTTGGGGGTCAACGGGCTCGGCCCCGAAGGTGAATTGGAGGAATTGCAGCAGTTTCCGTTTGCGGCGGACGTGCTGGTCCACGTTTGGTTCCTGAACGATATCCACCAAGCGGCGGCGGCGGAGGGCTTGCGGCTGGCGGATTACATGCAGGTAGACGACGGACTGCGGCCCACCTTGCATCCGGCGGACCTCTTCTATTCGGTCAATTATTTCTGGTGGTCGTTTCCCCGTGCGGACCGTGATGCGGAGTACGCGGATTTTCTTCGGGCGGCCTACCGCGACTCTGCGATTCGACAGCGGCACCTGGCCGCGGTGGACGCGGTAATTTCCCACGCGCAGGCCCGCGGTATGGCGGTGGTCGTAGTATTATTTCCCTGGCTGCAAGACGTAGCCGGGAGCAATTTTGCCCGCCAACCGGTGCGGAACCATCTGGAAAACCGGGGCCTCCCGGTACTGGATTTGGCTCCGATGCTGGCGCGGTATCCGGGCGAGGAACTGGTGGTTAATTTCCAGGACAGCCACCCCAACGAAACCGCCCACGGGCTGGTGGCGGATACCCTGGCGACCTATCTCCGTGAACGGGGAAGGTTGCCGTGACGGGGCACGCGCAACTTTTTTGTATATTTTTGTCCCGTGCGCGCAACAAAATCCATGGGCTACGTGCCCGGACTGGACGGAATCCGCGGAATTGCCATTCTGGGGGTGATGCTGTTCCACTTTGGGCTGGTGGAAATGGGCTGGATGGGCGTGGAGTTTTTCTTCGTGCTGTCCGGTTACCTCATCACGCGCATCCTCAGTCGGGGAAAATCTTGGCCGCTCGGTTTTTACCTCAAGCGCTTCTATTGGCGGCGTACCCTGCGCATTTTTCCGCTTTATTTCGGCTTTTTGTTGCTTTTGCTGCCCGGGTACGGGCTGACCGGGCATCCTTCTGGTCTCGGGGAGTTCTTGCCTTACCTGGCGACCTACACGTTTAACATTGCGATGCTGTCAATTGAGTGGACGCAGCACACGTTTTACCATTACCTGTGGAGCCTTTCGTTTGAAGAGCAGTTTTACCTGATTTGGCCGATCACGGTCTTTTTGCTGTCGCGCCGGGGGCTTCGCAATTTGTGTCTGGGGTTGATGCTGGTTTCGCCGGGCATCCGTTATCTCCTGGCCGAGTACCTGATTGAAGCCCGGGGAACCGCCGATTTGGTTGGAGGAATGGTGTACTATTTTCCGGCGGGCCAACTGGACACTTTCGCTACCGGCGGGCTGCTGGCGGTGGTGCCCTGGGAGCAATATATCCGGCGGCCCCAGCGCTGGTGGGCCGGTTTGGCGGGGCTGTTTCTGGCGGTGGGAATGGTGAATTTGGCTTGGCACCTGACCGCAAATCCGGACTTCGCCCTGACCAATCTTGGCTATCCGGTGGCTTCCCTGGCCCACGGGCAGCACATCTGGGGACACTCACTGGTCAACTTGACGGCGGCGGGACTGATCATCCTCGCGGCCCACCCGGATGCCGCCGCCCGGGGTTTTCTGGGGCGGGCCCTGGAAGCGCGTGGGCTGGTACAGTTGGGGAAAATTTCCTACGGGGTGTACATCATCCACTGGCCGCTGCAAATGTTGCTGGAAAAAATCTTTCCCCTGCAAACCGCGCTTCCGCTGCGTTGGCTTCAGTTTTTTCCCTTTTTGGCGGTGGTCGTCGGCCTCGCCTGGGTGATTTTCCACTATTACGAGTCCTGGTTTTTGGCGCAAAAGACGGCCCGCTTTCACCCGCCGCCCGGAGAATCCGCCCCCGCCCGGAGCGCCCCTGAAGGCCGATTCTGATTCTGGATTTGCGATTTTCTTTGCGGAGCCACATATTTGGTCCGCAAACGAAAGTTAAAATCAATTGCTCCAATACCCTGAATTCATGAAATATTCTACGGAAGTGACCATTGCCCAGCCCCGAGCAAAAGTTGTTGAGCTGTTTGACAACTCCGACAACCTTTACCAGTGGATGGATGGTTTGAAAAGCTTCGAGCACCTCAGTGGGGAACCCGGACAGCCGGGAGCCAAATCCAAGCTGCTTTTTCAGATGGGCAAACGCGAAGTCACCATGACCGAAACCATCCTCGACCGCGAACTGCCCGAGCGGTTCAGCGGCACCTACGAAGGGCCCGGCGTTTGGAACCGCGTCGAAAACCTATTTCAGGAATCCGAAAATGGGGAAACAACCTGGGTCGCCAACCACGAATTCAAATTCCGGGGAATGATGTCCGTCATCTCGCTGTTCATGCGCGGAGCTTTCAAAAAGCAGACCGCCAAAACGATGGAATCCTTTCGTGCATTTGCGGAAAAAGCGAATTAGATCAGGCCCCCAATACAAACGGCCCCGAACTCCGGGGCCGCTGGTGGGTGTTATTTGAAAATGCTGTCGGGTGTTATCTTTATTTTTCGTTGGCGTTGAGGAGGGCGTCGCCCACGTTGATCAGCCACAGGATCGGACCGAGGACCCAGCCCACGAGGGGAATCCAGGTCACTATGAAGCTGAAAATGCTCCAGGCAACTCCGATGAGGAAGAAGAGGACCGCTTTGGAAAAATGTCCTTTGATCAACTGTCCCAAACCCGGGATGATTGCCGAAGCAATCGCCGGCACCACATAGACGCCGTTGGAATTTTTTGTCACGTTGCTCATATTTTGTAAGTTTTAGCCTTTGACTCACTATACGGGATCGGCTTCCCAAAGTTACAATTGGCGGCTCCGAAGACGCGTCCTTACAAACGCGGATCCAGCACGTTGGCCTTGATACTCAGGTGAATGAAGACACACTGGTGGACTTCACTCAGCGGGGCGCCCTCCACAAAGCGGTGCAAGGCCTCGTAGCTCAGGGCGAATTCGCGGATGCTCAACTCCCGCCGCAGTTTAAGCTTGCGTTTGCGGAGATTGGCCAGTTGCTCCGCCGCATCGAAATGCGGTCCGAAGATCAAGCGCAGTGCTCCCGGTCCCCGCACCTTGAGTCCTGGTTGCACGATGTCTTTGCTTGGATCGGGAATGAAAGCCATCGGCTTGACCACCATTCCTGCCCCCCCGGCACCGACGTAGCGTTCCCAAGCGGCGGTGGCTTCCCGGATGGCATCTTCGTCGTCCAGTTCCACGGTGTAGCTGACCGGCGCCTGGATCAGTTCGGGGGCACCCAGCGCCAGTTCTTGGGCCAGGGCCACGTGCCAGGGGTGAGGCTGATCGGTAAAGGTTCGCCCTTCCGCCGCCAGGAGGTGGACCGGCGTCATCCGGAATTCACCGGTAAATTGCGCGGCGACCTGCTCCTGGAAGTCCTCCAATTGGGCGGTGTGTGAGCTGATCTTCTCTCGCAAATGCGCTACGGGAAGCCCGCGTTGGGTGGCGCGTTCCAGGACTTCCCGGGCGCGGTATTGGGCGTGCAAGCCAGTGCTGGCCAAAGCGGCGTAATGGCCTTTCAGCAGGGGGGCGAAATATTCGCCTGCCGGCGAAAGATTCGCTTCCAGGCAGAGCCAGTTGGTGTTCAGTTGTTCCCACCAGCCGGCTTTTTCGATGGCTCGTCGGATATTTTCCAGGAAATCTTGCTCCGCCCGCTCCTCGGAAAAGTAGGGCCGACCGGTATCCGTGTACACCACCCCAATGCCTTCTCCTTCCAGACCGAATCGCTCCTGGATCGCCTTTTCGTTGCGCCCGATGATCACTACGACACGTTTTGCCCCCGGCATCTCCTGAACCACTACCGAGGGGAGGCCCTTCTTTTTGTAGTAGTCAAATGCCTGGGCGGGATGTTCCAGCAGCGCCCCAACGGCGGAGGCTTTGGGGGCGGAAAGGGTTGAAGGCAGGTAAATGAGCCACTTGGGGTGGACGGCGTAGCGATTCATGTACTCGATGGCTCCGGTCACCTGCCAATCTTTCGGTGTGATGTTGAATAGCATCCGGGTTACGGCGAGGCTGCGGTCGCGGAACAGGGTAAAGTCCAGCACCTCGTCGTGTTTCTGCTGGGTGTTGACCGTGGGGACATTCGCGGGCAGCGGTCGGCGCGGGGGCGAATATTCCCGCCGGGCGTCCACCGATACGAATTGCTTCTCCGGATAACGCAGCGCAGTCATTTTCCCCCCGAATACACAGCCCGTGTCGATGTTGACCGTGCGGTTCAGCCACTCCGGCCGGGGAATCGGCGTGTGTCCGTAGACGATGGTCGCGGCTCCCCGGTAATTTTCCGCCCAATTGTAGCGGATCGGCAAACCAAATTCGTCGGTTTCCCCGGTGGTTTCGCCGTACAGGCAAAATGATTTGATTCCGCCGGTTTCGCGGCCCTGCATGTGTTCTTTGATCCCGGCGTGGGCCACCACAAGCCGTCCTTCGTCGAGGACGAGGTGGGTCGGCAGTTCCCGGATAAAGTCCCGGACTTCTTCGTGAAAGCGTGGAGGCTCGTTTTCCATCTGCTGCATGGTCTCGGCGAGGCCGTGTTGCAGCTTGACATTGCGGCCCTGCAGCTTGCGACAGAGCTTGTCGTCGTGGTTGCCCGGCGCCCACAGCCCGACACCGGCGCGCACCATGCTCATCACCAGTTTGAGTGCTCCCGGGGAGTCGGGCCCCCGGTCCACAATGTCGCCCACGAAGAGCGCCTTGCGGCCGGACGGCGGGGTCACTTCGTCGTAGATGCCCATCTGGATGCCACCCGGCGCAACGGTGTAACCGAGCTTTTTCAGCAGCTCGATCAGTTCTTCTCGGCAGCCGTGGACGTCCCCAATGATATCAAATGGGCCGGTTTCTGTCCGAAAATTGCTGTGCATCCGCCGCCGAGTGATCTGCAATGCGTCGATTTCGGCAACACTCCGCAAGTGATGGACCCGGCGAATGCCCTCCGATTTGAGTCGGCCGATGTTTTTCTGCAGGTCAGCGACCTGCTTGCGCAGTTCCGCGGCGGTGCGGGTTTGGGGGGAGGCGGAGGTCAGGCGTTCCCTAAGAACGCTTTCCGGCAAGTCAAGGACGACGGCGACCAGCTCTGCGTAGTACTTTTTGGCGAGGCGGCGGTAGCGCTGGCGATCCGATTGGCGGGCATTGACCGCGTCGATGACGGTCAGGCAATTGTTTTTGAGGCGCTTTTCTAGGACGTAGCTCAAAGCTTCGTGGGCATCCGCGTCGGCAGCTTCGGAGGGGGATTGGTCGCCCACCATGCTTCGGAATTGGTTCAGGGAAAGGACTTCCGTGGGGGAGAAGAAGCGTTCGGCGAATTGGGATTTTCCCACGCCGTGCGCTCCGATCAGGATGACCAGGCAGTACTCAGGCAGTTCGATTTTCATGGCTTTTTCCCTCTTTTGCGGGTGAATACGGCCATCTGGTTGGGGGCACCCCATTCCGGATGCGGGGGACCGATGGGAAGGATCTCTATGGTGCAGGCAAACTTTTCGGCGACCGGTTCGGCCCAGGTTTTGAATTCAGCCCGGGTCCACTCGAAGTGGTGGAAGGCGTGGCGTTTGCCGCCCGGTGCGAGGTCGGGCAGCAAGCGGTTGTACTCCGCATTGGGCGTGGTAAAGATCGCGGTGGCGGGTTGCACGTAGTGAAAAATCGACATTTCCAGTCCATTCAGGCGGGTGCGTGGAACCATTTGCATCCATTCGGCGAGGACTACGGCGTCGTGGCCTCGACTGCGGGGATCGCGGTAAAGGGGGGATCCCGGATAAAGGGTGACTTTCTGAACTTCTTCCGGCGTCAATCCAAATTGGTTCAGGTAGTTCGCCGAGCGCTGGATGGCTTTGTAGTCGACGTCGAGATTGGTCACCCGGGTGATGCCGGGCTGGCGCAGGAGGCGGGCGGTCAGGTGGCCGTCGCCAGGATTGAGGTCGAGCACTGATTGCGCCTCGGCGTGCAACAAGACGGATTCGATGAGTTCGTGGCGCTTCTCGGTGAGTTCTAGGGGGGCCTCGCGCGCGATCATGGCGGCTTGCGCCCGGTCAAAGGCTACAGAGGGATCTTCGGGATCGTTGATGGCGATTCGCTTGACCATGACATTGAAGGTTTGGGGGCGCATCCGGAAAAATTCTGGGGCCAGGATCGCAGTTTCGGCCTCGGTCAGGGTGGCCTGTCCCGTTTGCCAAAGGGCATCCACGAGGGGTTGGCCCAGCCAGTATTCTTTTTCCGGATCGACGGCCAGCAGCACCAGGGCGAGTCGGAGCAGTACGGCGGCTAGGTTGGCATTGCCCGTCAGGACAATGTCCACTGGGGACGCGAATTCCCCGGCGGCTCGATTGGTTTCCGGTGGTGCTTCGCGGATTTCGCAGGCCAGGTCGGTGATGGCCAGCAGATGGGTCAAGGTCGCGGGTGCTCCGGTAACGGTGCTCACGCTCAGTCGCAGGGGGTAGATTGCAGCAGTCGCCGAGGCAGCCGGGGCCGATTCGATCAGTTCGGCAAAGGCCACAATTATTGCCTGGGCGAGGAAGGCGGAAGCAGTGTAGGCCCGGTCATTTACCGTTTGGGCGCGCCCGTGGGCCAGCACCGAGAAGGGCCGCTCAATGTCGATTGGGGAGAGCGGATCCAGGTCCATGAGGAGCGCGAGTTCGGCGGCGCCCGGGCTGAGTTCCGGGTAAAACAGAATTGCCTTTCCGTGGGGCAGCGCGACCTCGTGGACTTCATCGGAAAACCGTTCGGTCAGCGGGGCAAGCGCTTCCGGACTTTCACCAGCAATGCGGATGGTCAGTAACATGGAACAAATCTAGTGGGCAGCCTCCCAAATTCCAATTGGGGTTTGGGCGGCGGACCTATTCGCGCAGGAAACGCTGCTGGTGCTGCCCGGAGGTGCTGCGCAATCGGATCAGGTACAGCCCGGAAGCGAGGTCCCGGGTGTCCAGCAGGGTGGAGTTTCCGCGGACAAGTTCCTGGCGCTTGGGCTGGACTTGGCGTCCTTTCAGGTCATACAGTTCGATCTCGACCGGGCCGAGATCCGGAGGTAGGGTGATGCGCAACTGGTCCCGGACGGGATTGGGGGAGAGTTGCACCCCGGGCAGCCCAGGTTCGTCCCGGCTTACGGTTGTGGTGACGCTTTGGCAGGTCGAATCCTGGCAGCCATTGCTGTCCGTAACGGTGAGACAAGCGGTGTAGGTGCTGGGACTGAGGTAGATGTAGCTGGGATTTGTCTGGGTGCTGGTTCCTCCGTCGCCAAACTCCCAAAAGTAACTCACGGCGCTGGTGGAGAGGTCGGTAAAGTCGACCAAGAGTCCGTTGGGGAGGAAAGAGAAATTGGCGGTGGGATTGGGCACCACGGTGACGTTTTCCTCGCTGCGGCAGTTGCTCGGCATCAATTCCATACCGATGGCGTAGGTACCGACACCGGGCAGGGGGATCGACGCGCTCAGACCGGACGCTACGTTGCTGCCATTGAGGAACCAAGTGGCGCCACTCGCCCCCGGAGTTGTGTTGAAGACTTGGAGGACATCGCCATCGCACAGGGTATCCGAACTGCGGTTGAAGGTCGGGGCAGGGAATACGTTGTAAACGTAGTCGGTGGTATCGGAACAGTTTCCGTTGCTGGCGATGATGGAGAGGGTAAACTGGCCACTCGCCAACTGCACGATGGGGAAGGGATTGAGATTTCCGGTCAGTGGCATACCGTTGATGAGCCAAGTGCGGGTCGTATTGCCGGTGCTGACATCGGTAACGATGAGGGTGTCGCCGGCGCAGAGGGTATCGCCACTGAGGGTGGCCGCGGCGGTTACGGAGCAGGGGGGTGGCCCGCAGAGGGAATTGATTTGGAAGGGGGCATTCGTGGAAGCCCAGGTCCGGGTCAGGGTCGTCCCCGCCGAGGCAGTGGCAAAGGTCGCGGTGGTGGGCGTAAGGCTGAATACTGCGCTCGGCATGGCAAAGCTGGAATCGTTGCACCCGACAAAGCCGTTTGGGCTCGCTTTCAGGAGGTAGATGTCATCCGATCCGGCTCCAAAGCTGGTTGTGAAGCCGAGACCGATCAGAAACCCCGCGGGATCAATGGTCAGATCGAGCAGGAATTCGTCGCCAGTGCTGCCGTAAGCATTGGCGGACAGCACATTGCCGTTGGTGTCGAGTTGCATGATGTAGCCGTCGGCGCTTCCCTGGCCGAAGCTGCTGGTGTTTCCACACACAAAATAATTACCGCTTGCGTTCTCGATGCCAAAAGCGTCGTCATCGCTGCCGCCTCCGTAGCTCCGGGCCCAAATCAGGGTCCCGCTGGTATCGATGCGCAGGACGATGGCGTCGTCGTTGTTGTTGATGTTGGACTGGCCCACGAGGATGTAACCATTGGGGATTTCGATGGCGTCGGTGAGGATATCGGTATTCGGAGTGCCGTAGATCCGGTTCCATTGCGAATTGCCCGAGGAATCAAGTTTGTGGATGACAATGTCATCGCCGCCGAGCCCGAGGCTGGTGATGCCAAGGACCAGCAAACCCCCATCGGAAGTGGCCAGCGCATCGAAGGCGAGTTCGGCATCGTTACTGGAACCAATCGTGCGGCCCCAAAGTAAGTTGAGGTTGGTATCCCACTTGGTGACGAAGATATCGGTGGCGTTTTGGAAAGAAAATCCGGTGGCGTAGAGCTGGCCGTTCGGGGCGACATCGAGGTCATTGATTTGGGCAAATTGGGCGATGCCCGTACTGCGGGTAGCGAGGAGATTGCCGGTGTTGAGGTCGTACTTTTGGAGAAAACCATTGACTTGTCCGGGGCCGGGATCATCGGTCCCACCGGCGGCGAATACCCCATTGCCACTCACGGCGATCCCGGTGACTTCTTCGTCGGAATTGCTGGTGCCGCTGTAGCGGGCCCACTGCAAGTTGCCGGCGGAATCCACGACCATGACGGTGGTCTCCAGGTGGGTCAAAGTAAAGGATTCAGTCGCTCCCCCGATGGCGTAGCTGCCATTGCTCGCCGGGGCGATGCCGGCACCTTCATCGAGGGCGGAGGCGCCGTAAGCATGTTGGAAGGTTTGGGCAAGGAGATGGGAGTGGAACCCAAAGAAGCAGGGCAAGAGCAGCAGCAGAAATAGTTTGTCTTTCATGTGAGAGATTGATGTGGGCGTAAATTACGGGAATTCTTATTTCTTGTGATTCAGCGGCGGTTAAAATTGCCGTTGGTTTTTTTGCTGCGGCGGTTTCTTCTGGCTTCCGGCTTTTTCGTCGACCCTTCAGGTCATCGACTCTCAAGTGGGTCTTGCGTGGCAAAGATCAATGGTAGCAAGTTGCACCCATCGAATTGGGAAAGGTTTTGGTTTGGGAAATCCGGTGGGAAAATGAATCCTTCATCAAGCTTTTGCACGATATTGTACAAGCCAACCGAGACAGGGTGACGGGCAATAATTCCTCCGAAATTGGTAGTCTGGGGATTGGCCTGTGGGCAAGCAAGGATTTTGTTGCCTTGGATCAGTGGATCACCAAAACTGAGAATGGAAGGCCCGTATACTCAGGAAAAATACTCGTCAATACTCCATGGACCTTCCCGGGGATTGACTTTTTGTTGGTTACCCGGGATGCATTTAATTTGGGGTTCACGCAAGTGGATTTTACGGGACCACTGGTAAACCACTCCACCAAATCTTTGATGTTGGTTTCCGATGCTACCCAACCGCTCAAGTTGAAGACAGTAACCAAATGATAGCTCGTCTGTTTTCGGGATTTTTGATCTTTTTGGCCCTAATCTTTGGGTGTAAACCAGCATTGGCGCCACTGAAAATTCCCCATAAGTAGGAACGCTTAGTCTCAGAATTGATTGAAAATCTTCGCCGTTTCGCCGCTTCGGCAGAAGTGGAGACTGGCCGTCTGATCTACGATGCATTGGGTCAGGTGATGCGATTAAATTCGGCTCCGATTGTGGAGGGAAGCTTCGGAAAAGTTAAGCGAAATGGTGAGTACGAGATTTTGTTCAGTGAAGGGCAAGTTATCGCAACTACTTTTAGGACGGACGCTACCGGTGGATTGATAAGTCAGGCGCACCCTTACCACTTCACAAATCGCCGATCCACCGAAATCCCGCTTCCCACCACCCGCAACTGATAGACGCCGGCCGCCAATCCGTGCAGGTCGATAGTAAGTTCCGGATCCGATGCTGCATCGCGCTGCCATTGCCCCACGCACTGGCCCGCGGAGGAGAAGCAACTGAGCGCAACTTCGCCCAGGGTGGCGGGCAGGTGGATCCGCAGCGCGTCGCGGGCGGGGTTGGGGGCCAGGGTGATCCGGGAGGCGATGGGCGACTCCCGCGCGACCAGGACATCGATCATCTGGCAGAGGGTATCCTGACAGTTAGCGGCATTTAGGAGGACCAGGCAGACCTCGTAGGTGCCGGGGGTGGCGTAGGTATGGCTCGGATTGGGTTGCGTGCTGGTCGCGCCGTCCCCGAAGCTCCAGAAATAGTTGCTGCCTCCGGTGCTCAGGTCGGTAAAGGCGGCAGTGAGGCCATTGAGGACGAAACTGAAGTTCGGACTGGGAGCGGGCAAAACGGTAATGTCGGTCTCCGAGGTGCATCCGCTGGGCAAGGACGTCAGTTCAATCGCGTAGGTCCCGGTGACCGGCGGCGTGATCTGGGCGACCAGGCCGGTGTCGACGACATTGCCAGAAATGCTCCAAACGCTGCCGGTTGCTCCCGGTGTGGTATTGGTGGCGGTGAGGGCTTGTCCGAGGCAGAGATCGAGTTGGCTGAGGACCGGGGGCACCGCCGCCTGGGTTTCCAGATTGAAGGTCAGCGTATCGCGGCAACTGCCGTCACTGGTCACCAGGGAGAGGGTAAATGGCCCGGGAGTGACCAGCACGGCCGCCAGCGGATTGATGGATCCGGCGAAGGGCATTCCGTTGGCGAGCCATTCACGGGAGGTATTACCCACGGTTATGTCGGTGGCGATCAGAGTATCGCCCGGGCAGAACAGGGTGTCGTTGAGGGTTGCCGCCGTCTGAAAGATGCAGGGCGGGGGAGGCCCCACGCAATACGTGTCGGGTTGGAGAACCGCTAGGCTCACCGGCCAGGTTTTGCTTGCGCTGCTGCCCGCCGCCTGGGCCACGGCGGTGTGAGGTTGATTGGGGCGGAGAATGGATACGCGGGGCAGAGAGAGTGACGTGAGGTTGCAGTTTGCATTTCCCAGACTGTCCGAGCGCAGCAGGAAAACCTCGTTGAGACCGGCCCCGATGGCATTGCTCGTGCCCGCCGCCAGGAAGTCGCCATTGGGCAGGACGGCGATGTCCCGGAAGGATTCATTGCCCGAAGTGCCGTAGGTGTAGGCAAAGTCGACCGGTCCGCTGGTATCGACGCGCATGACAAACCCCACATCGCTGCCGCTGCCGATGGTGGTGGCGGAAACTTTGCCGGTAGCGTAGATTTTACCGCCTACCCCGGCGATGCCTTCCAATTCGTTGATGCCGATCACCCCGTAGTCGCGCAGGAATCCGACATTGCCATTGGTGTCAATGGGGGTGATTTCGAAGAGCCGGCTGCCCCCGTTGAAGCGGTAACCGGCCACAAAATAGCGGTGGTTGAGTTCGATGACATCGGTGATGGTTTCGTCCATCATGGAGCCCACGATCCGGGACCAGACCAGGGCCCCGGTTGAATCGAGCTTGACGATGAAGAGGTCATCGCCGCCCAGGCCGGAGTTTGTGGTGCCGCCCATGACGTAGCCCCCATCGGAGGTGGCTACCCCAGCGGTGCCCAGTTCCACCGAGTTGGCGAGGCCCACGCTGCGGCTCCAGATCAAGTTCAGATTGGTATCCCACTTGCTGATAAACATGTCGATGCCATTCAGAAAGGTAAATCCCGAGGTGTAGAGAAAGCCATCCGCATTGGCGTCGACATCAAAGTAGCGCTCAAACCCGCCCGTCGTGCCGCAAGTGCGGGTGCCAAGGAGATTTCCGGTGGCGTCCCATTTTTGCAGGAAGCCATTGATCTGACCAGGATTCGACTCCGTGGTTTGGCCGGCGACGTAGAGGTAGCCGTCGAGCCATACTGCCGCTCCGGCAATTTCGTCGGTATTGGTGGGGCCACTGGCGTAGGACCAGATCGGAGCGGCATTGCTGTCGCGCAAGGTCAGCAGGAGATCACGGCTGGAAGAAAAGGATTCGGTGAAGCCGGTCAGGGCATAGCGGCCGGAATCGGCGAGAGCGAGGTCATTGGCTTCTTCGATCCCGGTTGCGCCCAGGGTACGCTGAAAAAGGATTTGCGCATGGCTGCGGGTAGGAGAGAAGAGGACCAAAAGCAGCAGGAAGGCGAGGGCAGTTGTTGGGTGCTTGAGCATTTCAGGGTTTTTCGAAGTTGGTAGCAAGCCGGAAGGCGGATCAAATGCCCCAAGATAAAAACTGACTTGGCATGGATTTGGTTTTCGGCTGGTTACTAGCCGTTTGTAACATCATCTTCCCTGGTAAAAAACAAAATACATAAGTTTCAATAATCATTGAAACTTATGTAGAGAGCGTCCGTATATTATTTCAAAAGCAGTAATTTCTGCTTCTGCCACTAAAAACTAATTGTTATGGCTGCTCTCCTTTACCCTCCTTTTAACCTTCCGAATCTCTCCCCGGACGTCTGTCCCGACCACTGGGTGTCCGCCGCGTGATGGGCGGCTCGATCTCGCCCACCTTTGATCCCAATCGCTCCCCCGCGATTTTTCGCCCTGCCTGAGCTGGTCTTCTCCGGCCCCTCCTTTCCCCAACGATTTCGTCCTCCGCAAACCCAACATCATGTGGATCTACCTTCACCTGATCGTGCTCATCGTAGGCATTTGTCAGCTCATTGTGGCCGCTTATTTGGTGGGCGCTACCGATGATCTGCGCCAGCGCCGCCACTTCCAACTGTATCTGCTTGGAGCCGTGACCTGGGTGAGTATACTCGGTATCGTGCATCCATGCTTGGACCACCCAGTAATGGGCATCTTTTGGAACCTCGGATTTTATTCGGGAGTGATTGCCCTGAACCAATACTTTTTTCTGATCGCCTTTGCGCGACACAAACTCACCTAACTCTACCGATCATGAACGGGGAAGATTACACAGCAATCGGAGAAGCTACCTTCGGACTGATGACTTTCGGTGCTTTGCTGACGATGGCGATTGCCGGACCGGTGCAACTGATGATGGCGGTTCTAAAGCTCGGTGATCCCAAAACCAAAGCCCAGGCGCGGAACCTCCGGCTGTATTTCAGTGGGGTGCTGGTCTACGGCGGCGGCTTGCTGGGCCTTTTGCTCAATCATGGTAGCATCTTGGGCAGTCCTGAAAAAGCACTTTACACGATTTTGGGCGGATTGGCGTTGCTGGTTTTCCACTTGGTAACCACTTTCCATCCCGCTGTCCTTGGGGGCGAATGAATGCCCAGCGCCGTTGCCCGGTGCATTTGATCCTTTATTTGTGCAACAAAAACCCTTACCACCATGATGCTCATCGGTCTGTTTATGCTACTACTTGGGACGGTGCAAGTCCTCAGCGCTCTGATCGGAGTCCTTGTCACCAAAAACCCTCACCAACGCCGCCACTTTGGCTACTATCTCCTGGGTGTTTTCCTCTACTTCAGCCTGCACTACATCGTATTCACGACTGACTTGTACTGGGGTCACGAAGCCACGCTAGCACCCCTGTTGGTTTTAGCGGTTGTGACTTTGGCGGTGTACAACGTCATCATTTTGGTGAATCCCTGGCGCAAATCAATCCACGCAGCACCCTCGGATTCGGGTCCCGAACGGGATCCTCTGAGTGGAGAATAACTTCACTTAACGCCACTTTCGGATCTGTGATCCTTACTGCCCGGCAAACTCAACTGATCGCGAACCACCTTCATCGGCCCCCGTCGGGGGGCCGGTTTTCTCCCACCGAAATCTTTGACTGCCATGTTTCTACCCCTGATCCTTATGCTTTTCCTCGGACTGACTCAGATCCTGATCGCCCTGGTAGGATTGACTTCGAGAAATGTCCGACAGCGCCGCCACTTTGCTCATTACCTCATTGGGGTGTTGATCTACGCGGGAGTGCTCGCCATCGCGGTCCAGTTCCGACCTGAAGTTGGCTTTTACCAGTGGACCGTGCTCTTTTTCTTTATGGGCGCACTGGGGCTTTCGGTGTACAATTTTGTGATTCTGCTCCGTCCCAAATCGCTGGCGGGGAGTGAGGAAACGTACGGTGAAGATGCTTAGCTGATCTCTGATCTCTGCCTTCAATCTTGGAGCCTGTTTAAATTTAATCCTGTGATTTTGCTATGGCATCTTTTTCCGCCTCTCTTCAGCTATTTTCTCGCCCATAGCTTTGGCTATGGACTCCAAAATGAGCTTTGAGAGACAAAAAAATCTGCACTAGCAAATTTCACAAACCA
>JBCCQH010000108.1:0-28273 GCA_039024435.1 Bacteroidota bacterium
GGTCTGTGTGAACGATACGGTCTACCTCGACGCGAGTGGCAACGGTATGATCATGGCCTCGGACGTGGACGGCGGCAGCAGCGACAACTGCGCCATCGACAGCCTGAATGTCTCTCCGAATACCTTCGGCTGCGCCAGTGTCGGTGCAAATACGGTGACGCTCACGGTGTTTGATGTCAATGGCAATTCCAGCACTTGCACCTCAATCGTGACGGTCCTCGACACGGTAGCGCCGGTGGCGATTTGCGTAAACGACAGCGTCTACCTGGATGTGAACGGAAACGGTTCCATCACCGGAGCGGACGTGGACGGCGGTTCGAGCGACGCCTGTGGCATCGCCAGTCTGAGCGTTGCTCCGAATACCTTCGGCTGCACGAATGTCGGTGCGAATACGGTGACGCTGACGGTGACCGACAACAACGGCAACGTGAGCATGTGTACGTCGACGGTGACGGTCTTCGATACGATTGCTCCGCAAATCACTTGCGCAAATCCGACGGTGTTCCTCGATACAGCGGGTACGGTTTCGATCACGGCTTTCCAGGTTTTGGCCAGCATCAACGAAGCTTGCGCGCTGGATCCGAACTTCATAGTTTCTCCGAACACCTTTAACTGCAACAACATCGGACCGAATTCAGTTCTCCTGTCCATTTCGGACGTGAACGGCAATACGGGCACCTGCATTGCGACGGTGACAGTACTGGATACGATTGCGCCGACGGCCATTTGCCAGAACATCACGGTGCAACTGGACTCTACCGGCAACGCGAGCATCACGGCGGCGCAAATCGACAATGGTTCCAATGACAATTGCGCCATTGCGAGCTTGAGCGTCACGCCGAATACCTTTACCTGCGCCAATGTCGGGACCAATGCGGTCATCCTCACCGTGGCCGACAGCAGCGGTAACACCAGCAGTTGTTCGGCGACGGTAACCGTCGAGGACAACATCCCGCCGATGGCAATCTGCCAGAACGTTACGGTGCAGCTCGACTCGATGGGCAATGCTTCGGTTTCGGGTGCCCAGGTCGACGGCGGGAGCACGGACAACTGCGCCATTGCCAGCTTGAGCGTGGCTCCGAATACCTTTGCCTGCGCGAATGTCGGACCGAACACCGTGGTGCTGACCGTGGTGGATGTCAATAACAACTCTGATACCTGTTCGGCGGTGGTCACGGTGGTGGACAGCATTGCTCCGACTGCCATCTGCGTGAACGATAGTGTCTACCTCGACTCCACGGGCAATGGCAGCATCACCGCTGCTGATGTGGACGGAGGCAGCAGCGACAACTGTGCCATTGATAGTTTGAGTGTCTCGCCGAGCAGCTTTACCTGTGCGGACGTGGGTGCGAACACGGTGACCTTGACGGTGACTGATGTGAATGGCAACTTGAGCATGTGTACCTCGACGGTGACGGTCTTCGATACGATTGCGCCGACAGCCGTCTGCGTGAACGACAGTGTCTACCTCGACTCGCTCGGTGCGGGTGCGATCATGGCCTCCGACGTGGACGGTGGCAGCAGTGACAATTGCGCCATCGGGAGTCTGAGCGTTTCGCCGAATACCTTCGGCTGTGCCGAAGTCGGCGCAAATACGGTAACGCTGACGGTGACCGACGTGAACGGCAATATGAGCATGTGTACGTCGACGGTGACAGTCTTTGATACGATTGCGCCGGTGACAATTTGCGTGGCGGACACGGCTTACCTCGACTCGTCGGGCATAGCTTCGATCACCGCGCTGGATGTCGACGGTGGCTCGACGGACGCTTGTGGCATTGACAGTCTGAGCGTCTCGCCGAGCACTTTCAACTGCTCGAATACGGGCGCGAACACGGTGACCTTGACCGTGATTGACAACAATGGCAATTCAGCATCCTGCACCGCGACGGTGACGGTACTGGATACCATTCCGCCGGTGCCGGTTTGTCTGAACGATACGGTCTACCTGGATACCGCCGGCAGTGTTTCGATTCTGCCGAGTGACATTGACGGGGGGAGCATGGACAACTGCGCGATCATGAGCATCGCCCTTGACGATTCGAGCTTCGGCTGTGCCGATCTCTCTTTGCCGGTTACGACCAATGGTCTGTTTATCTCCGAATACGTGGAAGGTTCCGGCAACAACAAGTGCATCGAGATCTACAACGGAACCGGGGCGGCAGTCAACCTGGCCGGTTACAGCATCGAGGTGTACGCAAATGGGGCAGTTAATCCGACGGGGGTAACCTCGCTTTCCGGCAACCTGGCCGATGGCGATGTCTACGTGGTCTGTAATACGCAGGCGGACACGACGCTGATCAGCGGGGTCGATCAGTTCTCCGGTGGCATTACCCACAACGGTGACGATGCGATTGTACTGGTCAACGGCACGACGCAGATCGATATCTTTGGCCGCATCGGTCAGGATCCGGGATCTGAGTGGAACCAGGGCGGAAACGGGACGCAAAACCAGACACTGGTGCGGAACCCGAATGTGCTCCAGGGCAATACGGACAACCTCGTGGACTTCCCGAGTCTGGCGACGGAGTGGATCGAGTTCCCGAACAATACCTTCAGCAATCTGGGATCGCACACGGCGAATCTGGGTCTGAGCGGTGGCGCAACGGTGACGTTGACGGTAACCGATAGCAGTGGCAACACTGCTTCCTGCACCGCTTCGGTCACGGTCTTTGACACTCTGGCACCGACCATGGTCTGCGTGAGCGATACGGTTTACCTCGACGCTGCCGGTAATGGCAGCCTCACCGCGGTCGACGTGGACGGGGGCAGCAGTGACAACTGTAGCATCGACACGCTGGTGGTCAGCCCGAGCACTTTTGCCTGCTCCGACGTGGGCAGCAATACGGTTACCCTCACCGGGACCGACCTGAGTGGCAACTCCGCAAGCTGTACGGCTAGCGTCACTGTCCTGGATACGGTGGCTCCGATGATGGTCTGTGTGGCGGACAGCATCTACCTGGATGCCAGTGGTCAAGCCCTCGTCTCGGCGATGGGTATCGACGGTGGCAGCACCGACGCTTGCGGCATCGACAGCCTCTTCACCAACCCGGATACGCTGGGTTGTGCGGATATCGGCGTGAATTCAGTGACCTTGTTCGCCACCGACGTAAATGGCAACACCAACAGTTGCGTGGCTTCAGTTACGGTGCTGGATACGATTGCGCCGGTCCTGAGCTGTACTTCGGATACTTTGTATCTGGATTCCCTGGGCGCGGGCAGTTACACGGTGGCGGATCTCCCCACGAATATCGCCACCGACAACTGTACGGTGGACACGGTATTCCTGGCACAAACCAGCTTCGGATGTAGCGATGTGGGGGTGAACAATATCTTGGTGACGGCCAATGACCAAAGCGGAAATACGGGCACTTGCTCGCAGACGCTGACCGTCCTCGATACGGTGGCGCCGGTGGTCATTTGCCTCGATACGACGGTAACCATTGACTCTACGGGTCAGGTGACCATCGATCCGAGCTTCGTGAATGGTGGGGCGACCGATGCTTGCGGCATCGACACCCTGCTCCTCTCGCAGACGGTATTTACCTGCCTTGATTCCGGGGCCAATAACGTGACGTTCACCGCGACCGATGTCAACGGCAACAGTTCGAGTTGTGTGTCGGTGGTGACGGTAAATCCGGAGCCGTTGTTGCTGACCGTGAGCAGCCCCGTATTGGCTTGCGGATTCAACATCGCTTGTAACGGCGACAGCACGGCTACCGCGAGTGCGAGTGTGGGCGGCGCTTGTGCACCGTTTACCTTCAACTGGAGCACCAACGATACTACGGCCTCGATTTCGGGTCTGGCTGCCGGAACCTACACGGTGACGGTTACGGACCTGATTGGACGGACGGTGAGCGACTCGATTGTGATTACCGAACCGCAGCCACTCATGACTTCGATTGTATCCGATTCCCTGGTCTGTTTCGGCGATTCCACGGGTACGATTGACTTGACGGTGACCGGTGGTCTCAGTTGCGCAGCTTATACCTACAACTGGAACAACGGCGCTACGACCGAAGACCTCGCGAATCTACCCGCTGGCTTCTATGTCGTTACGGTTACCGATACGTTGGGCTGCACGATCTTTGATTCGGTACAGATTGCTTCGCAGCCGCTGCCGATTGTGAATCTCGGTCCGGATACGACGAAGTGTGCCGGTGACTCGGTACTGCTCGACGCCAATGGCCCGACCTTCGTGGCCTTCCAGTGGTCGACGGGCGCAACCAGCCCGAACGTCACGGTGGGTCAGGGAAGCTACTCGGTAATCGTTACGGACAGCTTCGGCTGCCAGAATACGGATACGATTGAAGTATTTAACTTCGCGGTGCCGGATTCGGTCATTACCCCGCTGGGCAGCCTCGATCTCTGCGAAGGCGACAGCGTGGAATTGATGGCCCTCAATGGACTGAACAACTACCTCTGGAGTACCGGAGAGATGACACAGAACATCACGGTGGTCGACACCGGCGGTGACTACAGTGTGGTGGCCACGGACAGCAATGGCTGTACGGTGCGCGATACGGTGACGATCATCTACCGCATGTTTACCGATCCGGTACCGGTCATCCAACCGGGGCCCGCGGTCAATCTCTGTGCGGGTTCGACGGTCACCCTGGACGCTGGAAACGGTTACTTCAGCTACCAGTGGAATACCGGAGCGACGACGCAGACCATTGTGGTCGACACTTCGGGAACATTCACGGTGACGGTCTCGAATGGCTTCGGCTGTGTGGCGCCTTCGGATCCGGTAACGGTTACAGAAGTGCCGCTCCCGACCCCGGCGATCACCAAGGTCAACGATACCTTGTTCAGTGTGCAGACCTTTGCCCAGTACCAATGGAATCTCGACGGGATGCCGCTGCAAAACGGCAATGCATCCTTCCTCGTACCGCAATCGGCGGGCTTCTACAACCTGACGGTGATCGACTCGAATGGCTGTGAAGGGGTTTCCGACTCCATCTTCTGTGAGCCGGTGGCCATTGAAGACCAGTTCTCAGAGTTGCGTGGGTTGGAGGTCTATCCGAACCCGACCAGCGGCATGCTGAATCTGCGGACGTTGCAACCGATTGATTGGAATGTTACGGTGACCATGACCGACATGTACGGGCAAGTGGTGAAAGAATACACCATGGCTCACCTGGTGCGCGACGCCGCCTTTGATCTGCGCGACCTCGCCAATGGCATGTACGTAATGGAAATCATCACCGAGAAAGGCGAGCGAGCTACCTTCCGGATTGTGATCGAATGATCTGATTGAAGGGACCGCTTACGATCAGGACCGGGCAAGGGATGGCCAACCATCTCTTTGCCCGGTTCGTATATTGGATGGGTTATTTTGATTTTAAAAAGCTATGCCAATACCAACCAAAAACCGAATCGTCATCGCCGGAGGCAGTGGATTCCTGGGCATGAAATTGCGTGAGATGTTCCAGGCCCAAGGCAAAGAGGTCCGCATCCTCAGCCGCTCCCGCCAGGAAGGGGAATATTTACCGTGGGACGGGAAAACTTTGGGGGCTTGGGCCGAAGCCCTCAATGGCGCCGAAGCCCTCATCAACATGGCGGGCCGCACGGTCAATTGCCGTTACACCGCCAAAAACAAAGCCGAAATCCTCGACAGCCGCATCGACAGTACACGGGTCTTGGGTGAGGCCGTGGCCGCTTGCCAGCGACCGCCCCGCGTATGGCTGAATTCATCCACCGCAACCATCTACGACGATACCCGCGGTGATCTCCCCGCCAATACTGAGGCAAAAGGCAAAATCGGCGATGATTTTTCCATGGGCGTCGCCAAAGCTTGGGAAGAAGAATTTTTTCGCCATGACCTGCCCGATACGGTCCGGACGGCGCTCAGGTCCGCGATCATCATGGGGGCCGAAGGCGGTGCTTTCCCGGTTACCGCCCGCCTCGCTAAGAAAGGGCTGTGCTCGAAGCAGGGGCCCGGCGACCAATGGATCAGTTGGATGCACATCGATGATTTTTGTGCTTCTGTGGACTTTTTGCTGAAAAATCCGCAAGCGGGACCCATAAATTTGTGCGCTCCCCATCCGATTCGCAATGCTGAGTACAATCACCTACTCAAAGCGCAAGCGAAGCCGTTGATCGTCCTGCCCCAACCCAAGTGGGTGCTGGAGCTGGGAGCAGTTTTGATCCAAACCCAAACGGAATTGATTTTGAAAAGCCGGAAGGTCTACCCTGAGCGCCTTTTGGAGGCTGGCTTTCGGTTCAAGTACGAACGCGCGGACAAGATGGTCGCCGATCTATTTCCGGCGGTATTCGTGGGGTAATTGGGGATTGGGATTTCCCGGTGCAGGGCAGGGACCTCCGGATAGTCGATTCCGCTTTTTAAGTCTTTGATCGACTAAAAAATTGTCACCGTCGAATAGAATAAACCGCCTCTAATCTCCCCCACGAGGTCACCACGATAAGATCAGCCGTCGTATCGGACACGGATCCCAAAGATTTTCGGATTTGGGTCTTTCAGCTCCATACCGACACCCGAACAGGACAAGCCTGTATGATGCGGGAAGGTACCGCCGATAAGAAGGATAAGCTTTCCGTTGTCGTAAGCGTAGATGAAAATTTGAAAGAAATCCGATACACCGGTAGCCTTTACCGCGGTACTTGGATCCAGGTGTGGGCGCTCGGCGAGAAAAAGAAAGGGCCATACGTCTTTTTACCGGTTGGGTTCCAAACTTAGTTTCTGACAATCAGTTGTGTATCACCGGCTCCTGGCTCCTGTACCCGACTCCATTTGGGCATACTTTGTTGCTTTCAGAGCCAGGGTAAAGTCCGGCTATTCTCCAGGTCCGTCCGTTTGCGACAGCCGCAGATAGGCGATGCCTAGGTAGTGCTGGGCCGACTGGGCGTACAGTTCATAGTCGGGGTTGTCGACCAATTTCCGCAGGGGGACAACTGCTTCCGCATTTCGGTTGAGGGCCAGCAGGGCATTGCCGAGGTAGAACAGTTTGCGCTCTATGGTCGCGGGATCGTCGGGCAAGGCTTGGAGTTGAGTTGCCGCGGCACCGTAGTGGTGGTCCCGGTAGGCGAACAGCGCCGTTTGCAGATCCGATTCGGCTTCGCTGATGTTATTGGACCCAGCCCGATCATTGGAATAGGGGTAGGGAGAGAAGCCGGGGGATAAGCTGCGGGAAAGGTTAAATCCCGCCCAGCCGAGGTTCAAGACCAGCAATGCGATTGCGGCCACCTGGATGACTCGGTTCCAATTCCAACCGGCTTTTGGGGGCCGCGCCATTTTATCGAGATCCGCGGTAAAGACCGCTTTAAATTCCTGGGCCTGCTGGCGATTTTCCGGCGTACCCCCGCCGGCCCGGTCCATTTCTTCGAGGGCGGTAGCGCAGGCGGCGCATTCCAGTACATGCGCCTCCACTTCCGCAGTGCGCCCGGGAGACAACTTGCCTTCCAGAAAGTCAAACATCGTTTCCAGATCAAGGTGCGGATAGATGAGGGTAGATTGGTTTTCCATCGGCTCAGAGGCTAAAATATTCCGCAAAGTCGTCCTTGAGCAGGGTTCGTAGGCGGCGAATCGCCCGATCCCGGTAGCCCCGCACCTGGTTAAAAGTGAAGCCGTGCTCTTGCATGATGTCCTGATAGCTCATTTCTTCAAAAAAAATCTTTTCAATGCATATCCGCTCCCCGGCGTTCAATTCCTGTAACGCCCGATGGAGCAATGGGTTGTCCAGCGGTTTGAGGTTGACCCGGTCCACCCGGGGATTGGCCTCGCGCTCAGTGGCGTACCCGAGGGTATGCCCGCGATAAGTATTCCGTTTGCGCAAGCAATCGAGCGCGGCATTTCGGATCAGGCGGCACAGCCACCTTTCGGCACTGCGAATTTGCGTTGTATCTACTTCCCTAAGGGTCTCGACCAGTTTCACGAAGAGATCGTTGCGAAAATCAAGGATGTCGTCGTGGTCCTTGAAATATTTAAAAGCGATCCCGGTGATCTGGGAGGAGAATTCTTCCATCAAGGCGACCACCAGACGTTGGTCACCCGTTTGCTGATATTTCTGAATGAGGGCGGTTCCTGACAGCTTACCCGACCGGCCCCTGAAGTTGAGGATCCTTGTCACCTGGTTCTTGACGAATTTCCGGAAGATAACCAGATTTTGGTTCAATCAAATGACGGAGCCGCCCCGGCGATTCCATCCCCTCGGACAAAAAATATCTTTTCCGGCGGAAGAATCGAGCTGCCGGACAGTTTTTGCGCTTGATTTTCAGGCAAATGCAAAATTTATCGCCGCAAAAAGTGCACTGTGGGATCTGCGGGCGTCTTGGGAATGTGCTTGCGCGAATTGAATTGGCTGCCCCGGCAGTGCTCCCCGTACAAATTTTCGACCGGCTCCTCAGCAAGGTACAATCGGTCAAAAACGATAAATTGGGTCGCGTAGTGCCGGATTCTGCTCTCGGGCGGTTTCCGGCCTACCATTCCGATTCAAAGTAAGCCACCAACTAGATTTTTTTACGACCCAATTCATTGAAACTATGAAACCAAATTTTGTGCTTCGTTCCGCCTGGCGGTTCGGGCTTTGCCTGATGTTGGGAGCGATGTTTGCCTTTCCTGCTTCCGCCCAATTTCGCATCGAATCCGATCCCATGACCCACAGCTTGCGGGCCGTATCCGATTCTGGACTCAATCCCGATCACTACAATTTCACCTGGATATTTGCCGATGACCATTTCGAAATGGGGCCTTCGGTCACGTTTATGCGCCCGAACGGAATTAGCAATCCGGTAGTGACGCAACTTTTTGCCAGCAAGCGCTACGACGACGATGACGATCCCAATGAACGCGTCGCGGATACGCTGGACCTGGGCGCCACCTTTGGGCCGTCCCGCATCGAAATTGACCTTTCCCGCAATCCCCGCAAAGGCTTCGAGTCGATTTTTCACCTGCAACTCGGATCCAAGTATCCGGTGTACGCCCTGATCACCTACGACCCGCAGTTTACCGTCCGTGAGTTCACCGACGGTCCCACCTGCTACCCGCAGTACTCCGATCAGTTTGCCCCGGGGAATCCGCCGGGCAATTACCGGATGGACAAGAAGCAGCACGACGGCCTGGCCGCCAACCAAGAGTTGTATTTCATCTCCGATCTGTCGAGCTCATTAGGACCCAATCGGGCCGATCTACTGGTGCCGGTTTGTGTCCCGAACCCCGAGGGGTTTTCCGCGCGGGGTGGCGTCCGGATGGGCGATAGCCTGGTCATCAAAGTGGCCATCTTCCTGGCCGATACCAATCGGACCGCAGCCGTTATGCAAAATACCGATTTGACCAACGTCGCCGCCGAATTGCCGGACCTCTGGGGGAACACCTTGCCCCAGGAAGACTCGATCAAGCGCGTGGTCGTCTCTTCCTGGGATCCCAACAGCAAAGGCGCGGAGCCAGATTCCGTGGCCGCCCCCGGAAAATTTATCCGTTACTTTATCCACTACGAAAACATCGGGAATGCGATGGAAAACACCGTCAAGGTATACGACACCTTGCCCGAGGAGGTAGAACCGAATCTCTATGACATCGAGTGGAGCAATGCCACCACGGTGGACCTGAGCAACCAAGACGGCGATCCGCGCACCCTGGAATACGAGATTTCCGACGTCTTGCCCGGTGAAGGGGGCTTCATTGCCTTCAAGGTGGATGTCCGGCCCGATGTTCCTTTCGGTAAGGTAATCCGCAACCGGGCGCGCATCTTGTTTTCGGACGCCGGCCAGGACACCCTCACGAATCTGACCTACAACCGGGTGGTCGATCCGGAACGGGGCGATGTAACTTCCGGGGAAGACTGCTGCAAAAATCCCTGTGAGTACTGCAAGGAGAAGGACGACTGCCCCAACTGGTTGCGCCCGCTGCTGGGCGTCTTGATCCTGCTGGTCTTGCTGTTGCTGGTCCTCTGGGTGCGGGCCCTGCAACGGATCCGGGCCCTGCAAAACGGGGGCAATTGATGAAATAGAACGTTTGCATTTTTTGATATCCTAATCGAAATTGGGTGGAAGCGCGGTCTTTCACCCGATTTCGGCATTTTTACACCTTAAAATCAACCATGCTTCGCTCGTTTTTGTCGTCAATTGTTGTATTGGTGCTGCTGGGGGCCGCGTTTTCGGGGCACGCGAGTGGGGCCCAGGAGAAATTTTCCCGGGGAATGGCCCTCAAGGACGCCCAAGAATATTCCGCCGCTTACCTCACTCTCGATTCGGCCGCGGATCTGGCGGCCCAGGCCCAAGATTGGCCGGTCTGGGCGGAAGCCCGTATCAAGGCCGCCACCTGCCTGGGCAAGGACCGCCGTGCCCTGGAAGCCGTGCAACACCTTGAAGCCACCCGTGCCCGCCTGCCGGAAAAGTTTACCCGGGAAGACCGCCTCGCTTACCAACTGCGTGTCGACCGCAGCCTGGCCTATTATTACCGCCGGCTCAATGCGGTAAATCAGGCCCTGCACTACCAAATCGAGGTGCTCCAGGCGCGCCAGGAACTCAATGCCGACTCTTCGGCCCTGGCCCAGTCCCACCTCAACATTGGGGTGCGCTTGCTGGAAAAAAACGATTTGGTGCAGGCGAAAACGTACTTACAACGCGGGATGGCCCTGGCCGAGGGCGATCCCCGCTACCAAACCAAGTTCCTCACCAATCTCGGAAAACTCGCGATGGCGGTGGGAGAGCCCGCTGTGGCCCGGGGGGAATTTCAGCGGGCTTACGACCTGCGGCGGGAGCACGCCCCGGCGGATGCAGCCGGCCTTGCGGGAGCGAAGTTGTTTTTGGCTTCGGCGACCCTGGCCGCTCGTGACTTGGAAGCGACCGAGGCCCTGCTCGAAGACGCGCGGGCCTACCTGGCCGCCCTGCCGGCGGCTTCGGACCTTTGGGGGGACCTCGAATCGCACTATGCGAAACTGTGGTTGCTGCGGGGCGATCCGGAGCGGGCAATTGCTGCGGGGCGCGCGGCCTTGCGATGGTTTACCGGCGGCAATTACCTCGACCGTGAAGCCGGGATCCAGTACATCGAAAATGGGGAGATGCTGCTGGAATTGGGGGAACTCGATGCGGCAGAGGCGGCTTTTCGGGCGGGTTTGGGGCGGTTTTTACCGCTCTTGGATTCGATTTCCGGACCGTATGCATTGCCGGAACTCGACGCGGAGCGGGCCCAACCTTGGATCATCGAAGCGCTGCGAGGCTGTTCCCAAGTGGGTTATCGCCGCTACCAAAATACCGGAGCCGCTGCCGATCTGGCTTTTAGCTTGGCGGCCTTGGATCGGGCGGTGGAGCAAGCCGCGATTGTGCGGCGTGCCTTCATTTCCCCGGACGCCCGCCTTGGACTCAGCGGCAAGGTTTACGACCTCTACGAAACGGCGATTTTGCGGGCTCTGGAGCTGAGTCAGGCCGAACCAGGCGAATCTTTTAAACAAGCCTTCAATTTTGCCGAGCAAGGAAAAGCAGCCGTGCTGCTGGAAGAGATCGCGGCGGCGGATCGCTCCTCGGGACTGGCTGTTCCCGAGGCTATCCGCACCGAATTGGATGAGCTGGACCTGAACTACCGGGTGTACCGGGAACTCGCGGAGGAAGCTTCCGGGGAAATGAAAGTTACCTACGCAGAACAGCGCGACGAAGCTTTGCGCCGGCGACTGGAGCGCCAGCAGGCCATTGCTTCTGATTACCCCGCTTTCATTGATGTTCGCTACAACCAGGCGCCCATCATCGATCTGGCGGAATTACAGACGCGCTTGCAGCCGGACGAAGCCCTGATTGAGTACTTTGTCGGGGACGAGAATCTTGTGGTCTTTCTGGTCACCCGGGCTGCGTTTTCGGTGCAGCGTTCGGCGCTTCCCCCGGATCTAGCGGACAATATCCGCGGGCTGCGGGCGTCGATTTCGGCGACGGGCCGCTCCGAACTGTTGCGGGATTTCCGCAAATATGGCCGCGTGCTCTACCAGCAGGTCGCGGAGGGCTGGGTGAACGCCCTGCCCCCCGAGATCAATGCGGTAACCATCATTCCCGATGGCCCGCTGAGTTACGTGCCGTTTGAGGTGCTGTTGAGCGAGGATCCGGGCCGGGCCAGCTATCCGGAATTGCCCTTTTTGATCCGCAAATACCGCTTCAGCTACGGTTACTCGGCCACCTTGCGTTACCGGGAACGGCGCTCAGTGCCGCTGGAATCCGCCCAGGTGCTCGCCTGCGCTCTGAGCTTCCGCGCGCAAGTGGGCGCATCGATGCGCTCGGGACTGCTGCGGGAAGAGCTGCCCGAACTCACCAATGTAACCCGGGAAATGGAGGCGATCCGCGCCCATTTTTCCGGAGAATTCCTCGTCGATGAGTCGGCCACCGAGACCTCATTCCGGACCCTGGCCCCGGAGTTTGGACTTTTGCACCTGGCCACGCATACGGTATTCAACGAAGCGGTTCCGGATGCGACGCGGATTGTATTTTCCGAAGAAAAAGGCGATTCAGACGGCTATCTGCACGCATACGAGCTGTACGGACTCACCCTCAAAGCGGATTTGGCGGTGCTGAGTGCCTGTCAGACGGGAGATGGGGAACTGCTGCGGGGTGAAGGGGTGATGTCGCTTGGGCGGGCCTTTACCTACGCGGGATGCAAATCTACCGTGATGACGCTCTGGCCATTGAATGATGATGCCGCGGGGGATATCATGGCGTCGTTTTATGGCTATTTGGCGGAGGGCCAGCCCAAGGATGCGGCTTTGCACCGGGCCAAGCTGGATTACCTTGACGCCCACGCTGGTCCCCAGGCCAGCCCGTTTTTCTGGGCCGCGTTTGTGCAATCGGGGGACGTGAGTCCGGTGGCACCCAAGCGGGGCATTCCGGCGGTGTATTGGATCGCGCCGGTGGGGGGCGTTCCGATTGTGATCTTGCTGTTGCTGTTTTGGCGGCGGCGCGCCCGGCGAGCGAAGGAAACCCGACCTGTGCGGGTGCGGATGAAATAGCAACCGCGAGGGCTAAAAGTCCCAACACTCTTCTTCAACCTGGGACCAATCACCGGATTTTTGGGCTTCGCTCAGGTCCAGGCGACAGCCCTGAGTAGTGCCGATCAGAAGCAGTTCATCCCCCGCTGCATTGAAAGCCGCCGCTTTGACCTTCCACTGGATCTGAAATTGTGGTTGGTTATCGACCAGAAAGGTATTGAAACGGTAGATCAACCAATGCCCATGGTGCGGGGCAATCGCAGCCCCCGGACCAAGTTCAATTTCGCCGGTTCCACCGTATTGGGGCAGATCCTCGGCCGGTACTGGCTCCGCAATTTCCAGCGCCGGAAAGCCGGTCGCGGTAGAAAATATTCCTCCGTATCCAGCTTTGTCCAGGAGAAAAATGTGGCTTTGGTCGGTCGTGTAGGCTTCCGTGATGGGATAATCGGGGACCAGCCATAGCCGCACACCTTGCCCATTGCGCCAATCGTAAAGGTAGCCGACTTCCCCAGCCTCATCCCCGGTGATGTAGTTCATATCCCCGAGGAGTTTCGGAAGTCGCTGGCCGCGCTTGAGGTCCACTTGTACCAGGCCGTCGTAGTGCAATAGCAATGCCGTAGTGTGGGCGTGGTTCAAACCGATCAGTCGGCCGGGGACCGGCGGCAAACGGCGGACCACCATCCGGTTGGGGAGATTGAAGAGGGAAAGGGAGTCGCCTTTGCGAAGCAGCACCAGGTCCGCATTTAGGTAAAGGACGGCGTGCCGGAGTGGATCCGGGGAGGTTGTGGTCGGGGCTTCCGACCACTCGACGGCGGAATTGGGGGCAAAATTTATGCTGTGGACCAGATCGACCGGTTCCCCGGCCCGGGCCTGGAGCAGAATTTCAAAGTAGCGCTGCACGAAAAAATCGAGTTGGCGACGGCTTTCCGGCTCGTCCGCATATTCGTAGAGGCGGCTGTAGTAGACGAGGGTACGGAAGAGAAAATTGGTTCGTTTGACCGCTTGGGGGGAAGTGGCGGTTTTTTTGACCCGGCGTTTCAAGGGCGGAACGGGAATCCGGGTCATGACCAGATCGCGATTGCGCAGGCCGAGCGCACGCAAGCGGACCAGGGGATCGGTCGTGCCCAGCTCGCGGCGCAGAATCTCCGGACCACTGTAGCCGGCCAGGGCATCTTCCGGATGCTCAATCGGGATGAATTCGTCCCACATGAATCCGCGTTCGAAACGGGCGAGGTCGTGGATCAGGTCCTGCTTCCAGCCCATGGTTTTCGCGATCAGCGGAACAATTCCGGGGTGGACATAGCCCTGGACTTCGATGTAGGACCAAGCAGTGTCGCTGGCAAAAATCTGCTTGGAAAGGACGCCGTCGGCGTCGGTTCCGGGGGAGGTGACCGCCCGCTGGGCGAGGCCGGGCTGGCGCGGGGTGCCGGTGATTGTTTGGTAAGCGCGCAGGATTTCCATGGGGTCATCACTGTCAAAAAAAGCCATGGGATCGGTTTGTCCGATCAGCCATTGGGCGGTGCCCAGCGAGAAAAGCCAAATAAGAAGGGTTGCGCGCATCCGAAAGCGTTTGAACAATCAAAATACGGAAAATGCCGGAATCGCGGGGTGGTCCTGTGCCGAGAGGGCAGAGGATCATTTTGCCGCTTCCCCCTGCGCAGGGTGGGCTGTAGAAGGAGGGAAATCCCGGCGGGATGCGGGTTAGCCGTTGACAAGGGGCAAGGCGATGTTTATCTTACCCGGTGGATTCCTTTTGCTCACGCACCTTCGTTACCGGGCGGATCTTGCTTCTTGCCTGGATGATCATCGGCTTGGTGGTGGGGGAGCTTCCAGGTCAATTGACAGCCTCGGCGCCCCTTAAGCGCAAGTGGTACGACGGTGCGGTGCGGCTGTTGCGCGGGGGCGACGGCAATTATTACCTGATTCGGAGTGCAAACGGACAGTACTGGAGTTTTGGGCGGAATGGCTTGTTTCGCTTTGAAATCTGGAAATTTGATTCCCAGTTGAAGTTGCTGGCCATCGAACGAGTGGGCAAGCCCAGGACAGAAACCCAGATTGGCAATGCTTTTGAGGTATTGCCAGCGCCGGAGGGCATCGCGGTGCTCAACGTGGCCCGCAGCCCGGTGAGCGATCAGTATGAGCTCCGCTTGTGCCAGTTGCAGTCGGTGGAGGGAGAGATGAGCTGGAATTGCCGGGGAATGGCGCAATTGGAAGGATTCGTGCCCCGGGCGGCGGAGTTGGACGTGCGGACGGCGGGCACTCCGGACAGCAATTTTATCTTGGTCACCTGGCGCAACGAATCCGGACGTGACCGCAAGGACAATGCCACCGGCGCAGTGGTGCTGGATCAGAATCTGCGGGTCGTCCATCCGAATTTTGCTCCGTTTCGGGGTGCACGGCGCGAGTTTCGGCTGCTGCGCATCGGGATCGTGGACCGGGACCACTTGTTGTTCTGGGTCAAAGCTTACGCCCCCCAGGGCGTATTTGGCACGATGCAACCCGCATCTTTTCACCTTTTGGAATACCACGTGCCCAAGCAAAAGATGCGGGAAATCCGGATGAATTACCGAGGAGATGTGCTGATGGATGTCCGGTTTGCCTTTGCCGCGGATGGCAGCGTGCAGGTAGCCGGTTGGTGGTTGAATGGCATCGCGGAAGAACGCAAAATGGGGGTGTACTTTGCCGAGATCGGGAAGGCAGACTCGCTCGCCAATTTGAAAAAATATCCGTTCCAGGCCGCGATGCGCCACGAGATGCTACCCAAGGTGCAGTCGGATGGCGATGCCTGGTACCGCCCCAATTACCAAAGCTGCTTGTTGCCTGCCGACCAAGGATTTGTGTACGCGCTGCACCTACACGGGGCCCTCGATGGACGCGATCCGGTCCGGATGCCGGGTACGCGCTACGATAACGTGCTGGTGATCTATGATTTTGATGCGGCGGGTGAACTGCAGGAACGGCGATTGCGCGGTTGGTGCAATGAGGCCCGCACGGATTATTATGAAACCTATTCCTGGTTGCCGGTCCGTTCGTCGGAGGGTTGGATGGCGCTGGCCACTGATTTTTCGCGCATTCCGACCTTTAGCCAGTCGCATTTGGCGCGCAATGTGCTCATTCCCCTGGAAAATGAATCGGGAGAGATGCGCTTTCCGGAGACAGGCATGAATGCCGGGGGCAATTGGGTGCTGGCGCCACGTCTGCATTGGCGGGAGGGACCGCGGGACTATGTTTTTGTGGCGAAATCCCGCAAGTACTACCGCTTGCTGCGCTTGCAGTTGTAGGGGAAGGGCGCAGCCCAGGATTGCGCCAAAAGCCCGCGCAGGATGGACCGGCGACTAGCCTACCGGCAGCAAGACCGATGTCACCTTGCATGTGGGATGGCTCCCCACCATTTTCCCGTATATTTAGCCCATGAAATTGCTGCTGCGTACGGCGCTGCTTCTGACCGGGGGAGTGCTTTGCTTCGTAAATCTGTTTGCCCAACCCCCGGATTCGGCCCTGTTTCGGGCCGTCCAGACCGGCAATTTAAGTGAGGCCGTTGGGTTGCTCGATGCCGGCGCGGTGGTCAACGCTGTCGACGCCCAGGGATATTCGCCGCTCAGTTACGCTTGTGCCCAGGAAAATTTGCAGTTCATTCCGATGCTGCTGGGGTACGGTGCGGATTTTCGGGGAAAGGATTTGACCGAAGCCCCGCTGATCACGGCGGTTCGTTGCGGCTCCTACAAGCACGTCATGCTGCTGCTGCGGGCGGGTGCTCCGGCCGACCAGGTCGACAGTACCGGGCTCAATTTGATGTTCTTGGCCGCGGGCCGAAACCAGGTTGCGATGTTGCAGGAATTGCACGCGCAGCAGGTGCCCGCTTTTCTGCGGGAGAAAGGCCCCTGGCAATACGCCCACTCTTACGCGGCTTTTCGGGGGGCAGCCGATGCCTTGGTGGTTTTATTGGATCAGACGGGGATTTCGCCCGATGCACCGGACCAGGGTCGGACGGCGCTGGGTTGGGCGGCGCTGGGGGGTGATCCGACGGCCTGCCAAATGTTGCTGGACCGGGGAGCCGACCCCAATCTTCCCGATGCCCAGGGGAGTTACCCGCTGCACCACGCTTGTGCAGGGGGACACGCTGCGGTGGCGCTGGCCCTGCTCGAGGCGGGGGCTACCCCAAATGCGGCGGATGGAAGCGGCAATTTTCCGGTGCACTATGCAGTAGAAAATGGAATGTATGCGATCATCCAAGTGCTGCGGTCGCGGGGGGCGAATCTAAATGCGCCCAATCGCGTGGGCAAATCGGCGCTGGCGGTGGCGGCAGAACGGGGAGATGCTTTGCTCTGCCGCGGCTTGCTGCAGATGGGGGCGGCTCCGGGACAAGCGGGGGTTCCGGAAACGGTAACCGCGATTTTGCGGCGGGACAGTGCCGCATTTGTCCGGGTGTTTCGTCCCAAAGTGGCGGTCAACTCCCGCTACCTCGGGCGGCGAATGTTGTCCTGGGCGATTTTGAGCGGGGAGGCGGAATTTGCCCGGAAACTCATCGCACGGGGAGCTGATCTGGCCGCCCGCGATGCCGATGGCCAAACGGCGCTGCACCACGCGGCCGCCATGGATCAGGGAGCCCTCATCGGCTTGTTGCTGGATCAAGGTCATCCGGTGGATCCGTTTGACTACGCGCATTTCACGCCGCTGCACCGGGCCGTAAAGGCGCGGCGCACGACCGCGATCAAGTGTCTCCTGGACCGGGGTGCCGGTTTGGATCTACCGACGAATGATGGGGATGGCAATCGGCTGCCTTTGCACCTGGCCATTGCGGGTGGGGTTCGTATCATCGATGCGGTGGCGGCGCGGGGAGCGGCACTCGACGTGCCGGACGGGTACGGGAATCAAATCGCCCATCTGGCGGTGTTGAGCGGGGATACGGCGTCCTTGCGGTACGTGCTGGATGCCGGGGCGCGGGTCAATCCGGTGAACCAGGATGGTGATTCTCCCCTGCACCTCGCCGCGCGGCAGGGCAAGGAAGGCATGGGCCGCATGCTCCTGGAAGCCGGCGCGCAGGTGGATCGGCGCAATGCGAAGGGGGAAACCCCGGCGGAGGTTGCGTTTGGGAGCTTTCACTTGCGCCTGGGGACGATCTTGCGGTGATGGGGGGATGGTGGCGGTTTGAGCGTGAACTTTGCCGGCGGTTTAGAATCCATATTTGCCTCGGAAAAAGCGATCCAACTCGTCATCGATTTCGGACGAATAAGTGGCCTCTACCTTGATTTGTTTCACTGCCTCCTTTACCAAACCCCCCACAGTTTCGATTTCTTTGGATTCGGGGATCATGATCGGTATCTTCTTGAGATAATTGGCGGGATTGTTTGCCGAGGGATTAATTGTTCGCAAGAGGGTATTGCAGGTCAGGGAATTAAAGTAGCCCAATAGATACAACGTCATCTCTTCCTCCTGCGGAAAGACTCCCACGATAGATTGATCAAATAATCTCCCGCCGATGAGGCTAGCGGACAATCGCCGGGAACTCACCATGGGAACCCCAATCCCATCTCGAAAATAATAGCTCGGATTCTGGAATCTTGCTTTTTTGTCGTTTTTGTAATGGCACACGGCGTTGACCGACCAATCCATGTACCACTCATTGGGTTTTAAAAAACGGGTTCCTCCCCCTTTGACAATCGGGACATAAAACTGGTCTCCCGAAATCCCTTGTAGGTCTTCGGTTCCATAGCTATCCGCAATCTGGGAAGGATTTACCATCCCGTAGGGCTTTGCATTGCGCACCTCCTTGGAAATAACTTTGAGGAACTGTTTGTCATTGCCTGAATAGAAGCCGGTAACGCAATTGGCGATATCGCCTACTCTCGTCGTTGTATTTCGAATGAGCAGACTTACTTCCGGCTTGTCAGACAACAGAAAGGCAAAATCAGGATTGTTGAGTATGTCTGCTTGCGCAACGGTTTGCGTTTGGGAAGCGGAGGCTCCTCGCGGAAGGTCAAAGACACTCTTGAATTCGCTCCGAACGGTAAAGGTCGAGTTTAACGATTTCGGATGCTCATTCTTGGTCAGGGCGACAATCGATAGATTGGCGTATCCGAAATTGACCCCGGGAAAGTAAGATGAAGGGAAGAGGGAAATTTCATCAAGGTTGGTTTCGGTCAGAATCGTTTTTCTGAGCATCTTGTGCATACGCAGGTTCAGCCAGGTGTCCGGAATGATGAAAACCAGTCTTCCACCCGGACGAAGCAACTGAATGCATTGGTAGAGAAAGAGGGAGTACGATTCTTTCACATACATTCCGGGGAAGTGTTTTTTCAAAAGTTTTCGCTTCTCCACCGCTCGCCATGCGCCATACGGTGGATTGGCAATGATGCGGTCGAACCAGCCTCCAGAATTTGCTTTCAAGTAAAGATCTAAGTCCAGCAAGGTGTCACCGTTGGTCAGCGTGAGATTTTCGCATTCAATATATTTATCTTTCAGGAAGTCAAAAGTGGTAGGGTTTAGCTCGTAGGCCTCGATGTTTGCTTGGGGGTGCTGGGCCAAAATGGCATCGATGAATACGCCTTCCCCGGCGCAAGGCTCGAAAATAACATCGGTAGAATCACGAATTTGGAGCAACCGAATCATGTAGGCGATAATCGGCTCTGAATCGGTGTAAAATGCTTGATATTGCTTGGCTGCCTCCATCACCAACTCAAGTATTTTTCTAAATCATTGTCGGATATAAATTCAACAAAAGAGCTATTTAAGTCTTCTTTCCACTGAATATTCGAATTGATCCAGTTTTCAAATTGTAGCCTGAATGACGCTTGATAGCTGCATAAGCTGCTTGTCCCGCATACGCATTCCAAGTACCAGATTCGGCCAGTACTTGGAAGTAGTTGTTGTTCTCCTCGCTACGCACGAAGAGTGTGGGTTGATAATCTTCTTCCACTGCCTGGTAAACGCTGGCCACCAGAAGCAATCGGTTCACATTCCCTTTTTCGTTTGACCGGAACCCACTTTTGAAATCAACAACGTATTTTTTCCCGTCCTGGATGAAGTGTAAATCCAGTTCTAACTTGATTTCACCGGATGCGACCAATCCCCAGACCTTTTGGTAGTACTGCTTTAGTTGAGACTTATCCGCCTCGGTAATTTCCAACTGGTCAATGAAATCGGCAATTTCCGTGGTGAGGTTTTCTTTTACCACGGTAAACAAAGGAGGAACGAATAGTTGCAGTTCTTTGATTGGATGTTCAAAGGGCAGTTTGCAAAACGGCTCCCATAGCTCACCGATTCTCCGCGAAAAACTCATGTACTCGTACGGCCAGACTGAGTGTCGGGCTTCGATCATTGCAATGTAGCTGGCATAGGTGGTGAGAAGAACGACTTCTAATTGCTCTTTTGTGGTCCAATTCTCCGCTTTTGCTTTCTGATTGATCGCTTTTTGAAGGGTCGAAGTGGATGATTTGAACGCTTTGTTTATTCGCCTTGCTTTTTTCTTGTACTGCTTATCGCCGTATCTGGCACTTGCGTCGGCAATAAATTCCCGGGTGCGATCACGAAAGTAATGCAACAATTCCGCTTTGTTAGAGGCCAACTCCTTTCGAATGTTCATCACTTAAAATTAAAGAATAAAAGCGGATGACAGGCAGAGTTTGGATATTGAGGTAAAATCTACGGTGGATGATTCCTGTCCCTTTTCGTAAATTTTACATCAAATTTTCCGTCTTTACCCTAAAAACAAGTCATTTTACCAGAAGATTTGCGACCCCCAAGCTCCAACCTCCCCATGGCGGGCCATCGCCCCACTGACCACCCAAGGCGGCGCGTGGGCGCCGTCTCAACCCGGGTGACATCCGCCGGTACTGGACCGTACAATCGCAATGTTTAAGGAATCGGCTTGCGTTCTCCTCTGGCTCAATATTCATGCAGGGCCAACAGCGGGGTCTCTGCGTGGGTCGCGACTTTCTTCGTGAGGCTCGGATCAAACAGCTTTTGCAGCAGCGTCCGGCGGCGGGTCAGCATGGCAATGGCTTCAGAAGGATGCTGGCTCATGTGCTCCAGGAGACCGTCGCGCACCGACTCATTGGCGAGGAGGTAATTGTGGACTTCGCGGTCGGTCTTTTTGAGTTGGGCGTCCAGTTCGGCGAGGGCTTCGTGCGGGCCTTCGGTTCCGGGGGCAAATACGTGCAGCAGATCAATCACCGAGTTGAAAGGTGCAGTGAGGTCGATCAGGCGTTGGGCCGCCGCAAGGCTGCCAGTATCCAGGTCGGTGGCGAAGGTCACCCGCTTGAATCCGGAGAATGCGGCACCGCGCGGGATGGCCAGGACTGGGGTGTGGGACTTGGCGATGACATTGGAGGTAGTGGAGCCGAGGACCACCTCTTCCATGCCGCTGGTGCCTTTGGTTCCCATGAGGATCAGGTCAACCGAGAAATGCTCGGCGGCGTCGAGCACAAGGTCGACCGGGCTGTCCTCGCGGACGTAGGTTTCGAAGGGCACGGGAGATTTTTTGCCGCGCAATTTCTCTTTTAGCGCTTGCATCTTTTCTTCGGCGTTGCGCTTGAGGCGGTTGCGCAGCGAGCGGATCGGGCTGCTGGAACTGTAGGGTTTTTCGTAGGCATTGACGATGTAGAGTTGCCCTTCGGTTACTTCCAGGATGGCGCGGGCGTAGTGCAGGGCATCGATTGCGTTCTGCGAATAGTCAGTGGGAACCAATATTTTTTTCATCTCCAGCTCTTGTTTCAGTCGGTCGGCCGGATTGCCGGCTACTTTCCAAACCTAATAAATTTCTTGGGCAAATTCCCGAAAGCTCCGGCAGCAGTGGAGAAAAACGCGACCCAAGGGTGGAGAAAGATGACCAAGTAAAACCGCGGGATTCAATTTCCCCTGCCGCGGGGCATCCCGGGCAAAGCTGCTTCGCGCAAAGGCGGAAACAAATCAAAATATCCACCAACATTTTGCCCTGCCTTGCGTAGGCCCAAACATACCCCTGGAGGGAAATTTGCCCGAATAGAACGAATTTTCGACCATCGGCACACGGCAAGCGAAGAAAATAATTGCCCGCGGGCCAACACAAAACGGCACGAACATTGTTGAAGTAGGTAGAAAGACCCCAGAATGAACTCGGAGAGCAAAGGACAAGGCAGCGCATTCATCAATCGACTCGGCACCGAACTGCTCATGGCGCCGATTTACCTCATGTACATGGGCATGTTGTTGTTGGGGATGTACCTGCTGCACCGCTTCGTGCCGGCAATCACTTTTCGAACGGTGGATTTTGTGGTGGTAACCGGCCTGTTTGTTCTGTTTTACATGATCCGCGCTTACATTTCGTTGGGCAACAATTACCACGACATCATTGTCGGGGACGAGCGCATCCAAATTGTCAACCGTATTCCGGGCTTCAAACGGCAAGTGGAAGTCCCAATCAAGGACATCGAAGAGGTGGTCTTCACCGAGAGCCACATCGACCTGGAAAAGCCACGGGTGGCGGGACTTTTGCGCGAAACTTACCGCCACCCCGAGCGCAAATGGCTGGAGATTCATACCCAAGAAGAAACCCTGCGCTGGAAGTGCTACGGTATTGAACAGGGCGCCACGGTGCTGAATCCGACCGCTTCCTACGACGACCTCTACCAGTACCTAAAGACGGAACTGGAGATCCCGGTGCGCCGGGTCAGCAATCGGGCGGCCTGATCCCGGGTTGATTTTCTTTTTCTCTCGTTGACGGTCCACGGCTGATCACCCGTTCCCTCCCGGGTTTCCGGAAGCGTCGGCACGTGAACGAATTGTAACTTTTTCCTGTCCCGCGACTTTTCCGCCTACGGACAAATCCCCCCGGCAAAGCTCATTTGATCACCTTCTGCATTTGCCGTGGACAGGTGGCTTTGGAAAAAGTGGGGGTTTCTATTACCTTCGCTGCGAACGTTAGGGCAAGCTTTGTGCGCCGTGTGATACCGGCCGAACCACGAAATGTCTTCCAGGGTGTTTACCGATGACTCGCAAGAATGAAACGTGAGTATCATCTAATGCAACACCGATGATTTTTACCCGCAAAGAATCGATTTACCTTTATGTAAGTCCGATTTCGGCACTTGCTGGGACAGGTGCGTTGGGACCAACCTCTACAACTTTACATTACTTGAATCAATCTACCAAAGCCGCAATGATGAAAAGATTTCTTCTCTCCGTGATCGTATCGTGCTTTGCGATCACCTTGTACGGGCAGACCGGAAATACCACTTTGGGTACCGCAGCCGGTGACAACCTCTCCACGGGGGATTACGACACCTTTATTGGCGACTCTGCCGGTACCAACAACAGCTCCGGCTCCAACAACACCTTTGTCGGTGAACAAGCCGGTTACAGCAATACCTCTTCCTCGGACAACACCTTCATCGGGCAAGATGCCGGACGCAGCAACACCACCGGGGCGGACAATACCTACCTGGGTAAACTGGCTGGTTCGCAGTCCACCGCAACCGACAACACTTTCCTTGGTTGTGAGGCCGGGGAAAACAATACCTCCGGTTCGGACAACACGTTTGTCGGTGAGGAAGCGGGCCAGTTCAATACCACCGGCCGCGACAACACCTTCTTGGGGGAGGACGCCGGCTACAACAATACCGACGGGGACGACAACACTTTTGTCGGGAGTACCGCGGGCCGGACCAATACCACGGGGCTACCGCAATACCTTTATCGGCAACGAAGCGGGCTACGACAATACCGACGGCCACCACAACACCAATGTAGGGGACTCGGCCGGGGTTGACTGCTCGGATGGGATCTACAATACGATGGTCGGTGCGGCCGCGGGAGCGGCCAATGAGCATGGTGACCGCAACACGTTCATCGGATCGTACTGCGGCTGGGACAACAACCGGACCAACTCCACCACCAACGCAAACGAGAATACCTACGTCGGCTTTGAATGCGGTTACTCGAACCGGGAAGGCTCAAACAACGTCGGTATGGGATCCTACGCTGACTTCACGAATACGAACCGGTCCCGGTGTACCTTTATTGGGTCCGACATTGACATGCGGCAAAATGACGGGATTGCCCTCGGCTACAGCGCGGACCTCAATGGTCAGTACGGTATGGCCCTCGGCGAATACTCGGATGTGGACCAGAGCTACGCCGTCGCGATCGGCTACGCGTCGCGCGCCAACGGCAACAGTTCCATCGCGTTTGGGCGTTTTGATTCGACCAGCGCCACCAATGCCATCTCCATAGGTTACGACGCCCACGGGAGCGGCTATTCAGGCATCAATATGGGCTACCAGTCTGCCGTTGAGGACAGTTACAGCGTCGCCCTGGGCCATCTAGCGGGGGCCAATGCGAAGAACAGCATTGCCATCGGTTACACGTCCACCATCGCCGCCGGGGCGGAGAATTCCATTGCCATCGGCCACGGCGCCAGCGTCAGCTCTTCCAATGAGGTGTACATCGGAAACAGTTCCATCGTCTCCATTGGTGGGGTCGTGAACTGGACCGCGACCTCGGACGCCCGCTTCAAGAACAACGTCAAAGAAAATGTGCCGGGACTCGATTTCATCATGAATTTGCGACCGGTCACCTACAACATGGACGTCAATGCCATCGAGGAATTCCACGGGCGTACCATCGATGGAGGAATGCGAAAACACATGGACGCCAAAGGGCAAATTGTCTATACAGGCTTCCTCGCCCAGGAAGTAGAGCAGGCTGCCCGCGATGCGGACTACAACTTCAGTGGGGTTGATCCGCCCAAGTACGATGGGGATGCCTATGGGATTCGCTACGCCGAATTTGTCGTTCCCCTCGTGAAAGCTACCCAAGAGCTCAACGCCAAGATCGAGGAGCAGCAAGCGGTCATTTCCCAGCAAGAATCCACGATCAAAGCCTACGAGGCCCAACTCGGCAAGGTCGAAACCGATTACAAGGAAGCATTGCTCGAACTCACCGCCCGGCTCAAGGCACTGGAAACGGAAGTCCAGCAGGGGCGCAACAAGCAAATGGTTTCCCGCTAATTTTTCCGTCGACCTACACCACGAGCACATGCAATTTTTCAATCGCATAAGATCCCTATTGCTGCTGGCGTTCCTGCTTCCGGCATTGGGGGCACTGGCGCAGCCGGACTTTACCGGTTCGGACGTGCTAGTCAATACAACTACCACCAACTCGCAGCAAAATCCTGCTTCCGCGATGGATTCCCTCGGGAACTACGTCATCGCCTGGGAAAGCTTTGGCGAGGACGGTGATGGCTGGGGAATTTATTTCCAGCTCTACGACAGCTCGGGCGCCACGGTAGGCAGCGCGACCAAGGTCAATTCCACCACCGATGGCGACCAACGTTTTCCGGACGTGGCCATGCGCGCCGACGGCGAATTCTGCGTTTGTTGGCAAAGTGCGGGCCAAGATGGTGACGGCTGGGGCGCTTACCGGCGGTGTTACGATGCTTCTGGCTCGGCCCAAACCAGCGAATCTCGCCTCAACAGCACCACTTCCGGCCATCAGTTGCGGCCCAAAGTGGCCATGAACGCCGATGGCTTCATCGCCTGGACCTGGCAAGCGGAGAATGAAGACAGCGATGGTTTCGCCGTGATGACACGGGTCACCAACAGCAGCTACGCCAATCTGAACTCCGAAGTTCTGGTCAATACCACCGAGGCCGGTTTCCAGGGCTATCCGGATGTCGCGGTGGCCGATGATGGCAGCTACGTGGTCGTATGGCAGTCCTACAACCAAGACGCTTCCGGGACAAATGGGGTCTACGGACAAGCATTTGACGTCTCCTACACCGCGACCGGCAATGAATTTCTGGTGAATACCACCACCGCCCGCAACCAACAGGAACCGGCCATCGGCATGGATTCTGCGGGCAACTACATTGTCGCCTGGGCGGATTTTGATGGAACCAACAGCGTATACAACATTTATGCGCAGCGCTACACCACCGGCAGTGTCGCCAGCGGCTCCGATTTTCAGGTCAACTCTTCCTCGGCGAGCGGATGCGATCATCCCCGCGTGGCCGTGACCAAGGAAGGGTCCGAATTTATCGTCTGGGAAAATTACGGCGGTGACGGCTCCTTTACCGGAGTCTATGGCCAGATTTATACCGCCAACAAGACCGCGTTTGGCGGTGAGTTTGTCATCAATGCTCGGACCACCGATTTCCAGCAGGCGTGCGATCCGGCCGCTTACGCGGACAGCCTCAAGTGGGCGGTCGGCTGGCAGGATGGCTTGCGCAATAGCAGCTCGACCAACGATGGCGACGACTACGGGATCTACACCAAGCAAAGCCTGGTTCAGGACACCACGGATCCGACGGCGGTCTGCCAGAACATTACGGTGTACCTGGATGGCAGCGGTTCGGCTACGATCACCGCAAGTGACGTGGACGGCGGCAGTTCGGACAACAGCGGCTTGTTTAGCCTTTCGGTCAATACGACAGATTTTGGCTGCAGCGATCTCGGGTTCAACGTTGTGCTCCTGACCGTTACGGACTCCGCGTCGAATACTGCTTCTTGTAATGCGGCGGTGAATGTGGTGGATTCCACTTCTCCGACAGCCGTTTGTTCGAACATTACGGTCTACCTGGATGGTTCCGGTAATGCCAGCATTACCGCGGCCGATGTCGATGGGGGCAGCAGTGACAACTGCTCTATTTCGAGCACTTCGCTTTCTCAGACGAACTTTACCTGCTCGGATGTGGGAACGGTCACCCCGACCCTCACCGTGACCGATCCCAGTTCGAATTCGGCGACCTGTACGGCCAACCTTACGGTGGTCGACAGCACCAGCCCGACGGCGGTCTGCCAGAACCTGAACGTCTACCTGGACGGAAGCGGCAGCGCGACCATCACCGGGGCCGACTTGGATGGGGGTTCCACCGACAACTGTAGCTCGGTAAGTACTTTCACGGCCAGCCAGACTTCCTTCAGTTGCAACGATGTCGGAGCGAATTCCGTGACCCTGACGATCACGGATGCGGGCAGTAATTCGGCGACTTGTTCCTCCACGGTGACGGTCATCGACTCGGTGACTCCGACCGCGGTTTGCCAAAACCTCAACGTCTACCTGGATGGAAGTGGCAACGCGACGATTTCGGCGGCGGACGTCGATGGAGGATCAAGCGACAATTGCTCGATCAGTAGCACAGCAATCGATGTGAGCAGTTTCACCTGTTCAAATATCGGTTCCAATACGGTGACCTTGACCGTGACCGACGGCAGTAGCAACAGCGCGGCTTGCACCTCGACGGTGACGGTGATCGATTCGGTTTCGCCGACGGCAGTTTGCAACAATTTGACCGTTTACCTGGACGGAAGCGGCAGCGGCAGCATCACGGCGGCGGACGTAGATGGTGGATCGACCGACAACTGTGCGGTGAGCAGTACCTCGCTTGACGTGAGCGACTTTACCTGTACGAACATTGGCTCGAATACGGTCACACTGACCGCAATGGACGCGAGTTCCAATAGTGGAACTTGCACGAGTTCGGTCACAGTACTTGATTCGGTGACTCCGACGGCTGTCTGCCAGTCGATTTCGGTCTATCTGGACGGGAGCGGAAGCGCGACGCTTACCGGATCCGACATTGACGGTGGTTCAAGCGACAACTGTACGGTCAGCAGTCTGACTGCTTCGACGACGAGCTTTGCCTGTGTGAACATTGGTGCGAACAGCGTGACCCTTACGGTGACCGACCAAAGCAGCAATTCGGCCACTTGTACGGCTACGGTAACGGTGATCGATTCCGTACTGCCGACGGCAGTTTGCAACAACCTGACCGTCTATCTGGACGGCAGCGGCAGCGCGACGATTACGGCGAGCGACGTAGACGGCGGTTCGACCGACAATTGCTCGGTGAGCAGCACGGCGATTGACGTGAGCAGCTTCACCTGCACCAATACCGGCTCAAATACGGTGACGTTGACCGTGACCGATGCCAGTAGCAATACTGCGACCTGCACCGGCACGGTAACGGTGATTGACTCAACCGCGCCGACGGCGGTTTGCAACAACCTGACCGTCTATCTGGACGGTAGCGGGAGCGCGACGATTACCGCCTCGGACGTAGACGGCGGCTCGACCGACAACTGCTCGGTGAGCAGCACGGCGATTGACGTGAGCAGCTTCAACTGTACCGATACCGGCTCGAACACGGTGATCTTGACCGTGACCGATCCCAGTAGCAACACTGCGACCTGCACCGGCACGGTAACGGTGATCGACTCAACCGCGCCGACGGCGGTTTGCAACAACCTGACCGTCTATCTGGACGGCAGCGGGAGCGCGACGATTACCGCCTCGGACGTGGACGGCGGCTCGACCGACAACTGCTCGGTGAGCAGCACGGCGATTGACGTGAGCAGCTTCACCTGCACCAATAC
>JBCCQH010000109.1:0-27326 GCA_039024435.1 Bacteroidota bacterium
AAGCCGTTGAAAAAAGCCGGAAGAGCGGGAGCCGGAGCCAATGGGAAGCCCCGCGGAGGCGGCTTAGGGAGCTGGACCACCGTTCCCCCGAGCCGGGAGTTTCCGCCGGGCAAAAACGGTGTGGGTGGGGAATAAAGGCCGGATGCAAGGAGGCCGTTTTCCCCACCCCCGCCAACTTGCCGGCGGGAAACTCCCGGCGAAAATTCAAACCAATAAAAAAGCCGGACCAATGATTGGCCCAGCTCACTACTTCCAAAATTGGATGGTTAAATCACCCTGATTGCCCCGGCTGAAATACCGCCGGACAATCGCGACCAAATAGCGGCCAAAATTTTCTGGCCATTTACCGAAAAGGATAAAATTGAAGCACTTCGCCCCGAAATAATAAAGTTGTTGACCTAGCAGACTAGGTGTATGGTCCCCGGTACTTAAAAACGTACACGTACACCGAATCCTCGTTCCAACCCCCATGGGAACCCGCCATGCCCCGATCAAGGAACCGCCGTTCAATGTCGGCTGCCTCGCGGGCCGAGCGCGCCTTCCACGCCTCAAAAATCACCAGCTCCCGGCCCAGTCGCCGGCTATGCTGCCGTTGGCGACGCTCCACCGAATTGGTGACCCCCACGTACCAATTCCCAAACCGCATGCGCAGCAAAGAATTTTGGCGGACAAACCGGTTGACCCGGCGTATGATGCGTTTTTTTCGACCCATAACCACAAATGCTAATTTTCGATATCCGATGAGCTATGCCGCAGCCCATTGGATATCAGAAATCAAAATTCAATACCTTTGTCGCAATCACAAAAACAGTATACGCATGAGTCTTCTCGTTGTTGGTTCGGTCGCATTTGATGCCATCGAAACCCCATTCGGAAAAACCGATAAAATCATCGGTGGCGCGGCCACCTTCATCAGCCTCGCCTCGAGCTACTTCAAGCAGCCGATCAATCTGATCTCCGTCGTCGGTGGTGACTTCCTCAAATCTGATATTGCCATGTTGGAACGACACGGCGTCGATACCCAAGGTCTCCAGATCAAAGAAGACGAGAAGTCCTTCTTTTGGTCGGGGCGCTACCACAATGACATGAACTCGCGCGACACTCTGGAAACCCAACTGAATGTACTCGCCGATTTTGACCCCGTAGTCCCCGACGCTTACCAAGATTGCGAATACCTCATGCTCGGCAACCTGAGTCCGGACGTGCAGCGCCTCGTCCTCGAACGCCTTCACAAGCGTCCCAAACTGGTGGTCATGGACACCATGAATTTCTGGATGGACATTGCGATGGACAGTCTTCGCAAAACCATCGCCCTGGTTGATGTCCTCACCATCAACGATGAAGAAGCCCGGCAGTTGAGCGGCGAATATTCCCTCGTCAAAGCCGCCCGGGCCATTCTCGCGATGGGGCCCAAATACCTCATCATCAAAAAAGGCGAGCATGGCGCCTTGCTGTTCTACGGTGTCGAAGAACAAATCTTTTTTGCCCCGGCACTGCCGCTGGAAGACGTATTTGACCCGACCGGAGCCGGCGACTCCTTTGCCGGCGGATTCGTGGGCTACATCGCCACCACCGACGACCTTTCCTTCATGAACATGCGCAATGCGGTAATCGTCGGCTCGGCCATGGCGAGCTTTACTGTAGAAAAATTTGGTCCGGCACGCCTCATCGACCTCGAGCGCAACGACATCGCCGAACGCATCAAAACGTTCCGCCGCCTGACCCACTTCGACCTGGAACTTTCGCGCTAATTTTTCGGACAAAAATCGGAAAAAGTGCCCCTTTCGCGCAGATCCTGCCCCAAGGGGCGCATATATGCTTTGGGCCGATTCTCCGTTCCGAGATTGCTCCCGCCGGGAGACGAGTGACAAAAGCAGAACGAAAATTTTCCGGAATGGGCCTCGTCCTTTTTGTGGAGCGCTTTCCATCGACTTAAAACAACAATAGCCGCTAAGAATTCTTCCGGCGTTGAAATGATGGCCGGTAAAAAATGATCGGCCGTTGAGCCCGAACCCGTAGTGGGCCCGGTTGGGAGCCCCTGCTCGACAATCGCCGTAACCTCCGATTCGGCTGACCGCAAGTTGGGAAACGCGTGCTCGAAAACATTTATCATCCTCCGTCGCGATGTCCCGTTTTACCCCCCGGTGTTCAGTTGTTCCCGGCGGCGATTTCCCGCATTCAATGCAACTTTCCCATAAATCCTGGCACAAAAGCAATAAATTACTGGAAATCCTTACCGAAATTTTATAATTTATTGCCCGTTCGGTTCCATTCCCGTCGTGCTGCCTCGACTTTCGACCGAACCTATCGTCATCACCCTCAATCAACAGCTTTTATGGTGCTTTCTGTTCATTTCCTCTTGCCTCACCCTGCTGTGTTGTCGTACCGCCTGTCTTTGGTTGCACCCCGACGGACCTGATCCGCCATGGCAGTGCTCCAAAAGACGGAAAGTCGGTTGCCCGCTATCTTTGTTGAAAAGCAAGCCGATGGCAATCCCACCTATTTCAATGCCCAAAATGCGGCCTTGCTCGGGTTCAATATGTTTGACTCCGGGTTTTGCCTGGTGAGCTATCTACCCGCCGCCGTTCGTGCGGTGCGCCTGACCGGAAAATTGCACAACCACTACGTCATGTTTGTGGACCGACCCTCCGGAACCAATCTGCAGTACCTTTGGCGGATTCGTTACTACCTTGAAATGGAAGGCGCCGAAGGTCACGAAATCATTGACCATGCCGCTTCCGTGAGCCAGGGTGAGGGACGCTTCGCCCTGGATGCCCGTAGGATGGGGCTGTCCGGTGCTCAACTGAGCCGCTTGCAGAAGTTTACTGTGAGTTGTGAGGTTAAGGAAGGCGGAAAATCCCTTACTACCCTGCGGATCCGGCACCAAATTGCGGAACCCTTTGCCGATATCGCTGACCTTTATGCGGATGACGGCGCAAAATTGGCCAAAGGCGGCAACGAAAAGACCACTTACCTCGCGGCCGACCTCTGGCGGGGCTACTTTGGCACTCCTCTGACCTGGTTTGCCCCCCACGACGAAGCCGATCCGCCCCAAAATGCCACGACCACCTGGACCGGAGCCGCCGACGAACTGCCCCTGAACCACCCGCTGGCGATACTCTACGCCCGTTTACTCAAAGCTGGACGCAAGCGCTTTTTCCCCAAGCCGAACCAAGCCTATTATGACCGCCTCAATGGGGATGACCTGGAACTATTTGCCCTCAATGGTCGCAATGCCGTGGGCGTCTCCGCGACCGTGCCCCACTTCTCGGCCGCCGGCTTGGGCAAAATCGCCTGGCAACGCATCGGAAGCGGGGTAAAGGAAAAAGACGTCTTTACCGACTACGCGGGACTCAGCGAGTCCGAACGCATCGACCTGTACAACCTCGCCCGCTTCCCCAAGTCGAGCATCGCCCTGAGCGCCAAGGTGCTGGACAAGCTCCTCGGCGAGGCCGAAGTCAACAACTACGCACATTTCCTGGGAAGCACCGGCGACAAAGCCGCTTGGCGCGGCGACCGGGCGGCGGCCTTGAAAAACGATAAATTCGTCAAGAGCCTCGTATTCGAATACCTGCACGGACCGCAACAGGACATCGGAGATATGGAAGCCCTGCTGGCCGCGATTGGCCTGGCCAAACCTCTCAAGCGCACCCACAAGCACGATTGGGCGCCCTACGTGACCACCATCCTCGACTACGAATGGGCGGAAATGGCCGCCCTCGGTCGGATTGAGGACGCCTACTTTGCTCGGCGGATCGTTACCCACCACGCGGACGGTCGTAAAACCGTCGAATTCCGCAAAATCGGTCAGCCCGACGATCCCAAAGCGAAGCGGAAAACCCGTCTGGGACAGGAAGAATATGTGGTCATCAAAACAAAAAACCTCCGGGCGAAGACACTCCGCTTCAGCGTCGTGACCGGCAATGAGGTGCTGACGGGTACCGCCGGTGATTTTCTGGATCTGGTCACCTGGGAGACCGAGCGCATCGCCCCGGCGGATGCCGCTCCCTATGAACGCCGTACCCAGCGCGTACGCCGGGAATTCCGCGCAGAAGTCGGAGCCGACCGGCACCTGCAAGACGAATTCGGGGTCGACTTCGATAACCGGGGGGAGGACAACCTGGATGACCTCGCGATTGCGCAGATTGGATTTCGCCGCCCTCCCTTGCCGGAGGACGCCGGTGATGTCTGGGCGACCTGGAAAGCCAATGTCCTCGGAGCCCGTGCTGATCACCCGGCAACGCTCCTTCTGGAAGTTTGGCTCGAAGGCGAGGAACCGGGTATGAAGCTCAACTTTGGGCCGGAAGATAATGAAGCCCAGCCCTTGCCCGCCGAGACTGGCTACCGCTTCCTGAATAGCGACGACGAAGCGCACCAGTTCTGGATCGATGCATTTATCCCCAAGGCCGATGCGCCCCGCGTCACCAAAGCCTACTTCGCGCGGAAGGTGGTCGACCCTGCCGGACCCGATGTGACGTTCGAAGAGGCCGGCATCACCCCTGAGGAAGTGGTCGATTCCGGTTCTTGGATCATGGGGCGGGAAGTCTACCTGGTTGTCGAAACCAAAAACCTGGACCCGGCCCAAATTCAGATCTATGTCCAGTCAGGCGACGAATTACTATTGGGAGCGGACCGAGTGGGACATCCCCTTCCGGTGGCCCCAGTGGAAGACGGGCGCGTACCGCAATTTGTAACTGTGCAACCGATTGCCGAGATCGACGGCGCTCCGGGCACTTACCGGGGCGAAGAAGCATTGGAACAAAACCGGGGCGGTGGCAATCCCTACGCAAATACCGGTGATCTCGTAGGCGTAGCCGTTGTGCGCTTGCGCTTGCTCCCCCAGGGAGCAAACGGCAATCCGGATGCCGCAACTTTTAATGCCTGGGCCGCCGCCATCGCCGGGGCGGACCCGGCCCACGCCCACATTGACCTGCGGGTGGGAGTGAGCGTGAATGATCGGGCGGGAGATCCGCTGTATGTCTATCACGGAGCCGAGCGCACCTGGGAAGAAGCCGGTTGTGGCGCCAGTGCGGTTTTTCGGCAGCGCTACGACATTGTCCTGGAGGACGAAGACAGAACCGAGCTGTGGCGGCAGCACGAAGAAGCCTTTACCCTGTGGAACCGCGAGACCTACGACATCTACGATCCGGACAATGCGTTCATCCCCCACGCCGGCGGCAATCTTCCGCTGATCGGGTACATCGAAAATACCCATTCCGAGGTGGCCGACCTCTTCTTTGTCAGTTACAATTTCATTGATCGGCACGACAACGAACGCCGCATCACCGATGCGCGCCGCACCACGATTCAGGGCAAAAGCACCGGTCGGATTGTCGGTGGTTTTCGGGCCGAACCCCCGGCGGTACGTGTCGAAACCCTCGATTACGCCGCGATGGCCATTCCGGGAGTCGATGCGGAAGAATCCCGGGTGTACGACAATGGCGACGTCATCACGCGGGGAACTTTCAACGGGCGGGCCTTCATCGAGTACATCACCCGCAACCGGCGGACCGGAGATCCCAATCCCCTGGTCAACCTCATCCGCATGGAAGAGCTGGACATCAACGACGGCAACCGCGCCAACGGAGGCGTCACCCTGCGCTACGAATTTACCCAGACCATCCGCACCTACACCCGGCCCGAGCTCTACGCCGGATTCCTCGGCGCCCTGACTCAAAGTGAAATCCTGGTGCGCTGCATCGGATCCTGCTATCCGGATGGCTCCTCCTACCCGAGTGTTGAGCACAACAACGGCAACTCGGTGGACACCGGCTACATCGATACTATACCGGGACTCGGCCAGGCCGAGCAGCAAACCTTCATCAATGCGATGACCGCCTACGGCTTCGACGAAAATATGGTCTCCTGCAACCGTGGGTTCTACGCCAATGTCGATCCGGACTGCCGTACGACGATTCACGATACCCACATGCACTCCTCGGACTTTGAGGACGATGCGGTGGCCGACATTTTAAATCCCGGACCATGAGCACTTCCTTTCCCCAACTCCTCAGCACCGAAGTCGGGCGGATGCTCAGTCCGCTCCAGGAACTGAATTCGCCGGGGACGATCAAGGTGTTCCTTCAGGATCTCGGCTATAGTTTCGACGGGGCGCTCGGGGGCCTCGATCTCAGCGGACTGGTCGGAGACGTCAAAACCCTTACGTCCCGAATCGATGAGTTGGCCGACGCCGAGACCGATGAAGAAAAGTTCCGCGCTGCTCTCAACCTGATCGAGCAGAGCATCGCGGTGGTCAATAAAGTCCGCGAGGAGATCCCCAAGCTCAGAACGGCCCTCGACGCGGTTTCCAATCTCAAGGGCGACGATCTCTTGAATTTCGCCGAAGTTTTCCTGCGCCGTCTGCTGGATCATCTCGTGTATACCTACCTGGAAGAATACCGCGCTCCGGTATTTGCCTTTCTTTACCTCCTCAAAGTGGCGGATGAGGTGACCGATCGCCGTTCGGGACTCGATTACGCGGTGTTGTACTGGGACAAGGTGCCGGACATCTTTTCCCGGCCGGGTGCCCTCTTCGATTCCGCCTACAATTGGTCGAGCGCCTTCCAAGCGGATGAATTCCTGGAACGTTTCGATGCCTTGCTGTCGGCCTGGCAGATTCCGGGTGGGTTGTATATCCAAAGCACCTCCGTGGCCGCCCATCTGGGGCGCGGGGGCGAATCCGATCCCCAGGAGATCCGCTTTCCGCTGTACCAGACCGGAGTTTGGGGCGAAAATTGGGCGGAAATCGACCTCAATTTGAGTCCGGTGCCCGCGGATGGGCCGCACAAAGCCGGCCTACTGCTTTATCCCTATCTCTACGGTGGGGCTACGGTCAGCGCCGAGCTGAGTGAGGACTGGACGATTGAGCTGTCCGGCAGCGCCGATCTGGGGGCGGGCCTGGGCTTGGAAATTCGCCCGGACGAAAAGCTCAAAATCAAAACCGACCTGTTTTCCGCACCCTTGGAGTCGGTGGGGATGGAGGCGACGCTGACCCTGCGGCGGAATAGTGAAGAAGAAATTGTCCTGATTGGTTCACTGGAAGGCGGGACGTTTTTGTCCGCCAGCAAGGTAGAGGCCGCGATTACGGCGCTCAAGCGCGGCGACGAATCGGATTTGGGCTTTGAATTTTCGCTGGGTACGATGCGCTTCGTCGTGGGCGCGGGCAAAGACGGCGACGGCTTCATCGCCAAGGTGATGCCGGACGGATTTGCGCTGGAATTTGACTTTGGGTTGGGGTACTCGCTGGAGCGGGGCCTCTATTTCAGTGGCGGCAGCGGTTTGAGTGTACGCCTGCCGGCGAATGTAAACTTGGGGCCGCTCTCCATCGAGGGGCTGACCGTCGGATTCACGCCGGGAGATCGCCGCCTGGACCTGGAAATGGGCGCGGACGTCAAGCTCGACCTCGGGCCGTTCCTGGCGCGGGTGGAAAACATCGGGATGGCCGTAGAAATGGCGTTCCCGGAATCTGGGGGGCAATTTGGGCCGGTCGATTTCGGTTTTGGATTCAAGCCGCCTTCCGGAATCGGGCTGTCCATCGATGCCGGAGCGGTCAAGGGCGCGGGTTACCTCTGGATCGAGCTGGAAAACGGCCGCTACTACGGCATGGCCGAGCTGACGGTGCAGGAATTGGTCTCGCTGAAAGCCATCGCCATTATCAATACGCAGATGCCCGATGGCAGCCGGGGCTTCTCTATGTTGCTGATCATCACGGCCGAGTTCACCCCGATTCCGCTCGGATTCGGCTTTTCGCTCAATGGGGTCGGCGGTCTGGTGGGCGTCCACCGGACCATGCTGCTGGACGTGATGCGCACGGGAATGAGGACTGGGGCGCTGGATAGCCTGCTGTTCCCGAAAGATCCGGTCGCCAATGCCAACAAGATCGTCAGCGATCTGGAAGCGATTTTTCCCATCGATGAGGGCCGCTTTGTGTTTGGTCCCATGGGCAAAATCGGCTGGGGAGCACCGGGGACGAGCAGCCTCGTCACGCTGGAGCTGGGCTTACTGATCGAGGTGCCGGATCCGGTACGGCTGGCCATTTTGGGTAAGCTGGCCGTGGTCCTGCCCGACGAAGCCGCGCCGCTCTTGATTTTGCAGGTGGCTTTTCTCGGTACGATTGATTTCGAGAAAAAGTACCTGACCTTCGATGCGACGATTTACGACTCACGGGTGCTGACCTTTACCCTGGAAGGCGATATGATCCTGCGCTTGAAGTGGGGCGACGATCCGAATTTCGTGTTCAGCGTGGGGGGATTCCATCCCCAATATACGCCCCCGCCGCTGGACATTCCGGACATGAAGCGGCTCACTTTGAACCTGCTCACGGGAAACAATCCGCGGCTGACCCTTTCCGCTTACTTTGCCTTGACATCAAATACGGTGCAGGTCGGCGCGCGGGTGGAACTCTACATCAAAGTGGCCAAAGTATTCGGCAAAACGCTGTCAGTGCAAGGCTTCCTCGGTTTTGATGCACTGTTCCAATTCTCGCCTTTCTACTTCATCGTGAGCGTCGAGGCGGGATTTGCCGTCATGTACGGCGGCGATGCCATCCTGAGCATTTACCTCGGAGGAAGCTTGGAAGGACCGGCCCCTTGGAAGATCCGGGGCAAAGCCGAGTTCAAAGTCCTCGGAATCAAGTTTGCCGCGAAGGTCAACAAGACCTTCGGGAAAAAAGACAAGTCCAAGTTGCCGGATCAGGAAGTCACGCCTTTGCTGGTCGAGGCCCTCGCGGACGAGCGCAACTGGCTGCCGACGCTGCCGGAGGCCCACGGTGGGACGGTAACCTTGAAAGAAAGCGCCGTGGCCGATGGGGTCATTCTTGCCGATCCGGTGAGTGGGATCGGCGTTGCCCAGAAGGTGTTGCCCACGGAAATCGAATTGCAGAAGTACGGCAATTACGGCATCAAGGACGCGAAAAAGACATTTTCCGTGACCCTCCACAACGCCAGCGGTACCCAGTTGGTTTCTGAGCCCACCTACGAACAGTTTGCCCCGGCGCAATACTTCAAGAAAAAGGAGGCAGCCAAGATCAGCGGGAAGAGTTTCGAGCAGATGAAAGCGGGCGTGCAAGGCAAGGCGGGAACCCAACTGAGCGCTTCCCGGTTCCTGGAGCGCCCCGTGGAGTACGATGAGACGATTTACGACGGGGATTCGAAGCGGAGACTCCCCGTTCGGAAGAGCATCACCAAGGCCGAATTCAATGCCCGCTTGCTGGGCAACGCCGTCACCCGCCATCCGCTGGGCCCCCGGCTGGGTTCGGTGTTGGGACCGGATCGGGTGAGCCTGCCGACACAGACGTATGCGGTGAGCAGCCGGGGCGACCAAAGCTTGTACGCAGGGTCCGCGACCCGCTCGGCGATTGCGGCGGCGGTGGCGCTCAGGGTGATGCAGGCCGGGGAGCCGGAACTGGAAGTCCACCTCCAGGTCGTCCCGATGTATGAGGTTCAGCAATGATGAAGGAATTCAATTATGGCAATCGTTAACTTTTTCGCCCACCTCGACCACTTGCCCACGCAAGACACCGTGGACCGCTATGGCCCACTTGATGCCAGTGCTACCAATCCGAGCAATCTGGACAATCCATCGACGCACTATCGGGTATGTTCTACGTTCTCGGGCAGTGCTACCGTCGCGCATCCCCATCCGCACGCCCACGCGGTCGTGGCCGGTGAGTTGATCATCCTTGAGCAGGCAAACAGCGTGGCACATCCGGACAATTCCAGTCGGGTCAATCTCATTCTGAAGCCATTTTCGAGCAAGATCGCGCCGGGGATTCCCCCGGTCAAGTATTTCATCTACCGGGGCATTCTCCGGTCCGAGTATTTTAGCGGGGAGGACATTGCCCCAAAAGATGCGGAAAACAATGCCATTATCGCCGAGGTACACGCCATCGATGAAGAGAATGAGAACACCGATGAGGCGACAAAATTTATCGCGGGCTTCGATGCGCTGGCGGCCGCAGCGGACGGTGATCGGTTGGATGAAGTCTTCCTTAATGCTTCCTACACGCCGCATTACGTGGAAAAAGGAGAACTCGTCGGCCGATTTGACGGCGATGCCGCCTTCCAATACAGCTTTGAGATCGTACTTGACACCCGAGAGGTCTCCCTCAGCCTGAAAGATGCGCGCCAAGACGACCACTTGGTCTCCCTCACCGGTAGCACCGACTACGAACTCGAAGTCGAGCGGTTGGAAATTCTCAATTACGTCGATCCCGCCGCGTGGTTTGGCATGTTTGCCCGCAATAAGTTCGGGAAGGTGAACAACAACAAGTCGGCGGACCGGTCCGACGATTGGCAAGGCTCGAAGCTCATCGACCGCTTGCTGACCAAGTTTGCCACCAAGGAAACGGTTTACCTCGATCTGCGCGACAACGAGGGCTTACCCCTCGATCTGACTGAACCGGCGGTATTCGGCAATGTGAAGCTGACGCAGGATGGCACCGATCCCACGGGCGCTGGGGCGACGGCGTACCGAACGACGGAGAACTGGCCCATTGCCATCCTGGATAGCTTTTCGAATGCGGGCACGGCCCGGAAGTGGACCTTTTGCAAGTTGCGGCTCTGCCTCGCCAAAGGTGGAGCCGAAGACCTGCGCCCCATTTTCCACAATCCTTACGCCAATTTTACCGCCAACTGGCCCAATTTTGCCGTCCGTCGGCGTTTTGCTTATCCCGAGACCGACGGCGACTGGACCCGACAAATTGAACTGGCCCTGGTGGCCGGCGATTCTTCGAAGAAAATCGCCTCCGCTTACGTCCGTCTGGACCGCAGTGTGGTGGCGGACAAGGCGCACATCACCTCGCAACTGCCGACTTTTTCGGCTTTGGCGGGCGCGGCGCGGACCATCCGCGGCCCGATTCGGCTGTCCCGTCCGCCGGCCAGTGCGGCGGTGACCCGCACCATTGGCGGAGCTACCGCCCAAACCTTTGCCGATCTTGATCCCGTGGGGCACTACGCTTTTTTCGAAGGAGCGGGTTACAATGCCCGGAGCGGCGGGGCAGTGGATCAGGCGGGGGAAGTCTTCTTTTCGGTGAAAGGGGTGGGCCGCATGGAATTCGGTAATTTCAGCAATGCTTCGAATGCGGCGATCAAGAGTTCGTACGCCGATAAGGTGATGGCTCCCGATGGCCTGAGCGCTTCCCCCTCGTTTTTTCTGGCTATGCGCGAATGGTCACGCTACGATCCCGAGCACCTGGATGCGCATTTCCACGCGCGTGCGGTCAAAGGCGTGGTCAACGCGCACGCCATCAAGCTCACCGAAACGGTGAATGCGCTTGAGATCCGCATCAACGATCCCCAGATTTTCCGCGGTGCCGAAGAGTGGTCGCCCGCCGATGCCATGTACAGCGCCGCGATGGCGCCGGCGGAGATCACCACTTTGGGGACTTTGGTAAACGATGGCACCAAGTGGGACGATCCGGGGTGGCAGCGCAAGCAACTGGTGCTCGACAAGGGTACGGTCACAGAGTTGCCGAATCCGGCCGATGTGACGGTACGCCCCTACTTCAAAGCCCGTTTCAAAGTGCGTGGGCTCAAGTACGACACGGAAACGACCACGCTGAAGTGGGGGGAAGAGGCCCTGGCGATTGATTTTTACAGCCTGGATGGGCTGAATTATACGACTCACCAATACGCGGACAAGGTGAGGACCGAAGGCGGACTTCACCTTTGGAGCAACAAGCTGGTGCCGGACCTCAGTGCCGATCCCATTTACAGCAGTGCCGACCACTTTGACCAGGAGGTGAGCATTCCCGGGGATCCGCCGACCGAGAAGACTTTTCCGGCTTTTCTGACCGATGTCCTCAACGAAGTGATGGCGGTGGACAAGCGCTTGGTACTGGGGGAGTTGCGGGACTACTTGCTGGAGCGCGACATCAACTATCTGAGTTACGAATTGGCTTTCCGCCTGCCGTTTTTGACCGAAGATCCCAACCAAGATCCTTACCAAAATATCACCATCGGCACGGTAGAAAAGGCGAACAATCCCTACATCGATTACTTTTATACCCCCTCGCAAAGCAGCCCACCTTTTGATCTGCCGATCAGTGAGTTGCGGGAGTTGCTCAACTGGCAATACAGCCTAGCGGATGAAAATGCGCTGACCACGGAAGCAACTCTAACTGCCATTGGGACCAAACTGGAAGCTTCGGTATCTTCGGTCACGATTGAGCGCTACGTCAAAAAGTTCCGGCGGGAGTTGAACACGAAGGAGCGGGTCATTTACGATTTTGAGGTGGAGGCGGAGAAAACCGATACCTGGGACGATATCCTGGGGCAGATTCATCCCAAGGGTTGGTTTCTGTACGCAAATCGGCTACGGGCGGCCTCCGAAGCCGATCTGAAGCCGTTGACTTTCAGTGGGGTGACCGAAGAGACCCACGGCCTGGACGAATGGGACCTGAAGCGGTACGAGGCCGTTTCCGCCAATCGCCAAGCTGAATTTCTCGCCAATCAGGTGCCGGCCTACAAAGCCAAAGCCTTCAATTATGAGAACCCCAAGGGCGTATTCAATGGCCGGGGCAAGTACCCGCATTTGCCTTTGGGGGAAAATGTAACCAGTACGAAAGTCGCCTACGATCTCCAGCACCTCCTCGATGCGGAAGTGATCTCGGAAGCCGATAAAATCGCCCTGGAAGCCGTAGCATTGGCGGATTTTGGCTACAAGGAAATCACCAACGGCACCTACACCATCAACGAGGTGGAAATAACGCTCAACGGGGGGTACGTTTTCAAAGATGAAGACGATGCCGCCTTTTACATCTGTGATTTTGCGATCAACAATACGAAGGACTACGCTTCGGGTGTCACAGTTGGGTTTGGCTACGATGTGGGCCAGCGGACCGATTACGACGAGTTCCTGGACTACATCGATGAGGAGGAATTCACGGGGCTATCGGATACCATCACCCGGGCGGCGATGGGCAAGAAGCGTTTCGCAGCCATGGCGATTTACTATCCTTTCCACGATGTCGTCTGGCACGACATCGAGTTGGATTACGACACGACGATTGTCAAAACGGGGCCTTTGATGGACAATGAATACATCAAGCCGTCCTTTGACAATATCTTCAAGCAGCGGATGTTTTGGAAGACAGGATGGTTGCGCAACAACAAGTTTTACTGCGAAGCCGGCGGCTGGCGGGTGACCAATGAGCCAGAAACGCTCTACCACCTCACCCATGCCTACAACTCAGGAAAATGGCGGGCAAACTTGCAGTCGCTCTCGAAGAGTGCCGCTACCCGTACCTCGTTTGCGAATTACGCCAAACGCATGATCCACGCATTCAATACCCACGATGTCCGCAACCTGCGCCGCGCAAATCTCAAATCGAAGATTTCGCACCGCTACTTTACCAGCAACAAGGAGGACGTCCACAAGATGATCCACCGGCCGGCGGCGCTCAAGCACGGTCGATCATGATCTCATTTGCAACGAAAAACCGATCAACCCCACAATAAGATGCCCGAAGGTCCCAATCTCGTTCGACTTTCCCGACTGATCAAGCCCAGCAAGCTATCGGGACTGTTTTCATTTCTGGATCCGGTGACGGATGGCCTGCTGGGCAAGGTTTACTTCAAAGATCTGGAGGTGCGCAAGAGCGCCAGTGGTGACGCGGCCAGTTATAATTTGAACATCGTTTTGCCCCGGGCCGTTTCGGTTGAGATCCTGGGGACGGGCATGGCCCTCGTCCTGAATCCCTCCGCGGAAGTCCACGGAAGCAGCGAATTCAACGTCTCGCTGGCGTGGAAGTTGCCGATCCTCGCTTATGTTCCCGACTTTGACCTGGAGGACTTCTCATTTTCTCCAGAGGACATCGTCAACTTGGTCCTGGATGTGTTCCAGACGAGCACAGAAGAAATCCTGGCCGGCCTCGCTCAGGCACTGGCCTACGAAACCTTTCTGCCCGATTTGAAACGGTCCTTTTCCGTTTTCAATCCCCTTTCTCCCCCAGCGGCCGATTTTGAGACACTCATTGATCGGATCAATGGTGATTTTGGTCTCTACGGGACAGCGTTCGAAATCGCTTATGATCCCGCCTACGCAAGTCTATCTGAGGCGGCGGCGGCGACCTTGTACGGCACGATTGCTGGCGCCATCGAGGATTCCGGGGCCACGATCTCGGAGGTCGCCGAATCCTACACCATTGCCACCGATTACCCGAGCGGCAGTGACACGGCCAGCGATATCTTAAAGCGCATCCCAGGATTCGTCGATGCGCCAGAGCCCATCGGTTTGGAAGACCTCGTCACCCTGCTCAACGAGGTCTTCTCGCTGACCGGAACCTCGGGTGAGTTGGTGTACGGCGAATCTTGGACCTACTCAGACTTGGTTGTAGCCCTGACCGCGGCCGATATCATGGCGGTCGAGCTCCTGATCAAGTTCATTGTGGATGTCTTCACCGATCCCAGCGAAATCTTGGAGGCGCTGCTGGGCTTCTTCCTGGGCATCGTGCGCGATGCTTTTCCGGGCAGCTTTGACGACCTCCTCAAAGTATATTTTTCCACTTCGGTCAACGATCTCGCGCTGGGACTGCAATTTCCCCGAAGTTGGCTCATTCCCTTGGACCAAGATGGCGAACCCATCGCCGATGAGTCCGTCAAGTCTACGCTCATTTTCAATCTGGGCACCCTTGCGATCTCAACGACGGATGGCTTGACCCTCGACGAGGCCGGAGATTTTGATTTTCCCGCTTCCGAAATCGCGGGTACTGGCTTGACCTTTTCGGTGAGCGATTTGGAACTCGATCTTAGTGAAACGGCTAACATCGCCCCCGCCGATGCCGATGGCCGGCCGGTGAGCTTCAAAGGCGTGGCGATCCGCGAAGTAGAAATTGGGTTGCCCAAGAAATGGGAAAAGGACGAAAGCGAAGGCAATGCCAAAATTGTAGGGTCCGATCTGGTGATCGGCAGTGAAGGGGGATTTTCCGGAAAACTGACCCTAGATACGTCCACTTCCTCTCTGCTGCGCATCGATCTGCCCGGGGAGGTAAAGCTTGGGCTGGACAAGTTCTCCATGACTTTTTTCCAAAACGCGATCAAAGGCGTCGATATCACCGGCTACGCCACGCTGCCCGCGCTGAAAGATCCGGAAACCGGCGAAGACGGCAAGGTCACGATTGAAATCGGCTTTGCCGACGAAGTGTATGCCCTGTCCGCAGATACCAGCGGGGACGGCATTCCGCTGAAAATCGGAACTTTCGAACTTTACTTCAAATCCTTCGGTATCGACTTCAGCAAATCGGGCTTGGTCGGGGTGGACCTGAGCGGGAAAATGAAACTGCCTGGGTTGAAAGACAGCGAGGGAGCTGCCGCCGAGATTGATTTTTCGGTCGACATCAATGAAGATGGCTGGAAGATCACCGCCGCCGAGCCGGAAGGGGTGAAGCTCACCGTACCGCAGGTGGTCGACATTATCATCTACAGCATTGAAATCGGGCGGAAAAACAAAAAAATCTACGTCGCCATTTCGGCGGATTTCGATCTGCTGATCGACGTGCCGGTGCTGGGCGACCTTCTGCCGGACAAGGTCTTGCTGGAATACTTCAAAATCTGGCAGGACGGTTCGACCGAGGACGTGGACATCAGCGTGGAATGGAAGTCCACTTCCGGGGTGGAGGTGAGTGCGGGAGGCGGCGAGCTCGCGATGACGATCCCGGTCAACAAAAATCTCTTCAACGTCGCCCAACTCACCAAGATGGACCTCATCCTGGACTACGGGGGAGGCGGGGGTATTGATTTCGAAGCCCTGTTCAGCGGGAGCATCACCCTGGGACCGATTACCGGAACCGTGGAAAAGATCGGAATCGGTTTGGAAATCGGCTATTCGGAATCGGGGGGCAATATCGGGCCGCTCGACATCACGCCCCGATTTGTGCCGCCCAAAGGCATCGGCGTGGCCATTGATGCGGGCGTGGTGAAAGGTGGCGGCTACATCGAATTTGACCCCGACAATGGCCGCTACGTCGGGATGCTGGAACTGACCATTCAGGAATTGGTCTCGCTGAAGGCGATCGGGATCCTGACCACCCAGATGCCGGATGGGTCGAAGGGCGTGACCTTCTTCATTCTGATTACGGCCGAGTTCAGTCCACTGCCTTTGGGCTTTGGATTCACGCTGAATGGCGTCGGGGGGCTGGCGGGGATCAATCGGAGCATGGCCCTGGATGTCATGCAAAAGGGGTTGAAGACTGGCGCGTTGGACAGCATCTTGTTCCCGAGCAATGTGGCCAAAAATGCCGGCCGCATCATCTCCGACATCGAGGAAATCTTCCCGATCGAGGAGGACCGCTACGTATTCGGCCCGATGGGCATCATCGGTTGGGGGGCGCCTACGCTGATCGAGCTGGAATTCGGCTTGTTGCTGGAAGTTCCGAATCCCATCCGCCTGGCGATCCTGGGGGCCCTGCGCATGGCCCTGCCCACCGAGAAAGCGCCGATATTGGAGCTGAACGTTGCTTTTCTGGGCATCCTCGATATCGAGCGCAAATACCTGAGTTTCGATGCCTCGATTTACGACTCGCGGGTGCTCACCTTTACCCTGGAAGGGGACATGGCGGTGCGGCTCACCTGGGGCAGCGATCCCAATTTCCTGGTCAGCGTCGGTGGCTTCCACCCGGACTACACCCCGCCGCCGCTGAATCTACCGGAGGACATGAAGCGGATCACGATCAATCTGCTCACTGGCAAAAATCCGCGCCTGACCCTGTCTGCCTACTTTGCCCTGACTTCAAACACGGTTCAGTTCGGGGCGCGGATCGAACTCTACATCAAGGTCGCGAAGGTCTTCGGCAAAACCCTTTCCATTCAGGGATTTGCCGGGTTTGACGCTTTGTTCCAGTTCTCCCCGATCTACTTTATCATCCGGGTCGAGGCGGGCCTCGCGGTCAAATACGGCGGGGACGCCATCCTGAGCATCTACCTGGGTGGGTCGCTGGAGGGCCCCTCCCGCTGGCGGATCCAGGGCAAGGCCCAATTCAAGGTCCTGGGCCTGAAGTTTACCGCCAAAGTAGACAAAAGCTTTGGCAAGAAAGACAAGACCAGCTTGCCCAACAAGGAGGTGACGCCGGAACTGGTCCAAGCCCTGGCCGACTCCCGCAACTGGATGCCGGAATTGCCTTCCGCCCACGGCAGTTCGGTCACTCTGAAAGAAATCAAAGTCGAAGAAGACGTCCTCCTCGCTGACCCAATGAGTGGTCTGGGCGTGACCCAAAAAGTCGTCCCCACAGGGGTGAAAATCACGAAATTCGGCCATTATAAGCCGAAAGAATCGAATCCCAATTTCTCGATTACGCTGCACGACAGCCGGGGGCAAATGGCCATCAGTGATCACTACGAGCAGTTTGCTCCGGCGCAGTACTTCGACAAAAACGAAGCGCAAAAGTTGAGCGGCAAGAACTTCGAAAACATGAAAGCGGGGGTCCGCGGTCAGGCCGGAAAAGAACTGACCGGTTCCCGCTTCGTCGAGCGGCCCGTGGAATACGACGAAACCATCTACGACGGGAGTAACAAACGGCGCAGTCCGGTCAAAAAGCGCCTCACGAAGGCCGAATTTAAGTCGCGCTTGCTGGGAAATGCGCTTGCCCGTTCCCCGTTGGCGGTTGGAGTGACTTCGGTCCTCGGTCCCAATCAAGTCACCATCACCCCGGCGACCTACGCCCTGGTAAGTCGGGGTGACCGAAGCGTTTTTGCCGACACCGTCACCAAATCGGCGATTGAAGCGGCGCTGGCCCTGGGCCAGCAAGTCGTCGCTGACCCCACATTGAGCACTTACTTGCAGGTCATGCCTGCCCAAGATCTGAATCAGCTATGAGCGAAAAATTAGCCCATTATTCGTTTTTGCCCTACGTCCGGCTCGGACTCAGCGCCACCATCCAGGAAACCGATCACTTGGGCCTGGGCATCAGCTCCACCAAAGAGCGGGTCTCGGTCACCGTGGAAGCCCGGGTCAATGGCACCCGCTACGGCGAATTGAGCAAACGGGTCTTGTTGGTGGGACCGGGCGACATCACGGGCATCCAGTCCAAAGCCATTGTCCGCAGTTTCCCCCGCAACGGAACCCGAAATTTTGAGCCGAACTACCTGCCCTTCGTGGAATTCTACGAGGAGGACTTCCTGTGGCGCTACACCCCGGCCCGGGCCAACGGGGACAAATTGCGGCCCTGGTTGCATTTGCTCATTCTCAAGGATGGCGAATTTGAGCGGGAAACGGCCCTTTCCGGACCTTTGCCCTCCCTCAAGCTGACCGGCCAGGGCTTGCCGCTCGCCTTTCCCGACCCCGGAGAATCCTGGGCCTGGGCCCACGTCCACGTCCACGAAGACCTGGATCCCGACGACAAAGGCAGCGTGGCCGCGGCGGTGGCGAACCTCAACGATGCCGTCACGGCGAATCCCAACTCCGCCTGCTGCCGCTTGTTGAGCACCCGGCGTTTGGAGCCGCAGACGCGCTACACCGCTTTCCTGGTGCCGGCTTTCGAAACTGGGCGCCGGGCGGGACTCGGCGAAGCCACCGACACGACCGAGGCCCAAAAAGCATCCTACGGCGGGACCGATCCCGCATCGCGCTATCCCTTCTATTACAGTTTTGCGTTTCAGACGGGAGAGCGGGGCGATTTCGAAACGCTGGTCGAAGAACTGGTGCCGCGGGTGATGGACCACGACGTGGGCCGCCAGCCGATGGACATTCAAGATCCCGGCTACGAAGTCAGCTACACTTCCGGGGACGGAACGGTCATGCTGGAAGGTGCGCTGCGCACGCCGGACCGGGAAAGCACCGTGCCCCTGAGCTTTACCGGGGCCTCGGCCCTGGCGGACGAACTCAAATCGGTACTGGATCTGGAAAAGACGCTCACCAGCGAATCCCACAGCGCCGGCGGCACCCGGTCCCACAAAGCCGCCGATCCGCTGTTGCACGAAGTCTTTGGCGTAGCCCATCCTTCGCACTCGGATCGCGATCCCGTGATCATGCCCCCGCTCTACGGCCGCTGGCACGCCCAGGTCGAAGCGGTGGACGATCCCTTGCCGGCGGACCTGACCAAGCTCAACTGGCTGAACCAGTTGAACCTCGATCCGACCCTGCGGGCGGCCGCGGGCCTGGGGGCGGAAGTCGTGCGCAAGAACCAGGAAGCCTACATGGACCGATGCTGGGAGCAAATCGGTGAGGTTCTGGAAGCCAATCGCAGACTCCGGCAGGCGCAACTGGCCAAAGAGGCCGGCGGCGCCCTCTACCGCAAGCACCTCAAGGACCAAAGTGACGAACGGATCCTCAGCCTCGCCAGCCGTTACCAGAGCCGGGTGCTGCAGGACTCGGAAACCGTTTGGCAGAAGACCGTGGAGAGCGCCTTGCCAGTGGCCGCACAGAGCGACGCTTTCCGGCGCATTGTGCGGCCTTCCGGTCCGGTCATGAAGCGGATCCAGCCTTCCTCGGCGCTTTCGGAACACACCGATCTCATCGGTGGATTGGCGCGCAAGACGTATACGGTTCCGGTTGAGTCCCGCGATCTCAGCCAGCAAAATACTTTTTCCCGGTCGCGCACCCGCTACTTGTTTTACTACACCGGAAGTCGGACGGTGTCCTCGACGAACCGATTTGCCCTGACTGAGCCGGGGGAAACGCGCTTGGTCAGCTCAAACCAGGAGGGACTCAACTTCAAATCGGCAGCCTCGCCTTTTTACGGTTATCTGGATACCTCACGCTGGATGGCGGCCCCGGCCCTGCCCTCGCTCAATGTCGGCAACAGCGCAGATGCCCTTCGGGCAAAACTCAATCCCGAGCTTGCGATCCTGACCCGCATCCCGAGTGAAATTCAGCTCGGAAACGCACCCTTGGTGGTCGGCACTCGGATCGAAACGATCATGGCCTGCCCCAAGCTATTTACCCCGGCCTACGAAGATCTGGTCAAGCTTTCGGCGGAATACATGCTGCCGAATCTGGAACTGATCCCGGACGATACCTTGAGCCTGCTGGAAGTAAACCCACCTTTCATCGAGTCTTTCCTGGCGGGAATGAACCACGAGATGATGCGCGAATTGCTTTGGCGGGAGTTTCCCACCGATCAGCGCGGGACGGTGTTCCAGTACTTCTGGGACGGGACCGATTTTTCCGGCGAGGGCATGACCGAAGCCGAGCGCCAAACCAAGCTTCAGGACATCAAAGAGATGCACCAGTGGAGCAGCAGCGCTCAAATCGGAGAAAATGGGCCCCAAGGGGCAAATAGTTCCGAGGCCAAGTTGGTGCTGGTGATCCGGGGCGAGTTGTTGCGCCGCTACCCCAATACGATGATCTACGCCACTAAAGCCAAATGGCAAACGGTGGAGCGGGAGATCGGCGGGCGGATGCGCAACGTCATCGACCGGTCCCTGCCCCGGGAACTCACCGAAACCGTCAAAATGCCTCTCTTCACCGCGCAGATCAAACCGGACATCACCCTGATCGGCTTTGACCTGACGGCAGAAGAGGCCCACGGCATGCGCAAATCGGGGTCGAGGTGGCGCAAGTTCCGGCCGGGCTGGTTCTTTGTGCTGGAAGAACGCGCCGGCGAGATCCGCTTTGGACTCGACGAGCCGGAATCCCAGCCTTCCCGCGCTCCGGCTTCCTACCAGGAGCTCAACTGGGGCCACGTCGACACTGGCTCCGGCCACGTGGACCTCGGTTCGGCCGATAATCTGACCAAGGTTTCCGGTGAACCGGTAAAGTGGGGCCGCAATGCCGCCAACATGGCCTACATCCTCTACCAGGATCCGGTGCGCGTCGCCGTCCACGCCGCCGACATGATTGAATACAAAAACTGAGCAGTAGCCCAAAACTGAACAATACATCCCCCATGGCTGATTCCAATAACCCGTTTGGTCCGAAAACCAGTCCCGCGACGCCCTCCTACGGCAATCCGGTGTCCTCGCCCACTTCCCCGACGAACCCCTTTGGAGGCATCTACAACATCAAAACTCCGCTGGAGCGCATCCAGGACAGTTTTGGTGAGCGCAGTGACCGCACCCCGGTGCTGCTGATGCCGGTGCGGATGGAGACGCGTTTCATGAAAATCAAACACGTCTACCGCATGATTCCCCGGGTGGGGCAACGCTATCCCTCCTACAGTGACGGCATCGAGCTTTGGGTCCGGTTTTTCCCGGACGACATCGCGATTTCCACCCATGAGGCCGGACTCACCGCCGATGAGATCGAGGCCGGGAAGACCTATTGGGAGGAGGTCCACGCCGCAAATGGCGACCAAGACCTGAAATTGGGAGCTTGGCGGGTGATCGCCCAGGCGTTTGGTTCGCCCCGGGCGGCCTATGTCGTGCAGGTACTCACTCCCACGAATTACAATGCCTCGACCGATAAATTTTCCGGAAGCCCCCGCTACCCTGTGGTGAGCGAAAAAGAGGAAGCCTGGACCCAGGCAGCGCACTCTTTCGTGATGCCGGATAAGTTTGTGGTGGCGGCGTACCGCGGTACCACCCGGAAAATCGTCGTCGGGAACACCATCCCTTCGGATTTGCAAGTCGGCATCGATCCTTCCAGCCAGGAAGAATTCGTCCAGGAAAATGGCTCGCTGACCGTTCCGGAGGGCATGCGCTGGATGACCGATTTCAAAGAGGCGGAGAAAATGGGAATGGCGGTGCGGATTGACCTTGCGGGACTGTGGCAGTTTGGGATGACGCGCCTGGTGGCTTTGGGCCTCAAGCTGAACGAAGATGAGGACGAAAGCCACGATCTGCTGGAAAAGCTGTTTGACCACCACCACTACGGCGCTGGTTTTGCTTTTGTGCCGCAGGGGACGCCCACCAACAACACCGAGGCCGGCGATTCGGGTTACAATGAAGCCGCCCTGAGCCCGGACACAAGCTTTGCCTTTGAGGTCGGGGAACCACTGGTCAAGTACACTTCGAATTCGAAGTACCGGAAGGACGGGCAATGGTTTGCCGATGCGCTGGGGCTGAATTACGCGGTGGTCGAGCACATCCACCACGCGGATGGAACCGATACCAAAGAGGCGATGGCGATGAACCGCTCCTTGTGGCCAGCGACGATGCAGTTTGCCCTGCGGCAGATGATGCATCCCCTGTTCACCGATCAGACCATCCGCGATACGGAGAATTTCTTCAAGAAATGGGTGACCGGACGGGGTCACATTCCGGCTTTTCGGATTGGGGATCAGCCCTACGGCGTATTGCCCACCACGAATTTTGCCGAGTGGAAATACAACAACAGCTTCAGCTACCGCTACCAACGGAAAATTCTGCCCATGTTGCAGTCGATGAACTTGCAATGGGAAGCCCTTTCCGACAAGGTCAAGAGCATCGGGGCGGAAGACGTATCCGACCTGAACGAGGACTTTCTGGAAGTGATCGGCCTGCACGCGACTTCGGTTGAGTTTTTCCAGCGTTTCGCGGTTGGGCCGGAAGTGCTGCACGGGTTGGAAACCTTTTACCACTCCATCGCCCGGCGTGGCTATTCCTCGGGGAAGCGCACCGTCGACGCGACCTCGAATCTCCAGTCGGCCGGCCACGCGGTGTTGGTGGATCCGTTTAGCTCCACCGTACTGAATGCGGACACGAACCGCGCCCTGAATGGGCCGTTGGTGGACAACAATCCGCTTTCCGAGACCGAACCGATTGCGCCGCTGAAGGGCAGTTCGAACAATTACCTGCGTTGGCTCATTGATTCGGCGCACAGGGCACTGAAGTCGGAGGACTTTACTACGGTGGGGGCGGATGAGGACGCGGCGACGCCCCGGGCGCTGCTCTATTTGTTCCTGCGGCACGCCTTACTGCTGGAATACGCCAATACTTCCTTTGATTTGCTGCTGGACGAAGGGGTGGTTTCGCTGGAAGACCGCTTCATCACCGATTTCTCGGAGGTGTCTACCCGCAAGCTGAAAACTTCGGAAAAAACCGCGCTCAAGGTCCAGGTGGAGGATCAAGTGCTCGGCAAAAAGGGCTTCGACCTTCCTTCCACTGGGGCAGTTTCTTTCAAAAAGACATCCTCGCCGATCCGGAGCTATTCCCGCACGACGGAAGTCAACCGCTATCGGACGGAAATCAACACCGAGTACACCCGGCAACTCAATCTCATCGAGCAAGGGCCGGTAAAGTGGGGCGATACCAATCAGGTATTTACCCAGGTTCAGTCGGGAATTTCGATTGGCGCGCACATCGATGCGCTGGTCAATCTCAACAGCCACAAGACGGCGGCGCTGAAGGAAATCCGCGATGCGCTGAAGATGTTGGAAAATGTTCCCACTGCCCGTCTGGAACGGATGCTGGCCGAGCACCTGGACCTGTGCAGTTACCGCCTGGACGCCTGGAAGACGGGACTCGTGCAGGAGCGCCTGTACCGCCACCGGGGCAATGGCAGTGCGCGGAAAAAAGGGATCCACCTGGGCGCATTTGCCTGGTTGGAAGGACTGAAAATGAGTAGCTTTCCGGGCGTTGAAGTCCGTGAAGTGAAGCGCAAAAGCGGAAAGAGCCGCTATTCCACCAACCAGGACGATTACACGGTGCAAGCGGCCGATCCCTTTGACAAGACCGAAACCTGGCGTTACCTCGGCAGCGATACTTCAATCACTTTGCAACTCGACGAGGACGCGGGGAAAATCAAACCCGGGCCGCGCACCGATCCTTCGAATCAAGGCTTCGTTCACGGTCCCTCAATTACCCACGCGGTGTCGGCTGCGGTCCTGCGGGCGGGCTACATGTCGGATCCGGACAGTTCAATGGCGGTCAATCTGAACTCGATGCGGGTGCGCAAAGCAATGTTCTACATTCAAGGGGTGCGGCGCGGGCAGGAACTGGGTGCTTTGCTGGGCTACCGCTTTGAGCGGTCCATGCACGACAAGCGCCTCAAAGACACCGGGGGCAAGGACATCGCCCTCGACGCATATTTCCTGGAACTGCGGGACAAGTACCCGCTGGTTTCCGGTCGCGCCACGAGCGATGGCCCCGGGCGCTCGGTGCAAACCACCGAAGCCCGCAACGTCATGGATGGGCTCCAGGCCATCGAGCAGTTCCGCAAGCTGGGGGGAACGGTGTTCCTGGCTGGTCTGAGCATCACCGACACCAAGGTGCGCACCGCCATCCTCGAGTTGATGAAGCAGTTGAGCGACGAACTGGACGCGATCGCGGACCTTTCCCTGGCCGAAGCGGTGTACCAATTGGCCCAGGGCAAAAAGGACCACGCCAATGCGGTCCTGCGCGCCCTCAACGGCGAAGGCACCTATCCGGAAATCGAGATCATCCAGACGCCGCGTTCCGGCCATGCCATCTTGCACCGCGTGGCCCTGCACCTGGACCGTGCCACCCTGGATTCCCCCAAGTGGAGTACCGCAACCGTCCGCGGCCAGACCGAGCCGTATCTGAATGCGTTCCTGGCGGAGCACCTGCCCGATCCCACCGGTGTGCGTTTTGTCTGCACCTTGGAGGAAACCGATGAAACGGGCGCGGTCTCCACGCGCCGCGCTTACATGAGCCTGCTGCAGATGGGATTGCAGCCCCTTGACTTCCTGTTCCTGGTCGAGCAGCAGCTCGACAATCCCCGGGGCAGCGACCTCACCGAGCGCATCGCGTTCATTGCCCGGAAAAACTACTTTAAGACGGAGGAAGGCACCCTCAAAGTCAGCTACACCGACCGCACCGGTCTCGGCGCCAGTCACCGGACCCTCGCCGAGGTTGTGGCCCAAATCGAGGCGCTGATCGACCTGGTGCGCAACAGCCGCGAACTGCGGCCGGAGGATCTGCTGCTCCCGGGGGAGCCGGTTCCCGAAGCCGGGGGGTACGCTCTGACCGAACTGTACGATCGGCTGGATACGGCGCTGGAAAGTACGAGCGCTCCGATGGGGGTCAAGCGCCTCGCCTTCTGGATCGACCGCTTCGCCCATCTGACCGAGTCGGAAAGCACCCTGGAGCACGTTCCGAATCTGCGCCAGTACATGTACGCGGCCGCTCTCTACAACATCGACAATGCGGTGCCGGTCACGGCCCAGGCGACGGATGAAGCGAATCTGTCGGGGATTTTGGTCCAGGCCCGCGAGGTCGTCGCAAAGCTGGAAGCTTTGTATGCCTCCGCCCGGCAAAGCCTTACGGCGACGGAAACCATGGATGATCCGGGGGCAAAGTTGAAGGCCTACCAAGCAATCGCCCAGCAACTGTTTGGCAAGGGATTCCGCTTGCTACCAACCTTTGTGCAGTACGATCCGGTGACCTTCGCCGAGGCCAAAACGTACGGTGAAAGTGGGGATTTGCTTGCCGAAGGGGGCGATTTCCCGGTAGACGAATGGCTGCACGGGGTTTCGCGGGTGCGGCCGCGCCTGGGCGATTACCTGCGCCTGAGTGTGCTCGGGGAAGCGCTGCACGGGGAAGATCGACTGGGGACGCTGGTGCCGCTGCAATTGCCCCACACCCGGGACGAAAACGGCCAGCCCAATGGCCGCTGGACCGGCATTGAGTTTCCGGAAGACTACGAAATTCCGGAAGATATCCTTTCCCTGGTCAATCTCTTCCCGGCCGGTTTTGATCCCGCGAAGCTGCAGGCCGGGCTGGTCATCGATGAGTGGCCGGAAATCATTCCGCAAAAGACGGAAAATACTGGCCTGGCGGTGCATTTCAACCAACCGAACTCCCGGCCCCCGCAGTCTTTGCTGCTTTGCGTATCCCCGACCGAATCGGGCAAGTGGGATTGGGAAGACCTGCTCGACATCGTGAACGATACCCTGGACAATGTCAAGCAGCGCGCGGTCGATCCGAATCTGATCGACACTTCGCTTTACGCGCAGTTCCTGCCGATGATTTACGCTTCGCTGTCGGCGCCTCCCGGCTACCCGACGCTGGACTTTGCCCGGAATCTCTCTCCGGTCTTCCGTGGCATCTTTGCTTCGGCCAAAGACATCGTCATTCCTGACGTGCTGCGCAACGTAAAATACCTGGACAACGACTGAATCTTCTGAAGCTATGCCTGATAATCCATCACTCAACTCTTACAACCGGCTGGAAAACCTGCCGCGTTCCGAAAATTTTGACCGGGCGCTGCGCGCGGAGGTGCGCGATGCCCTCTGGATGCTCTGCCGCCAGTGGCAGTTCGGCGAGTTCAAAGCCGAAGATGCGGGCTCGGCGGTCTTCAGTCGGATTGCTTCCAAGACCCATCCGGTGGTCAAATACTTACCCGAAGGTGCAACTGCTTCTTCGAACATCACCTACGCAACGCCGCTGGAAGTAATTGTCGAGCGGGAAACTCCGCCGATGGACCTGGTCCTGCGGATGGAGGCAGGGCGGCATTTTCTGCGGTTACTGGAAAAGGAAGCGGGGGCCTCGGCTGCCGGGAACGTGAAAGCCGAATTGCTGGCGGCGACGTCACCGGTGCCGTTGAAGATCACTTTGCCGGAGGAAGGGCCGGATGCGGCCTACTTGTTCGCGAATCGGCGGCTGCGGCAGGCGGCGGCTCTGGTGGCGGCGGGCGATTGCCTGGATGGCGGAGCGCTGTACAACTATTTGTACGTGAGCTCGTCGCGGGACGTGAGCGATTTACTTGCCGGAAACAATTCCGAGGCGGATCGGGCGGGGGATGCTTTTGTGGACTGGTTTGCCCGGGTGTACAGTTTGCCGGGAAAAACCCAGAAGCCGGCGTACCAGGACGGTGCGATGGAGTACAAATTTGCCGTTGCGCCGCCCAAGCGCAACCGCCAACCGATCACTTTGCGGGCGGAAGGTTATCCGGGAGGTCGCCTGGACTGGTACAGTTTTGACCGGGATACCGATTATGAGTCGAAGTTGCGCCCGACGTCCACCCAAGCCCGGGAGGTAGAGGACCGCCGGATCACGGTGATTCCTTCGGAGACGGTATTTGCCGGGATGCCCAAGGCGCGCTGGTGGGAATTTGAAGATGGCCGGGTGAACCTCTACGGGGCGAATGCGGACAGCGTCAATCCCGCCGTACTGGTGTACAATGAGTTTTCGCTGATTTTCAGCAATGATTGGCTGATTGCGCCGCTGACTTTGCCGCTGGGGCACTTAGTGGAGATCAGTGAAATCATGGTTACGGATGTATTTGGGCAGGAGACGCTGGTCGAAGCGGCGGGCAGTGATTCGGCGGATGACTATTTGACCTGGGACATGTTTTCGCTGCACCAGACCGGGGACAGCGTTTCGGGGCCGGACTACCGCTTGTTCCTCCCGCCCGTGGTGGACCGGGGGCAGGAAGGCAAGCCGTTTGAGTCGGTGAATTTCCTCCGCGACGAGATGGCCAATATGGTTTGGGCGGTGGAAAACCGGGTTCCCGATGGCCTGGGCGGATCCATGAATGGTTTCGAAGCGGCGTTGCGGGTGCGGCGCTACATCGAA
>JBCCQH010000110.1:0-27307 GCA_039024435.1 Bacteroidota bacterium
AGATTGCGTTCCTCGGATTTTCCGGAAGGATCGCCGATCCTGCCGGTCGCCCCGCCCACCAAAGCGATGGGGTGGTGGCCGTGGCGCTGAAAATGGACCAGCAGCATGATGGGCACCATGTTTCCGATTCCCAAAGACGGCGCCGTCGGGTCAAAGCCCACGTACCCGGTAGCCCGGTTGGTGGCCAAAAATTCTTCGGTTCCGGGGTACATCTGGTGGATCAGGCCCCGCCATTTCAGTTCTTCGATCAGATTCATGGTGACGTCAGTATGCGTATGATTTCGCGGCTTACCGTACAAAATTGCACGCTTACCGCTCGATTTCCAAATTGATTCCATTGCGAAAAGAATTGCGCACCGCGGTTGCCATCGGCCTGTGTGGTGCGATTCTAAACCGAGCCATCACCGTTAGCCGCACGGGATCACCGCGCGGCTAGCGGCAGCGGGACGACTTGGATCAAGCGATCACGCTGCGATCCGCACAAAGTCACCCGCCGGGCAAACCATTCCGGGGGCCAGCGGTTAGACCGATCAGATGGACTTCTACAACCAAAATCAGGAATTGGGGGATCCCGGCAAGATGCCGGTGAGTCTGCTGATCATCTTTGTTTTGTCGTTGGTGGTCACTGTGGCCGCGATCTGGATCGTCGTGGCGAAAAATGGAAAAAAGCCCATCGCAGCCCGCATCCCCAACTACGCCGTTCCCGCGGCTTACGCGGTGTTGATGCTGTGCATTCCTTTGACCATCGTGTGTCTGGTCACCATCCTGTTTCCGAGTTGGTGGCAGGGCATGTAGCCGTTCCGTTCCCCCAAAATAATGCCGGCGCAAGCGCAACCTTATTTGTTTCAATAAGTTTTGAAATAAAAGCCTATTTTTGCGCCAATGTCCCAAAAGCAACGCTTAGAAGAGATCAAGGCCCCCATCGCCGAGGAGATGAAGCACTTTGAAAAGTACTTCCGCAGCGCCATGAAGGATCGGGTCAAGGTCATGTTGCTGGACCGGATCCTGCAGTACCTCATCAAGCGCAAAGGCAAGCAAATGCGTCCCATGTTTGTGCTTCTGACCGCAAATCTCTGCGGGGGCATTCAGCCGGCGACCTACCGCGGGGCGGCGCTGATCGAATTGCTGCACACGGCGACCTTGGTCCACGATGACGTGGTGGACGATGCCGATCAGCGGCGTGGCTTCTTTTCCATCAATGCCCTTTGGAAAAACAAGATCGCGGTGCTCATCGGCGATTTTCTGTTGTCGCGGGGCCTGCTGATGTCACTCGAGCACGGCGATTACGAATTGCTGAAGATCACTTCGAAGGCGGTCAAGCTCATGGCCGAGGGCGAATTGCTGCAAATCGAAAAGGCGCGCAAGCTGAACGTGGATGAGGCGATTTACTTTGAGATTATCCGCCAGAAGACCGCTTCCCTGATCGCATCTTGTACCGAATCGGGTGCAGCCAGCACCACCGAGGATCCGGAAGTCATCGAGAAAATGCGGCTCATGGGCGAGAAGATCGGGATGGCGTTTCAGATCCGCGACGATCTCTTTGACTACGGTACGGCGGATGTGGGCAAGCCACTGGGCATCGACATCAAGGAAAAGAAGATGACCCTGCCCCTGATTCATGTGCTGAACAAAGCGACGTGGGCGGAGCGCCGGCGGGTCATCAATACGGTGCGCCGCCACAATACCGACAAGAAAAAAGTCGCTTGGGTGATCGACTACGTGAAGCGCAACGGCGGCATCAGCTATTCCGAGCAGGTCATGAAGCGCTTTCTCAGCGAGGCGATGGACATCCTGAACGAATTCCCCGACTCCCCCAGCAAACAGTCCCTCCGCGACCTGGTCGAGTTCACAGTGGAAAGAAAGAAATAACGCTGATGCTCGATTTTCGATCCCCAATGGCGGCGGTGCCGCCGACACCGGCAATCGCAGTAACGTAGGAAATCGGAAATTGATAAAGTAAATTGCGAGGGCATGCAAGAACAAACAATGCAAGTGGCAGAGATTGTGGAGGCGCTCATATTTGCGGCGGAGGCCCCGTTGCGGAAGGAGGCAATTGTGGAGCTGTTTCAGCACGAGGACTTTGCGGCATTGGAGTTCAATGACGAAATCCTGGAAGCGGCGCTGCAGGCCATTCAGGAAAAGTTGCGCGGGGAAGCCTTTGTGTTTGAACTGCGGCTGATAGATGGCGGCTACCAGATGTACACCAAGGCAAAATACTATCCTTACGTCCGGCACGCCGCCGTGGTGAAAAACCAGAAGCGCTTGTCCCGGGCGGCATTGGAGACCTTGTCCATCATTGCTTACAAGCAACCCATCACCAAAACCGAAATCGAGTTTATCCGCGGGGTCAACTGCGACTACACCGTGCGCAGCCTGCTGGACAAAAACCTGGTTGATATCCGGGGACGGGCGGATGCGCCGGGGCGGCCCCTGCTCTACGGAACGAGCAGCTATTTCATGGAGTACTTCGGGATCAATGCGATCAGCGAGCTCCCAAAGCTCACCGAAATCAAAGCTGACGCCCAAGAATTTCAAGCGTCTTTTCGCATGCCGGGAATGCCAAAAGACCAAGCAACAGTGCCCGGGAACAAAACTGAAGAGGAGGAATAATCGTGGCCAAGCAAAAACGAGGCGGTAAACCGTCGGAACGCAAAGGCAAAAGTGGTGGTCCCAAGAAAAAGACCGGACCCAAGGACGGCGCTTTCCGCCAGTTCTACAGCAAGTCCAATCCCCGTGCGGAGAAGAAAAACGACCGCCGCCGGGAAAAACTGCTGCTCGAAGAACTGAAAAAGGCGAAAAAGTACGAGAATGTCGAAGGCCCGATGCGGCTAAACCGATACATCTCATTGGCGGGGGTGTGTTCCCGCCGCGAAGCCGATGTCCTCATCGCCAACGGCAAGGTCTCGGTCAACGGTAAGACCTGCAAGGAGCTGGGCACCAAAGTAACTCCGGGCCAGGACCAGGTCGTCTACAACAAAAAACCCCTGGAGATCCAGACCTTTGTTTATCTGCTGATGAACAAGCAGAAAAACCTCATCACCACCACGAAGGACGACCAGGGCCGGGCAACGGTTATGCATACGGTGCAGAAATACACCCAGGTGCGGGTCTATCCGGTAGGGCGCTTGGACCGAAATACCACGGGCCTCTTGCTGTTTACCAACGATGGCGATTTGGCGAAGCGGCTCACCCACCCGAGCCACAAGGTGAAGAAGCTCTACCACGTACGGCTGGACAAGCCCTTCACCGACGAAGATCTGGTCCAGATGCGCAAGGGATTGACGTTGGAAGACGGAGAGATCCGCCCGGACAAGGTAGATTTCGTTACCGATGCCCCGGAAAACGAAGTGGGGGTGGAATTGCACAGCGGCCGCAACCGGATCGTCCGGCGGATGTTTGAGCACCTCGGGTACAAAGTCATCGCGCTGGACCGGGTAAAGTTTGGTCCTTTGACGAAGAAGAACCTCCCCCGGGGCACCTGTCGCTTCCTCGAAGGCAAAGAGATCGGATTTTTGAAGATGATGTAAAGGGGAGTAGGGATCATTTGCCGGGTGCTTGGTGGGGGCCGCCTCGCCCCAAGCCACCCCGCACGATTTTCAATCCGGAGCACAATCCGTAACTTGTGCGCATGATCAAACCGGCTTTTACCCTCTTCATGCTTGCCCTGTTGTTCGGGGCTTGTCAGGGAAATATCCACGGCGAGTACGGCGGCAAATTTGAGTCCCGCAACGAGTCCACCACCACAATTACGGTCAACGGCGAAAAGGTCCGGGAAGAGCGGTCGACCTCGACCACGGGCAGCGCCCTGGAAGGCGAATTCAACCTCGACTTGGGACAGCCCAAAGGAGACATTCGGCAACCGCCTCCTTTTCCCGCACGGATCGCTTGCGATGCGGCATTGTCGGTCGACCGCTTCGAACGCCTAAAATCGGAACTCCTTCAGGTCAACTCTGACCGCGAAAAGCTGCTTTTCATGAAAGAAAATTACCCGGAGACCTGCTTTCTCTCCGCTCAGGTCCGAGATGTGGCGGCCATGTTTACCCTGGACAAGTACCGCTTGCAGTTCGCCCAAAGTTTTTACGGACACACCCAGGACCGCATGAACTACTACAAGGTCCGGAACGTCATGGAATTCAGCGATTCCCGAAAGCAACTCGACGAATTCGTCAGCGAATGGTGAGCATGTACTACCGGGAACTCAAGTCCAGGAAAGTACTGGAGACGATTCAGACCCTGCAATTGCGGGTATCTGATCGCTTCGCGGATTCGAGTTTGAGCCGGGTGTGTGCCGAATTGCACACCGCCGCGGTGGAAAGCACGGAAAAAATCGAACGGATCTCCCGGCCCAATTACTTGCTGCGCATCATCGTCGGCGTGATCATCGCTGGGGTGCTGCTCGGAGCAGTGTACTCACTGAGCAACCTGAAATTGACCGACGGCCAGCTCACCGTGGCCGATATCCTCACCCTTTCCGAAGCGTTCCTCAATGACGTCATCCTGATTGGGGCGGCAGTATTTTTTCTCATTTCCATCGAAAATCGGATCAACCGCCGCTTGGCGCTGAATGACCTGCACGAATTGCGCTCGATCGCCCACGTGATCGACATGCACCAGCTCACCAAAGATCCCAGCCGCCAGCCCCGGCGCAACACCCGCTATTCGCCCAGCGATGAACTCACCCCCTTCGAACTGACGCGCTACTTGGAATATTGCAGTGAGATGCTGGCGCTCACCGGTAAAGTAGCCGCCCTTTATGCCCAAAGCACGGACGATGCGGTGATCATCGAGGCCATCAATGAAGTGGAAGATCTGACCACCGGCCTCAGCCAAAAGGTCTGGCAAAAGATCATGATCATCGACAAGTATACTTCGGACGCGGAAGAGGAGTGAGGCAATGACCGGACGCCCGGACGGCGTGCGGATTCTCAGAGGCGGCTTAAAATTGGTTTGTGAAATCTGCCATAGCAAAATCGCAGAATTAAATTTAAACCGCCTCTCAGCTATTCCTTCCCCATTTCCCGCTCGGCGATCCGGCGGTTGATTTCCGCTTCGGTTAGGGTTTCGCGGTTGTGGGCGATCCACCAGAAATTGTTTTGCGGGCCGAGTACCCCGGCGGCAAAATCGCCGTAAAACTGCTCACTCGGCGGCATGATCGGCTGCGCTCCCGCGCCTTGGGCGCGCGCATAACTGTCTTCCACGTCGTCGACGTAGATGTGCAGCATCATTTGGAAAGGGCCAAAGCCTTCGCTAGAACGTCCGATCATCAGCACCCCTTCGCCCAGCAACATTTCCAGGCTGTTGGTCCGGCCATCGGGCTTGACGTAGTGGGCCTTGACTTGGGCTTCGGGAAATACCGCCCGGACGAAGTCGCGCACCGCATCCGGATCTTCAACGATGAGGTAAGGGCTGAGGGTGGAATAGCCCGGAGGTGGGGTAAATTTGCTCATGTCTCAAATATCTAGTCCGATGCGTGGTTTTTCAATGTTCAACCCATCGGTGGCCCCATAAAAAATCCCCAACCTCCACCTGGAGAATGGGGATTTGTAAATTGTATCGGTGATCAAGGATTGGGATCAATGTTTTCCCAATCGTCATCGTCGTCGTCCAGGTTGAGCAGATCGATGTCTTCCCATTCGTCATCGCTGTCGTTGTTGTCGAGGAGGGCATCGAGGTCTTCCTCGTCGTCTTGGAACAGATCCGCAATGTCATCGTCCATCATTTCTGCTTCAATGTCGATTTCTGCCGAAAGGTCCACCGGGGTAGTCGTCGCGGATTCACCGCGCATCGGCATAGGGTTGTAAGCCGGTTTTGATTCTGAGGGCGTGACCGCCGCACTGGCAATCGTCGGGGAAATCGGTTCGGGAGTGGATTCCAGGGGGTCGGGGGTTGCGGGCTCCGCTAGGGCGAGGCTCGATTTGCCGATGGAGTAACCTTCTACGTCGAAGCGCATGTAATCAAGCGTGCCGCGGCCGGGAACGACCACTTCAAAGTAGCGCTGCTTGGTGCGGGTGATCACTTTGTAGGCCCCATTGGGTTTAACACCGGGGTAAATGCTGGCAATGGCCCCCGAGATTTTTGCTGGCAAACTACCGAGGGTCGCTTGCTGCTTTTTCTGCTGCAACGCTCCCGTTTGGTCATAAACGTAGACAAAATTGCGACCGGAGCGGGTAAAGCTCGCCTCAAAAGTTTGGTCCGGACCTTGGGTCCAAGCCGGGTCGGTGCCGGGAACCGCCCGGGCAAAGGATTGGGTGGCCCGAGCCGGAACTGACGAAAAAGTAAGACTTTGGGCATTTACACCAAAACCCGTCAGCACGATCAACGCCAGCAGAGTCGCGGATCTCAACATCCGATTTTTCATTGAATTAAATAGTGATTTTTTCGAACGACAGACTACAGAAAGTTAAATTACGAATAATTTTTTAATTGGGGAGGGTAAGCGGCAATCCCGGGCCAAAAAAACGCAATAAGCCGAAAAAGGGTCGGCTTGCGGATGCTTGGGTTTTGCTTAGGAGCCGGCAATCGCTATTTTCCCGCCCCATGAAATTCGGAAAATTACTCGACCTGAACGGCGTCGATTGGGCCTTGCCCGCCGATCATCCCCGCACCGGAAGCGTACTGGCCGCGTCGCCCCGCCCGGCTACGCAACCTTTGCGCATTTACCTGGGGGCAACCGGCTGGAGCAACAAAGAATGGGTCGGCACCTGGTACCCCAAGGGCACCAAAGCCGCCAACTACCTCAAGCACTATTCCCGCCAGTTCAACACGATTGAATTCAATACCACCCACTACCGGATTCCCAGTGCGGATCTCGTAGCGCGCTGGTACGCAGGCGCCCAGTCTGGATTCCGGTTTTGTCCCAAAGTGCCGCAGCAGATCAGCCACCGGGCTCGTCTGAAGGCCGAAGACGCCACGATTCGCTTTGTGGAAGTACTGCGCGGCCTCGGAGAAAAACTCGGTCCCATTTTTTTGCAATTGCCGGATTACCATGGTCCCGAGCAAGCCCAGTTGGTCCTGGATTTTCTGCGCGATTGGCCGGCCGACCTGGGGCTGTACTTTGAGTTTCGGCACCCCGACTGGTTCAATGGCTCCCACCCCGGTGCGCAAAGGGTCTTCGATGCACTGGAGGCGGCGGGGCAAGGCATGGTCGTCACTGATGTAGGCGGAAGGCGCGATGTGCTGCACATGGAACTGACCAATTCGATTTTGGTCTTGCGCTTCGTCGGGAATGGCTTGCATCCCAGCGATTACACGCGCACCGACGAATGGGTGGAAAGGCTACAAGAATGGAACGAAGCCGGACTGCGCGAAGCTTATCTGTTTCTTCATCAGCCAGAGATGGAACAGGTGCCGGAGTTTACCGCGTACTGGGCCCAGGCGTTGAATGGGGCGCTTGGGGGAGCCGCCCCGATACCTCGCAAAGTGCTGAATGGAGGACAGCAATCCCTGTTTTGAGGCTCATATTGCGGCCCTGTGGGCTTTAGCATTTTCCCAGATCTTCAATTAACTTTACCAAGTATTTTCCCAGCAATAAATACGACAACATGAGTACAAAAAAGCAGCCCGCCAAAGCTTCCAATGCATGGGTCCGAGAGTTGGCGCTCAGAGTCCTGGTCGTCTTGGTGGCCTTGATGGCGATGGTCTCTTATTTTCAGCCGGCACAAGAAAAGAACAACATCTTGGCGCAGAGCGATATTCTGCAAGGGAAAGGCATGAGCAAGGAGATCGCCGATTACCGCAAAGCCAACGACGGTGAGGAACCGTTGTGGACCAGTCGGATGTTCGGGGGGATGCCGGCTTATCAGATCAGTACGCTGTACAAAAATGATGTCATGCTCGCCATCGACAGCTTTTTGAAGATGCGCTGGGCCTTCGGGCATCCCATCGGGCAGATGTTTGTGCTGTTTCTGGGGATGTTTTTCTTGCTGTCCATATTGAAGTTGGACCCTTTCACTGCGGGGGTGGGGGCCTTTGCCTTTTTGCTGTCGTCGTACTTCTTCATCGCCATGGAGGCGGGGCACAACTCTAAAATCAACGCCATGTCCTACGTGCCGGCGGTACTGGCCGGGATGTTGCTGTTGTACCAGGGGCGTTTTTTGCTGGGGGCGGCGCTGACCGCCTTGTTTCTCGCTTTGGAACTGAATGCGAACCACATCCAGATGACTTACTACATGTTTTTCATCGTCGGAGCAATTGTGGTGACGAAATACTCCAAGCCCCTTTCCTGGCCGGGGCGGGCCTTTCTCTTCGGGGGCTTGCTATTGATGCCGATATCCTGGCTGGCCGGTTGGCCGGGAATCGTATGGCAACTCGGGGCGGTGATTGCCTTTCTGGGCCCCGTCGTGTATGAATTGCTGGACCATCGGAAAAACATTGACGGCGGCATTGTTGGCTTTCTCAAGGGCAAGGGGCTCACCGGCAACCTGGCGGAGTTGCGGCAGTTCCTGGTCGCGTCTCTGCTGTTGATCGGGGCGACGGGATTTGCAATTGGTCCGAATATCGGGCGCTACTGGACGACTTCGGAATACGCGGCGGAGTCCATTCGCGGTAAGCAAGTCTTACAGAACAACACCGAAAACCAAACCAATGAATCTGGCCTCGCCATCAATTACGCTTTCCAGTGGAGCTACGGAGTGGGCGAAACCTTTACGCTTCTCAACGCTGATTACTTCGGGGGAGCATCCGGTCACGACGTCGGCAAGGATTCCAAAACCCACGACATTCTCACCCGAATTGCGGGCAAGCAAAGAGCGGACGCCGTGAGCGAAAGCTGGCCCACCTATATCGGGGATGTCCCCTTTACCTCGGGGCCAGTCTACATCGGGGTGGTGATCATTTTTCTGTTTATCCTGGGGCTTTTCATTGTTCCGGGCAATGCCCGCTGGTGGCTGCTGGCGGGGACACTGATCAGTTTTGTCCTGGCCTGGGGGCGCAACTTCATGGCCTTTAACGAGGCGATGTTCTACAACTTCCCGCTGTACGACCGCTTTCGGGGCGTGTCGATGGCGCTGGTAATTGCTCAGACGACGATTCCCATTTTGGGCGCGCTGGCGCTGTATCACTTCTATAAGCGGGCCCGGGACAAAAACCAGGACCGGAAATCGCTGATGCGTCAGGTGGGCATTGCCGCGGGCATCACTGCGGGCTTGCTGCTCATGATGCTGATCTTTACGCCGGGCATTGAATCGTTTGCGATGGACAGCGATGGCGCCCGGATTTCGGGTATTTTGCGCCGCTACGTGGGTGAGGTAGATCAGGCAACCGTGGGACAACTGATCTCGGTCTTGCCTTCGGACCGCCAGGCGATGATGACGGCGGGTGTGATGCGCGGCTTCCTCTTCCTCGGGCTTGCGGTGGGTGCCCTCGCCGCCTATCTCTTCTACTTCAAAGATGCATTCAAGGGCAAACAAGCTCAGTTTGGCATGTACGCCATCAGCATCGTGGTCATGGTCCTGGTGATCGCTGACCTGTGGCCCATCGACCGGCAGTACCTCAACGACGCCAACTTCCAAAAGAAGAGCCAGTACGAACGCAGTTTTCAGCCCAGTCAGGCCGACGCACTGATCTTTCAGGATCCCGATCCGAATTTCCGAGTCCTCAACTTGATGCGTGATCCCTGGAACGATGCCACGACGTCTTACCATCACAAGACCATCGGCGGCTACCACCCAGCCAAGTTGCGGCGCTACAATGACCTCATCAGCCGGCACCTGGACCGCGAAATCGAAGTGATCATTGCGCAGTTCCAAAACCCAAATGGCGACGTCATGAAAAACGTGCAGAATAGCCTTGCTGCCGCGCCGATCCTGAACATGATGAACCTCAAGTACCTGATTTACAATGGATCCGCGCCGCCGGTGCGCAATGACAACCGCCTGGGCCACGCCTGGTATGTGAACAGTTTCGAAGTACTGGCATCCCCCGACGAAGTGATCAATCGCCTCGGTCAGGTGAATCCCGGTCAGGTGGCAATTTTCGAAAAGGAAGATGCTGCCCCGGTGCAAGGCTTCAACCTCAGCCGCGACCCCGCCGCGACCTTGAGCCTGGTCAAGTACGAACCGAATCACTTGACCTACGAGGCAAATGTCCCCGGCGCCAATGAACAACTCGCGGTCTTTTCCGAGGCGTATTACAACTCGGGCAAGGGCTGGGAAGCCACCATCGACGGTCAGGAAGCCCCCCATTTCCGGGTCAATTATGTCCTGCGCGGCATGCGTATCCCCAGCGGAAAGCACACCCTCGAATTCAAGTTCAATCCCCGATCCTACCACGTCGGCAGTACGCTTTCCTTCGGGTTTAGCTTGCTGCTGTTGGCCGCGGTCGGCGGTGCTCTCTTCCTAGAATACCGGAAAAATCTCCCGGGTACCACGCAAAAAGAGGCCTGATCGGGCATGAGAAGGGTACTCGTTTTGACCTACTATTGGCCCCCGAGTGGCGGTTCGGGGGTGCAGCGCTGGCTCAAGGGCGTGCGTTACCTGCGCGACTACGGTTGGGAGCCAGTGGTCTACACGGCCGAAAACGGCGAGTATCCGGTGCTCGACGAGGCCCTCGCCGCCGAGATTCCCGAAGGTGTGGAGGTCATCCGCACCCGGATCTGGGAACCCTACCAACTCTACAAGCGCTTCAACCGACAAAAGAAAAATGAGCGGGTGGTCTCGGGCTTTCTGAGGGACAAAAAGCCGGGACTCAAGGCGCGCCTTTCAATGTGGATCCGCGGCAATCTATTCATTCCCGACGCCCGGCGATTTTGGATTCGGCCTTCGGTGCGGTTTCTCCGCCAATACCTCCGGGAGCACCCGGTCGACCTGATTGTTTCCACCGGACCGCCCCACACCATGCACGTGATCGGACTCAAGCTCCGCCGCCAATCGGCCATCCCCTGGGTGGCTGATTTCCGAGATCCCTGGACCAATATCGATTTTTACCATGAGCTCATGTTGTCCAATTGGGCGGATCGGAAGCACCACCGACTGGAGAAAGCGGTAGTCACCACCGCGGATGGCGTCGTGGTGGTCGGAAACAACATGAAAGAAGAGTTTGAGGCCATCGGTCAGCGACCGGTGGAGGTGATCACAAACGGCTACGACGAAGCGGATGTGAAGTTGGTCCGCAAAGAAGACCGCGATGCTGCGTTCAGCATCGTCCACATCGGGCTGATGAATCAGCACCGGAGCCACCGCGCTTTTTGGCAGGCCCTCGCCGATTGCAAGGCGGCCGATCCCGAATTTGCCGCCGCATTGCGCCTGACCCTCATCGGAAAGGTAGACGTCAATGCCCGGGAAGCGATTCGGGAACACGGTTTGGAATCCCACACCGAATACATCGATTATCTGCCCCATCCGGAAGCAGTTCGCCGCCAGGGGCAAGCCCAGGTCCTGTACCTGTCCATCAACGATACCCCGAACGCAAAGGGGGTAATCACGGGCAAAATTTTTGAGTACCTCGCGGCCGGGCGCCCGATTTTGTGCCAAGGTCCCGAGGACGGGGATGCGGCGGTAATCGTGCGGGATACCGGGGCCGGACGGGTGGCGGGGTTCCAGGACCGGGAAACCACCCGGCACCATCTCCAACATTTTTTTAATTTGTACCGGGAGGACCGCCTGGAAGTCGACAGCCAGGGCGTCGCAGCCTATTCGCGGCAAAAACTCACCGGTCGATTTGCCCAACTGTTTGATCAGCTCACAACAACATGAAATTTGTCACCATCATCGGCGCCCGCCCGCAGTTCATCAAAGCTGCCGCCATCAGCCGGGCCATCCAGCACCTATTTCCCGGGGAAGTCCAGGAGGTGATCGTGCATACCGGGCAGCACTACGACGCAAATATGTCGCAGGTGTTTTTCGACGAAATGAAAATCCCCCGCCCGGACCACATGCTGGACGTCGGGTCGGCGGCACACGGCCGGCAGACGGCGATGATGATCGATAAGATTGAGCAAGTCCTGCAATTGGAACGGCCCGACTGTGTGATCCTTTACGGCGATACCAATTCCACGCTGGCCGGAGCCGTGGCGGCTTCAAAGATGTACTTGCCGGTGGCCCACGTCGAGGCGGGCTTGCGCTCATTTAACAAGCGCATGCCCGAGGAAATCAACCGCATCCTCTGCGATCACGTTTCGACCTTTTTGTTTTGCCCGACTGATACCGGAATCGACAACCTCGCGCGGGAAGGCTTTGCCCTGGACAATGCCGGGCCCTACACCCTGGACAATCCCCGGGTCTACCGCTGCGGCGATGTGATGTACGACAATACGCTTTACTTCTCGCAGATTGCCGGGGAAAATACCGACATTGTCACCAGCCTGGGGCTGAAGCCGGGGGACTTCATTCTGGGCACAATTCACCGCAATACGAATACGGATTATCCGGAGAAGCTGTCGGCGATTTTTGCCGCTTTGCTGGAATTGGCGGAGCAGCACGGACAGACGATTGTGCTGCCCCTGCATCCCCGAACCAAGAAGGTGCTCGATACAAACTTGCTCGGGGACTTGGGCGCGCGTCTGCGGCGAAGCGACGCGATCAAGATGATTTTACCGGTGTCGTTCCTGGAAATGACCGCGCTGGAATCGGCCTGCAAGCTGGTAATTACCGATTCGGGGGGCGTACAGAAGGAGGCATTTTTCCTGGAAAAGCCCTGCATCGTCTTGCGTCCGGAAACCGAATGGGTAGAACTGGTCGAGGCCGGCGCCGCCCTCCTCGCCGACGCTGACACCGAGCGGATCCTCGCTGCTTTTCACCACTTTGAAAGCATCTCCGGCCTGGCCTTCCCCCGCATCTTCGGCGACGGCAAAGCCAGCGAATTCATCGTCCAGGAGATTAAAAAACAGCTATCTTGAATTAACAATTGCCCATCGAGCAATTTCCAGTTGTTTGCGCGCGAGTGGTAATTGGAAATTTCCCAATTGAAAATTGACAGATTGAAATGAATATCCTCGGCATATCGGCATTTTACCATGATTCAGCGGCGGCGCTGGTGCAGGCGGGGAACATCGTGGCGGCGGCGCAGGAGGAACGGTTTACCCGGAAAAAGCACGATCCGTCCTTTCCCGCCCACGCGGTGCGCTACTGTTTGGAGCAGGGGGGACTGTCCGTTTCGGAACTGGATGCCATCGTCTTTTATGACAAGCCCTACCTGAAATTTGAGCGCCTGCTGGAAACCTACTACGGATTTGCCCCACGGGGATTGCGCTCGTTTTGGACCGCGATTCCCGTGTGGATCCGCGAGAAATTGTTTCTTAAGAAGCTGATCAAGGACGAGGTGAAAAAGATCGGGAAGTGGGATACCCAGCGGACCAAGTTTTTGTTTCCGGACCACCACCTCTCCCACGCGGCCAGCGCATTTTATCCCTCGCCGTACGCGGAAGCGGCGATCTTGACGGTGGATGGAGTGGGCGAATGGGCCACGGCGTCCATCGGGCACGGCACAGGGAAAGACATCACGATCCTCAAGGAGTTGCGCTTTCCCCACTCGCTGGGCTTGCTGTACTCGGCGTTTACCTATTTCCTCGGCTTTCGGGTAAATTCGGGCGAGTATAAGCTGATGGGGCTGGCTCCGTACGGCAATCCCAATTCGGAACGGGTGGCCCGGTTTGTGGCCCAAATCAAGGCGCACCTGATCGACATCGGGGACGATGGATCGATCTGGCTCAACCAGAAATACTTCAACTACGCGACCGGTCTGCGCATGGTCTTTGACCGGAAGTGGGAGGAACTCTTCGGGATCCCCAAGCGGGCGCCGGAGAGCGAATTGGAGCAGGTACATTGTGATTTGGGACTGGCCATCCAGCAGGTAACCGAGGAAGTGGTCCTGAAAATGGCCCGGACGGCGCGGGAAATGACCGGTTGCCGCTACCTCTGTATGGCGGGCGGAGTGGCTTTGAATTGTGTGGCGAACGGGAAGTTGCAGCAGGAAGGGATATTTAAAGATGTCTTCATCCAGCCGGCGGCGGGAGATGCAGGTGGGGCTTTGGGCGCGGCATTGGCGGCGCAGCACATCCACTTTGGGCGGGAGCGCACTGTCGGGACGGGGGATGCGATGCAGGGCAGCTACTTGGGGCCCGAATTTTCTGATCTGGACATCGAGCGGACGGCCAAACGCTTCAAGGCGGTTTACACCCGCTACGCTGACCTCGACCGTTTGAGTGCGGCGGTGGCCGGGCACATCGCCGAGGGACAGGCGGTAGGGTGGTTCCAGGGGCGCATGGAATTTGGTCCGCGGGCACTGGGGAACCGCAGTATCCTCGGGGATGCCCGCAACGAGGAGATGCAAAAAAAGCTCAACCTCAAGATCAAGTATCGCGAGAGCTTCCGGCCATTTGCGCCGAGTGTGCTGGCGGAGGACTGCGCGGAATATTTTGCCTACGAAGGCATTTCGCCGTACATGTTGTTGGTGCATCCGGTGGCCGACGCCCGGCGGAAAGCGCTGCCCGGCAATTACCACGATCTTCCGATCAAGGAAAAGCTCTACCACTTGCGTTCGGACATTCCGGCGATCACCCACATCGATTTCTCCGCGCGGATCCAGACGGTCCACCGGGAAACGAATCCCCGCTACTGGGCGCTGATCGATGCCTTCAAGCAGCGGACGGGCTACGGCCTCGTGGTCAACACCAGCTTCAATGTCCGGGGAGAACCCATCGTGTGTACCCCGGAAGATGCTTACAAATGCCTCATGCGCACCGAAATGGATTATTTGGTCATGGGCGACTACGTATTTGCCAAAACTGAGCAGCCCGCCTGGTCGGAGGAGAATGATTGGCGGGAAGCGTATGCCTTGGATTGAGTTGGGGGCCGGGAGACCCGGTTCATCGCGGGGATAATTCAGGAGGATGCGGTGCGGCGAGTCCCGGGGCATCGAGCCAGTACATTCCCTCCCAAAAATGTTTTATATTGGGCCGGCATGGGAAAACGCATCGCAATTCACTCGGAAAATCCACAGCGTCGCCTTATTCGGCAAGCGGTAGAAACCCTGGAAAAGGGCGGGGTGGTAATTTACCCTACGGACACGGTGTACGCCATTGGTTGCGACATCACCAGCAAAAAGGCGCTGGAAAAGGTCTGCCGCATCAAGGGAATCAATCCAGAAAAAGCGCAGTTCAGTTTCATCTGCGAAGATTTGAAGCAGATTGCCGATTACACCCTCCCGATCAGCAACGTGGTCCACAAAATGCTGCGGCGCGTGCTTCCGGGCCCGTTCACTTTCATTTTGCCCGCGTCGAAAAAAATCCCGCGGCACTTTCAATCTCGCCGCAAGACGGTTGGGGTGCGGATGTCCACCCATCCGATTGCGATGGCGCTGGTCGCAGAAATTGGCCGGCCGATTCTGTCGACAAGCCTGCGCGATGAATCGGATGTCTACGAATACGATCCCGACGACATCTTCGAACGCTACGGAACCCGGGTCGATCTGTTTGTGGACGGGGGTTGGGGAGGATCTGAGCCCAGCACGGTGGTGGATTGCAGTCGCGGTGACGATGAAATTGAGGTGCTGCGCGAAGGCTTGGGTCCGGTCGATCTGCTTTAGTCAACCTCACCGATCAGATTTAAGCCCGCCCTTCATCTTTTTTCGTGATCTTTGCGCCATGTCGACTTCCGAAAAGCAAAATCCGGTATTGGATAGTATCCGCAACGATGTGCGCATTGTGGGCACCTTTATGCGCGACCTCACGATGCACGTGATCAACGAGGAGATCTCAAACTTCCCCGTCTACGTAGCCTTTCAGGGAGAAATCAGCATCGGGAAGCCCATGTTTTCCATGGAGACGCACCACTTGAATTGGAACTACAATGCCTCGATCCTGGAGGAATTTGTGAAGCGTGGGGTAGTCGTGGAGGACAAGGTGGAAGAATTCATGGAGACATTTGGAGATCCGGAGGAGCGGGCCTGCATATTTGTGGTGACCCAGGAAGCCGGCGGATTTGTCTTTGTGCCGTACGAAATTGCGGACACGGAAGAAGGCAACCTGTTTATGCCGAATTGAGGGAAAAATTTTCGATGGACGTTTCTTAATTTCCGCGTTGTGAACGCGCGTCCAGCCGCTTAGCGGCGGTTTAAATTTAATTCTGCGATTTTACTGTGGCATTTTTTCCGCCCTTCTTCAGCTATTTTCTCGCCCCTGGCTCGGGCTATGGCCTCCAAAATGAGCTTCGATGGACAAGAAATTTTCAGGAAATATTGAAAGTTGCGAATTTACCCCAAACCAACCGAGCAATCGCAGAATCTCACAACATTCTTCTTGGATATCCGTTCAGTACCTACAAATATGATGTGCGATCCGCGTATTGCGGAGCCACAATCAACTCAGAAATGCCCCACATGTGCAAAAACGTTTTTTTTCTGGTGCATCTTCTTTAGTTTTGCTTCACGGGAACGGCACATTCCCTTGCGATATTCTATGAATAGAGTCATCGTCAATTTTAGGTACAGGTCACAGGTAAAACGATTTCCTTTGCTTTTCTAACCGATTGTGTATGTCACAGAAAATTCGCTTTGTCAACGCCTCTCGTTCGGAATTTTTTCCCGTCTTGAAGCATCGCGTTGACAATTACTTCAAAGAAAATAATATCTCCCGCAACGCCAACGGCTTGATGATCTTTAAGATTATCCTGTACGTTACTTCGTTGTTTGGTGCACTTGCTGTCTTGCTATTTGCCAATCCTCCCATTTGGGGGCAGTATCTATGCTGGGCGGTCATGGGGATGTTTGCGGCCTTCAGTGGGCTGGGCGTCTGTCACGATGCCATTCACGGATCGCTGTTCAAATCCCGCCGTTGGAATAAGGTCTTCTCCTTTTATTTCAACATCATCGGGGCCAACGATTACATCTGGGAGATCATGCACAACAAAGTGCACCACACCTACACAAATATTGATGGGCACGACGAGGACTTGGAATCGGTTCCTTTCCTCCGGATGTCGCCCCACAAAAAACTGAAGCCAATCCACCGAATTCAGCATTGGTTAGCAATTCCGGTTTACGGTCTGGCGACCCTCAGTTGGGTATTCATCAAGGATTACGTGAAGTTTTCCCAGAAAAAGATCGGTAGCTGGCCCACGCCCAAGCACCCGCGGGAAGCTTGGATCAAATTGTTTGCCGGAAAGGCCCTCTACTATCTGCTGTTCATCGTACTGCCGGTCATCTTTGTTTCCGCGCCCTGGTATCACTTGGTGCTCGGATTCCTGTTGATGCATTACTTGGAAGGCATTACGCTGGCCATCGTCTTTATGCTGGCCCACGTAGTCGAAGATGTTCACTACCCGCAACCAAATGAAAAAGGACAAATCACGCGCAGTTGGGCCGAGCACCAGTTGTTCACCACCGCCAACTTTGCCGCGGACAACCATTTTGTTTCCTTTTTTGCCGGAGGTCTTAACTACCAAGTGGAACACCATCTCTTCCCGAACGTCTGCCACGTACATTTTCCGGCGATTGCGAAGATCACCGAGGAGACCGCGAAGGAGTATGGTTTGCCTTACTATTCGAACCGGACATTCCTGGGGGCGATTCGTTCCCACGTGCGCTTGTTGAAGCGCTTGGGCCGCGAAGAATCCGGTTTCCCGACGGGTGAGCATCCCCAGGCGGCGGCGTAAGCTCTCCCCAAGATATTGCAAAAAGCCCCGCATTCTCAGTGAATGCGGGGCTTTTTGCTCGTGTACGCTCGACGGAGAAATCAGGCGTAGGCGCTCAGTTCAAGCTTGGCATCGCCTTTTTCCCAAAGGACCAGCCCGACCCCTTGGGCGAAGTATTGGTACTGGATCTCGCGGTGCATTTGCCCTTCAGAGACTTGATAGATTTCCGCGCGGATTTTCATGACCTGATTGAACCGTCCGACCGGTACCTCCACGTCAACAAAGTCTTCCTGAACAAAAATTCCGAACAGATTGTCCTGGTTCCAGATGGTATAGATCTCGTTTTCCGGCTGGCCGTGGTTGTTGTAGACCAACTGATCGGCGTAGGCATCCTCCAGGTTCAGGGCTTCTAATTCGTCCTGAGTCGCTGCATAGGCGGTGCGTACGTGGGCCCCATCCTTGTAAAAGTAAGTGCCTTCCCAAAAATTGTTGAAGTGGATTTGCCCGATGCGGGAATCTTTAAATGTGTAGAACTCTTTTCCGTGGGCGGTGATCTTTTTCACTTCCCAATTCATTGCGTCTACATCCCGGTTGGTGGCCTTAAAGGTATATTGTGCACCCTCGACCAGCGGGAAATAGTCCTGGTCGTGGTTGGGCGCAGCACCATTTTTTGGGCTTTGGGGGTTGCCGTCTTCCTCGGCTTCATAGTACTCGGTGATCGGAGACATGCCCTCAGGATAAGCGGTGGCGAGCAAAAACCCGCGGCTGGCGTGCATGGCCAGGGTCGCTACGGCTACCTTCATCTCTTCCCAGTGATCGGAATCGCTGGTCAGGTCGATGTCCACCAGCATGACCCCCTCGGCGTGGTAGCTTTCCTGCAGGCCCATTTCGTCGGCGGCAATTGCTTCTGCCGCAACCTCGTGCATGGCCCGGGTCAGGTGGTCCTGGCCTTCAAATTGAAATATACCTTTGTATGACTGTTTAAAGCCCATCTAACTTTCTGCTACTTATGTTTCCCCGGCCACCAAGACGAAGCGTGGCCTGAATTCAGGAGCTAATTTGAACTTTATCCATGAAAACACCAAATCCTTCTGCAATGGATCAAATTCGGGCCTTTTCGGACGATTTTGCCGCATTTTTTGGGGCAAGACGAGGAAGATGATCGGACTCAGGTGGGGGATTGGGAAGGGGTTACCAGGTAGAAGCCGCAGGTCGTGACGAAGTTGCGGAGCCAGGGAATTGCGCCGACGACTTTGTTTTGTTTGCGGGGTTTGAGCCCGAATTTGTACTTGTAGATGGGATTGACGAGGTAGAGTTGCTTCCGGACAGTCGCGTAGCCAGTCGTGCGGAGGATGCGTTCGAACCGCTCGAGGCTGATCCGGGTCTCCTGGATCTCCATGAGTTCATTGATGGTACCTTCGGATTGCTGGAACAGTTTGAGGACGCCCCGGTAGACCGGGCGTGGAAGGAGGTGATAGTAGGGCAGTTTGGCAAGCTTGCCTTTGCCGATCTGTTGGTGGCCGCCGTAGGGCATCTGCCAGGGGGGAAATCCGAAGAAGATGTGTCCTCCGGGCTTGAGGAAATCCTGCATCCGCCGCAGGAGGCGTTCTTGGTCGTGGATGTGCTCGATGACATCTTTCAGGACAATCACATCAAACGGTTCCGGAAAATCGGCGGGGATTTGGGCATCGTAGATATTTTTGCTTTCGATGCGGGCCTGCCCCGTTTCGAGGTATTCGGCGAGGAACTGTTTGGCATTGGCCGCGCGGGTTGGGCTCAACTCGACACCAGTTCCCTGGCACCCCGCCGCGAGGAAGGCCGAGAGGACGCCGCCTTCCGCACAGCCGATTTCCAGGACATTCATACCCGGCTTCAGCGGCGTAATCTCATGGATAAAGGGCAATACATAAGCGGCCGCATTGTCGTGCTGCATCTTAAAGTACCGCGGCTTCTCCTGATGGAATTCCAGACCCATAACGCCAAAGGTAATTATCAATTTTTAATTTGAGAATTTCCAATTTCACTCTGCCGCAGGGGCCTGAATAGGGGAAGGCATTGAGAACTTCCCAATTGGAAATTGATAATTTTGCAACACTGCTGCGTAAGCTGTCGCCTGCACTACCCTCGACGATTTTGGATAGGGGGGTACGATACCCGGGGTTGTTATTGATTATATTTGATGTTCTGGAAAATCACCGAGTTTACACCTTCCGCTAAAAGAAACACATTTACGAATGAAAAAAGCTGCACTCTTTGCCTTTTCTGGTTGCTTGTTGCTGGCACTAGGCGCATTTTTTATCCCCTGTTCGTCTTCTTGTGATGCATCGGAATCGCTGGTCCCCAAGGACCGCGAAGCCTTCGCCACCCGAATCAATGCCCACCAGGCCGTGGTCGCACGCATGGCGATGGTCATGAAGTGGCGCGATGACCGCAAGACCTCGGGGCGCCCCAAGTACTCCAATCCCGAGATGTTTGCCATCTATGACCGCATGAAGCGGATCAATCCGGTGACCGGTGAATTCCCCCAAAATGGCCTCTCGGATGCCATGAAGTACATCGAGCAAGAGTGGGGCTCCATGGAAGCCCAGCGTACGGGATACGCCCTGCAGTGGGAAACACGCGGTCCGACCAACGTCGGGGGCCGCACCCGTGCGGTCATGTGGGACCCCAATGACAATACCAATCGCGCCGCTTTTGCCGGTGGTGTCGGCGGCGGACTTTGGTACAACACCGACGTCACGGTGTCTTCAACCGCTTGGTCGCAGGTCAGCCCGACCTACGCAAACGTAGCCGTGACCTGTATCACTCACGATCCTTCGAATCCTCAAGTCATGTATTACGGCACCGGCGAAGGCTGGGGCAACATCGACCAGCAGCGGGGTGCCGGCCTCTGGAAGTCGGTCGACGGCGGCATGACCTGGAACCATATGCTCAACACGGATATTCCGGACTTTTGGTTCAACCAGGACCTGATCGTAGATGCCAATGGCGTCCTGTACGTGGCCAGCAAGGCAGGTCTGTACCGCAGCACCGATGGCGGCACTACCCTGACGAAAGTGCTCGGTCAGGGCGTCTCCAATGCCCCCAACTGGATTACTGACCTGGAGATTGCCGGTAACGGGGATCTCTACGCCGGCATCCACAGTGGTGGGGTTTACAAATCAGAAAACACCCTCGGCACCAACCAGGGAACCCAAGGCAACTGGACCCGCCTCAATATTTCTTTCCCCGGAGGCTACGACCGCGTGGAAGTCGCGGTGGGCAAGAACAATTCCAACATTCTTTACGCCGTTTGTGAGGTCAATCAGGGTGCCTCTAGTGTATTTAAGTCCACCAACGCGGGAACGAGCTGGAGCTTAACCAGCAACCAACCGGGGGGCCTGTTTCAATCAAACGACCAGGCCTGGTACGACCTCTGCCTGGAGGTCGATCCTTTCGACGCCAACCGCGTTTACACGGGGGCGATTGACGTTCACCGCAGTACGAACGGCGGCGCCAGTTGGGGCCGAATCGCCATTGCTTACGGCGGTGGATCTGGAAACTATATGCATCCGGACCAGCACGCAATTGTGCCGAACCCCTTGGTACAAAATCGCCTACTCATCGGCAACGACGGGGGCGTCTACTACTCGGCCAACGGGGGCAACTCCCGCCCGAATCCCCGCAACAACAATTACAATGTCACCCAGTTTTACTCCCTCGCTATCAGCACCCAGGCCAACAGCCCTCGCCTGATCGGCGGGACCCAGGACAACGGTAGCATCATGGTCAACCAAATGGGCCTCGTTCCGGGGATTGACCTGACCGGAGGCGACGGTTCCTACTGTGCGATCTACCCGGGACAGGAAGACACGATGTTTACCACTTCGCAGTGGGAAACCTTGTACCGCTCGAACAATGGGGGCAACAACTTCACCTTCATCGGCAATGCGCAGTTGAGCCAGAACAACACGTTGTTCATCAACCCCATCGAGATTGATCCCTTCAACCCGAATGTCCTCTACCAGGCTTCGACCGCCCTCTGGCGCCACGGTACGGCGACAAGTGGTGGTTCAAACGGCTGGCAGCAAGTTACGGTTCCGATTGGTCAAATCACCGCCATTTCCCCCACGGTAATCCCGGCCAACTCAGTATACTTCGCCGCCAATGGCACTTTGTATCGCCTCGATGCGGCATTCTTTGCCGGCCCAAGCAGTGTTCCGAACACGATCAACCCGACCGGCCTCAACGGCGGTTACATCAACCACATCTGGGTCGATCCCAATGATGGCGACCACATTCTGGTTCCGTTCAGCAGCTACGGCCTGAACCAGCGGGTCGTCGAAATCAACGATGCCGACCAAGGTGCCAACGCCACGGTCAAAGACCTCACGGGCAATTTGCCCGATCTGCCCTGCCACTGGATTGCGCAGGAGCCGAACAACCCGAATGGATTGCTGGTCGGCACCGACCTGGGCGTTTTCCGGTGCGGCGATTATACCGTTCCGGAGTCGAGCATTTACTGGCAGCCGGCCAATGTCGGTCTGGGCTGGCCACGCGTAACCATGATCAAGACGCGCTATGCGGACAGCACCGTCCACCTGAGCACGCACGGCCGCGGCTTCTTCTCCACCAGTTCATACAGCCAGGCGCCAGTGGCGGCCTTCGCCGCGACCAATACCTTCGCTTGTGGGGGCTTCGTCCAGTTCATCGATTCCTCCGCCAACGTTCCCAGCTCCTGGACCTGGGACTTCGGCGATGGCAACAGCAGCACGCTGCAAAGCCCGAACCACCAGTATGCGACCAGTGGTACGTACACGGTCAGCCTGACCGTCTCCAATGTCAACGGTACGAACACCACGACCCAGTCGGTCAACGTGGTTGTAGCCCCCCAGCCGGTCGCTCAAGCCGGTCCTGACGTGACGTCTTGCCCCGGCGATACGCTGCAATTCACGGCATCGGGCGGCTCTGCCTATTCCTGGTTCCCAACCGCTGGTTTGAGCGATCCTAATATCTCGAATCCGACCCACGTTGTCGCCGGCAACCGGACCTACGTGGTCACGGTCACCGACTCGAACGGCTGCGTGGACACCGATACCCTGGTGGTATCGCAGCTCACGGTGCCCAATACCTGGGCCGGTCCCGACCAGACGATCACCGCTCCCAATGATTCGGTTCAGTTGCAAGGATCGGGCGCGGATCTCTACGCTTGGTCGCCCGCGACCGGACTGAGCTGCACCAACTGCCCGAATCCGAAAGCTTATCCGGCGGTGACGACTACCTACACCCTCGTGGGCACCGACACAAATGGTTGTTCGCGCAGTGACGTCGTAGACGTAGAAGTTGCGATTGTGAGTGTCGAAGACCCTCTCGGAAACTCGGTGGCAGCCTTGCGGCCGGTCAGCCCGAATCCGGTCACGGATCGTGCCCGCTTCAGCTATACGCTGACCTCCGCGATGGAGGTGGGGCTGGATCTGGTGGACCTGCGGGGCAAGGTCGTCGCTCAGTTCTACGAAGGCCCGGTCACGGCCGGCGAGCACAATTTGAACTGGGAACGCAATGGCACCGTCGCCTCGGGCGTCTACTTGTTGCGCCTGCGCGCGGGTGAGCAGTTCTTCATCCAGCGCATGATCGTGGCGGACTGATTGCTTCGCCTTCCTGGTTATAAAATCGCCGAGCCGCTCCCACTGGGGGGCGGCTCGGCGATTTTATAACGGAACGTTTGGGTGGTTCAGAACCAGCGCATCACTAGGTTCAGCACGCGGTTTTTGAACTTGGTGTAGGGGGCTTGGGCCAGGAGCGTAGAAGGCAGCAAAATGCTCTGGCGCATGACCGGTTTTTCGTTGGTGAACGCGAGGAAGCCGGCGTGGCCGTGGGCCTTGCCGATGCCGCTGTGGTTGACCCCACCGAAGGGAATGCCGGGATGGCCGAAGGCGACCGTCGTATCATTGACGATGAGGTTACCGGACGAGGTTTCGGCGATGACGCGGTTGATGTTGCGCTGCGAGCGGGAAAAGATGTACAGCCCGAGTGGTTTTTCAATCTGGCGGATCAGGTCCAGGGCTTCGTTGAGATTTTGATAGCGGAGGATGGGCAGGATCGGTCCGAAAATTTCCTCTTCCAAGACGGGATTGCCGAGCTGCACTTCGTGCAGGATCGTTGGGGCAAGGTAGTTGTCGGCGGGATTGGCTTCGCCGCCGACCAGAACTTTGGCGCCGGCCGTGGTTGCAGCAGTCACCAGATTGCTGACCCGTTGGTGATGCCCCGCGCTGATCAAACGTCCGAAGTCGGGACTCTGTTGCATGTCGGCTGCTTGAGGCCCGTAGGCTTTGCTGAATTGCTTTTGCAGGGCCGCGAGCAGTTTGTCGTGGATCTTCTCGTGGACGAGGACGTAGTTGGGCGACATGCAGGATTGGCCGGTGTTGAGAAATTTGCCCCAGATCAATTTGCGGGCGGTGTCGTTCAGATTGGCGGTGTCGTCGACGATCACGGGGTTGCGGCCTCCGAGTTCCAGGGTCACCGAGGTTAGGTGTTCCGCCGCCGCGTGCATGACCTTCCTGCCGACTTGCGGGCTTCCGGTGAAGAATACGTGGTCAAAGGGCAGCGCCGTCAATTCTTGGGCCACGACATGATCGCCCTCGACCATCGCGACCTCGTCTTGGGGGAACAGGTCATCAATCATTTTGACCATCAGGGCGGTGGTATGGGGGGAAAATTCCGAGGGCTTGATGATGCTGGTACAGCCGGCAGCCACTGCCGATATCAGCGGTCCAATCGTCAACATGAAAGGGTAGTTCCAGGGCGCAAGGATCAAACTCTGGCCTTTGGGTTCGTAGGTGATCTGGGTCCGGGTGCCAATGAGGGACATCGGAGTGCTGACGCGCTTGGGGCGCATCCACTCGCGCAGGTGGGCGGTTGCGTCTTTGATTTCCCCGATTAGCGGGAGGATTTCCGTGGCATCCGCTTCGTGCATGGGCTTTTTGAAGTCGGCGTAGACGGTCCGGCGGATGTCCTCTTGGTGGGCAAAAATCCACTTTTTCATCCGCTTCAATTTGCGAATGCGGTCCCGGGCGCTGCTTCCCTTGAGGTGCTGCCAGAAGTACGCTTTTTGCCGGTCAAAGAGTTCCTGATGGGGATTCATGCTCATGGAAGGATGCTTTGATTTCTGATTTCCAATTTCTAATCGATGTTCAGCCGTCGATAAAATAAGGGTTCAAATCATGATTTCCAATGCATACTCCACTTAGCGGTAGGGTATTCATTGGAAATCAGAAGTCGAAAATCAGAAATTTGTTGATCATTCGGCGCGGGGTACCGGGAAGTCACCGTTGGGTTGGTGGAGGATGATTTCGTTGAAGTTGCCGTCTTTGTCTTCGACGAATTCCACGCTGTAGCCGTTCAGGCCTTCGGTCCGGAATTCATTTTCCCGCCAGGGAACCAACAGGTATTTGGGCTGACCCTCGGGCTGCAGCACGAGTTGGTCTTCGCCTTCAAGAAAGATCTTGATGGTCAGGTCATGTTCTTTGTAGTTCCCGACCAGGCGGGCCAGAAATTCGGGATCTTCGAGGGTCTGAGGTGGTTTCTTGTGAAAGACGATATCGTCCACGAACTGTTCCAGCGGCATGCTGACCCGGTCGATCTGCCCGGCAGCATTCCCATTGAAGGTCATTTTCCACTGTCCGCCGGTACCCGCTTTGAAGTCCACCACGAAGACATCGTAGTGCCAGTGCTGCATGGTCAGTACAAAGCTGTTGTAGTGCATCGTGAGGGCCTTGGCTTTTTTGTCGTAGGTGATCTCCAGGTCGCCGTAGCCGGGGTCATGGTAGGTGCCGGCATAGTCGGCAAGGGGATGGGAAGGCTTGGTGCCCTTGATCGGCTGGGCTTCGCTGTCCTTCTTTTTCTTCTCTTCTTTTTTGGCCTCGTCTTCTGGCTGTTCCTCGCCAAATGCGCGTTTGTCCCAGTTGGTCGGTTCCAGGTCCAGGAAGAGATCGGTCGCGTAGCGGCACAGCAAGGTGGGAACCGGAGTCGTATTTCCATTGGACAAAACCACCATCCCAAAATCGTCATCCGGCATCACCCACACCGCGGCAGAGAAGCCGTCGATGTTGCCCCCGTGCTCCACGACGGACTTGCCTTTGTACTGGTAGAGCATCCAGCCCAGGCCGTAGCTGAGGGGAGAGACAAATTTATTGCCCCCTCCGGGCATCACCATTTGGGGCTGGTGGAGCAGGTTCAAGGTGGCGGCATCGACGACTTGCTCGTCCTTGTACTTGCCACCTTTGAGGTTCAGCATGAGCCAATGGGACATTTCGTCGGCATTGGAATTGATGGAGCCCGCCGGGCCGATTGCGGTGAGGTCGCGGTAGTCCATCGGCACGAGTTGCTCGGCTTCGAAGTCCCATTGGTAGCCGAGGGAGGTATTTTCTTCGGCTTTGAGACCGGCCAAGGCGAAGTTGGAGCGCTTCATTTCCAGAGGCTTGAAGATCCGGTCGCGGACCAAGTCTTCCCAGGTGCTTCCGTAAAGTTGGCCGCCGAGGTAGCCGGCGGTCATGTACATGAGGTTTTGGTACTGCCAGTTGGCGCGGAAGGGTTTGTTCGGCTCGAGGTACTGAAGGCGCGCGTAGAGGTCTTTGCGGGTAGCATCGGTCCCGTACCAGATCAGGTCGTGCCGCGGGAGGCCCGAGCGGTGGCTGAGCAGGTCCAGGGTGGTCATCTGTTCGGTGGCAAAATCGTCGTGCAACTTGAAATCGGGCAAATACGTGCGGACGGGCTCGTTCCAGGCCAGTTTGCCTTCCTCCACGAGGGTGCCCAGGGAGAGGGCGGTAAATGCCTTGCTGCTGGATCCAATGGCGAAATTGGTGGCTTTGTCGACCGGAATTTTGTTTTCGAGGTCGCGGTAGCCGAAGCCTTCGTTGAGGACAACCTCGCCCTGGTAGACGATGGAAATGCCGTAGCCAGGGACGTTCCGGCGTTCGCGCAGAGAGTCGGCAATGCCCCGGAAACGCTCCACCGCGGCGGCGATGCGTTCGGTTTCGGCTTCTTTTTCCGCAGCCGATTCGCGTTTGACCGCAAAGGGGAAGGTTTGCCCGAGTTGGGTGAAGTCGCCCTTGATTTCCGTGTCGTCGTCGGATATGGTTCCGGCAAATGTCGGTGCTCCCGGTGCATCGGGCATTTTCCAGGCGACTTGTGCCCCATCGACCTTGATTTCGGAGAGGGGCATGTCCTTGGCCTTTTGTAGGGGAATGTCCACGTTGCCTTGCCACTCGTCACCGTCCTGGGTGAATTCGAGCATGATCTTCAGTTCCTGGTTGGGCAAGGTGATGGCACCTTTCCAGGTCCCGGCAAGGCCAGTATCCTGACTGATAAGGGGTTGGAATACGAAAAGGGATGCAATCAGAAGCACGGCTATGAGGCCGTGAAGACGTGTTTTGTTCATTTTGGGGGTAAATTTCATGCCATAGGTTAACTCTCCATACGGAGAAAATGGACACATAGCCGAAGAAATTTACCAAAAACATTGGATGAATTCAGGAGGCCGTAAGTTTTTTTCCAAAAAATCTTGACAGAAGGCGTTCGGCGCCTTATTTTTGCAATCCGTTCTTCGAAATAAGTCCCGTTCGTCTAGCGGTTAGGACTCCAGATTTTCATTCTGGCAACAGGGGTTCGATTCCCCTACGGGATGCTGGTTTTAGCGGAGAGTTGCTTCGGCAATTCTCCGCGGAACGGACCAGCATCACCGCCGCCGAGGAAGGCAACGCTACTCA
>JBCCQH010000111.1:0-27105 GCA_039024435.1 Bacteroidota bacterium
GGCAGGATTGTTCGTCGGGAAATTGGGCGATAAAGTTGAATAGATTCATGGGCAGATTCGAGCTTTGGCCGCAATCTCAACCCGCCGATTGACATCTCGTGTCAAAAGCCGTGTCAAAAGCCGTGGCAAAGTTCCGGACAAGCATATTAAATTTAAATCGCCTCTTAACATCATACCATTGCCGTAGTCGCATTCCAATTTATCAATTTGAACGCCGCTTGTTGGAGGGGCGATCCCCAGTTTCCAATGGACGCGGTCGGGATGGGCAACCTGCGATGGGAAAATTTCCGATGGGGCGCCTCGCTTAATTTTCCGTGGTCAAGCAGACGCAGTAAGCATCGAGAAGTGGATATTTTTCACGGAAAATTTGAAGCTCTTCCATTGAAAGTTTCCGCAATACAGGTAGTTTTGCGGCAATTCAAATCATACAACACCCAAAACCAAATGAGACTTCTTTCTACTACGGTCATTTTGTTTGCCTTGACTCTGTTTGTCGGGCGGGCAGGTGCCCAACAATTGCAACCCGTCACTACCAACCTGACTGCGCCTCCGAGCGTGAGCAGTCTGGTTTCGTCCGCGACGGCCGTAACCAGTGCGAGCAGCATTCCCGGGATCGAAACTGCGGTCGCCTGTAGCCAGGACACGGTGCTGTACAGCATCAACAAAGCAACCGGCCTGCTGGGCCTGAACATCAACAACGTTACTTCGGCCCGGGCGGCGGGCCAATACTTCGATGCGCCCCAGCCGATTACCGTTTCGGGCTTTCGCTTTTATGCCTATTCCATCACCACACCGACCCAGACGGTGACCTGTCGTTTGTACCTGGCGGGCACCGATTCGATGCCGACCGGGACGCCCCTGCGTTCGGTTTCCCTCACGATTGACTCCAATCAGGTGGGGGGACTCCCGACCTTGGAAAACTTCGCCAATTTTGCGACGCCCGTGACGGTTTCTCAGCCTTACGTAGTGGTCATGGAAAACTTCAGCCCGAATGGGGTTGCGCTAATTTGCAGTGATTACGTAGCCGGTGATGGCGCTCAGGAATGGCTGGCTTCGGTGGACATCGGCGCGGTCTGGACCCGTCCTTATAATGTGACGGTAGGGACGGTCAATTTTAATGCCGACTGGCTTTTCGAGCCGATGGTCACCTATGACCTCAACACGACCTTTAATTACAATCCCCCTTGCCTTACGGGGCCCAATACGACGGTGACCTTTACCAGCACTTCTTCACCGATCCTGGACAACCGGATGTACAGTGTAGCGGCGTTTCTGGGCATTCCGCGTTTTTCTCACACCTGGAACTTCGGCGATGGTACCGGGGACCAAAATGCCATCGACACGACGCACCTCTACGCGGTATCCAATACCTACGCGGTGACCAAGATCGATACGCTGGTCGGCTGGTCGACCCTCTGCGTCAACGATACCCTGGCCGCCATCGGTGCGGGGGCTTTGCCCGGATTTACCGCCGCTCCGAGCGGCTTGCAAGCGGTATTTACCAATACCTCGGTGGGGGCGACCGGCGTGACCTGGGATTTCGGTGACGGCAATACCAGCACCGCCAACAATCCCACCCATACCTACGCCACGCCCGGTTCCTACGAAGTGTGCCAGATTGTGAGCAACGCTTGCGGACCAGATACCCTCTGCCAGTTCGTCACCGTGGTCGGCAATACGGTCTGCAATCCCGACACGGTATCCTACCCCCTGGCCAAAACGACCGCTTTGAATGCTCTGAGCATTAACAATTTAACCTCGGCTTCGGCGGGCGCGCAATACTACAATGCGCCCCAACCGATTACCGTGTACGGATTTGAGTTCTTTGGCTATTCGGCGAGTTTGTCGTTGGTCAATCTCACCTGCGAAATTTACTCGGTGGGTCCGGACTCCTTGCCGACCGGTGCGCCGCTGGCCACGACGACCTTTGCCCTGGATTCCGCGTTTGGAGGCGGTACCTTGGATGACCTGCGGCGGTTTGTCGGATTTTCCAGTCCAGTTACGGTTACCGGCCCCTACTCGCTGGTGATCAGCAATCCTTCCGCAAACAACATCGTCTTGCTCTGCAGTGACTATACGGTGGGCAATGGTGCGCAGGAATGGTTGGGCAGTGCCTTCATCAACGGTTGGTTGCCGGGGTATGGGATCTCGGTGGGCCCGGTTTCTTTCGATGCCGACTGGCTGTTCCATCCCCTGGTTACCTACGCGGTCAATGCTTCCTTCACCGCAAATCCGAACTGCATCAGTGGGGGCGGTACGGTGACCTTCACGAACAATTCTTCGCCGATCTTCGGGGACCGGATGTACAACCTGGCGACGCTGTTTGCCAGTGAAAGCTTCAGTTACTACTGGAACTTCGGCGACGGTAGCCCGGTTGTCAACGCGGTCGATACCTTCCACACTTACTCGCCGGCGATGGTCGGTCCGTACACGGTGACCCTTTCGGATACGATTTTTGGCTGGACTTCGAACTGTGCGGCGGATACCCAGGTGGTGATCGCGGAGCAGGGGCAGGCCCAATTTGCCGTTGCGGGCGGGGGGCTGAGCTTCAACTTTACCGATCAAAGTACCGGCAATCCGAACGCCTGGCTCTGGGACTTCGGGGACGGGGGCACTTCCACTCAGCAAAACCCGAGCTACACCTACGTGACCGCCGGCACCTACACCGTTTGCCTCACGATTACCGATCAGTGCGGTACCGATAGCACCTGTCAGTCGGTTACGGCAGTTTGTCCGGTGCTCACCGCCAACTTCTCCCAGGTCGGTTCAAATCTCAGCTATACCTTTACTGACTTGACCGTCGGTAGCCCCAACAACTGGCTGTGGGACTTTGGGGACGGCAATACGGCAACGACGCAGAATCCCGCGCACACCTATTCTACTCCTGGCATCTATACGGTCTGCCTCACCACGACGGACGGGTGTACGACGGATTCTTCCTGCACCAGCATCACTGTGACTTGTCCGGCGCCGGTCGCCGGCTTCACCTCTTCGGCCAATCAGCTTACCAGTTCCTTCACCGACCAAAGTACGGGACTCAGTGTGACCGGCTGGCTTTGGGACTTCGGGGACGGGAACACGGCGACGACGCAGAATCCTTCCCACACCTACGCGGTTCCTGGCACTTATACTGTTTGTCTTACGGTGACGGGGGCCTGTGGCACCGATAGCAGTTGTACCACTCTGACGGTCAATTGCAATGCCCCGACTGCCTTCTACACCAGCAATACCAACCTGCTGACGGCGAGTTTCACCGATGCCTCTACGGCCCAGACCGGGGCGACCTATGCCTGGGACTTCGGCGACGGAAACACCTCGACCCAGCAAAGCCCGACCCACACCTACGCTACGGGCGGGGCCTATACGGTCTGCCTGGTCGTGACCGATTTCTGCGGCGTGGATACGATATGCCAGCCCCTTACTGTGGTTTGCCCGGCCCCCGCCGCTTTCTTCGGCAGTACTACCAGCCAGCTCACCGCGACCTTTACCGACCAGTCGGCGGGCAATGGCATCACCGCTTGGAGCTGGGACTTCGGGGACGGCAATACTTCGAGTTTGCAGAATCCGACCCACACTTACGCGGCGAACGGCACCTACACGGTGTGCTTGACGGTTACCGATCCCTGCGGCGCGGATACGACGTGCCTGCCCGTGCTGATCAATTGTCCGGCGCCGGTTGCGAGTTTCACCAGCGTCGCCAGCCAGCTAGTCGTAGTCTTCACCGACGGCTCGGTTGCTCAGTCGGGAGCGACCTACACGTGGGACTTCGGCGACGGCAATACCTCGAACTTGCAAAGTCCGACCCATACCTATGCGGCCGACGGCCTCTACCAAGTCTGCCTGACCGTCAATGACAGTTGCGGAAACGACTCCACCTGTCAGTCGGTCAATGTGATGACGATCGGGATCGAAGATAAGCTCGGCCAGCAGATCGGCTTGTTCCCGAATCCGGCCGGGAGCGAAGTGAAGTTGTCTCTCGATTTGCCGAGTCTGGAAGACGTAGAGGTGCGTATTTTCAATGCCCTTGGCGAACTCATACAGGAATTCTTCCTCGATGACGTACAGCAGACAGAGGTGCCGGTGGACTTGAGCAATTACGCTGAAGGCAGCTATTTGGTCAACTTCCGGATCGGCGATTCGCAGGTGGTCAAACGCCTCAACGTGATTCGTTGATGGCAGAAACCACCGGTAAAGCTGACGCTTGCGGATGCAGTTTTCGAAAAAATTGTATCTTTACCGAGTAAAGCAAATAATGAACACATTGCATCATCATCACCATCATTGTCATCTGCCTTTCCGGCCGGATACAGGTGTTGCTTGATGTTTTCGAAAATATATTTGAAAAAAATCATTCAGGCCCGCCCTTCCGGCGGGCCTTTTTGTTATGCAACTGGACCCATGGAACAGAAACTGAGCATTGCTATTCAAAAAAAGGGAAGGCTGGCGGAGAAATCGCTGGCGCTGCTCCGCGAATGCGGAATTTCCCTCTCTCACGGGAGTGGACGCCTCAAAGCTGAGGCCGCCAATTTCCCGCTGGAAGTCCTCTTCCTCCGCGATGATGACATTCCGGAATACGTCGCCAATGGGGTTGCGGACGCGGGCATCGTCGGGGAAAATGTCCTGGACGAAAAGCAGAAAGGCATCGTGATCGCCGAAAAGCTGGGCTTTTCCCGGTGCCGACTGTCGATTGCGGTGCGCCGGGAAGATCCCTACGCCGGTCCCGAGAGCCTAGCCGGACGGCGGATTGCGACGTCCTATCCCAATATCCTGCGCAGATTTCTGGACGAGCACGGCGTCGCGGCGGGAATTGAGGTGATCAGTGGTTCGGTAGAAATTGCGCCCTCCATCGGGCTGGCGGAAGCGGTTTGCGACATCGTCAGTACGGGCAGCACCCTGCTTACCAATGGTCTCCGGGAGGTCGAGGTCGTGATGCGTTCCCAAGCGGTCCTCGTCACCCATCCGGCCCTGTCTACCGAAAGCGCCGCCTTGCTCCAGCAATTGCAATTTCGCATCAATGCCGTGCGCAACGCCCGGCGCAATAAATACATTCTCCTCAATGCCCCCAACGGTGCCATCGGAAGCATCACCCAACTCTTGCCGGGCATGAAAAGCCCGACCATCCTCCCCCTGGCAACCCCGGGATGGAGTTCTTTGCACAGTGTCGTTCCGGAAGACCAGTTCTGGGAAGTCATCGACCAGTTGCGCGACCTGGGCGCCGAAGGAATTTTAGTTGTCCCCATTGAAAAAATGATCGTATGAAAACCTACCAGTATCCCGAACGTTCCGCCTGGGCGGACATCTGCGCCCGGCCCGTGTTCGAACAACAGGAACTCATGGCCGGGGTGCGCGAATTGCTGGATTTTGTCCAGCGCAGCGGCGATGCGGCCGTCCGTGAACTCACCCGCCGCTTTGATGGCATCCACCTCGATGACTTCTTCGTTTCTGAGCCGGAGTTCGAAGCCGCGATTGACCAAGTGGACGAGGAATTGAAAGATGCGATTGCCCTGGCGGCCAATAACATTCGCACCTTTCACAACCAGCAATTCCACGAAGTGCCGCCGGTCGACACGGCCCGAGGAGTGAGCTGTTGGCGGCAAAACCGCCCCATCGAAAAGGTAGGACTGTACATCCCGGGGGGCACAGCCCCGTTGTTTTCTTCCCTATTGATGCTGGCCATTCCCGCCCAACTTGCGGGCTGTCAGGAAATCATCATCAGCACGCCGGCGGGAAAGTCAGGCAAGGTCCACCCGGCGATTCTTTACACGGCGCAGTTCCTCGGCCTCAAAAAGGTGCTGAAGCTCGGAGGGGCGCAAGCCGTGGCGGCGATGGCCTACGGAACCGAAACCGTGCCAAATGTCTATAAGATTTTTGGACCGGGCAATCAGTACGTCACCGCCGCGAAAATCCTCGTCCAGGAAGCCGGAGTGGCGATTGACATGCCGGCCGGGCCCAGCGAACTTCTGGTCATCGCGGATAAGCAGGCCCGCCCCGCTTTCGTCGCCTCCGATTTGCTTTCGCAGGCCGAACACGGAGTGGACAGCCAGGTGATCTTTGTGACCGATGATCAAAAAGTGCTCGAAGAGACCCTAGCGGCGGTCGAGGCGCAAGTCCAGGACCTTCCCCGTCGGGAAACCGCCCGGGCCGCGCTGGCTTCCAGCAAAGCTGTCCTGGTCGCCGACCTCAACGAAGCGGTGGCTTTCAGCAACACCTACGCGCCGGAGCACCTGATCATCGCGACGGAAAACGCCTTGGAACTGGCGGATTACATCATCAATGCCGGATCGGTTTTCCTAGGCAACTGGACCCCGGAGAGCGTGGGCGACTACGCTTCGGGGACCAACCACACCCTGCCCACCAACGGGGCCGCGCGCGCCTACAGCGGGGTGTCATTGGATAGCTTCCAGAAAAAAATCACTTTCCAGCGCCTGGATCGCCGGGGCATCGAAGAAATCGGACCAGCGGTCGTGCTGATGGCGGAGGCCGAGCAGTTGCGCGCCCACGCGGATGCGGTTTCCTTGCGCTTGCAGGCATTGGCGCGGGAAATGGAGGCCGCCGACTCGCAAAATACCTTGTAAGATGCGGCTCCTCGAACAACTTTTGCGCCCCAGTATCGCGCGTTTACAGCCTTACAGCTCGGCGCGGGATGAATTTACCGGTGAGGCCCATATCTACCTCGACGCAAATGAAAATCCTTACCCAACGGATTTCAATCGCTATCCGGATCCCCACCAGCGTGCGCTGAAAGCGGCGCTGGCAGCGTACCGGGGCGTGGCACCGGAACAGATTTTTGTCGGGAACGGCAGCGATGAAGCGATTGACTTGTTGCTGCGGGCGTTTTGCCGGCCCGGGAAGGATCGGATTGTGATCTGTCCGCCCACCTACGGGATGTACCAAGTGGCGGCCGGAATTCAGGATGCGGAGGTCCTCCGGGTCCCCTTGGACGCGGATTTTCAGCCGCAGGTAGCGGAATTGCTCGCGCAAGGAGCGGACGAACGCAACAAACTGTTGTTTTTGTGTTCGCCCAACAATCCCACGGGAAATCTGACGGATCCCGCGCGGGTCGCGGCTCTGTTGGGGGGATTTCCTGGTTTGGTGATCCTGGACGAAGCGTACATTGACTTTGCGCCGGAGGCCAGTTGGTTGCCGAGATTGGAGGAGTTTCCGAACCTGGTGGTCATGCAGACCTTCAGCAAAGCGTGGGGCCTGGCCGGGTTGCGGCTGGGGACGGCCTACGCCTCTCCGGAAATCATCGCGGCCCTCACCAAAATCAAGGCGCCTTACAACCTCAATCGGCACACGCAGGCCTACGGTCTGGCTGCATTGGGGCGGGTTGGGGAAATGGAAAAGCGGCGGACAGAACTGCTACAGGAGCGGGAAAAATTGCGCTCGGCGCTGAACGCACTGTCGATTGTCACCCACATTTACCCCAGTGCCGCCAATTTTCTTTTGGTCAAGTTCCGGACTCCCTTGACTATTTTTGAGGCTTTGCTGGCGGAGGGGACGATCATCCGCAACCGCACCCGCCAGGTCGCCGATTGCCTCCGCATCACGGTCGGGACGCCGGAAGAAAACGCCCGGCTGCTCCGGCAATTGCACCGTCTGGTCGAACAAATTCAATCTACTACCCCATGAAAAAAGTACTCTTCATTGACCGGGACGGCACCCTGATTCGGGAGCCGGCCGACGAGCAGATCGACAGCTTCGCCAAATTGGAATTCCTGCCCGGGGTCTTCACGTATCTGGGCCGGATCGCCCGGGAACTCGATTACACCCTGGTGATGGTGACGAATCAGGATGGCTTGGGGACGGATTCGTTTCCGGAAGATACGTTTTGGCCGGTGCACAATTTCATTGTGCAAACGCTGGAAGGGGAAGGGATTCGCTTCGCCGAGGAGTTGATTGACCGCAGTTTCCCCCACGAAAACCAGCCTACGCGCAAGCCAGGGACAGCAATGATGACCCATTATTTGAAAGGGGGGTGGGATTTGGCGCAATCGTATGTCCTCGGCGACCGCCTTTCCGACGTGCAGTTGGCGAAAAATCTGGGTTGCGGGGCGATTTTCATTGGCCAGGGGGCGGAAGATGCGGCGCTGAATACAGAAAACTGGGCGGAAATCTACGCGTTTTTGAAAGGGCAACCGCGGCGGGCGGTGGTGAATCGGGTAACCCGTGAGACGGAGATCCGGATTGTGCTGGACCTCGATGGGACGGGCCGGGCGAATATTTCCACCGGGCTGGGCTTTTTTGACCACATGCTGGATCAGGTCGCGCGGCACGGGGGAGTGGACCTCGACATCCAGGTCAAAGGCGATCTTGAGGTGGATGAGCACCACACGATTGAGGACACAGCGCTGGCCTTGGGGACGGCTTTTCGGCAAGCGCTGGGCGCGAAAAAGGGCATCCATCGCTACGGATTTCTCTTGCCCATGGATGATGCACTGGCCCAGGTGGCGATTGATTTTGGCGGGCGGCCCTGGTTGCAGTGGCAAGCGGAATTTCGCCGGGAAAAGGTCGGTGACATGCCTACGGAGATGTTTCACCATTTCTTCAAGTCATTTGCCGACAGTGCGGCCTGCAACCTCAATATCCAGGTGAGCGGCGACAATGAGCACCACAAGATCGAGTCGATTTTCAAGGGATTTGCCCGGACGATCCGCATGGCGGTGGCGGCATCGGGTGACAACAGTATCCCGAGCACGAAAGGAACCCTCGCATGATTGCGATCATCGATTACGGCGCGGGCAACATCCGTTCGGTGAAAAATGCGCTGCGCCGCCTGGGGGCGGAACCGGTGCTCACGGCCGATGAAGCCATCCTGCGGGCGGCGGACAAGGTAATATTTCCGGGAGTGGGCGAAGCGGCTACGGCGATGCACGCGCTGCGCGGGACGGGATTGGATCGGGTGATCCCCGAGCTTCGGCAGCCGGTGCTCGGGGTGTGTTTGGGCTTGCAGATGCTCTGCCTCCGCTCGGAAGAGGCGGAAACGGAAGGCTTGGGGGTATTTCCGGTGGAAGTGCGGCGTTTTCCCGCCACTGGCAAAATTCCCCACATGGGTTGGAATGCGTTGCGAAGTGCGGAAGGACCGCTCTTCGCTGATTTGCCCGAGCAAGCCGATGTCTATTTTGTCCACAGCTACTATGCGGAAACCGCACCGGCGACGGCGGCGGTGACCGATTACTTGCTGCCGTTCAGTGCGGCGCTTTGCCGGGACAATTTTTACGCAGTGCAGTTCCACCCGGAGAAATCGGGGAAGGTCGGCGCGCGCATCATCCAAAATTTTCTTGAATTATGAGGATCATTCCTGCGATTGACCTGTCCGAGGGCAAGGTGGTACGGCTGCGCCAGGGCGATTACGCGCAGAAAACGCAATATTTTGAAGATCCGCTGGTGGCGGCGCGGCAGTTTGCAGCGGCCGGCTTGCGCTACTTGCACGTGGTCGATTTGGATGGGGCGAAAGCGCGCCGCATCGTCAACTTACCGGTGTTGCGCCGTCTGGTGCAAGAAACGGATCTGGTGATCGACTTTGGGGGAGGAATTGCTTCAAAAGCGGATTTGGAAGCGGCCCTGGAAGCGGGGGCAGCGCAGGTGACGGTGGGGAGTTTGGCGGCGCGGGAGCCGGAAAGATTTTTGGCCTGGCTGGAAGAATTCGGTCCCGAGCAGTTGATTCTCGGGGCGGATGCGCGGGCGGGGAAGATCGCGGTTGCCGGCTGGCAAGAGGCAACGGAATGGGAGGTGAGCGAATTTGTCCACCGCATGGGGGCGGCGGGGGTGCGCTACGTAGTGTGTACCGACATTGCGCGGGACGGGATGCTGGCGGGTCCGGCCCTCGACTTGTATCGGCAACTGCTGCGGGAGAATCCGGAGCTGAAACTGGTCGCGAGTGGGGGCATTCGGGGGGCGGATGATCTGCAGGAATTGGCGGCAGCGGGCCTCGACGGGGCGATTGTGGGCCGGGCGATTTACGAATCTGGCTTGGAGGTATTGGATCTGAAAAATGACTGATATGCTGAAAAAACGCATCATTCCCTGCTTGGATATCCGCGACGGGCGCACGGTCAAGGGGGTCAATTTTGTTGACATCCGCGATGCGGGTGATCCGGTGGAACTGGCCCGTGGGTACGCGGAGCAGGGGGCGGACGAACTGGTTTTCCTGGACATTACCGCGACGGTGGAGGACCGCAGTACGTTGATCCATCTGGTGGAGCGCATCTCGGAGGAGATCGATATTCCGTTTACGGTAGGGGGCGGCATCCGCCGACTCGAAGATGTGGGCGCGCTGCTGCGGGCGGGAGCGGACAAGATTTCGGTCAATTCGGCGGCGGTGCGGCGTCCGGAATTGATTTCCGAATTGGCGCGGCACTTTGGTAGTCAGTGCGTGGTGGTGGCAATCGACGCGAATCGGAATGCGGAGGGCTGGGAAGTGTACGTCTCCGGGGGACGCACGCCCACGGGTAGAGAGGCCATTGGCTGGGCGCAGGAAGTGGCGGAGCGGGGAGCGGGGGAAATACTTTTGACGTCGATGGCCCACGACGGAACGAAGCAGGGCTTTGCGGTGGAATTTACCCGGCAATTGAGCGAAGCGGTGAGCATTCCGGTGATTGCTTCCGGGGGAGCGGGCAGTGGGGCTCACTTCGCGGAGGTATTTCGGGAGGGCAAAGCGGATGCGGCTTTGGCGGCAAGCATTTTTCATTTCGGTGAGGTCCCGATTCCGGAACTCAAATCGTATCTTCAATCGCAAAATATCCCGGTTCGATGGAATTGAATTTTGAAAAAGGCGGTGGGCTGTTGCCCGCAATTATCCAGGATGCCCAGACCCGGCAGGTGTTGATGCTCGGCTACATGAATGCGGAGTCTTTGGCGAAAACCGAAGCGGAAGGCAAGGTCACGTTTTTTAGCCGGAGCAAGGGCCGGCTTTGGACGAAGGGGGAGACCTCGGGCAATTTTCTTTACGTGCAGAAAATCATGGGCGACTGCGATGGCGATACTTTGCTGATTCTGGCTGATCCGGTCGGTCCGGTTTGCCACACGGGCCATTCGACTTGCTTTGCCGAGGATGTCGCGCCGCCGGATCATTTTCTTTACCGCTTGGAACAGGTGGTGCAGGAGCGGAGTCAGGCTTCGCCGGAGGAGTCGTATACGGCGCGCTTATTCGCCAAAGGCATCAACAAAATCGCCCAGAAAGTGGGAGAAGAGGCGGTTGAGACGGTCATCGATGCAATTGCGGATAACCGGGATCGGCTCACGGAAGAATCGGCGGACTTGCTGTACCATTTGCTGGTGCTGCTGCACTACCGGAAGTTGAGTTTGGCGGAGGTGGAGGCGGTGTTGCGGAAGCGGCACGCGTAGACGATATGGGTGGACGCTGAACGGTACGGGCTTGCGGTACGGAAGCGTACGGTGGTGTACCGTGCGGGAAGATTTTTTCGGCACAAAGCTGCGGGTAGTCAAGGCAAAAGACCACCGACGGATGACGATCCGCCGGTGGTCGGGAGTTTACGTCGGGCCAATTTTCCTACCGCCCGGGTTTATGGGGTTCAAATGTGCTAGTTTTTGACGAAGCGCAGGGTAAGCGGGGCGGATTGTGCATCGACCTGAACGGTAAGGAGATAGATGCCTTGGGCCAGGCCAGAGACATCCACGGAATAGTGGTCCAGTTGGGTGAATTGCTCGGTGCGCAAGGTGCGGCCGTCGAGGCTGGTGACCTTGAGTTGGCCTTTTCCCTGAAGCCCCTTGAGGGATACGTTCAGCACGGTGGTGGCTGGCGTGGGCCAGGCATTGATGGTGTAGGGATTTTGTGCATCGTCCATGCCCACCACGACCGAGGCACAGGCCGAAGCCGACCATTCACTGGCGGCCAGGCCCCCATCAACGGCAATAACCGCGGCGCAATAGGTCTCCCCGAGGTCGACGTCGCGCTGGACCCAACTGGTCCCTTTGATAGTTCCCCATTCGGAGACGGTTTGCCGCTCAGTGCCGATATCAGAAAGGGGAGGGGTGAGGAGGAAGAAGTCGGACTGGCGCTCAATGATCATGCGGTAGGAGAGGCCGGCGGCTGGCGTGACATCGTCGGTGGCGGCGGTCCAGGTCCATTCGAGGGCGTCGGTGCTAATTGTGGTTCCGGCCAATCCGGTGGGCGCGGCCGGGGGCTGGTTGACGATGGCGGTGTCGGTGTTTTCGTAGAGGTTGGTGGCGGTGCTGTTGTTGAGGCCACCGGAAAAGATGTCCAGGTCGCCGTCGCGGTCGTAGTCGATCCAGTAGAGGTCGCCCTGGGACAGGGGTTGGATCATGACGCTGTTGTCCAGGAAGAAAACTTTCAGGCTGGGATTGAATCTTCTGACTTCGCTGGCGGGTTGTTGCTGGCCGGTGGTATCGCCCTGAATGACCAGGTCGGGATAGCCATCGTGGTCGTAGTCGCCCATGGATACGCTGGAGTAGCCGGCATCAATCATGCCCACGGAGGCGGTGTCGAAGCGATTGACGGGGGTGCCGGAATTCAGCAGCAGGCCGGAGTAGGGAATATCGGTGGACGGACTGAAACCGGTCATCATGAGGTCCAGGTCGCCATCGCAGTCGGTGTCGTTCCACTCCAGGTCGCCCCAGCCCAATCCGGTGAGGTTGAAGTTGGATTGGGTGAAGTCACCGGTGCCATCGTTGTCCCAGAGTTGGGTGGTGGGCTGGGAACCGATGCCGTCCAGGTAGCCGGCCATAATCAGGTCCAGGTCGCCATCGTTGTCGTAATCACCAAAGTCGACCGCACCGCGGGCGAAGTGGGGAAAGGTGTCGGTACCGGAGGTGAAGGTTGTAGCGCCAGCGTTGTGGTTGTTGAATGCGATGAGTGAACCCCCGTTGAGGTCAGATTCTCCGATCATGACCAGGTCCTGGTCACCGTCGTTGTCCGCATCGCCCCATTTCACAGCGCTGTATTTACCCGGAAACAAGTCAAAGGAGGGGAAAAACATGTTGTTGCCGTCGTTGCGCCAGATTTGGAGGTAGTTGGTGGAGCCATTGTAGCCAACCATGGCCAGGTCGATGCGTCCGTCATTGTTGTAGTCGCCCCAGTCGAGGCTGTTCGGCGTGTAGGCCCGCATCTGGGTGAAGAGTGTGGTGAAATTGGAGCTGGGCAATTCGGAAAAGCTGTTGTTGCCATTGTTGACCCAGATGCCCGAATAGGGTGTGTTCTGGCCCAAGGTGCCGATCAGGGCGAGGTCCATGTCGCCGTCATTGTCGATGTCCCCCCAAGCCGCGGCGCTGGTATTGAGGTTGGGAAAGCTGTCATTGACCTGCAGATAGGCCTGGCCGGAAGCGGAAAAAAAGCCCCCCAGCAGGAGCAAGGCGGTCACCGCGATGCGGGAGAGGAACATTGATTGATTTTGGTAATTGTGAATCATAACATTTACGATAAAGGGGTATGGTAGATGGTTGTTGATCGAAACTTGTTTGGGTTTTGTGGTTTGACTGACGTGGATTCGATCTCTGTCTGAGGGCAAATCTGGGGGACAGGAAGGGGAGAAGAAAATACAGTTTGGAGAAAAAGTTATGGTGATTGAGTAGGAAAATGTGTTTTTTATAATCTTAAAGCAATTTTAAGATAAAATTAGTTATAGTAAAAATTAATGGTTTAGCCTCTCCCATAGGTGTATCTAGCAATCACCGCTCCCACGACCGCCTTGATCGCACCCAACCGAACCAGCAAATCCATCCCGTGATTCGGGCGGTAAGGCATTCGGATATTGTATGAATCAAGGAATCTCTGCAGGCGGTGTGGGATTCCCGTTTCGAAGCCTCTGTTCCGAAAGCTACGAACGCTGGGATCATCCCTCCTAAAGCAACCGTTAATCGTAGGCGGGAATACTTTTTGAACCTCATGTTTTTATCGCCGGAAGAAGCCATGGCTTACTATACTCCGCAAGGTGAGGTTTGATAAAAGCTGAAGTTTCAGTGCCAGTAATTTTGGTGTCTCATTTTTTTGGCATTGTAAAGTTTGATTTGTGCTACGCTCAGAATGGGGCAATAAATTAAATTGTTAATCAGTATTGCACCGCTCCCTCTTTGCGTGGGTAGCTCAAACGGATTGCAAAAGAGGTTTGCATCAAGGAAATGGGGAAAAAGTATGCGTGCTCATTCTGAATTCAACGAATACTCATAGGTGTTGATGGAATCGACCGGTTTTGCAACCAGCGTTCCGGAGATCAAAAGTTTTTGGATCAGAGGCAATAAATCTGCCTGATCAAGTTTTCCTTTGTCGGGAGGAGCACTCGTGTTAATGAACAGCAGGAGCTTTGAAAGCTGAAAGCCTTTGTATTGAAAGCTTCCAAAAACGCAATCGAAATCCACGATGACACCATCAAAGTCAAAATACGCTCCAATTCCATGAAATGAAAAGCGGAGAGTTCTTTGCTTGTGCAAGATTGTACCTTGCTTAGGGATTATTCCTTTGTTCTTTGCAAGGAAAGGAGACAGATCCAGTCCGTAGTAATCCATCAGCATGTTGTTGCCCATTTTTACATGAGACTCATACTTCGTTATGGCATCGACTATTTCTCGTTCGGTTATCATTTGATGAAACTCCTCAATTGCTCGATTGTGTACCCAGATTGTTCAATGGGTACGTTGTGAAATGGTATGTCGCCGTTGAACCCTACTTTCTTAGCAGCTTCGAATCGATGGTGACCATCAATGATTATTTTTTCCAGCAACATCTGGGGCCAAGATAGGAGCATGCGGCCATGCTCCTTTTTCTGCCATCTCTTCCGCAACTCGAATTTGATCGGCATAACGCTCAACAATATCATCAAATTGCGTATTGATTTCAATAGGTACAAAATCCTTCAGTTTGCCATCGTTTAATTTTCTAAATCTGTTCGCCCACTTCGCCCCATTAAAGCAGCTCCCACAAGCGGAATTGCGGCCAGCAAACTCAATCCTGCCCCAACTTCATCGCCTCGGCCCAAGGCAAGGGCCGCCGCCCCAAGATCGGCGAGTGTAGCTAGGATTGGGATTTCACTTGATCCCAAGATATCCAGGAATATTTCCGCTCCTTCGGCGGTCAACTGAATCGTACCAATTCCGGAGTTGTTCCTTCCCGCATAGACCGATCCTAGGGTACGTCCGCTGGCGAACTCTTCCGAGGATTGCTGCGCCCAGGCAGGCGAGGCGGTGCCGGATGTAAAGTGCAATCCCCAAATCGAGTAGTGGCCCAATGGCGACTACCGCGAGGTTGATTCCTTGTGCGATCTTGCGGGGGATTTCCCGAAGGACTGGAACAGGTGTAAATCACCTTACTGACGAGACATGAGCGGCCCAAATCCCCATCTCAGCATCCTTTGCCTCGCTATCCCACACAATATTTGAAAACCGGGAATCAATCTTTGGTTCTTTGTTCATCTTCAGTTAGTCTTTTCAATTTGTGAAGTGCTGTCTTTGCATTTTTTAATATTTCTTGAGCATTGAGGTCGCCCTCTTCCCAAAGTTCTGGATCCTCACAGTAGGAATCGAGGTCACTAAACAACGTACCGATAACCTTGAATACTTGAGGGGGAAACATTTTTTCTTCCGTTTTCACCATTAGGAAGTAATTCTTTTGAAACTCGTATATACTGATTTCCCTGATCGTATATGCAGTAATTATTTTGAGATACTTTTCCATGTTGTGAAAGGTGGTTTTCACCATAATGTACCAGAAGTAAGAACGCCATTTAACTGCTGCGGTCCAAGTTTCCATCCACTCCGGAATTCGCCACTCGTTCTGGTCATGACATTCAAGCCTGTATTAGGATTTACATAGTGAATTGCAGGTTGGTTTTTATAAGTCCCGACAATTCTTCTGACACTCTGAGAATTCATGTGGTCCTGCATTGCGGCAAAGAATCTTGAAGCCTGAGACGGATTCCAGTTTCCCATTATTCCGAAGTCAGCGGCATGGTTCGCAAACTTCTTCTGTAACTGCTTTCTACTTGCCGTCAATAAATGCCTCCCGGCCCCTGCTCCGCGAAAGATTCCACCAGGCGTAACAAAAAATGCCGCATACATCACTCCATTACCCGCCATGGTCTGCGGGGTCGGTCCCGCTCTCCCCGTCAACATTTCTGCGATGATTGTCCCTGGATACAGTTGATAGGTAACGGCACCAATCTCCTGACCTACGGTTTCAGCAACCCCACCTTCAGAGGGACCAAACTCATTGCTCGGCGTTCCCGAAAGGGATTCCAGCCAATATCCCATCTTGTCTGGCCAGGAAAGGTGATCGGAGAAATGATATCCTGAACATTCCCCCGAAACATCCAAGCTATTTTCGAATTGCTATTGATCGATTGAATTTTTGCTTTAGTATTTCTTGAATTTCCTGCTTATCAGAAGCAATGAATTCGGATAGCTCGATCTCAGATTCATTTATGGTAATGTCTTCCAATAAGTAAGAGATTTGCTCTTCTTCGTCGAACCAAAGACCTACGATAACCGCTTTTTCACCTACCGGAACGTTGGAGAATTCTACTTTTTTATTTCGGGCAATTACTGCCGGAAAGATCGTGTTATAATCCTCCAATACGATATACAAAATAGCGTCGGAATTTGAATTGTCTACTAAAGCGGAAAAGGAACCAATTTTTGAAAATTCTAAGGGTAAATCCTTATTAAACCAACGGTACTCTCCCATCTGAATATAGTTGAGAAGATCACCTCCTGTAGAATCGATAGGCACTTCACTCAAATCCAAACTTTCCTCACTACCGCTATCGGGGTTTGAAGCCATCTGCCATTGGATATCAATGGAGTCGGTCAATCCATAGTAATAATTCATGTCGGAATTCTCGATTAATATTGGGATGCTAATTTTGATTTCAAATGGTTCTTTCAATTCCATGTTGTTTTGAGATATCGCAATTCCAACCATTCCACCTGTTTCTAGAGGAGTACCCTTGCTCGTAGTAGAGAGGTTTGCCATCAGCATTGTTCCGATATCGAAATACTCTTCAAGCTCAATTGTAATTGGTTCTCTCTCAGAAAGTGTTGCAAAGGTCTCTTTCGAAATTGCAATTTCTGTTCCCTGAAGGCCGGTAAGATTGGTGTCAGTCCCAGGATAGACCTGGAAAGTTTGAGCTTCTGGAAGAAAATTCCTTCTCATTTTCTCGAATAACTCTTCTTGGGACGGCCGTCTAATTTGTTTTTCCATTTGGCACCCCCAAAGAGAAACCATAAAGGCAACCATTAGCATTGTAGTAATTATATTATCTCTGTTCATATTAGGGTTTTTGACTTGGTTTTATGAGTTCAGCTTCTCCATCAATTTCAATCTTCCAACTAATCTTTACCGTTTCACGCTTTTCCGGCTCTCCAGATATTCCAGGTATTGTATCAATTCTGCGGTAAGATACGGTTGATTGCGTTAAAAGTACCCCTCCCAATGGTGTCGTTTGAATATTTACCCTCACTCCAAATCGATTTTGTAAAGCTCTGCTTAATTCATTTTCCCTGGTGGCAAACCGGGGATCCAGCAAAACCGATACTGAATAGGGGGTAGCTGAAAGCTGAGAGTTTGCAGCGTCCATGCTACTTATTGAATTGATGCGAACCGTGATCATATCAGATGCGCTTTTAACCAATAACGGGGAATCTATTGGGATCTCGCTAGCAAAATAGTGGTTTGAACAATTGGTATTACGACATATAGATGCTCCGATCGGCGGAAGCGTCACAATTGACGATTTTGAACGAGCTGGAATAGCTGGAATAGCTTCTCTTGTTACAATTGAAAACTCCTCTGATTTCCAAAAGAATTGTGGCTTAATCCCGATCATTTCTTCTTCCTCAACTACTGAAAGTTCAGGATCGGCCTTCTTTGATTTTTCCGGTAAAATGCCGTCAAAAATGGTGGTAGGCTCATTGCCATCTCTATCTATCAAAATCACCGGATTCCCCAGCACATAATTATACGAACTCCACCCCGGAAACTTCCCCGCCAGCGGATCCACCGACAAAAACCTTCCGTACTCCGCGCTGTAAAACCGCGCCCTTTCCATTTGATGCCGCGTCTTCTCGCATCAAATCCCAGCCACTCTCCCCATCCCGCTCGTGCTCGGTCGTCTGCACCCGCTCCGGGGCACCCTCAAAATAGCTTCTAAGAAGCTTCCACCACATCACCCATTGCCAGAAGTGCTGGAACGGCGAGTCACCTTGTGGGCATCTGAAAATGGGCCAGTTTCTGTGAAGATCGTTTGGACTTGAGGCCCCCTTTTTTCTACATATTTTTAAGTCATTTTTCTCGGTATTATTCTTCTCGAGGCATTGTTTCTCTCTTCCGAAAGACTACATGGGGTAATGGATTCTGGTCAGCGGAAGCTAGTACCACAATAAACGGAAGTACACAATTACTTTCCTGCAATGCCGAGAACTCAGTCGAAATATCCTCAATGATCTCTTTGTAGTTCACGCTATAAATAGTGAGAATGACCTTTACCTGTATCATTCCATTTTTCCTGATCTCAAAGGATATACTATGGAACGAATCATCGATATTTCGGTGAAGAGCATCGCATAGATTACAGGCTTGCGATTTTGCTTCGTATGTAATCTCTCTCATATCGATTGTGATTTTGAAAGCAATAAGAAATCCAACCAATCGTATGAAGTCGGTTTCCAAAGGCCAATATCCTTGTTGAAATCAGCCACCGTTAATCGAATCTTATCGACATCAACCTTATATAATGGCAAGCTATTTCTAAGCTTGTCTACGATCTCCTGCGGGATTTCATACGAATCCAAGATCACAAATTGAACCAGGACTTGAGCTTCTCCCAGCGAATAGCTTACATCAAGGATTTCTGCAGGTAGATCAATAAGAATCGCATTGATAAGTGCATATTGTATGTCGATTAAAGTTTCGTTGTAATCCATCACTTATGGTGTCCAGTTAGGGTTGGTTGGGACGATGCTTGGACTTCTCGTCCCTTTAACCATGAATACATTTGTTGACTGGGCTGAAATCCCATGGCGCAAATTAACATTCGTGCCGGTAACTCCAGAAAACCTGAACACTTGGTGGCCGGCACGGGAAGTGCCAAGAAAAGTGGCATTTCCATTGTGAACTGCATCTAATACGGCTTGAGCCTCACCAATATTATTCAAATATCCTTTGCCTGCCGGGGCTGATCCCAATAGGTGTCTGGCTTGTTTTTGAACGGAAACCGCTCTTCGAAGCGAATTTAAGTATCCCATTGGTAGTCTGGCCCCTCCTCCTGGCGTAACAAACATTGCCGCATACATCACTCCCTTCCCCGCCATGGTCTGCGGGGTCGGTCCCGCTCTCCCCGTCAACATTTCCGCGATGATTGTCCCTGGATACAGTTGATAGGTAACGGCACCAATCTCCTGACCTACGGTTTCAGCAACCCCACCTTTGGAGGGACCAAATTCATTGCTCGGCGTTCCCGAAAGGGATTCCAGCCAATATCCCATCTTGTCTGGCCAGGAAAGGTGATCGGAGAAATGATATCCAGGATCCCCGAAGTTGTCGAAAAGGTTATCGTGGGAATTCCCTTTTCGGAAATTAACGCTATACATAGTACGGTGAGAACGACGGTAAAAATCTACGTCTAGGGATCCGTTTTGGCGCTCGATCAGTTCTCCACCGGTCCTCTCCGCTAGCCTTCGGGCATTCTTTTTCCATTTTGGCGTCCAGGGCCAGCGACCATCCGGGTCAATAACCGATACCGGATTGCCCAACACATAGTGATACCCAGACTAAGCTGATAACTTCCCCGCCAACGGATCCACCGACAAAAACCTTCCGTACTCCGCGCTGTAAAACCGCGCCCTTTCCATTTGATGCTGCGTCTTCTCGCATCAAATCCGAGCCACTCTCCGGATCCCGCTCGTGCTCGGTTGTCTGCACCCTTTCTACATCACCCGAAAAATAACTCCCTAGCATCTTCCCATACGGACAAGAACTACTGCCTGTTCGTCGCAGATTCTTCCATCAAACTCTCCACTTCATACCATAATTCACACCATCCCACCGGCATTGCACTACTGTCACTCTTTTCTTTCGAAATACAATCCGAGATCTCGATTTACATATATTCTTGTTTTGTTATCTATAACCTCATAAGGTAGAACAGCTACCATAAGAGATTGGGAAAACATTTTAGGCGGTTGGGAATAATACTCTCCTTGATCGAGATAAAACTGACGCAGAATAATTCGATCTCCATATTTTTCCCAATCACCTTGGTGCATGAACATCAAAGCGCCATCACTTTTGCGATACAAGGCTCTTTTATATGTACCGTTTGAAGAAATGGTGAGTGAGTCCAACGAATATGAATTCTCAGGAACGACATACTCTCCCGACAGGTCCAAAGAAAACATCGAACAGCTTTCCGCGGAAAACGGCAAAAGGGCGACCAATAATAGGTTAATCAAATGGTTCCGTGGCTTCATCATATTTCTCTGGGTTACGCTGAAGTTTCTTTTTTGTTATGATAAACAAATATGATTGGTAAGTGGTATTTACTGGCGGTCCTATTCCATTCGCTCTTGGAATATGAACTTCGTCTCCATCGGGTAGATTTGAGGCCCAAAATTACATTATACTTCCTTCACTAAAATGTATTCTTTCAAAGCTTTTCTCAAGGAATCCTCCATGGTTGATGAGTCGTACCTTATTGCCTCAAAAGACATATTCGGTGATGAGATTACTATTGTATACCGCTGAGAAGGTCGCCCTCCATCGATCTTGAATATGGCAACATCTCCCGAACTTCCAATGGTTTCGAAACATTGAAAAAGATCATTGTGAGAGATTGTCCCTATACTATCCAGAATTTTCTTAATGGTTTTCATCTTGCTATTTTGATAATGCTGTTCCGATAGCAGACACTTCGCTCAGCAGGCCTCGCGATACTTGCTTTGCAACATCCATCATTGGGTTGTCAGTCAGATTGACCTTCATACCTGTCTTTTTTGCAAATGATCGGTAGGCCGCGATTGCCGTACGGTGATTTCCATCGATAAATAAGTGATTTTTTATTGTTCCACGGAATATTGCCGCTCCTCGTTCAACTGGTGCTGAATAGTAAGCAGCACTGGCTACATTTTGCGGTTGTTTTTTCCTCTCTTCATGTCTTGCAACAACCATCAAATCTCGCAAAGCTTTGCCCCGGCGACAATCTCATTTGGAACGGGCTTTAAATCTTCAAAGTATTTTTGGTCGATAAGCCACTTGATTGATGATTTGATACAATCGTTAGAGACTTCTTCAACTAAAACCAAATTGGGCTCTGGAGTGAAGAAGCCGTAGTATTCAACCTCGGCAGCAAAATCTTGAAGTAATCTTTTGGTATCATAAACACTGATTTGATAGGTTGCATTACCGATCTTTACAAACACGTCTCCTCTATACCCTCGTGACTTTGCGTCAAATTGAGACTCCGGCGAGCAATCACGTAGATAAATTGAATACATAATCCTCTGAAATTTCGTCAATCTACTTTTGAAACAGTTATCTGGTCAAGTAATTTTTGGAATGATTGAACAGATATCTCTTTTGAAGGAACAATTTCAAAGTGTTCAGATCTTTGGCCTCTTTGAATAATTTCTAACCCATCCGGGATGGGTTCAATTTTGTAAGCTCCTCCAAATTTTTCAACCGTATTGGGATCTACATCCAATGAAACACCATGAGTTGGTTTTACCATCCCCGTTTTCTTGTTGATTTTATATTCGTTAGGCTTCAGTTTGAATGACGGTCCTCCACGAAATACTGGAACTGCCTCTCCAGCATACTCAACGAGTTGTCCACCTTTAGAAACGAGTCGACCGAACCGTTTCGCCCACTTCGCCCCATTAAAAGCAGCTCCCACAAGCGGAATTGCGGCCAGCAAACTCAATCCTGCTCCAACTTCATCGCCTCGGCCCAAGGCAAGAGCCGCCGCCCCAAGATCGGCGAACGTAGCCAGGATTGGGATTTCACTTGATCCCAAGATATCCAGTGCCAACTCTGCTCCTTCCGCGGTCATTTGAATCGTCCCGATCCCACTGTGATTCCCGCCAGGATAAAATGGCCCCAGGGTCACCCCACTAACATATGCTTCAGCAGCTTGTTTTGCTGACAACAGCAGCGGCACCACCTGCCGCTCGGTTTGTTGTCCTACCGCATTGACCCTAACGCCCGACAGCCAACCCGCAACCATGCCTATGCCAAGGTTGCGCGCCTTGTGCTACCAGGAACATGCCCGCCCGGGAGTACACCCAGGATTCACATTGCGCCCTCGAATCCGCGCTATCCGGCTGCATGACGTACTCCCCAAGCAGGTCATTCCCATGCAATTCAAACGGCCAGACACTGCCTGCCTGTGACCAGGTCGCCGGAGTCGCCCCCGAAGCATCACGCAGGTAGTAGCTGTAATTATCTCTCGTGCCCTGCTGAAGACGCTATTTTCTGCGTAGAAGTATCATGTCTGGGCCAAAATATCCATCAATCGATGGCCAGTAACTCCTTTTCACTTTGGGCGAACGATGCAATCTCAGAATCAGTGGATGCCAAAGCTTCTTGAAGAATATCTGGATACCGTGCAAATGCTTTCCTGGCAAGGATAGCACCATAACGCCGCCTTAACCCATCTTTGGAATCATTGAGGTATTCCCGAATCGTGTGACGCCCAATATCATCAATATGCTCCATCAGGTACAAACCCGTTCTATGGGTATCGACATTGGCACTGCTGCGATTTCGCAATTCGATATTGGCACCTTCTATCTGTTTCAGGCTGATTTGGGGCAGTAGTTGCATCGCCTGCAAGCGTACGATTATCTCGGTGTCTTCTAAGGCCAAGATCAGATGAACAATGGATTCGCAATGATTCTTTTGGGAACACAAGGCGATATGTTCCAAAACAAAGTAACGGACCGAGGAACTTTCGTCGTTGATTAGGTTGACCAAGTATTCATGCAAACCGCACGCATCGTATGCGAGTTCGGAGGCGATCCAGGCTGCTGTTTCGCGGACGGCTTTTTCTTGAGACCTTAGAAATGGAATCAAACACTCGGCCGATGCCCCAGAAAAAAAGTACTGAAGTAAATCGTACGATTTTCCGGTTTCTTTGAATGCTATCGGATCGTGATTCCATAAATCTATGAGTTGATCGAAAGAGAGATTGCTCATCGTTTCCCCAAATGTTTTTCTATGTCTTGTATAAGTTCATGCTCGTCTGCAAGACGACGAGAATGTCCATAGTCGACCCCCATTGATTTATTGACCTGATCACGTTTGACGACACTCTTTTTGAGATCACCCAAAAGAATTTCCAGATCTTCTTTCGAGTAGTTGGCCCATTCTGATCTTTTTGGGAGTTTACCATGTAATTTCCCCGTGTGGTCAAGAGCCGGAATATCATCAATATACGTAGAATTTTTCGATGTCCATTCTGCAATTTTTTTTGTCCGGCGCGAGAACTTTGCCATTGCAAAAAATCCACCTGCTATCGGAATTGCAGCACCAACGCTTAACCCTGCACCGTAAAGATCACCTTGATATATCGCAAAAGCAGCAGCACCGAAATCGGCTAGCTGGCTTATAATCGGAATCTCTGAACTTCCCAAAATGTCCAGTGCCAACTCTGCTCCTTCCGCGGTTATTTGAATCGTCCCGATCCCACTGTGATTCCCGCCAGGATAAAATGGCCCCTGGGTCACCCCACTGACATACGCTTCAGCAGCTTGTTTTGCCCAGGACGGCGAGGCTGTTCCCGCAGTAATGGTCATACCGTCGGTATAGGTAATCGGAACCCCATCCTCTGCCAACTGCGCCTTGACCGGCCCACCGGGCATGCGACCATCCGGATCGGTCAGGGAAACTGGATTTCCAAGGACATAGCTGTATGGGCTCCATCCGAAGAAAATGTTCTCCATCGGATCCACCGACAAAAACCTTCCGTACTCCGCGCTGTAAAACCGCGCCCTTTCCATTTGATGCTGCGTCTTCTCGCATCAAATCCGAGCCACTCTCCCCATCCCGCTCGTGCTCGGTCGTCTGCACCCGCTCCGGATCGGCCAAATAAAACGAGCGCAACGCCTTCCCGTAAGGATAAAAATCCATAACGCTCCCCACCACATAGCTCAATTCGCACAATCCCGAAACGGAATCCACCCGATATACCGGCCGGTAAGCCACCCGCACATTGCCCAAATGGTCCTTCACGAAGAACTTCAGATCCGGCCCTGCAGCCTCCGCCGCATTTCGCTCATTGCTTGCCGGGGCGGGCGGCCCAGGACTCACCCAATCCTCTACGACATCCCCCACCGCCAAGAGAGCCGGCACCAACATTTCCAAGAAAGCCGGCGGGATGGCAGTGCGTCCTTCCCGACGAGGGGAGACCGCCGCCAATGAAGTCGCCAAGGCCCCCAACACCACATTTCTCCCCTTGCGCAGCCACTGCCGCGCCCGTCCGGTGGTCCTTCCCGGGGCCGCCCGCCGGGCGGTCGAATCACTGGAGTCGGCCACCAGCACGTATTCCCCGCAGGTCCTTGCCGTGCAACTCAAAGGTCCAGGTGTTATCGGCTTCGGAACAGATTTCCGCGGCTCACCATTTCGCATTCTTTAGCGCGGGATAAATCATTTGGAAGCTCGAAAAACTTCCGAAGCGGACTGTCTGAGCTCCATTTGTTCCTCCATATCAGGGGCAAAGTAGCTTCTGAAAATTACGGCTTGATCAGGTGTGAATCCCCACAGGTAAATGGGAAAGTGATAGTCACTTGCAACGTATTTCCCCCAAGTGCCTGAATTCCCAAAAACAAAATACTCATTGGCAGGCATTTTAAACAATGATGAAGAGATAGTGCCTCCTGTTTGGAGTTCTTCCCACGAAGTACGGTAGGGTATTTTTAACCTAATATTTGGCAAGCTTTTTGATCGGTCAAAATCATTTTCGATGACAAAGATACTTTCGTCCCCATTTCTTTTCGCAATCAACTGCAATGCTTCGTATTCTATCTTTTCCATCAGTATGCCTCCGACCCCAGGCATTTCCTCGAATGAATTCTGAAAAGACAATTCAGGAACTGTCGTACTGCGATTCTTGAACATCAGACCAAGCTGGGCTTTTACTCGGCTTTGATATTCGGAATTGCTCAAGGAAAATCTTTCCACAAAGAGCCGAACGCTCTGGCGATTGATATCTTCTTCATATTCGCCCTTGCCAAAAATGGAGTAGTACTCCGATGAATACTTTTCAATCAATTCTTCCATGGTAAAAACTGAAATTCTAGTGTCAGTAATTTTGAAACTTCGTTTTTTGGGGGTTACAATTTCTGATTCGAGCTGCCCGCAGAATGAGGGAATAAATTGAATGCGATTGTAAATTATCATTGCACCGCTCCCTCTTGCGTGGGTAGCTCAAACGGATTGCAAAAGAGGTTCGCATCAAGGAAATGGGGAGTACTTCGTTCTTTTATTCAGCGAATACGCAAGATTTCCAATTCAATTTGTGCTTCGATAGCTACTTTATTGTTTTGCCCAAGATCACAATTCATCTTTGAATTGCTGTAGAATTGCTTGCAAGGTATCCAATGCTCGGGATGCAGTAAGTCTCAATGATTCTTCATTGATATCGCCCTTGCCTTCTTCAAATAAAGCTGGCGGCGTGTAGGCATCAACATCCAGAAAAAAAGTGTCCAGGACTTTTCCAATTCTTTGATCGAAACGACTTTGCAACCAATATTGATCATCACTTCGGATTTTCAGAAAAAGCTTTTCGAAATCCTCAACTACGACCTCTTTCGCTACGAATTTTTCGAGCAGCCATAGGTACTTTTTGAGGTGGAGAGTATCTTCTAGTTTTTTGAGATTTACCATAGAAATTGCTTTGTGAGAATATCATTGACTTGATTTGCACTCAACCTAGTTCCTGATATGAATTCACCAGAACGCGTTGCGATGACGTTTAGTCCGGTATTAGGATTCAGGTAGAAATTTACAAGATTACTTGAGTTTCGGTAAGCTCCTTGTACCAATACTGTGCCGTTTGCGTGAATATGTTTATTGATTGCTTGGTAGAAAAGCCGACCCTGTTCGGGATTGTAACTTCCATTTATCCCAAAATGAATTGCGTGTTTAAACTTCTTCTGTAACTGCTTTCTACTTGCCGTCAATAAATGCCTCCCAGCCCCTGCTCCGCATTGATTGTCCACGTTCAACAGGTCTACCTTCCAAGGAAAGACTTGTGTTGGGAATCAATGGCAAAGTAGTCGATTTTCATGTTGGCTTGCATTTGGAACAAATCGCAAATTATTCGGTATCAAACCGAGGATTGAAAACCCGCTGTCCTTTAAAAGGGCGAAAATCTGCTACAGTGAATGGGGTATTTTTCGCTACAAATTCAGTTGCTTCCTCCAGCGTATTGAAACTGATCACCCGGTCAAACCGGAAATCATCTGCTGCCATTTTTGATTCGGCTATTTCGTACCACCCGACCTTGTATCGTCCTTCCCAAAGTTGAATGGCAATGGCGGACCAAATTTTTTCACTGCCTTCATCAAATTGAAATTGCTTACCCAGTTGCTGTCCAGACTTGAGTTTATTCAGAATATGATCTAAGTTCATAATTATTTGATTATCTTGATCAGAACCGTCTTTTTGTCTTTCCGTTTGATATTTATGTGAGGAAACTCTCCGTTGAGATCACTGGGATCGTGTCCTCGGACTCTTCCTGTTGATGGATCAATTGAATAGTCTTTATGATATGCTCCACCTTCTTTGTACCGATCCAATTTACGACCTTTTCTGATTCCAGCCGGATCTTGTGAACCCACTCCGTTTACCTTCTGATAATCAGGAAAGGCTTCTTTCAAAAGTGCATCTGCTTCCGCTTTTGATCGCACCGTTACAGTGGTACCATTTCCTCCTGTTCGAAGCAAATGGGCCTCTTTCGAAATCCCATCTCTCAACCTTCTACCCCGTTTCGCCCACTTCGCCCCATTAAAAGCAGCCCCCACAAGCGGAATTGCGGCCAGCAAACTCAATCCTGCTCCAACTTCATCGCCTCGGCCCAAGGCAAGAGCCGCCGCCCCAAGATCGGCGAACGTAGCCAGGATTGGGATTTCACTTGATCCCAA
>JBCCQH010000112.1:0-26860 GCA_039024435.1 Bacteroidota bacterium
GCAGATTCAGTCCGTCGCGGTGCCGCACGATAAACATCATTTCTTCAGGATGGACTTCCCCTTCCCGCGCTACTTCGATGAACAGGCGGTCCTGCTCTGGCGTGACCCCACCCCCGGCGATGCCGATCAAGTACATGGTCTGAATGGTGCGGATCCCCTGTTCCCGGCCATCTTGCAACATTTCTTCCAGCGGTGGCGCCTGGCGTTTCGCTTCGCGTTCCTTGCGGCCGTGGTAATCAGCAATGCTGCGCTTGACTTCCACCAACGGATAGCCAATGTACTGCGCAAAGTGTACCAGAACGGCGTAGGCGTATTCGTCCCTCGACGACGGCAACATCAATCCATCCAGCATCCGGTCCAGCACCCAATTGTCGTCAAGGGGTTTTTCGGTAGCGTACAATTCGCCACTCAAAGGGGCATTTTCCCGCAGGTCTTCCATCCAGTAGCCCGGCAAAAAGCCATCGTTGATCTGGGACAGGAGTGCTTCCCCGCCTTCGGGGAGCGCTCCCCGAAACATGACCCAAAGGTTGTGGACGGCGATGCGCCGCTTGATCTGCTCGTACATCTTGTCGTAGACCATCATTTCCAGGCCCGCAACCACGGATAGGTCCACCGACTCGTGCGGGAGAAAGCGGCCGAGGAATTCGGTCCAGGATCCGGCCACGCGCTCGATTGTGGCAAAGGCATCCGCGCGCACCGCTTCCGGACTGGTCAAATCTTCGTACTCCGCTGTGACCGCCGCGCGGCGTTCGCGATAATAATCGGCGACGCTCGGGTAATGGCGCCACTGGTAGTACACGGCTCCCGGGTCGTCCTGGGCCAAGGAAATGCCTACATCGCCGTAATGGCCGCGGGCCACCAAGATCACACCGGCGGGAAACATCTCCGAATCCACTTGGCGATTGAAATAAAACAGGTCGTCCCATTCCTCACCGTCCACGGGATCGAGGCCCAAAAAGGCCGTAATATGATCCGTACGGGACGGCAACTCCGTCGAAGGCGTCGCAAAGGGAATTCCGGTCAAAAAGTTCAGTTGGTGGGGGGGAACGGCGCCCCCGTTGTGCCGCTGCAGGAAGGCTTGAAAGTCGGCGGGCAAGCGTCCAAATAGCTTGCGCCGATCAGCCGACAATTGATCGGGAACGATTCCGGGGAATCGGGGTTCGGTGATGTACATGGTTGGAGATTAGGTGGTGCAGTGATGCGGACAAAAGTCGTCCCAAGGATTCAACTCAGATAGCGCCGAGTTTGCGCTGCAGGTCGATCATTTCTAGGGCGGCCACGGCGGCTTCTTCGCCTTTGTTGCCGTATTTACCCCCAGCGCGGTCGAGGGCCTGCTGCTGTGTATCCGGGGTCAAAACCCCAAAGATGACCGGTTTATTGTAGTCCATCGATACCTGACGTATTCCCTGGGCGACCGCTTGACAGATAAATTCAAAGTGGCGAGTTTCACCCTGAATCACGACGCCGAGGCAAATAACCGCGGCGGTGTCCAGGTCCGCATCCAGGACAAACTGGGCGGCGGACGGCAATTCGTACGATCCGGGGACCTCGTGGAGAAAGATGTTTTCGGCAGGGATACCGGCAGCCCGCAGGGTTTCCTGAGCACCATCGGCCAGCGCACCGGTGATTTCCGAGTTCCATTTGCTCACCAAGATGGCGATACGATCACCCGAGTGGTCTTCGTCCCCCGTGTAGCGAATGTGAGAAAGGTCGTGTCCCGAATCAGCCATCGATGTCGGAGGGAGAGAGGCGGGCAATGTACTTGTTGATGCTACCGTCGCGATTTTGCTGGGCCTGGGGAAACTCATTCCGAATTCGGGTATAGATTTCCAAGGCGGAGCCATTGTCACCGGCCGACTCGTGATTGCGGGCGGCATGCATCAAGTAATAGGGCGTCGTAAACTGGTTTTCCTCGGGCGTGGCCGAGGCTTGGGTGTAAAATTCAGCTGCTTTGGCAAATTCATTTTGCTGCTCGTAAGCACTGCCCAATGCCGCCAATGCGGCTGCGGAAATCATATTGTCATTTTTGCGGAACTCATCGAGGTACACGATGGCTTGGTCCACATTGCCAATGCGCAGGTAGGCTGTACCGAGGTAGTAATTCATCAGATTACCCGAGGGAGTGCTGCTGTAATTGTCGACCAGCCCTTCCAGGCCCGCTACCTGAGCGTCACCGCTGATGGAGCGGGCAAATGAATCCTGCTCGTAATAAATGATCGCATTGAGCATTTCGCTTTGGGCTTCGACATTGGCCTCTTCGCCGCCCCGGCCTTGCAAAACGAAAAACAGAATGATCCCGGCGAGGGCCACGCCACCGCCGATCAGGTAATTCTGGTACTTCTGAATGAAAGACTCCTGACTACCAGAGGATCCGCCTTCTTCGGTAACTTCTTCTTCTTCAAAGATGACCTCATCCTGTTCGATCAGTTCATCGTCCTGCTTCTTCGTTTTCGATTTATTTTTTGCCATAAAACGTACGCTCTGAATTAAGACCACAAAGAAAATAAAACGCACTATCAAAACAAAATAGATCCCCCGACCAAAACATGGGAATTTCTGATGGAAATTTCCAATTCATCGATTTCCAATTTTCAATTGTTCTCGACGGCGCGAGGGAGCAATTGGAAATTGAGCAAATGGAAAATTCTCCCGCCACGCGGGAGCCCGTACGCAGACGAGAAAAAACAGGTTTAAAGGGCGCGTACATCGTGATTATAAGTGGCGCAGGGGGAACGCGCCAATCAGAAATCGGAAATCAAGCAATTGGAAATTCTTTTTCTTCGTTGGTCGCGCGTTCAAGACGCGCCAATTGGAAATCGGGAATCAGGCAATCAGAAATCCTCTAATCAATTGGAAATTCCCAAGATCGCATTCATTATCTTTGCGCCCATGGCAGAGCTGAGAAATATCGCGATCATCGCCCACGTCGACCACGGCAAGACGACCCTGGTTGATAAACTCTTGATCCAAACGCGCTTGTTTAAGGATCATGAGACGCCCGGTGAGTTGATCATGGACAACAATGAACTGGAACGGGAACGGGGCATTACCATTCTCTCCAAAAATGTTTCGGTGCGCTACCAAGGCACCAAGATCAACATCATCGATACGCCGGGCCACTCCGACTTCGGTGGGGAAGTGGAACGGGTGCTCAACATGGCGGACGGCGTGCTCCTCCTCGTCGACGCCTTCGAAGGGCCCATGCCGCAGACGCGTTTTGTCCTGCAAAAAGCCATCCAACTGGGCCTCAAACCCATCGTGGTCATCAACAAGGTCGACAAGGTCAACTGCCGCCCGGATGAGGTCAATGAGGCGGTATTTGAACTGATGTTCAGCCTCGACGCCACCGAAGAGCAACTCGACTACCCAGTCTTCTACGGCTCTTCCAAGCAGGGCTGGATGAGTGCCGAAGGCTGGACCGAACCCACTCCGGACATTACCCCGTTGCTGGATGGAATCCTGGAATACATCCCGGAACCCCAAGTGGCCGAGGGGACGCCCCAAATGCAGATCACCTCGCTCGACTTCTCGAACTATACCGGCCGCATCGCCATCGGGCGCCTGACCCGGGGCACCCTGCGCGCCAATCAACCCGTCGCCCTCGTCAAGCGGGACGGGGCCATCAAGCGTTCCCGCATCAAAGAGTTGTTCGTCTTCGAGGGGCTCGGCAAAGTCAAAACCGACTCCGTCAATGCCGGTGACATCTGCGCCCTGGTGGGCCTGGACGATTTCGAAATTGGCGACACGGTAACCGATCCCGAACATCCCGAAGCGCTACCACCGATCACCATCGATGAACCGACGATGAGCATGCTCTTTACGATCAACGATTCACCGTTTTTCGGCAAGGAAGGCAAATTCGTCACTTCGCGCCACCTCAAGGATCGCCTCGACCGCGAACTGGAGCGAAACCTGGCCCTGCGCGTAGAACAAACCGATTCTGCTGATTCTTTCAACGTCTACGGACGGGGGATTCTTCACCTCTCGATCCTGATCGAAACCATGCGCCGAGAAGGCTACGAACTCCAGGTGGGCCAACCCCGCGTGATCATCAAGCAGATCGACGGAAAAAAATGCGAACCGGTTGAAGAACTCAACATCGATGTACCGGAAGGACTCTCGGGCAGAGCCATCGATCAGGTGACCCGCCGCAAGGGGGAAATGACGCAAATGTTGCTCAAGGGCGACCGTGCCCTCCTCGAATTCAAGATCCCTTCGCGCGGAATCATCGGATTGCGGAATGAATTGCTGACCGCCACCGCCGGTGAGGCGGTGATGTCGCACCGATTTATTGCATTTGAACCCTGGCGCGGCGAAATCGAAAAGCGCAATGCGGGGTCTCTGATCGCCCACGACACCGGAACTTCCATTCCCTACGCGATCAACAAGTTGCAGGACCGCGGACACTTTTTCATTGATCCGGGAGAACCCGTTTACAAAGGCCAAGTCGTCGGAGAAAACTCCCGGGGCGATGACCTCGTCGTCAACGTCATCCGCGCGAAAAAGCTCACCAATATGCGTGCCTCCGGCTCGGACGACAAGATGCGCATCTCCCCCGCCATCAAAATGACCTTGGAGGAAGCGTTGGAATATATCGCCGGCGATGAATACGTGGAAGTGACTCCCAAGAGCCTGCGCCTGCGCAAGGTCTACCTGGAAGAGCACGACCGGAAGCGCTTGCAAAAGGCGTAGGGCTAAAGCAGCTCCCGATTGCACCCGCCCCGACCCAATCCTTGCTCATGGCACCAGCAATATTTGGGTCGAACGCCCTCCGGCTTGCATTTGCAAGGTGACGAAGTAAACCCCGCGGGCCGTCACCCGCAACGGCAGTTTCCCTTGGGCTTGAGACCGCAAGTCGTTCCGGTCTAAAATTCGGCGACCAAAGGCATCAGAAATCACCACCGATTCCGCGGCACCCGTCCATTCCAGGTTGAAGTGCCCATCCAGCGCGGGACTGGAAAAAAGGGTGAAGCGATCCGACGGTGATTGCGGGTCCCGGGCAATGGGCAGGTTGACCACAAAAGGACCGGACTCCCCCACACAGCCATTGGTGTCCTGCACCACTGCCGTATAGGTTCCAGAAACCGGCGCCACGTAGTAGTTCACGGTGGTCGATGCGACCAAATTGCCATTCGAAAACCACGCGTAGCTCGTCCCGGAAGCAGAACAAAACAGGGTATCACCCAGCAAACTTAGCTGCGGCGTGGGATTGGGCAGCACCGTGATGAGCAGCGGAATCGAGGTGGTACTGCAACCGTTCGGCAGGACGACCGTCAGTGCGTAGGTGCCCGAGCTGGACACTTGAGTGGTCATCGTGGTGTCGCCATTGGACCAAGCGTAAGTGGGATAGCTGCAAGAAGCGGTCAGCGTTACCGTGTCGCCAGCACAAATCGGCGTGGATCCCAGCGCCGTGATTTGCGGGGGGACCACCGCCAACCAATTGATCTGGGTGGTATCCTGGGCGACGCAGCCATTTGAGTCGGTCGCGGTGATGATGTGGACGCCGGAGTCGCCCGCCGGGTAAACCGGGCCCATTCCCCCTTGGGACCAACTGTAACTGGCAAAGCCGGGGGTCGCCGTCAGGGCCACCGTATCCGAAGGGCAGACCGGCGGCGAAAAGGAGGGCAGGACTTCCACGCTCGGAGTGGGGAAAACGGTGAGCAAAATAGAATCGGTCTGCAAGCAACCGCTGGAATCGGTCACCACGACCGAGGCCCAGCCGCTGTCCTGGGTAGTGGTAATGGGCAGGCTGTCCCCGGTACTCCATTGGTAACTGCTGAATCCCAAACTTGCCGTGAGCAGGGCCGAGTCACCGGCACACAACTGACTTCCGCCCGGAGCCAGCAACGCCAGCGGTGGGCGGACCACCACCGGAAGCCACACCGAATCCTGCGCTAGGCAATTATTGGAGTCCAGCGCGGTGAGGACCGCCCCGGTGGAAGTGGTCAGCGGGAAAAGGGAGGTCGCCGTGGTGTCACCATTCGACCAGAGGTAGCTCCCAAAACCCGGCGTACCCGAGAGCAAAACACTGTCCCCCACACAGCCCGGGAGGGAAGAAGTCGTCGCAATCGCAAGCGGATCGGGGGACGCCTGAACAACCAGGATGGAATCGCTCACATTGCAGCCATTGCTGTCAGTCGCGGCGATGGTATAGAGGCCCGGACCCGAAACCGCGGTGGAGAACGTGGTGGCGCTGTTGCTCCACTGGTAGCTGGCGTATCCGGGCATTACCGAAAGGACCACTGAGTCCAGCCTGCAGAGATTTTCCGTGTCCCCCGGCTGGGGGTTGAGCGGGGCTGCGACCCCAACATCGACCAGGAAACTGTCCCGGTAGACGCAGGAATTGGAATCGAGGGTCTGGACCCAGGCCGTCCCCCATTGGGTGGCGACGAAGGCGGGTCCGGAGCTGCTGTCCGACCACAGGAAAGACAGATAGCCCGGGGGAGCGCTGATTTGTACGGAGTCACATCCAGCATAGCTGGGCGCATAGCTCGGTGGGGAAAAGCTGCCCGGAAGGACGTAGACCGCTTTGTGAAAGGTGTCGATACAACCGCCCGGCTGGATGATCATGCTGATCAATATTTCCTGGGCCCCTGGGCTGCACCACTGAGCGGAAAAAGAATCCACCAGGGGGCAAAGCTGGGTTGTGGGGGGATATTGCCCCGAACCGAAACCGGTGAGCTGTCCCCCTTCGGAAAATGAATACCCAATGGGCAAAAAAGCGGTCGTGGGCCCCAGTCCCCCGGCGTAGCAGTGTTTGTACCCGACGGTGTCGCCCGCCGTAACGGTGTCGGGACCGTAAATCGTCCGATCAATCCAGTTGGTCACGGGAACCGCCACGACGAATACCATATTCGACGAGGACTGTCCGGTGTTTCCCGGGCAATCGAAGAGCACGTCGAGGACCTGATTTCCCCCCGCCGTCCAGTTGATCGTTACCCAAACCGGGCCGGTACCGGTCTGCTGGGCCACAATGGTTCCGCCGGTCACACTGTATCCGGTAACCATTGCGGAACTGGCCAAACTACCGACGGAGTAGGTAACCGTGGCTCCCTGGCACACCTGCCAGGGCCCACTCAGCGGGGTCAGAAAGCAGGATTGCGCCGCGGCAAGCCGGGGAAATCCCAGGATAAGCAGAGTGCCCAGGATCAAGCGGTTCATTTTGGTCATGCAATAAGGTAAGCTTTGTCGCCAGGCAGTGGCTTGGGGAGGGCTGACCTTTGGTCCATCCACTGACAATTTTCCGATTTTCGTCCGGCCCGGGCAATGCGGCACCCAGTTTGCGGTATATTTGCCAAAGATTATAACGCCTTCACCGACATGCGGAAAATAAAAAAACTCTTTGTTCTGCTGGCCCTGAGCCTAGGCTTGGTTGTGGGTGCGGCGGCGCAGACCAGCGAAGCTTACAAGAAAAAGCTCAGTACGCTGTACAAGGGCACGGTTCCGGTCATGCAACCCGCCGATCTGGATGCAGCCCTGGACCAGGGGGAGCCGATCATCCTGCTCGATACGCGGGCCCCGCGCGAGTACGAAGTGAGCCACCTGCCGGGCGCGACTTTTGTCGACTACGACCACTTTAACAAGAAAGCCGTGAAAGACCTGGACCGCAATGCCCGGGTGGTGGTCTACTGTACGGTGGGCTACCGCAGCGAACGCATCGGCGAGCAGCTCAAAAAGTTGGGCTTCACCGATGTCCACAATCTTTACGGGGGCATATTTGAGTGGAAAAACCAGGGCCACGACGTGGTGGACGAAGCGGGCAATGCCACCGAAGCCGTACATACCTACAGCAAGCAGTGGAGCAAGTGGCTTCAAACCGGGAAAAAAGTCTACCAGTAGGAAATCAGAACAAAACGCGCATGTGTGGATTCGGAGACCAGTGGATCAAAGACAACCGGCCGGAGGCGGACGCCGAAGCCCCGACTTCGGCCAGCAAAAACGGCCTGATTGTATTCGTCAAAAATCCTGAGCTGGGCAAGGTCAAAACCCGCCTCGCAGCCACGATTGGGGACGAAGCCGCCCTGAAAGCCTACCACCGGATGCTGCGGCACACCCGGGAGATCGTCCGCCAGATCCCAGCCCACCGCTTTTTGTTCTACAGTGCTTTCATCGATGCGGAAGATGACTGGTCCCCCGCCGATTTCGACAAGGGATTGCAGGTACCGGGCGATCTGGGCAAGAAGATCTCGGAAGCCTTCCAAAAAGCATTTGCGGCGGGGATGGAGCGGGTGCTCATCGTCGGGAGCGATTGCCTGGATCTGCGGATTCACCACCTACAGGCGGCCTTTGCCGCCCTGCAGCACCACGACTTTGTGGTTGGGCCGGCCGAAGATGGGGGCTATTATCTATTGGGGATGCGCAAATTCACTACCACCCTGTTTCGGGACAAAGCCTGGAGCACCGATCAGGTTCTCCCGGCTACCCTCGCGGACATTGCGGGACTTGGGTCCACGGTAGAATTGCTGGAAACGCTCAGCGACGTCGACTACGAAGCCGACTGGCGGCGTTCACTTGCCCGCTTAAAAAAGGAAAAATCATCTACCTGACACCACTATGGCTTACATAGACATCATCCGCGGCGAGGCCGCCACGGGAGAATTGGCGGAGGTTTACCGCGAGATCACCGCCCAACGGGGCCGGCTTTCAGAAGTGCTCATGATCCAAAGTTTGCATCCCCAGAGCATCCGCGATCACCTGAATCTGTACATGACGGTGATGTTCAGCAAGTCACCACTGCGCCGGGCCCAGCGCGAAATGATCGCAGTCATCGTGTCCCTGGCCAACAATTGTCCCTATTGCATCGCCCACCACAGTGCTGCGCTCCATCACTTTTGGAAAGACGAAGCGCGGATGGTCCGGTTCCAGAAGGATTTCCGCACGGCGGATCTGAGTGCGAAAGAGGTCGCCCTGTGTGCCTACGCCGATCAACTGACCCGCCAGCCGGGTACCGATCCCGCGGCACGGGCGGCTGCGGTCAAGGCCGCCGGCTGGGAGGATCGGGCTCTGCTCGACACAACCCTGATCGTCGGGTATTTCAATTTTGTCAACCGCATGGTTCTCGGCTTGGGTGTCTCGTTGGAGGGCGATTCCGGAGGGGGCTATCGCTACGACTAAAGGACGCTGGCGCCGCTACCGGCTCATTTCTCTTGCCCCACAAATTTCTACTGTCCAATCCAGTGGATGGATGCCCCAACTGGCCACTACCGGTGCCCAATTGGGGCATTTTCGGGGACCGAACCCCGTAACATTCACCTTTACGCCTCTCCCCAAAAGACCTCCAAAACGCAAAATCAGGCCCCTCTCACCTTTATTTCGACTTTACATCGGGAAATTTACCGCACATTCTTGCTAAATTTGCGTTGCATTGGCACGGCGTTTGGAAAGTAGGTGCGAACTCAAATCCAAACTTGTTTTCTGACAATAAAAACCACTATGAAAAAGATCATACTCACGGCATTCGGCTTGTTCCTGTTTGTCGGCGCATTTGCTCAAACCAGCAACGTCATTCTCTTTACCCAAAACGGGGAACGCTTCACCGCTATTCTCAACGGCCTGCGCATGAACACCGAGCCGGTCACCAATCTCAAAATCGACGAGCTCAACCAGCCGGGCTACAAGTTAAAGGTCATCTTTGAGAATCCCGACCTCGGCGAAATGAACAAGAATCTCTACCTCGAGCCCGGTGAAGAAACGGTTTTTGCCATCAAGCAGAATCGCAAAGGCGAGTACAAGCTCGGTTTTCAAAGCTCGGTTCCGCTGGCCCAGGCACAGCCGGTGACCCAGGATGTCGTAGTCTACCATTGGGGGTCCGGTCAGCCCGCCGCTCCGGCCACGACCACCACGATCATTGAAGAGACCACTACGACCACCACCACAACCGGGGGGACCATCGGGACGAATTCCACCGTCGGCGGTACCGGGGAAAATGTAGCCATGGACGTCAACGTAAACGGATTTGACATGAGTGTAAATGTCAACGTAAACGACAATATGGGCTCAGAGAATATGACGATGACCACCGACGGGGCCATGACCACCACCACGACCACCACTACGACTACTACCACCGGCGGTGGCTTCCAGGAAGATGTCGTGTACATCGAAGAAGCGGCTCCTTGTGCGACCATGGGCCCCGGCGATTACTCCTCCGCCCAGGCCTCGATTCGGAACAAGTCTTTCGCCGACAGTAAAATGACCCTGGCTAAGCAAGTAACCAAGGCCCACTGCCTAAGCGCTCAACAGATCAAAGGCATCGTCGAACTGTTTGACTTCGAGAATGACAAACTGGACTACGCCAAGTTTGCCTATCCCTTCTGCTTCGACCAAAACAATTACTACCAGGTCAATGATGCCTTCGAGTTTGAAAGCAGCATCGATGAACTGGACGCGGCGATTCACTGATCTTGGGTAGTCGCATCCCCCGAAAACTGGCCGCAGCCCTTTCCTGCAGCCAGTTTTTTTGTTTCACCTTCCCAATCTTCCCGACTTTTCCTATTTTCAGGCCAGTACAATCTCACCGACCAGCCCGCGTTTTAATCGATATGCTTCCGTTCAAACTTTTTCTGAGCGCACTGCCCCTGCTACTGCTTTCCTGGACCACGCCCTCCACTGCGGCAGAAAATATCCCCCCCACTTCCCCCGAATCGGAAAAAATCGGGGGGGTCAGCGTAGTTTCTCCCTCCCGGCGGGTCACCGATCAGTGGGTAGATCCGGTGCGCCGCATGAACGCCGAATGGGTCGCGATCTTGCCCTACGCCTTCAGTTCACCCAACAGTCCCCGCGTCAATTATAACCTCTCACGCCAATGGTGGGGTGAACGCTTTGAAGGTATGACCGAAATCATCCGCCACGCCAAGGGCAAGGGCGTCAAAGTCCTGCTCAAGCCCATGGTCTGGGTTCCCGGAAGCTGGCCGGGGGATTATGCACTGAATTCGGAGGAGAAGTGGCAGGAATGGGAAGCCAACTATTCCCGCTACATCCTGGAAGCGGCGGCGATTGCCGCACGCGAAGGCGTAGACATGTTTTGCGTCGGGACCGAATACAAAAAGGCGGTGGTGGAACGCGAGCGGTTCTGGCGCGACCTTATTGCGCAGATCCGGAAGGTATTCAAAGGGCCGCTCACCTACGCCGCCAACTGGGATAACTGCATGAAGGTTCCGTTTTGGAAGGAGCTGGATTACATCGGGGTGGACGCTTACTTTCCCCTTTCGCCGGCGCCGACCGCCGAGGTGGCCACGCTAAAACGCAAATGGTCGGAACCAATGCAGAAGGTGCGGTTGCTGAACAAAATCTACCGCAAAAAAATCCTCTTCACCGAATTCGGTTACCGCAGCACCGATGCCTGCACCTGGAACCAATGGGAAATCCAAAACATTCCCTACTCCCGCAAGGTCAATCTTCAGGCTCAGGTAAATGCTTATCGGGCATTTTTTGAGTCGTTTTGGGACAAAGACTGGTTTGCCGGGGTGTTTCTCTGGCAATGGTACACGAACCACGCATCGGCCGGAGGGGAGGACAACTCGGATTACACACCGCAAAACAAGCCAGCAGAAAAAGTGATTCGGGAGTGGTTCAGCAAGGGGGCGGGCTAAACGCTTCCGGAAAATGCCCCCGGCGCCCACACTATTTCCGTCCGTTTGCGCGTTATGAACCTATATTTCCTCCGTCCATGAAGCAGCCCCACGAGATTCTCGGCATTGAAGCCGATGCCGACGATGCCACCGCGCGCCGGGCCTTTCTGAAGAAAGCCCGCGTCTTCCATCCCGATGTTTCCGAACTCGATCCGATCACCGCACACCAGTTGTTTCAGCGGCTGAATGCGGCCTACGACGCATTTCGCCATCCAGAAAAACCCAATGAGTGGAACCGTCCGCCCGCGCCGATCATCGTGTACGCCTCCCAGACCTTTGACACCTACCGCGCCCGCATGGCGAAGGCCCGTGACTTTGGTCCGATCAGCAAACGTTCTCGCCGTGTGAAAAAGACAATTGGGATTTTCCGGACCGGACGGCGGTAATTGTCCGGTGGCTTCATCCGCTTGTCGGGTGGCTTGAGGGGCAATCACACCTCAGATTCGGTGCTGACCGTGTTGGACAACTGAGGTAGAACGGCCGGTTCCATTCCGGATGGAGAAGGAAAGTATGGTCAGATCGGGGGGATCCCCACCCTCAACGTCAGTGCGGGCGCTCGTTTTCCAGTTTCGGCGGAGTCGGCTTTTTGCGCACCCGACCGAAGCGGTTGATGAGGCGGCTGAAGAAATTCAAATACAAGGTGAGGTACAAAGTCAGGGTCATCACCCAAATCACCAAGACATTGTACCAAAACGTATCGATCCGCAAGCCGAGTACTTGCTTGGAGGGGGCATAAAAATGGGCGTCGAAATAAAGGGCCCGGTGGTAAACCGGCTCAAAGCGGCGGATCAAGCCTTTTTTGCTGTATTGGATGCGGGTACCGGAATCGGCATTGCGGAGCAGCTTGTCGATGGATTCATTGTGCTGCTGGCTGATGAAACGCGCGTATTCCGCCCGGCTGGCAAATTGTTCCGCGAGCTTCCGGTCCAATTCATCGCGCCGATCCATGGCATTTTTCCAGTCCAATACTGCGGCTTGGCGCACCAAATCGACGTACTCAGTAACACAATCGCCTTGGGAACGGGTAAACTCGGTACTGAACGCCTCGTCCCCACAGGGCAGTTTTACTGCAGGCATGTTCTCGCGCATCCGCTTCACCTCCGCTTGCATGAAGGCAAAGCGCCGCCGCACTTTTTCCCGCATCTCCGATTCTTCACTGTTGTAGTGGGCCGCACAAAAATCCAGCATCGCTTCGATTTCCGGCACCCAGTAGTCCTTGCGGTAGGTCGCGGTTGAGGCCACTTGCTCAGCGGCAAAAAAGTTTGACTGGTAGGCATTGTCCTTGAAGTACTTCACCATCAGGGCCTCGTAGGCCCAGCGCGAGGCCATCAGATCCGCCACAACCGGCACTGCGCCCGTAGAAGAGAGAATCGGGTTGAGCTTTTCAAATTTCACCACGGTTCCGCTCAGGATCAACTGCGGAATGAGCAGCAAAGGAATCAAGATGTAAATCGTCACCGCCGAATTGAAGGTCGCCGAGATGTTCAGCGCCAGCATGATCGCAAAGCACCCGAGGGAAAACAGCAGCACCCAGTACGGAAAGTACAATCCGGGCAAGGCCAGGATCAAGCCGCTGATCAGCACAAAGGCCAGCATTTGCAGACCAGATAAGCTGAACAAAATGCTGATTTTGGCCAGGAGATAGCCACTGCGGCTCAGATTGAGGAAATTTTCCCGCTTGAGGATCTTCCGGTCGCGGAATATTTCTTCTGCGCTCATGGTCATCCCGGTGAACAGCGCCACCACGATGCTCATGAAAAAGAAGGCGGGGATGTTTTCGTTCTTGCCAAACAGGTATTCACCGGCACTTCCCGGATCGTCCCAAATCCGGACGTGCCGCACCAGCACCGCCAGGATAAAGGCCAGCAGCGGCGCCTGAATGATGTTGATGGTCAGGTACTGCTTGTTGCCGAGCTTGGCGAGGAGATCCCGGCGCAGGAAGACATTGAACTGTCGCCACCAACTCGGGTTCTTCAGGGCAAATTCTTCCAGCGACGCCTGGGAATTGGGGGGAGAAGGGCGGATTTCCCGCTTGTGCTTGAGGAAAACGGCGTGCCAACGCTTGGGGCCAATCCGGCGCTTGTTGGTGACGATGCCGTATTCATTGATCACCCGGGTCTCAATGATGTTGAAGATCTGCTCCGGATTGATATTGCCACATTCCGGACAGGCCGCCGTTCCGTGGTTCAGCCGTTCGCTCACCCGTTTGAAGTACATCACCGCCTCAATGGGATTTCCGTAGTAAATCGGATAGCCACCGGTATCGAGGATGAACAGGCTGTCAAACAGTTTGAAGATGTCGGAGGACGGTTGGTGGATCACCACAAAGATCAGCTTCCCTTTGAGGGTCAATTCTTTGAGCAGGTCCATGATGTTTTCTGAGTCCCGGGAAGAAAGGCCCGAGGTGGGCTCGTCGAAGAAGATAATCGCCGGAGTCCGCAACAACTCCAAGCCGATGTTGAGCCGCTTGCGCTGCCCGCCGGAAATCGTTTTTTGCAGGGGATTGCCCACCCGCAGGTCCCGGGTCTGGGTCAACCCCAAATCGGTCAGCACCTTCATCACCAGCACATCCAGTTCCTCCGGAGACTTGTCCCGGTGGACCAGCTTGGCATTGAAGTAGAGATTTTGGTATACCGTGAGTTCCTCAATGAGCAGATCGTCCTGGGGCACGTAGCCGATCATTCCCTTGAAGTCATCGAGGTTGCCGTGCAATTCACGGCCGTTGATGAGCACCTTGCCCCGGGAAGGCCGGTAGTTGCCGTTGAGTACATTGAGGAGGGTAGATTTGCCCGAACCCGAAGCGCCCATGATCGCCACCATCTGCCCGGATTCCTCTTTCAGATCGATGCCCCGCAGCCCCATGTTTCCATTCGGAAACTCGAAGTCCAGATCGTGACAGCTCAAGGTGACCTTTTCCGTTTCCTCCAGGTCCAGGTAGGCCCGAATGACATCCGAAAAGTAGAGCGAGTTGCCTTGGGGCAAGGAGATCACACTGCCGTGACTGAAGATTTTGACCCGTCCCGGCGGCATGTAGTGGTGGTTGATTTGCAGGTAGCTGCCGCCCAGGTATTTTGCCAGGTACAATATCCCATTCCCGACGCTCACGATCAGCAACTCCCCCTCCACCGGCGCTTCCAGAAAACGGGTGTTGGGACGGACTTCCGGCGGCGCATCCGCCACCAGCAAAACGTGTTGCCCGCTCAACTCTTCTGGCCGTTCCGCCTCGGCAAAGGCGATCATCCGCTCGGCCTCGTCGTTTTCAAACACAAATGCGTCGATCACGTCGCGCAGGAAGGCGTTTTCGCCAGCGCTCACCACCTCGTCCGCGTGAATCAGTTCCAGCAGATACAGCACAATGATGAACTGCTGCTTTTGGGTCATTTCCTCGGCGATCCGCTCACAGTACTCCCGGATATTCATATCCCGGGTGCGCAGCATCTGCTCAAAAAGGTCCATGTAGCGCGGGACATCGTTGTTGTTGAGGTGATCCTCCAAAAACTGGAAAACCACTTCTCGCTCCTCCCGGGTCGCCCCATCCACCAAGGCCAAGGAGGCAAAAATCCGAAGCAAAATGCGCAGGACCTGTTCGCTCATTGCGGTTGTTTAAGTTGGAGGGTGGAAATAAAATGCGCGGAAAAAGGGATTCCACTCGCCCTTTGTCCGCGCACCGAGAGCCTGACCCGCGATCAGGGGTTGGAAGAGTCTTCCATTTCGCCTTCGAAGAAAGGGTCGTCGGCCTCGACGAATTCTTCAAAGTCAAAGAACATCTCTTCGTCGTACCCAATGTTGAAGACGACGCAGCCCAATTCAGCGCCCGAAAGCTTGGCTTCGATGGTAAACTCATCGGTGGCTCCGATTTCGAAGTCCCAACCGGTTCCATTGTCGATGTCTTCATTGGAGTAGACCTTGGTGCCGCTGCCATCAAACATTTCGTAGAGGACTTTGGCGCCCTCGGCTTCGGTACAAGCGGCGATGCGGTAGCGAAATCCTTGGAAAAGGGTCAGTTTCAACGTGGCCGACTCGCCCTCGACGAGCTGTACGCGGTAGTACTGCCCATCGGTGAGGTAATCGACCAAGGCCACCTCGCACTTTTGCGCTGCCTGGTCACACTGGGCTTGCGCCGTCACTGGCGCGAGCAGGAGCATCAGCAAAATCGCCGGCAGAATGTGTTTCAATTGATTCATGGTCGAGGGGATTATTGGGTGTACTGGTTGCGAAGCTCGGCGACTTTGTCGGTGATCTGAGCGAGTAGATCCGAAGAGTACCGGATTTTGTGACTGGAGGTGATACGGGTCACCCGCTTTTCCTTGTCGGTTTCGGCCGGTTTGTAGTCGTGCTTGACCTGAACTTGGTCGTACAGGGCGGACACTTCCTTCAGGGAGGCGGCCAGCCGCGTGTATTCTTCGCTCTTGCTGTACTGATTGATGATGCTCAGCAGGCGGGGCAGTACCAACTTGTCCTCTCCGATGCGCCGGCGCAAAGGAACGGCTCCTTCGGTTTTGAGGGTTTGGGTCGCGAGGTAGGTGCTTTCCAGCCAACCTCCGATTACGATCACATCGGCGATCTCGGGCCGGGCATTTTCGTTTAGGTAAATTTCGGCGTCTTTGAATGCATCCGTGGTAATGGCAAAGAGGCTGTCCCGGTCGTCCAGATTGTCCTCCGCCCGCTCGATCATTTCTTTTTCAAAAGAATTCAAAATCCCGAGTTTGTCCCCCAGTGTCTTAACGTTTTCCAGGTAATTGAGCGCCTGTTGGGTCTGGCCGTGGGCGATCAGGTATCCGAGATCAGCCTGGTAGATGCCCAGATTGATGGCTTGGGAGAAGCTATTCGAATATTTGTCCAGGTTGTTGGTGGGATTGGGAAGCTGCTCATTATAAGGTGCCTTGCTGTTCAGCAGATAAAATGCCATCTGTACTGGGGAAGGCACGCTGTGCAAGATCGCCGAACGCTCGGTAGCCGGGTCGTTCGTTGGAGGCGTGGTTTGGGACGTATCGGCCGGAGAGTTGCCATCTTCACCGGATTTTGCTTCGTCATTGCAACCCGTCCACAAAAGCGTCACCGCCAAAAACAGGGCAGCGGCCGCCGTGAGGAACTTCTGTTTGAAAAGAGGATTCATGATGCGATTTTAATTTCCAAGCAAAAATAGAAAATCAGATCGGAAATACCGACAATTCCCTAAATTTAACGGGCCATCTTCAAACTAACTCTAAAATGCGCAAATTCAATCATTTAGAGGATGGCACCGCTATCTTCAAACTTACCCTCCTTCTGATTTTTAGCAGCTTGATCCCCGGTTGGGGAATAGGTCAGGTCATGTACGACAAGCTGCCCGCACCGCAGATATGCACGCAACCCGTTGTCTGCAACCTGCTGCTCGCCGACCACATCGACCCGGAAGAGGCCATCAAAACCGCCGACCGCGACCTCAAGCGCGCAGGTGTAGAAGCTGAATTCCACGTGATGGGAGAAAATTCCCGCGTGGACCCGCTCTGGCAATACCTCCTGGAAAAGCGGGGTACGGTCATGATCACCTTGGTGTGGGACAAGCGACTGAATGACGAACGTGACCGCAAAGGCCGCTACGTCCATCCATCGTTTCTCCTGGAAGCCGCCACGCCCCCCCAGACCGACGTACAACAGCGCGGGCAGCGCAAATTCATCCTCAGTGGACAATCCTACGAGGAATTGATGGAAGAATTCGTCAGCACGGTCAAGCGGTACGGCAAAAAGATCTGCCCGCCGGTCATCGGCAATGCGGCCCCCAAAATGGTCAAACTGCCGGAGCGGGTCGCCGACGAACCGAGCGTTCCCGAATCGGAGTTCACCACCAAGCCCAAAAAAGGCTGGCCCTCTGATCTGAAAAGTGCTACCCTGCTTTTCTGTAAATATCCCTTCCCCAAAGATCCCCGGTACGACGACCAGAACAAGCTGGGCGAAAAGCTCGAGCAGTGGTCGGAAAATAGCCACAATAAAAAAATTGAAAACCAAGCCAAGGCCATGGCGCGCTACACCGGCAAGTACGAAATCATCGTGCCGGAGGACATCGAAAAGTACCGCGACCAACCGGGCTATTACTTGATCCAGGAAAATCGCCGCTACGAGGAGGACAGCAAATGGGACGACAACCGGGGAAAATGGCGGGACGTGACCTACACCTATTACCGCTACGACCTCAAGGATCTGACCACCGGCACCATTTACCGAGGCGAGTACCGGGATGCAAAAAATTACCTGAGCCTGCTTAAAAAGATGCTGAAAACCTGGCAGGAGTGACCGGAACCATCATTTGCTGGTAGATAGCCGGTGACCGGTGAGCCCCGCCCGGCGGTCGCCGCGGTCCGGCGCAGCCCTACGCGGCAGGCTCTACCCCTCGACCCGGATGACCTCGCTTTCTTCCTCAAACTCGCGGGTCATCATCTCGAAGAGGCGGCTTCCGCTCATAACGATTTCGCCCATTTCCTCGACTTCGGCGGGGATTTGGCGCTCGGGCATGTCTTCAAAATAGCGGAACAAGCTCCAGGCACCCGCGTGGTATTCCAGCGCAGTCAGGTTCACGATCCAATCTCCCGAATTCAGGTAGTGGACCGAGCCACTTTCCAAGGCAATTTCCCGCATTTCGGGCTTGTGGATGTGGCCCACGACCACGTAATCGTAGCCGTGCTCCTGGGCGCGGCGGGCGGCGGTTTCCTCAAACTTGCTCGCCGAGTTGACCATTTTCTTGACCCAGTCTTTGAGTTTTTTCGAAAGGAAAATCTGCCGGCGGCCTTTGCGGCGCAGCATATAATTGAACATCAGGTCAAATCCGGTCATCATGTCGTAGCAAAATGCCCCGACCCGGGCCATCACTTTGGACCCTTTCATGGTCACGTCAAATACGTCACCGTGAAAGATCCAAGCTTTCTCCCCGCCTTCGAGTTCCAGCACAAGCTGGTTTTCGATGGAAAGGGTCCCCATCCGGAAGCCCACAAAGTTGCGCAGCATTTCATCGTGGTTGCCGGGCAAAAAGTGGACCCGCACCCCGCGCTCAATCATGGAGATGATGTATTTGATCACCTTCATGTGCGATTTAGGCCACAGCAACTTGTTGAATTGCCACATGTCCACCAGGTCGCCGTTGATCACGAGGCGACCGGGTTCGATGCTTTTGAGGTAGTGCAAGAGTTCCGTCGCTTGGGCCCCAAACAGGCCGAGGTGGGCGTCGGATATGATCACAAGGTCTACTTTGCGTTTAGTAGAATTCACAGCGAAGTTTAATGAATAGGTAGTTCGATGGTTTCGTTGCCATCCATGTTTATATACTAATAATTTCTCAGCTTGTTTGCCCGATCACCGACAGAAATTGTAAGGATTTAACGCAAACTTCATCTGTTTGCAGGGTGATCCCGTCAAAATCTGAGGAATTGACACCAAAAAATCCGATCTCCGGTAGGTCCGAAGATCGGATTGCCGGGGGAAGAATCAGGATTAGCGGATGATGCGAATGGTAAGCGGGTACTCGTAGCGGACCCCTTCATTTGCTTTGATCGCGGCCATGATGGAAAGCACAATGTAAGTTACCGCCAGCGCGACCAGCATGATCCAGCCGATGAAAATGATCACCAAAATCGCACACACAATGCCATAAATGAGCACCGAAAGCTGAAAATTCAGCGATTCCTTGGCGTGGTAGGCCACGTACTCCGATTTTTCGCGCTGGGTCAGCCAAATAATGAGGGGAGTGAGAATGCCCCCAAACGGGATAATGAATCCCGCGATAAAACCCAGATGGGCAAAAGTCGCCCAGGTTTTTTCGTCGCTCGTAACCGGCCGATTTGAACTCTGTGAATCGAAGCCATCGGTCAGCGCATCAAAAGGATTTGATTCGTTGCTCATGTTTTAAAGTTTTTTCCAGTTTGTAATACTGCGGGTAGATTTTGGCGAATACACACAGTGGCCAATATTCATCCTGCACTTTCAAATGCAAATTTATCAGTTTCAAACAAAAAACGACAACTTCACCGGAAATTTCTCCGTGGATGCCCGAAATAAAGTTCCACAAAAGCACCGCAACCATGTAAGATTTTTCTGCCAATCGCCCAATTTATCACAAGGGCCTCAATCAAATACAAATTTTATCTCCCCAATCATTATTTATGAAAAATATTACACAAGCAAGCCAACCCAATTGGCAAATATCCGAACAATGGGCTCCCTAATCGGGCGGTGTTGTAATCTTCTCCCGGATTGAGTTGCGCTCCCCAGGGCAGGTACCGATATTTAGCTTTGACTATCCGGTGAGCAACGCAAATCACCGGATCCAACCTAAGCACAATACATCCAGAGAACTTCAACCCAATTTTTATACGTCTTTCGCCGCCTGAGCGGCAACACTGATACATAGATAAATGCTTCCCGCAGAGGCATCCTCCAGGATCCACTGCTCTGAAAAAACTTTGTAAATGGCCGGAGCAACCGACGCGTTGTTCCGCCACGTTAAATGCTTCACGATTCACACTTGACCAGAATGGTCGACGCCACGTTGCGGATTTGACACTGCCGCGGGGCCAAACTGTTCTACGTCCTTGCTCCAATTTTTTGTGGCCGGTACCGCTGAGTACCTGCCTTACCAACTATCTGGAACATCGGCCCGGTGCCGATTCCGGTCGGGAGGGGTATGTCCCGGACTGCCCGGACCCAATCCCGTTTGTACAACCCAATTCAATGCTTCATTATGCCTTACACCCATTTTCGGTACATCGCTTACCAACTGCCCACCATCGGTGGATCCCCCAATCCACGACGCCCCGGAGATCCCCCCGCCGATGTCCCTTATCAATTTCGGGCCACTCCCCCCGGGAACCTTCCGGTCACCCAGGCCGCCCTTATGGCCTTTCTGAGCCGCTTTCCGGAACTGGACAATGATTCCCAGATCCGAGTCGGTCGCTTCGTCAAGGTACTGGAACGCGCCGCGGTCCGGCTGGAACACATCGGCGGGGACAATGACCAAACTTTAAAAATATTTACCGCCCCGGAATTCTATTTTCGTCCTCCCAATGCCGAATTTGCCTATACCTACGCCCAGTACCGCGGCATCAAGGCGGCGCTGCGCACCTACGTAGACGAGCACCGCGACCAGTTCCGCCACTGGCTCATCTTTTGCGGTACCATCATGTGGCAAGGCGTCTTTGCCCCCGGTTGGTGGGACGCCATAACCGGCGCGGCAAAACGCCGAGGCAATCCGCATACCGAAGGATTTTTCAACTCCTGCGTGTACATCTACGGTGGCGATCCCCGGCCGCGACAGGGCTCCCGGGTCGTCGAAAAAGCAAACGCTTCGAACATTGATGGATTGCCCGGCATCACGGATGGGGCCGCTCCTCCGCCCGGAGTCGATCGCAATGCCGCCGGTCGACTGTACCACCAGCGTTACCAATCCCCCGCCAAACAACAGAAACACATCTTCAACATTGGAGGGGTCAATATCGGATTGGACATTTGCCTCGAACACGGCGCCGGATTGCGGGTGGTCCGCAACGCCTTTCTCAACACGTTTTTCCCGCGATATGTGCAACTCCACGTCATCGTCGCCGGAGGCATGACCATTCGGGAAACCTCCGTCTCAGCGATCCAAGGGGGATTTGTCCTCCGCAACGACGGAATCAATGTCCGGGGACTTCCGGTCGACAATACCCGCGTGGAATGTCTCTCGGTCAGCCGCTACACCGATCCTCCGGGGACGCCGGCCGAGCCGCGCTTCCCCCAGGAACTGGATTCAACCGCTCACTTTGCCGCCGCGCCCATCCCGATTCAGGATGAAGTTCGGTTTACTCCAGGGGCGCTTCATTGGGTACCGGCCCCTCCCGGCACCAATCCCGAATGGGACGCCCATTTTCAGGGACTCAAATTCATGCGCGCCGAGGCCATTCCCGATCCCCCAACGATTTAGTGCGCAAACCAGTCCAGTCCTTCCTTTTTTCATTCACTCAGCCTATCCCAATCATGAAATATTCCGATCTCCTCACTGTCTTGGGAGTCGTCGAAAATGCCATTCCCGGCGATCCCATCACCATCAACGCGGCCACCTTTGGGGACGACATCGGCCGGTTGTTGCGCTACGGCAACGGCAACCAGCCCCTGATCCTCAAGACCCCTCAACTCAAATCGGTCAAGGCCGACCGCTACGTCGACCTCAGGGCAACCGCCAACTTTCTCGGCGTGCCCGATCTGCCCTGCCACGTGCGGTTCTTTTTCCGAAAATCCCGCCTGCAAATGCGGGTCCGATTCACGCTGCTTGGCGACAACCCCGGCGCAAACGAGTGGAAATTCTCCAAAAGCTTCCCCGACCTGCCCCAAGTCGTCGATGCCGCCCAACCTATCGCTTTTGACCGCGCCACCGGGGCCACCGAGCAGACATTTATTTACCCGCTCGACCAGTACTATTTCTACCACAGCCGGCTCGTGCTCACCTCTTGGACGATCAAAGACAGCGAATTTGATGTCCGCCTCCACTGGGGCATCAATTTTCTGAGCTACCCCAAGCCCGAAGGCGCCTTGGGCGTCCTCACCAATGTCTTTCAGTACACCCCGCGGCTGTCCGTCCACGGCACCATTCGCCTGCCCCAATCGGAAGAAACCCCCCAATCGCAGTTTGCCGCCTACTACGGCCGCAAAGCCCTACAGCAGTATCCTTGGGAAGTTCAGGACCAGTTCGAGCGGGGATTGCCCGGCATCTTGCTGCGGATCGGGCTGAACCTCAGCTATCCCTTGGTGGAAGGAAAAATCCAGTTTTCCGCCGACGAACTGCTCATCTACACCCCGCTCAACACCGCCTGGATCGAGCGGTGCACCAATCCCCGCTTTGAGCCCACCCAAGCCTACACCGGAGCCATTGCCCTGCCCGAAGCCGATTTGTCCCTCGACATGGTCAGTGAATTTGAGTACGGCATCGATGCACTCGCCGTGCGGGGCCAGTTTGAAGGCTTCTCCCTGAATAATTTTGCCCAACTTGCCGGCCTCACCGGGAGCGAGGCTGATCCGATCGCCAGCCTACCAGACATCATCCGCGACGTCGGCGACGAACTCGGCTCCTTGGAGTTGATGAGCTTCCACCTGGGAATCGCTTACCCTGATCCGAGCGCGATCACCCTCGAAAGTGCGGTCTTCCAAGTGGGCATGCCGGAATTGAAACTGGAAATCTTTGAAGGGCTGTTCGAGCTCAACGGCCTCTCGGCGATGTTTGACTTCAGTTATCCTTTTGTGGTGCCGGGACCGGAGCCGAGCCCTTTTGCACGGCAGATGGAAATCGTGGTGCAGGCCGGCATGGAGGTCGCGCAGGTTCCCTTTGCCGTTTCTGCGGCGTATTCGCAGGGATTTGCCTTTTACGCCTCGCTGTCCCAGCGCCAATCGTTGCCGCTCACAGATATTTTGCGCACCTACGCCCCCGGAGTACCGGCTCCCGCTGAAGTGGGACTCGACCTACTGCGCTTCAGCATTGCCCCCGGAGAGGCCTACAGCATGGCCCTGGCCCTGGCAAATGGCCCCCACCCAATGCGCATCCCCGTGGGACCGACCGACCTGGTCGTCTCGGACATCACGATGGGGCTGCACCGCCCCCAGAACGGCAGCACCACCGGGACCCTCAGCGGCACCACCCAGATCGGTGACCTGGTCACACTGCACATCGCCTACGACCTCCCGGGCGACATCATCATCCGGTCGCTGATCCGGGAAGTCAGCCTGATGGACCTGCTCGGCGAGTTGACCAATCAATTGATTCCCGCTCCGCCCGGATTTGACCTCACGCTGCAAAACTGCTCGCTACTCATGGAGAAGCGCGGCGTCAACTACAATTTTCAGTTGGTCACCGAGGTGGAAGATTTCGGGAGCTTTGCCCTGGAAGTCCGCAAAGTCGGTAGCAAATGGGGGGCCGCTACCGGATTGAATCTGACCCAGGGGACGCCCTCCGCCCTGCCCGGCTTGGGGGTGTTCCGCGCGCTCGAAGACGCAGTGGCGCTGCAGCGATTCATGTTTGTGCTTTCTTCTTTCGAAGCCCCCAATTTCCAGTTTCCCGACCTCGCCCAGTTCAACAATCCCCATCTGAGTTCCACTTCGGTACCGCTGCCGGCCTCGGCCGGAGGACTGGTCGCCGGCTTGAATGTCTATGCCTCCTGGCAACTCGACACAGACCAGAAGGAGATGCAACTTTTGCGCGATATTCTGGGGCTGGCCCCGGAACTCGACGTGACCCTGCAATTGGGCAAAAATCCCGCCCGTGATGCCTCGCTGTTCCTCAACTTTGATACGCAACTCGCCGGGCAACCGCTTTCTGCCCAGTTCGGGCTGGTGCTGAACGAGGGCAAGCCCGAACTTTTTCTCGCCGGCTACCTCTTCAGCAAGTTGCAAGGCCAGCGCTGCCGCTTCGATGTGGGCATGAGCCTGGTCACCGGCGGCATTTATTTTGCCGGAAGCATGCAGGGTGCGGTCGACTTTGGCCCGTTTACCCTGAGCAATCTGGCGCTGGCCCTGGGCTTCAATTGGGCGGGCATCCCGAGTTTCGGATTTGCCGGGAGCCTGAACCTACCCGATTTTCAAACTTCGGTGGCCCTGATGCTCGACAGCACTGATCCTACAAAAAGCCTCCTGGCCGGGGCGATCAGCGATATTTCCCTGGCCGACATCACCACGCTGATTGCCGGAGCGGCTGTTCCCGAAGACATCGCGGAAGTCCTGGAAAGCATCGCGGTGAGCGGCACCCGTCCCTTTGCGCTGCCCGCTGCCCTGCATCCGGCCTTCGATGAGCGGGACCTGCCGGCCGTGGCCGCCGCCTTCCTGCAGTACGGCAAGGCCCCCATCCCCGAAACCGACAGCCACGTCCTGCTCGTCACGAACCGCCGGGGCGAATCGTGGTCCCTCACCGACCAGGTCAACAACCTCCGCCACTACCAGATCGAACGCGTAGGTGAAGAGTTGATCGTCACCCAAAATGCCCAATTGTACCTGGCCCCAGCCCGTACCCAAATCGGCAATTTGCAGTTCCCGCAGGGTTTTTTCCTAAATGGGGCCCTGAGTCTGCTCGGCCTGACCTGGACCACCCAAATCGACGTGCGCGAAGGCCGGGGTGCCGCCGCTTCTTCGAACCTGGATCAAAAACTGGTGTTGGTATCGCCGCGCTTCTTTCAGCTTTCGGATGTTGCCGAGAAAACCGGACCGTCCTTCTCGATGGCGACCTTTGTGCAGCCCGAGGTGGAAGATCCGGTGCGCCGCCTGCCCCACCTGGTGTTGGATGGATTGGTTTGTGTGTCGGGCTTGAAAACCCACGCGCTGGTCAGTGCGACACGCAACGGATTTGTCCTGGACGTGGGCCAGGTGACGCCGCTCAAGATTGGGATGCCGGGGATTTCCGGCAAATTTGTGATGGATTGGCGGTTGCGGGGACATTTACTTTCACCGAGCAATCTCGCCATCGCGGGTGAGCTGCAATTGAGCCTCAACGGGGAAATTGCCCTGGCCAGGGTGCTGGACAAGCAATCCTTGATCCCCAATCTTGGTGGACTTGCCTTGAACCTGAACGTTGCCGGTAAGATGGAGTCGGGTTACGATGGCAAAAAGGCGTTTCTCCGGTTTTCGGGTGGCTTCCGCTTTCAGGGCTCCCAGTACGAATTTGACCTCGATCTCAATGCTTCAAATGCGGATCTGAACGACGCCGCCGAACTCGTCTACCGAGAATTGATCAAGATCATAAAGAAGTTGTACGATACGGCGGGGGAATGGCTGCAAGCGCTGGAAGACGGCTGGGTAGCATTTACCGGTGACGTGGAGGAGATGGCAAATGTTCTCAAGGCCGGCTACCAACAATCCGCGGCTCAGACCACGCGTTTGCTGAAAAATGCCAGCCAATCTGCCACGGAAATCGCCGGTGCTTTGCGGACCAGTTACCGCCAAAGCCTCGACCAGTCAACCGTCCTACTGAAGCAGCACGGGTTCCATCCGAATGCCACCGCGAAGGCGCTCAAATCGACCTACCAGGCTTCAGCAGGCGCTTTGAGCCAGGCCCTGAAGCGGGCCGGTATCGCTCCAAAAGACCTCGCGGCCGCACTCCACTACGCCGATCCCCAACTGTCCATTCCGGCCGCTGCCGCGGCTCTGAATACTGCCGGAATCAGCCCCAATCAGATCGCCGAGGGGCTGCAATCCAGCTTCAATGCCGGTGCCCAAGCCACCGCCCAGGCCCTTGCCAATACCCAAATCGCAACCGATCAAATCACGGGTGCCTTGGAAGAAGTCTACGCGCAGAGCGCCCAGGAGGCGATTCACACGTTGGCGGCCATCGGCAAGGCGGGTCCAGAGATCGGAACGGGGCTCAAGGCGGTGTACGGGTACTCCGCCCAGCAGGCGGCCCTAGCGATGAAGGCGCAACGCATCCCGGTGGATGAAATCGGGGATGCGCTCAAATCGGCCTACAAGCAGGATGCCAAAACGCTGACCCGGACCCTCCGGAATGTCGGCTTCAACCAAACGCAGGTCACCACAGGGCTGGAATCGGCCTACCAGGTGGGGATGAAAAGTGCGGCGGTGTACCTGCGTTCGGCGGGTATCGGGCCGGACAATACCGCCAAAGCTCTGCGCGAAGTGTACCGCGCCAATTCCGATCAGGTTGCGGCCGCTTTGCGCCACGCCGGTCGCAGCTATTCGGAAACGGCTCGTGCGCTGAAGGGGGTATACCGGGCCTCGGCCGAAACTGCGGCCCGGTCCATCAATCGGGCTGGGTACAGCAATGATGATCTGGCCCGGGTACTCCGGGATGTCTACCGCCTCGACTCAGACGGGGCTACCCAGGTCTACCGGAAGATCGGCAAGAGCGCGGATGACGCGGCCAAAATGCTGCGGCACACCTACGACAAAAACGCGGAGCAAGCCGCAAAAAAGCTGCGGAAGGGCTACGACATCTCGAAAAGCAGTGCGGAAAAGGCCCTGAAGAGTGCGGGGTTCAAGTCAAAGAACATCAAAAAAGGCTTGAACAAGGCTTGGAAATCGGCGACGGGCTGGTTCTGAGGGATTGGGGAAGCAGTGGCGGTCGCCGACCCGATTGGTAGGTCGGCGACCGTGCTTTTACCCCGCCCAATTCTCCCGATCCAGGTTCCGGTAGTGAATGGCCTCCGCGACGTGGGTCGCTTCGATGGGGTCGGAGTCGGCGAGGTCGGCGATGGTGCGCGCCACTTTCAGGATCCGGTCGTAGGCCCGTGCGCTCAGGC
>JBCCQH010000113.1:0-26522 GCA_039024435.1 Bacteroidota bacterium
CGGAGCAATCCCGCCACCTCCACAAACTCCCCCACCCGCCCCTGCAAGGGGGCGGGTTTTTGTGTTTCTGACGGCGTCAGAAGCCGAAGGATTCTGTAAAGCGTTGGAACTGCCAAAACCAAGCCCGTAGCGCAGCGAAGGGCGCCGGTGGGGGGAGTTTGGGCTGCATCCCCACTTGGGATCGCGGAGCAATCCCGCCACCTCCACCTCCACCTCTGTTTACTTTCCCCAAAAAATGTGATTTCCTTTTCCATCTCTCCTCCGCATCTTGTCCATTATGCAAAAGATCACATCAACCACCATAGATCCTTCTCCCCCACCAAGTTCCCCCGAGCCCAAGTACAAAATCGGGCTTTGCCTCTCCGGAGGCGGCTACCGTGCCACCGCTTATCACCTCGGAACCCTGCGCAAGCTCCGCGAGATGGGCATCCTCCACGACATCGATGTCATCTCAACGGTCTCCGGAGGATCCATTACCGGCGCACTGTACGCTATCGAAGGCGAGGACTTCACTCAATTCGAAAAGAAATTGCTCACGGGGGTCAAGCGGAGTGTCATCCGCCACATCCTCCTGACGCCTCAGTTCATCCTGGTTGGGCTAGCCGTGTTGTCATGGCTGGCCTTCTTAATCTACCTTGACTTCTTGGGGAATCCCATCATCCCCCTCCTGCTCTTCACGCTCCTCATCGTATTCCTCGGCTACTTCCAATTTGAAATTCTGCCGATCAGTCGGTGGGTTGAGTCGGCCTACCGGCGATTCTTCTTCGGACGGAAAACCTTGGATAAAATGCCCAACTTTGTCCACTTGGTCATCAATGCCACCAACCTCGACACGGGCCGTCCATTTACCTTTTCTCGGGATGAAATGGATGATTCGACCTATTCCTACCGAAATGGTCAAAAACAGGCGGTTTTCACCACCCAAGGATTCCCGGTTGCCCGTGCGGTGGCGGCATCGAGTTGCGTCCCCTTTGCCTTTTCCCCCATTAAGATTGCCAAACGCTTTTTTGTCGATCACCAAGCGTTCATGGACGATCAAAAAGACGAACCAGCAGAAGGCAAAGGCAACAACAAAGCCACCCAACCCCGCATCGTTGATGGGGGCGTCTACGACAACCAGGGCCTGCACTGCGTGACCTGGAAAAATCGGGCCAGCTATTGCAAAGATGCCATCATCGTGAGCGATGCCGGCAACCGGATGCCTTTCCAACACCGCTATCCCAACATCATAACGCTGCTGATCCGGACCAGCGATGTGTTCATGCGCCGGATCAAAAATCTCCAAATGATCAAAGAGCTTTACTACTCCTTTGGTCACCCAGAATACCAAACTGCCTACCAATCTATGGGCTGGGATTGCGATAAATCCATCGACGGTTTCCTGAAGCGCTTGAAGAACGACCAGATTTCCGAATCTGTCTGGAAAAAACACGGACTCACCCAAGCAATTGTCAATGGTATCAAGAATGGCGACAAAACCTTGATCAAGCAAGCCGAAGGCATACTCAAGGCCAGCATCAACTACGCAGAAATCCTGAAGCAGGCCCCCACCCAAGAAGAGCTGAAGATTGCCCGGACGGTCGCGACCAACCTGGTCCCCCTTTCCGATGCCCAAATCAGCGCCCTGACCAAACAAGCCGCCACGATGACCGAGATCCAGGTGCGCCTGTTCTGCCCGAACATCGTTCCGCCCAAGCGAACCCCGGAATCGGCAACTACTACCCCGGAACTGCGCGACTGATCCACCGCGCCGTCGGGCCACCTGCCCCGCAGACTTGCTTCCCACACGCAATCCCTACCCGGCACAAACCTGCGCCGGGTTTTTTATTTCCCCCGCCGGGGAGCACGAACCGTGAGCTTGAGTATATTGCACCCATCATCTAAAGCCAGTCCCACAATGACAAAAGCCACCCGCACCGAAGTCGACCTGCTCGGAGAAATGGAAATCGACGATGTCCACTACTACGGCATCCACACCGCCCGCGCCCTCGAAAATTTCCAAATCTCCAATGCTAAAATCGGCGATTTCCCCTTCTTCATCCAGGGACTCATCCTCACCAAAAAGGCTTGCGCCGCGGCCAATCGGGAAATCGGAACCCTGCCGGCCGAAAAAGCCGACCTCATCCTCCGGGCCTGCGACGAAATCCTCGGCCAGCTCGATGGGTATACCCAGTGCTTCCCCAGCGATGTCTTCCAGGGAGGTGCCGGCACCTCCGTCAACATGAACGCCAATGAAGTCATCGCCAATGTCGGCCTCGTTATGCAGGGCCACCCCAAAGGCAGCTACGACATTCTCCACCCCAACGACCACGTCAACAAATCCCAATCCACCAACGATGCCTACCCCACCGCATTCCGGGTGGCGATCTACTTTTACCTCAACGACCTGCTCAAACGCCTCGAAACCCTCATTTTCGAATTGAGCAAAAAGGCGCGCGAGTTTGCCAAAGTCCTCAAAATGGGCCGCACCCAACTTCAGGACGCGGTACCCATGTCACTGGGGGACGAATTCGGCGCCTGGGCCACCAACCTGCGCGAAGAAATCAAAAATCTGCGGATGGCCCGCGACCTCATCCTCGAACTCAACCTCGGTGGGACCGCCATCGGCACCGGCGTCAATGCCCCCCGTGGATTTTCCGACCTCGCCATCGGATACCTCCGGCAATACACCGGCGGTGCTTTCGTCAAAGCGGAAAATCTGATCGAAGCCACCTCCGACTGCGGCGCCTACGTCATGATTTCCGGCGCCCTGAAACGGACCTCGGTGAAGCTCTCGAAAATCTGCAATGATCTCCGGCTCCTTTCCTCCGGTCCCCGCTGCGGCCTCAACGAAATCAACCTGCCCGAGATGCAGGCTGGCTCCTCCATCATGCCCGCCAAGGTCAATCCGGTCATCCCCGAAGTCGTGAACCAGGTCTGCTTTAAAATCATCGGCAACGACGTCTCGATTTCCTTCGCCGCCGAAGCCGGGCAGTTGCAGCTCAACGTCATGGAGCCCGTATTGGCGCAGTGCATGTTTGAGTCAATTGAGCTATTGGGCAATGCCTGCGTGACGCTCGCCCACAAGTGCGTCTCCGGCATCACCGCCAATGCCGAGCACACTTACAACATGGTCATGGCGTCGGTGGGCCTGATCACCTTCCTGAACCCCTATATCGGGCACCACCAGGGCGATCTGATCGGCCGGGAAGCCGTGGCAAGCGGAAAAAGCATCCGCGAATTGGTGCTAGAAAAGGGCCTCCTGACCGAAGACCAGCTTGACCGCATCCTCAGCGTCGAAAATTTGATGCACCCCGAATACACCGCTGATCTACACAAATAAGCTGCACCGGACCGTTTGTCCCCGCCTGCAGACCGGTAGTTGGAGCCAGACTGTGCCGTCCACGCCGGCACGGCTTTGGGACTGATCCGGCAAAATCTCCGGCGGCTCTCCCAAAATTGTTATTCGTCCGACAAATTCAATCGGCGATTCCCCGTTTTTTAGCATGAGAGCAAAATCCCTCATCGCCAATGCAGCACGAATTTCCCATCTGGTACCTTGAAAATGTGGACATGTTTGATTTCCTCTGCCCGGGAAAAATGGATGCCTCGGGCTTAGGGGGAGGGCACGAACCCTCTTACGTCTTTAACAAAGGGGATTTTATCTACTTTCCCGATCAGGAAGCCGCCGAAATCTACCTCTTGACTTCGGGCCGGGTCAAGGTGGGGAGCTACTCCGAGGATGGTAAGGAGATCATCAAGGCAGTACTGCAACCGGGCGAATTGTTCGGGGAAATGGTCATGATCGGTGAGCGGGTGCGCAAAGACTTTGCTGTGGCCATGGACGACGACGTGGGCATTTGTTCCATGAGTTTCCGCAAAATGCAGCGACTGCTCTTCGAGAACGTCGACTTCAGTTTGAAACTCAGTCAGGCCATCGGTCGGAAACTGGTACGCATGGAACGCCGGGTGGAATCGTTGGTGTTTAAGGATGCCCGGACCCGCATCGTGGAATTCCTCCGCGAACTTGCCCTCCAAAAAGGAGATCGCCAAGGCGATGTCGTCCAGGTCGATCACTTCTTTACCCACCGGGACATCGCCAGCCTGACTGCGACTTCCCGCCAGACGGTGACCTCGGTGCTGAATGACCTCCGCTCCGAGGGCCTGATTGATTTTACCCGCCGCTCCCTCTACATTCCGTCCATGCAAAAACTGGCCTGACCGCCCAAAAACAAGCGGAACGCTCCGTTTCAGAGCGCTCCGCAGGGGCCGGGCCCATCATCTTTCAGCAACCCGTTCAAGCAAATCTCCGGGTGAGGCATTGGTTTCTCATACCTAACAACGTGCAATAGTCGCCCCACCCTTCAGCCCAACCCCTTTGTATTTTCCAATGGGAGAATCCTTAATTTCTCAAGAAACCATTCCCAGTTCGGCGACCGTGCCCTGGATGCAGTAGTCGGCGTCTTCGAGGATGTCTTGCAGGTCTTCCGGAACCCGCCGGGCACGCCACACGACCCGCAACGGAACCGGTTGGGGCGGTAAGACGTGCCCCCGGTGCAAAGACAACTTTCCGTTGTGCATAAACGCAATTCCGGAGACCACCGCCGCCCGCGTCTCGGAATCTTCCGTCGTGTACCAAACCAGCAAGGCAAGCTTTTTTCCGTAAAGGTCGGTCAGTGCAATGTTCATAATTGAGTATTTTTCGTGGTTCCTTGATTTAAGATCGACATTCATCCGGAGGGTTTAAATCCCATCTGTCATTAATCTTACGCGCCAACCAAGCTTTCCCCTACCTCGTAAACACAAAATATTATTCGGCAATTGCCATTTAATCAAAAATACTCTTACTCTGAGAAGGCAAAAGATTTTACCCTGAGGGCATTCCCCAAAGAAATGCGCCCGGCTCCCTCGTCTTCGAGGGAGCCGGGCGCGTACCGGATCACGAAAAATACTGATTTACTGCGCCTTGCTGGTAAAGGTGCCAAAAATCCAGCCTTCCTGACCGTCAATCGAAATTTTGTACCAAAAATCGCGTTGGCCGCCGATTTCGTCCATGTCGCCGCGCTGCACGATTTGGCAAATGTCACCACTTCCCACCTGAAAGACCTTGTTTTCCTCCGCAATGGTCGGGCCGGAGCGCACGTTGACATTGTCGCCGGTGACCATGAGTTGATCTTCGGCGAGGTTGGCGCCGGCGTCCGCCTCGGTGAGCATGGCCTCGACTTGGGCCATGAAGACGGAACCGCTGAACATCTCGTTTTCCTGCATCTGCTCTAGTTTTTCTTTGCGCTTGATTGGGTTTTTCTCCGCCATGGCCTTGCCCAACATAACTGCCGCCGCAATATCGGTTTCGTTCGCCGTGAGTGATTTGCTGCCCAGCAGCCACCCTTTTTGGCGCTTGTTCGCGGAATTGTTGCGGGAAACAAACTCGGAGAACTCATCCTTTTCCTGGGTAATCACCACCAGCTCACCCATCTTCACCGCGTTGTCGCTGATGTTGCTGATGCTGGGCCGCTTGTAGATTTGCGCATCTACTTTGATCGCGGCCAGTTTACCGCCTTTCGCGATGAGATCGCCCCGGATCCAGCCTTCTTTCCCGTCCAAGAGCCGAACCTGCTCGTACTCCCGTTTGTCTTTTTCATTCGTTTGGGTCTCGCCCATCAGTTCCATCTCCTCCCCGAATGAAACCGAGGCCAGCCATTTGCCCCCACCCGCTTCAGTCTTGAGCGAATGGCCTTCCCAGGTACTCAAAGCCGTGTTGGCTACCGGTGCAGCGTCGGTCGCCGCATCTCCGGATTCTTCCGTCGGGGTCGCCCCGGAGGTTTCACCCGCATTGGCGGAGCCTTCGTCCCCACCACCACAGGCCGAAAACGTAAGCACGAACAGCAACGAAAACAGATAATAATGCAACTTTTTCATGTCGTGTTTGGGTTGAGGTGTTTTTCGGAATAAAGCAAAACCGGCCCGAAATATCAAGCCAAAGCCCCCACATCAAGGTACCCCCTGCTCTACCAACTGCTGCCCCCACCGCCGCCGTAGCCGCCGCCCGAACTCCCTCCGCCGGAAAAGCCAGATCCGCCACTGCTGCCAAAAGAGGAACTCGAAGAAGACCAGGAAGAGCCACCGCGGTAGCCGCCCGAACCACCGGAGTAACTGCCACTGGAAGGCGGTGTCGAATTGAAGTCCTGGCTCATGCGGTTCAATTGCCGGGTGAGCAACACATTGAAATCGGCCGCATCAAAATCGGGACGATCCGTTCCCGTCGTCCGGTAATAAGTGGGCGGTTCGGAGAGCAGAGGACCAAACTTTTCCACCCAGCGATTGGCCAGGCCCAAAGCAATCGCATAGCTCAGGGTCAGGCCAAAGTATTGAGGATCCTCGTCGACGAGGCGTTCCAACCGGTCCTTTTCCGCCGTCCGCACAAATTCCGCAAATCCCACTAGCTCGGCGTACTTCTGCAATCCGTAGACTCCGTGCCGGGGCATGATCCGGGCAAATAGCAAACACAAAATCCCACTCCCCGCCCAGCCGATCACCGGTCCCCAACTGCCATTTCCAAGCGGTGAAATGAAGAAAAAATTGTACCCGCTGAACAGTACCGCCAATCCCAGCAGCACGATGCCGAGGCCGCGCAGGATCCGCCCGAACCCCCGGGTTCCCGGTACGTAGTAATTCGTCTTTTTAGCCCAGTCCTCTACCTCACGCCGGGCCTTTTGCATGTAGACGTAAAACTGCTGGCGCAGTTTGCTCACCCGCACCGTTTTTCGTCCTAGAAACAGCGCATTGAAAAGGGTCCGCTCGTACTTGCGGGCACGCTTGGGGAGCTTCCGCAACTTGATCAGGGTGTAGTCTTTCGGCTTGCCCGCCTCCCCCGGAACCTCAGAAATCCGCACCAATCCTTGAGCGCCCCAGTAATAGATCAGCGCGAGCAAATCCCGGTTGTGCAGCTTGTCGTCGATCAGCAGCCCTGCCTCGGTCGGCGTCAGATCCTCCGGGGGATAGAAGCGCACCACCTTCGTGAAGCGCTTGTCCCGCCCAAATATGAACCACAGTGCCCCCAGCACCAGCAATACCAGCAGCGGCAGAAACAGCATCGGGTGGTTGCGGAACAGCAAGCGCAGTTCCAGCCATGGGCTCGGGGAGACCGTCCCTGCCGGCAAGCGAATGTCCACGAGCAACATCGACTCCGGCAGCAGACCGGGATTCAGCGTCCCTTCGATGCGTCCCGGAAAAAATGCCAGCTCCGCCGGAAGCCGCTCCCCGCCATCCGGGGGCAAGGCAAATACTTGCACCTGACTGGTGTCCAGCCGCAGATCATCCGGCACGGCAATCGTAAACTGTACCGAGTCTGAGGCAAAGGGATAGCTTTCGATAACGGGAAAATTGAAGCGATAACCGCCATCCTCCGCTTCGAGCAACATGCCGTACTGCGTGTAGGCGTACCGAATCAAGTAAGGCGCGGGATCCTTGCGCTTGGGCGTGGAATATTCCAGAATCGTCCCCCACAACCCCGAATGGGAATCGGTCGCCGCATCCGACTCAAGGTCGTACAGCAAAAACCGCCCGTCCGATCCAAACTGATGCGGGATACGTGTCGTGTATGATGAATCACTCATCCAGGGCAGGAACCAGGTTCGGATTTCCGCGGTGTAGTAATTGTTGGGGCTCCGATTGATGTAGGCGAGGTCGTGGCTGAAGCGGACCGAACCGTTTTTTCGGAGTTCGAGGTTGAGCCGGTAGTGTTGGTTGTATTGGGCGGGAGAATACAAACGCATCGGCGTCTTGCGCGGCGTCCAATTCCCGTGCAGCACCAGCGCGAGGTTGCTGGTGAAATCCGAAAGCAGGTTTGCGGTGGCGGTCAGGACCAGCGAATCCGCGGCAATTTCTGAATCCATGCGGGTGAGGTCGCTCAAAAACAGGGTCGAGCGTGCGGTGTCCAGCACCATGCCTTCGGGCCAGCGCACTACGCACCGCGCATTCACCACCGGTTCCCCCAGGCGGTAATTGATCCAGGGAAAGTACAGGCGGCCTTCGCCCAGGGCAAAATCCATCGCGTTCCACACCCGGTAGCGCAGGTGATAGGTCCGCCGCCCCGCTGCCGGCTTTTCGGCCAGTTGCAGCCCGAGATAGCCATCCCGTGTGATAAATCGCCGAACTTGATCCACCGCTCGGCCTTCCTCTACTGCGTAAACCTCTTCTAGCTCCACTTTGAGGTCGACCGGATGGTGCTCCAGGTTGTCACTCAGCCAACTGTAGGGAAAGCGGTTGCTCAGGCGCCGCTCGATGTACCCCACCCCGGCTTTGATTTCCAGGTCCAGGCGCTCTTCCACCACGACCGAACCATCGGGCTGCAACGCGATCACCGATTGCAGATCGTGGATCACAAATTCATTGGCCGTAACCCGCAAGGGCAGGTCACCGTGCTTGAGGTAATTTTTCGGGAGCCGCAGGACCAGGGTCAATCCTTCGTGGGCCTGCATTTCCCGGGTCGTCCGCACTTCCACCCCGCCGGGGGTCGTCTCGATTGTGACGGCACCGCCCTTTTCCCCTTTGCGTCCGGTAAATGCCCGGACATCCGCTTCCGGAAGGCGGCGGCCGTCCGGCAAGTGGACCTCGGCCTCGACCAAAGCCGCCGGAACATCCCAGCCATTGCCATTGACGTTCCAGTAGAGCTCATCGTGGTTCAGGAACCGGTTGATCGCCGCGTAGACGAGGTAGCGGATCTCGTAGGTGACCTTGCCCCGCACGTAGCGGTCGGCCGATCCGATGCGCAGGTTGTAATTGTCGGCTTCTTTTTGCACCTGGTAAGCGTGACCGATTACCCGCACACTGTCAAGGGGCGTGGTATAGGACAGTCCCGGGAGGTGGTTCAGGGCCAATTCGCCCTCCACCGGTTGGGCCACATAGCGGTAGGGAACGATCCGACGGATCCCGTGCCGTGGTTCAGAAAAGTCAACTTCAATCGTTTCCACCACTTCAAATGCACCATCGCGCCGCAAGTAGATATCACTCCGAAAGCGGTCGATGGTAAAACCTTGCGCAGCGAGGGTGCCCGCCAGCAAAAGACCGCCGGTCCAAAGGGCAATATGGCGCAGCAAGCGGGTTTTCATGGCGCGGGAGTAGCATTGGAGTCGGTGAGGAAATCCGTTTTTTTGAACCGGAGGGTCAGGGCAGCGAGGGCGGAGGGCATGGTCTCAACCCGGATGTTATAGTCCCGCACCAAAGCGTTGTGGTAGCGGCGCGCGCCCTGCAACTCGGCGGCGTTTTTTTCCAGTGCTTCCAACAAGTGGCTAAAGTCAGGCCGCCGTTGGGCTTGGGGATATTGGTTGGCCTGGCGAATGAGCCGGTAGTACTGCTGATCGGCCGCTTTGAGGTGGCCTGCTTTGCCGGGAATGGGACTGGTCTGGTAAGCTCGGGCGCTCGCTTGGCGTGCGGACTCAATTTCGGGCGGCACCGGCAATTCCAAGCGCCGCAACAAGTCACCAAACTGATTCAGCAACTCCGATTGGCGTTTGAGGAACAAATCGATGTTGTGGAGCGCCTCCCGCCGCTTGATCCGATTGCGGGTGAAGCGATTGTATTGATAGAGGAAGAAGCCCAGGCAAGCCACCCCGATACCAAACGTAATCCAGTATGTTCCGGAAAAGCTCATGGATTGATTGTGGGAGAAAAATAGTGAAAATCACGCTATTTCTCACAATTGCTGGGCGGCAGTGAACTCAAGTTGCCCCACAACGCAAAAACCCCATCCACGAGGTGGATGGGGCATTCAGTTGAAATTCCGTATTTCAATTATCCGCCGAGGGCGGCTTTGAATTCAGTGTTCGTGAAGTAGTTGCGGAACTCGAGATCTTTGCGGGCTTTGGCCTTCAGGGAAGGATCAATCGTTACCGCTTTGCGCAGGTTGACCCCCATTACACTCGGATCCTTGCTGCGGGCACCGGCGACCGCCAGTACGTAATACGGCATGGCCATGGACTCACCCGTTTGTTTGATCGCTTCGTTGAGGCTGTTCTTGGCGCCGTTCACGTCGCCCATGAGCAGCTTACAGAGACCAGCATTGTAATAAGCCCCTTTGAGCGAGGAAGCCGCATTGAATTTTTCCACGGCCATGTTGTAGCGGGCCATTTTCTCCAGGACAACGCCCAGGTTGAAATTGGCTTCCGCGGTGGTTTTGGCCGCCAGCGAACTTTCCAAGGAAGACTTTGCGTCCCGGTACTTGCCATTTTTAATGTAGGCAACCCCGATATTGTTTTGGATGGCGTGGTTCTTGGTATCCAGCTTGTAGGCTTTTTCCAGGTAGTTCATACCCGCCGAGTTGTCATTCTGCATGATCGAAATCACACCCAGGTCATTGAAAGCGCGCGGGTCCGAGGGATAAGCGTCACGGAAGGCTTCCAGCAAAATTTTCTTCTTGCTCGGCTTGGGCATACGGGTAATGGCGTAAAGCCACTCTTCTTTCTCGAAGGTGTCCTTGAGGTTGCCGGAGAAGTTTCCGGCGGCAAAGTCGACCGCAATCTTATCGATTTCAGCATCGGTGCGACGTGGCTCATAACCTTCCATGTAGATGGTAGCGCGACGGAGGGGAGCGAGGATATGCTCAACCTTGTCTTTCCCGCCGACCAACTGCATGATTTTTGCCTCTAGCTTGTCGGGATCGAGGCCGGCCGAAACCAAAGTCACGATCTGGCTCTTCACGTCCTGGCTGTAGGGCTGGCTCTGGATGCTTTGCTTGAAGCCGTCCCAGTCAGCGTAGGTGACCCGGATATCAAAGAAGCTGGAATCGAGGTACTGCTCGTAGCCGGCGGCTTTTAGTTGCTCGATCAACCAAGCTTGAACTTCCTTGGAGCGATTCACCGAAAGTTCGATGTTGCGCTTGTAAGGGCCTTCGGGAGAAGCAAAACCTTCAATGACGACTTTGTCCGTGTTGTACTTCTTCTTCAGGAAATCACCAATGGCGACGATGTCGCTTTTGTCGTACTGATTTTCCTGGATGTCAAATACATCTTTGGGAAAATTAAACTGTGCTTTGCGCTCGGCGCGCACTTCCTTTTGGTAATTGTGCTCGGAAAATACCAGGAAGGTCCCTTCGTAAACCAGCTTGGAGGTGGTGATGCAGCACTCACAGAGGTTTTCGATCTCGGGGAGTTCGAAGGTTTTGCCTTTGCGTTCGTAGTCCTGCTTAATCATCAGGCTGTTGCCGTCCATCTTTTCTTCAAATGCACGGTTGAATCGAATGGTAGTGTCAATACCCGTCTTTTTGACTTCTGGGTACTTGTCGGCGGAGAAGACGACTTTGCCGACGGACACCCCGCCAAGCTTGCCTTCACCAATGTAGGTACCACCCTTTTTCATACCGGATTTGGGGGGAACGGACGCTTTGAGCTCAAATTTGATGGAGTCGGCATGGACTTCGATAGGGTCCGGGCTGCAATTCACAGCCGCACCCTTGAAAAGCTTACAGGATGAAAATCCGACTGTCACCAGGGCTGCAAACGCAACAAGTTTAAAAACTTTCCTCATGATGATAATATTCTGAATGGTATTTGTGTCGTATTAGAAGGTGTTCAATCAGCGCGTAAAATTAAAACATATTTTGGATTTAGGAAAATATTCTGCTTTTATTTTGGACCGAAATAATATGCTGTACTTTTACTTAGGTTGACCATTTTGGGCAACATCTGTACGGCAACTGAGCCCAGCATGGAGCACCCCAATTTACCATCCGGCTACATCTTCATATTGGAGGGCGGATCCCACGCCCACCGAAGGATCCAACTGCGAAATCATGCATTTGATCTTTTGGGCCAGGTCACCGAAGATGATCCGGAAAATCTCAAAAACCTGTTCACAGGCAATGGGTATTCCGCCAGCGCGTCGCAATTGATCGCCGCGCTCCCGGAACTGCCCGCCGGCAAATTCGTAAGTATCAATTATGAACGAGGATTACAACGAAAAGATCCTGGTATTTGACCACGTGGTCACCGGTTATCGCGAGCAAAATGTCCTGCAGGATGTAAATTTCACCATGGGCAAGGGTGAGTTTGTCTATCTGATTGGTAAGACCGGGGCCGGTAAAAGTTCGATCCTCAAACTGATCTATGCGGATCTGCCCCCCCGCCAAGGGGATGTCCGGGTAGGCGATTACAGCATTGCCAACATTAAACGCCGCGAAATCCCCAAATTGCGCCGGCGCCTGGGCATCGTCTTTCAGGACTTCCAGCTCCTCCCCGACCGCTCCATCATGGACAATCTGCATTTCGCGATGCGGGCCACCGGCTGGCGGGAGAAAAAGAAAATGAAACAGCGCGCGATGGAACTTTTGTCCAAGGTCGGACTCTCTGGTAAGCTCAATAGCATGCCCCACCAGCTTTCCGGGGGTGAACAACAGCGCGTATCCATCGCCCGGGCCCTCATCAACGATCCCATCCTGCTGCTCGCCGATGAGCCCACCGGGAACCTCGACCCGGAAGCAACCGACCGAATCATGGAAATCCTGTTCCGAATTAACCTCGCGGGCACAAGTGTCATTATGGCGACCCACGAACACGAGCTCATCCGCAAGTATCCCGCGCGTACGCTAGAGTGCGTCGAAGGCCGTTTGGTGGACCGTAAGTTCGAATTCAGCGACGGCACTAACCAACTTTAGGTATGCCGCTTACCCAATTGTACTAGATTTTGTTTAACAAAATACCCTCCCTCGGGCATTGCTATCTTCCTACCACGATATGAGATTTGCAACTATAAGTCTTATTTAGAATTATTATAAATAGAACAATGCCGAAAATCTTTCGAAGCTCACTGTTGGTTCTGTGTGCATGCTTAGTCGCGTTTACAAGCTGTGACCGCACTGAGGATGAGCGCAATGACCTTAAAGATCAAATCGTTGCCAACTACGCGGCAATGGTTTACGCCAATTACCAGGACGCCCTCGAAGGCGCCCAAACCCTGGATGTAGCGCTGGAGGCGTTTGTCGCCTCGCCCAGCGAAGCCACTTTGACGGCTGCCAAAAACGCTTGGTTGGCCTCGCGTGAGCCTTACGGCGTCACCGAAGCTTATCGCTTTGGTGAAGGACCCATCGACGATGCCGATGGTCCCGAAGGCTTGATGAATGCTTGGCCGCTGGACGAAGCCTACATTGATTACGTGTCCGGAAATGCAAATGTCGGTATTGTAAACAATACCGCAATCACCATTGATATGCCTACGCTCGAAAGCCTGAACGAAGTAGGTGCTGAAGAAAATGTATCGATTGGTTTCCACGCCATCGAATTTTTGCTCTGGGGCCAGGACGATCCCAATACGGCTCTGCTGACCCCGGGTCAGCGTCCGTTCACTGATTTTGTGACCGGTGCCAATGGCACGGCCGCCAATCAGGATCGCCGCGGAGCCTACCTCCTCGTTTGTGGTGACTTGTTGATCAAGCACCTGCAAAGTCTCGTCGACGAGTGGAATCCGAACGGTGGCGCCTACTACGCAACCTTCACTGCTCTCGACCGCGATGAAGCTATCCGCCGCATGCTGACCGGGATTGGTATCCTGAGCAAGTCGGAACTGGCCGGTGAGCGTATCTTTACCGCGCTGGACAACGCCGATCAGGAAGATGAGCATTCGTGCTTCGCGGACAATACCCACCGCGATATTGTCACCAATGCCATCGGTATCCGCAACGTCTACTTAGGGCTCTATACCCGGACAAACAACACGGTCGTGAGTGGCCCGTCCCTCCGCGACCTCGCCAACGATATCGACGCCACCTTGAATGCCGATTTGGAAGCGTTGTTGAACAGCGCCGTAGCGGCTACCGAAGCTATTCCGGTTCCGTTTGACTTTGGACTGACGCAGGAAGCAGTTGGTGGCTCGGGTCCCATTCAGTCTTCGGTTACTGCTCTGCAAGCCGCCGGTGACAAAATTGCTGAAGTTGCAAGTGCGATGGGAATCACGATTAGCACCGATCTCCCCGAATAATCCGAGCTGAAAGGGAATGAATTACGAACCCATCAGTTTTTGGTATATCCGAACAAAAGCCGGCGCACTAGCGCTGGCTCTCTTCGTTTTTATAGGGCTGTCCGGGTGTCGCGATGCCGACGCTCCGCTGCTGATTGAGGAGGGGGAACAATTGCCGGGAGGACAGGTCTCGATTAACGATATCGGACCCAATGCTTTTGGGCACCAAGCGCCCGGATTGACTGGTTTAGCGGAATTGGAGTTCTTCGTGGGCAACTCCTTCTTCAATCAAAACTGGGTTGGTTCACCGGCATCCACCACCGCGCGCGACGGTCTCGGGCCGCTCTTCAACGCCCGGGCTTGTTCGGCGTGTCACTTCAAAGATGGTCGTGGCCGCCCTCCAGCTCACCCCGGCGAAAAAGGTGCTGGTCTGTTGTTGCGCATTGGGTACGAAGAAGGCGGAGAACTGATCGCCGATCCCCATTACGGATTGCAACTGCAGGACCAAGCCATCGGTGGCGTACCCGTTGAGGCCAACTACGTGATCAATTATGTAGAAGAAACCGGATACTACGCGGATGGTACGGCTTATCACCTGCGCCGCCCCGAGTACATCATCCAGAATACTGAGTACGGTGATTTCCGATCAGACTTGTTGATTTCTCCGCGCGTGGCCAACCAAGTGATCGGCTTGGGGCTCCTGGAAGCAATTCCTGAGGAAGCCCTCTTGAGCTACGAGGACCCCGGCGACTACGATGGCGATGGCGTTTCCGGGCGCGCCAACTGGGTTCCCGAAGTGGCTACGGGCAAGACGGTAATGGGACGTTTCGGGTGGAAAGCAAATCAGCCGGATCTGCGCCAACAAAGTGCCGCGGCGTTTATCGGTGACATGGGCATCACCACCAGCATATTTCCGAATGACAATTGCACCTCCACGCAAATGGACTGTCAGGCGGCTCCCAACGGCGACGATGGCGAACACGAAATTTCGAACGATGACCTGCGGAAAGTAGTCCTGTACGTGAGTACGCTGGCCGTACCGGTGCGCCGCCAGTACGATCAGCCGGAGGTCATCCGAGGCAAGCGTCTGTTCCACAATATTGGGTGTACCGCCTGCCACGTACCTACGTTCAAAACCGGGCAGCATCCCACCATCGATGCGCTCTCCGACCAAAAAATCTGGCCCTACACCGATTTGTTGCTGCACGATATGGGGCCGGGCCTCGCCGACGGCATGCCGGATTTTGAGGCGGATGGAAATGAATGGCGCACGCCCCCGCTTTGGGGCATCGGGCTGTTCCAGACAGTCAGCGGCCACACGAACTACCTCCACGACGGCCGGGCCCGCAACCTCGCGGAAGCCGTTTTGTGGCACGATGGCGAAGCCTTTAACAGTCGCGAAGGTTTCCGTAAATTGTCGAAATCGGAGCGCGATGATCTCCTCGCGTTCCTCAACTCACTTTGATTCCATGCTGCACACTTCCATTTTCCGATCCCTTCTGCTTGCCGCTGCGTTTTCTTTGGTATTCTCCGGGTGCAAGGACGATCCGGAGACGCCGACCTACGAGATCAGTACGACGCTGACCCCCATCGGCAACGAGTTGGCGATCCCACTGCACGATGTGCTGGTCGCCGAAACGGGAACCTTGCGGACATTGGCCCAGAACTTTGCCGGTACGCCGGACAGCGCCAATCTGACCGCATTCCGATCCCAACTGGAAGTGGCCCATGTGGCTTGGAAAGCTTGTGAACCTTTCGTGTTTGGCGATGCCAAAAACCAGTTCCTCCACAACCGCATCGGGAAGTGGCCCACCAATCCCACACAAATCGAAACAATTCTGGCGGGAACCGATGTGCTGGACGATGCCTTTATTGATCGGCAAGGATCTACCGCGCGCGGGCTGTATGCCCTGGAATACCTGGTATTTTTCCGCAGCATCGACAGCACGGTCTACTACTTTACCAATGACGCCGGCGCCACCCGCCGGACCGATTACCTAACCGGTCTTTGTACCAACCTGGAACAAAAAGCCACCGGACTCCGCGAATTCTGGTCGCCTTCCGGAGGCAATTATGCGACGGATTGGGCCAATTCCACCGCAGTCGGCAGTCAGCATCCCATGGACCTGATCGTCAATGAGCTTTCCAGCCTGCTGGAAGAAGTCGCCAAGGACAAAATCGGTACGCCGCTGGGCAAGTTCAATTTTGACGTGCCACAACCGGAGAGGATTGAAACACCTTACGGAAGCTACTCGCTGAAATTAGCCCGCGAAAATGTCCGGGTCCTCCACGAAATATTCAACGGTCCCAATGGCGCGGGCGGCATCGACGATGCGCTGGACGCTTTGGAGGCGCAGTATAACGGGCAACCGCTTTCGACGGCGATTGATGCCGAATTTACCACCCTCGAAACCGAACTCGCCGCCATTCCCGAGCCACTGGAGGAGGCAATTTTCGACGCTGCCGCTACACTGGAAGCCGCCTACCAAACCGCCAACGACTTGCTGGTACTGGTCCGGGCCGACCTCGCCAGCGCACTGAGTGTGACCATTGTCCCGTCGGACAATGATGGGGATTGATACACTGGTCCTAAACGAGATGACCTGGCATTTGGGCTGCGGTGAGGATGGGCGGGCGAACCGCTGCACCGGGCGCAGACCTTCCCTACTACTCCTCTGAACTTACCCAAAAAAGCGATTTCAATTGCCAAAGGGTTCCAATTCCCCCGCAATTCTTCGTATCTTATTCCTTGACGAAATGCTGGTCGTAGGGACCAGTGGAGTTTAAGGATTTAAAACCTCCGCACGCGCTAAACCTTGATCAATGGACCGCACATCGCGGCAGCGGTTTATCGTTGGAGATGGGGCAAATACCCCGATCCGGACCAGGCAGCAAAGGTGGCTCGATTGAATTGGCGGCCCTTGGTGGACGGCTGGGATTCTACTTTTGCCTTGCCTAACTGGGCGGCAAATCGGGTCAATCCACGTCCCGCTTTTCGTTTGCGGCCCATTTGCCGGCTCCTACCCCGCGAGGATACCTGTGGGGGGCGTCTCCCGAAAAGCCTTACGAGTAGGGATCTGTATCTCCCCTAGACTATCTCAATATGGCATCTACAAACATCGTCCTCAAGAACACCACTACCGAAGCGGTCACGGTGTACCTTACGCTTGGATCCAATGCTTGTAATCCTGCGATCACGCACTGGAGCTTCATCAAAAAAATCAACGACCTCCAAGGTTCTTTCAGCTTAGGGGTCAGCGAATCCAAGACCTTCGATGCACCCGACGGGAATTGTCTCGACGGCAACTTCGCCTTTGCGGTGCCCCCCAACAATTGTCCCGGATCTGACTCTAAGGCGCCCAGCGGGATCAACCTCGCGGAGTTTGCGCTGAACATCACCGGAGACGACGCGCAAGAATCCATCGATATCAGCAATGTATACGGTTGCAACTCCGCCATCTCATTTGCCATGGCGGGCGGTGGGGCTTGGAATGCCGGAACTTTGCACCCCAACATAACCAGTTTCAGCAACAAAGGCCTGGGCCAAAATATTGGGATCATCGGGGTTTATCCCTACGGCTGCCCCTACTGCGAACAGGCCGGTGGCTTTTCTCCCTGCAATCCGCCCGTGGATTGCGCCCCTGACCCCATTGTGCAACAGGATGGGGCTATCTGTCAGGTGCAGCGCTCCGCCACCCAATGTGGCGGCACCGTCACGATTCATTACAACGGCTCCTTGGTCTGCACTTCCTGATCGTGGGGACCGGCCCGATTTGCGGAGTTTTTCGCTTTCCCTACGGCCCAAACCCCCAAAACGAAGATTGTGCTCAACCGTTGCGTGGCTGATCGAAAGGCCAATGCATTGATAAGCCCGATCTGATCGGCCCCGGCCTCGTGCATTTGCCCGCCTTCGGCGTTGGGAAACGCGCCCGTGGCTCCGCCACTTGGTTCTTATGAAGCTTTGCGCCGGCGCAGCAAATCTTTTTAGTCGGCAAGCAAAGTCACTTCAGCTAAACCCCAAAATGGCACCTTGTCGACGCACTAACTTGCGTGGGATCTTTCGCATTTCTTCACCGACTGGCCCCGTCCGGACCAAGGGAAATTTCTCGGCGTTGCCCTGGAGCGATTAAAATTCGTAATTTCCCTCCCGACATGCTGAACAACAAAATTTTCCGGAACCTGGCTACGGCATTGACCGTGCTCCTGACCACGCTGGTCGTGGGCGTCGGAGGATTTTATTACATCGAGGACCTCACCTTCGTGGATGCGCTCTACATGACCGTCATCACGATGAGTACCGTGGGCTTCGAAACCCTGGAGGGCGGGCTCAGCCCCGAAGGCAAAGTCTTCACCGTGCTGCTTATTGTGTCCACCATTGGGACATTTACCTACGCCATCACGACCGTCACTACACTGGTCGTAGAGGGGGAAATGCAAAAACTCGTAAAAGGATACCGGGTGAACAAAGAGATCAACAAGCTCGAGAACCACATTATAATCTGTGGGCTCGGGCGCAATGGAAACCAGGCCGCCAAAGAGCTGGAAGTGGAGGGCATCCCCTACGTCATCATCGAAATGAACGAAGAAGTTGTCACCCGCCACATGCAGCAAAATCCCCAAAGTCTCGTCTTTCTCGGCGATGCTACCGACGAGGAAGTCCTGAACAAAGTCCACATCAAGCGGGCCCGTGGCGTGATTTCGGCCCTGGCCGATGACGCGGACAATGTCTACGTCACGCTGACCATTCGCCAGATCAATCCTACCGTCCAGGTCGTCGCCCGTGCCTCCAATGAATCAACCATTTCCAAACTCAAGGTGGCCGGCGCCAACCGCGTCATTCTCCCCAACCTGCTCGGGGGACGGAAGATGGCCAAAATCATCACCAAACCTGCCCTGATGGACTTTGTGGATATGATCACTGGCCAGGGGCAATCTCACTTGCACCTGGAACAGATCGACTGTGAAAGTCGCCAAAGCTTGGTGGGAAAAACCCTGCGGGAGCTCGATATTCGCTCCAAAACCGGCGTCCTGGTGCTGGGCACCCAAGACGGGGAAGGCAACTTTCAGCTCAACCCCAACGTGAACAAAGTCATCACCCGCAACGAGCGCCTGTTTGTCATCGGCACGAGCGACCAGATGCAAGACTTTGAGCGCGAATATTCCTGAAGCTTTTCGTTTGTATATTCTTTTCCATGGCGTGGAAGAAACAACGGTTATTGCTGCGGACGCTCACCTGGCGCAAGGTGGGAAATTTTGCGCGGCTCTACCTCTCCTACCACGTGGCACGTCTGCGCCGGCGCCCGATCCACTGGGGCAATCCCGCCAAGGTTGGGATTGAGCCCACTACGGCCTGCAACTTGCGTTGTCCCGAATGCCCTTCCGGATTGCGGGCCTTTACCCGGCCTACGGGTATGCTGGCGACGGGGGCTTTCCGGCAAATGACCGACGAACTGCACCGCGACCTCGTCTACATGCTGCTGTACTTCCAGGGCGAACCGTACCTGAACCGCAATTTTCTGGACATGGCCGCCTACGCTGCCGAAAAGGGGGTCTACGTTGCCACCAGCACCAACGGGCATTACCTGAGCGAGGAAAATGCCCGGAAAACCGTGGAAAGTGGTCTGCACGAATTGACCGTCTCAATCGATGGCGCTACCCAGGAAACCTACCAAGCCTACCGGGTAGGCGGCAACCTGGAAAAGGTCAAAGCGGGCGTAAAGCGGTTGGTGGATGTGCGCAAACAGCTCAAGTCGGCCACACCTTACATTATCCTGCAATTCCTTGTGGTCGGTCCCAATGAGCACGAAATCGCGGCCATCCACGCGCTGGGCAAAGAACTCGGCGTGGACAAGGTAAATCTGAAAACGGCCCAGATTTACAAGTATGAGGCGGGCAGTCCCTTGATTCCGGAAAATGAACGCTACAGCCGCTACCGCAAACGCAAAGACGGGCGCTACGAACTGAAAAATAAGCTCTCCAATCAGTGCTGGAAACTCTGGATGGGAGCGGAGATCACCTGGGACGGACGGGTACTGCCCTGCTGCTTCGATAAGGATGCCCAGTACCTCATGGGCAAGGTCGGTGAACGCCCCTTCCGGGAAATCTGGCGCAACGAATCCTACCGCAACTTCCGCCACAAAGTGGTCCAATCCCGCAAAGAAATCGACATCTGCACCAATTGCAGTGAAGGCACCGAACTTTGGGCGGATTGAAGGGCGGGGAAATAAGCGAACCTCCCAGTCGCCGGCGCCATGATCGAGGAAACCCGGAGTAAAAATCGCCAGCGATTCGGAAAGCCAGGTCCGTCTGCCTCCGCAACGGCCAAATCCGGAAATGTTTTTTGCCCGTAAATAGCAGACCTTTGGCTCCCGGCTAAGGTCAGGGCACCCGCGCTGCCGTTCTGGATACGGCGATGGAAGTGGAGGCAACAACATCGTCCCCCGTGACGGATCAATATTTCCCCGAACCGCCCAAGCCGGACTCGATGGGGTGCCAGGTGGTCTTGACTTCCTGCGTCTCCAAGATGCGGTAGGGACTTTGGGCCGCCTCCGCATGCCAGTCCCGGGTGTCATTGACGGCAATTCGCTTTACGTTCTGGGTCGCATTCTGGCGAATGGTTTTGATGTGCGCGGCGTCATTCCCCGCATAGACCATTGCGTTTACGTCCATGTGGGTCGAGAAATGACCGACCAGTTCGTCGCGGCGACCGGTCAAAATATTTACCACCCCGCCCGGTACGTCCGAGGAATGGAGCACTTCGGCAAAGGTGACCGCGGCCGTTGCGTAGGGCGCCGAGGCCAGCACCACGCAGGTATTTCCCCCGGCAATGATCGGCGCCAGAACCGACACCAATCCCGCCAGGCCACTTTCCTCCGGGGCAAAGGCAGATACTACGCCAGTCGGCTCCTGCACCGAAAAGTCGAAGTGCGAGGACGCCACCGGATTCACCGAACTGAACACCTGCTGGTACTTGTCGCACCAGCCGGCGTAGTAGACCAGGCGGTCAATCGCCACGTTGACCTCTTGCTCGGCCACCGCGCGGTTCAGACCGAGCCGAACCATTTCCGCAAGCAGTTGTTGCCGCCGGCCTTCCAGCATCTCCGCGGCCCGGTACAAAATCTGGCCCCGGTTGAGCGCCGAGCGTCCGGCCCAGCCCGGTTGCGCCGCCCGGGCCGCCACCACGGCATTCCGAAAATCCTTCCGGGAAGCCCGGCATACATTCGCAATCAACTCGCCGGATTCATTTTTGAGCACCTCGTAGCGTCCCGATTCCGTGCGCGGAAACTTCCCGCCGATGTACAGCTTGTACGTCTTGAGGACGTTCAGGCGGGGCGTGCTGGGGTGACCATTGGCTCCGTTTTCGACCGGCTCAACGGCATTTTGGGGAGTAGGAGTGGATTTTGCTTTCGCCATGATGGTTCAAATTGGGCGCCACTATGCGCTTTGCGAGTATTGTTTCAAGTTTCGGAGCGCATCGTACAGCGGGCTGTTTTCGATGGCATCAAGAATTTGGGGATGGTCTCCGTGGCATGGACCTTGAGATAACCAACTAAATCCAATAATCCGAGCATCGGATTGCCCTTCCACGACAACCCAGATCTCTTCACGGTATGCTTTGTATCCTTCCTCGGTCATATCACCATCAATTCAAATGCAAATAAGGCGCTAATCCGTGCAGGCCGCCTTCCCGGCCCATCCCACTTTCTTTGTACCCGCCAAAGGGTGAAGTGGGATCGAATTTGTTGTAGGTATTCGCCCAGATTACCCCGGCGCGCATCTTGCTGCTGACCTGGAAGATCTTCGACCCCTTGTCCGTCCAAATCCCCGCCGAGAGGCCGTAAGGCGTATTATTGGCCTTCTGGATGACCTCGTCGACCGTGCGGAAGGTCTGCACCGCCAGCACGGGCCCGAAAATCTCCTCTTGTACGATGCGGTGTGATTGCGATGCATTCAGGAACAACGTCGGACGGCACCAAAAGCCCGCTGAGGGAAGCTCACAGGGACTTTGGTAGAACTCCGCCCCTTCCGCCTTGCCCAGGGCAATGTATTCTTCGATTGTCTCCAACTGCGAAGCCGAATTGATCGCTCCGACGTCGGTATTTTTGTCCAGGGGATCCCCGACGATCAGGGTCTCCATCCGGTCTTTGAGCTTGCGGATCACGGTTTCGTAGACGCCTTCCTGCACAAACAGCCGGGAACCGGCGCAGCACACGTGGCCTTGATTGAAGTAGATCCCATTGATGATGCCTTCGACCGCCTGATCGATGGAAGCATCTTCAAAAATGATGTTGGCCGCCTTGCCCCCGAGCTCCAAGGTTACCTTCTTGCTTGTCCCGGCGATGGCATTTTGGATGATTTTACCGACCCCGGTGGAGCCGGTAAAAGCGATCTTGTCCACGTCGGGATGGTCGACAATCGCCGCCCCGGTCGCTCCGTAACCCGTCACCAGATTGACCACCCCGGGCGGCAAATCGGCTTCCTGAATCAGTTCGGCAAGTTTCAGTGCGGTCAGCGGCGTAGTTTCCGCCGGCTTGAGCACGCAGGTATTGCCCGTGGCCAGGGCCGGCGCCAATTTCCAGGCCGCCATCAACAGCGGGAAGTTCCAGGGAATGATTTGGCCGGCGACGCCCAGCGAAGTCGGTTTCCGATTGGGGAAAGCATATTCCAGCTTGTCCGCCCAACCCGCATAATAGAAAAAATGGTTCGCCGCAACCGGAACATCCACGTTTTTCGACTCGCGAATGGGCTTGCCCCCATCCAGGCTTTCAATGACGGCAAAGTCCCGGGCACGCTCCTGAATCATCCGGGCCAGGCGAAAGACGTACTTGCCGCGGTCCTTGGCCGAGAGGTTTTTCCAATACTTGTCGTAGGCGTGGCGGGCGGCCTGAACGGCCCGATCCACATCGGCGGCGTCCGCTTCGGCAATGCGCGCGAGGTGCTGCTCATTGGCCGGATTGATCGTAGCAAAGTACTTGCCGGCCGCCGGGGGTACCCATTTCCCCCCGATAAAGAGTTCGTACTGCTCGCGCAACTGCACGTGGTCCCGGCTCTCCGGGGCGGGCGAATACTGCCATCCCCCACTGAAATCGAGGGCGGGCGCGGCGGGTTTTTGGGACTTGGATTCGGCCATACTGCGAAAGGAGATTAATCGATGGAGAAGTAATCGAGGGATTGGTAGATGCCGGTCTGCTGCTTGACGAGCTGCAACAGGAGGTCATTGGCGAGGCTGCTCGCGCCGAAGCGGAACCACTCCGGGGACAACCAGGCATTGCCCAAGGTTTCGCGCAGCATCACCAAATAATGCACCGCGAGTTTGGCGTTGCGGATCCCGCCCGCCGGTTTCATGCCGACCATTTTGCCCGTGGCGTAGAAATGATCGCGAATCGCTTCCAGCATCACCAAGGTGACTTCCATGGTCGCAGCCGGTTTGATCTTGCCGGTGGACGTTTTGATGAAATCGGCTCCGGCCAGCAGCGCGATCTCACTCGCTTTGCGGACATTGTCCAGGGTGGAAAGCTCACCGGTTTCGAGGATCACTTTGAGCCGGGCCGGGCCGCAAGCTTCTTTGATGCTGCGGATCTCATCGTAGACAAACTGGTGGTTGCCTTTGAGGAATTCTCCCCGGGAGATGACCATGTCCACTTCGTCCGCGCCCTCGGCCACGGCAAAGCGGGTATCGTCGCGCTTGACCGAGGGGGGCGCTTGTCCGGAGGGAAATCCGGTGGCGACTGCGGCTACCTTGATCCCGCTCCCCTTCAATTCGGCTTTGGCGGTCCTCACTAGGGTCGGATATACACAAACCGCGGCCACCGAGGGCAACTCTGGGTAGGCATCGTGCAAATGCTGGGCTTTGTAGCAAAGCTGCTTGACCTTGCCGGGAGTATCGCGTCCTTCCAGGGTCGTGAGGTCAATCATGCTGAGCGCGAGCTTGAGCGCCTCGATTTTGGAGGCTTTTTTGATGCTGCGGCCCCGAAAGCGGGCCACTCGCTCCGCGACGCCCACCTGATCGATGGTCGTGGTACTGAGCGGTTTCATGATTTGGGGGGATTGAGCAGTCGCCATACTCCACAAAGGTACTTTTCTTTTTGCAAAAATGCGCATTCCGCTGCGTCCGTTCGCGGGTACCAACCGGACGGACTTCCCGAGGGCCGATCCGACAATTCGCCAAATTTTGTTGCAAAAATGGCCCACGCCTAAACAATTGATTTCGTTAATTTGTCGGCATACAAATTACACATCCAGAACGCATTATGTCAGAGAACAAATACCACGATCAAGTTGCGGCTTTCCTGGAAAAGGTAAAGTTGCGCGATCCCCACGAGCCGGAATTTTTCCAAGCGGTGGAAGAAGTTGCGGAAGCGGTGATTCCCTTCATCGAAGAAAACCCCCGCTACAAGTCGGCCAAAATCCTCGAACGCATCGTCGAGCCCGAGCGGGTGATCAGTTTTCGGGTGCCCTGGATCGATGATAACGGCGATCCCCAGGTGAACCGCGGCTTTCGGGTGCAGTTCAATTCCGCCATTGGTCCGTACAAAGGCGGTCTGCGCTTTCATCCCTCGGTAAACCTGTCCATCCTCAAGTTTCTCGGGTTTGAGCAGGTCTTCAAAAACGCCCTTACCACGCTGCCCATGGGCGGCGGCAAAGGGGGCTCGGACTTCAATCCCAAGGGCCGCTCCGACAATGAAGTCATGCGCTTCTGCCAATCCTTCATGACAGAACTGGCGCGGCACATCGGACCGAACACCGACGTCCCGGCGGGCGACATCGGGGTCGGGGGACGCGAGATCGGCTATCTCTTCGGTCAATACAAGCGCCTCCGCAATGAATTTACCGGCGTGCTGACCGGGAAGAAGCCCAATTGGGGCGGTTCGCTCATGCGGCCCGAGGCGACCGGCTACGGCAATGTCTACTTTGCCTCCGAGATGCTGGCCACCCGCGGGGAATCATTTGCCGGAAAAACGGTCACCATCTCCGGTTCGGGCAACGTGGCCCAGTACGCTTGCGAAAAGTCCATCGAACTGGGCGCCAAAGTGGTGACCCTCTCCGATTCGGGAGGCTTCATCCACGATCCGGACGGCATCGATGCGGAAAAGCTGGCCTGGGTCAAGGACCTGAAAAATGTCCGCCGGGGCCGCATCAAGGAGTACGTTACCCAGTATCCCGGGGCCACCTTCCTCGAAAAGGCCCGGCCCTGGAGCATCGCGTGTGACATTGCCCTGCCCTGTGCCACGCAAAACGAACTCAACGGCGAGGAAGCGGCCCTGCTGCTGAAAAATGGCTGCACCTGCGTCTCCGAGGGCGCCAATATGCCCTGTACGCCAGAAGCCATCGCCCATTTCCTGGAGGCAAAAATCCTCTTTGCCCCCGGAAAAGCGGCCAATGCCGGCGGGGTGGCCACCTCCGGTCTGGAAATGTCGCAAAACTCCCTGCGCCTGGCCTGGACCAGCGAGGAAGTGGACAACCGGCTGAAAGGGATCATGCAAAGCATCCACACCGCCTGCGTGAAATACGGAACCGAAGGCGACTTCGTCAACTACGTCAAAGGCGCCAACCTGGCGGGCTTCGTCAAGGTCGCCGACGCCATGCTGGATCAAGGCGTGGTGTAAATAGAATATCGAGCCGAAAACGTCGCTCCGCAATGCGTGGAGCGACGTTTTGTCGTTTGTGGGGGGGATTGGCAAAGGCGGTTTCCGCGGGTGAACAGCAAAAATGCCATGACCTGGAAAATCGGACTGAAATGGGTTTTGCGAGGGATTCTATGCGTTTGTCGAGAAGGAGCCGCAATTGGGCTTAGTCCTTGTAGGATTTAGGGGATGATTTCGTGATCAAAAATCTCCGGGCATTGGTCTCACTTCAGCGTTGTTGAATTTGACTTCCGTCCAATAATTTTTGTCATCAGATTCGTGGTCTTCTACCAATCGAAATGCAGAAGAAGGTGTTTTTGTCGCTGGCTCGGGAAGTGTGTGTAGGTGTAAGTTGGGATCAATTTGATTTTCCATTCCTTTTTTCAACCATTTTATTCCATTGTCAATGTTCCTTTTTTCAATTACCAATTCGTGGGTGTTGTTTATACGAAGCTGCTCAATGACTTTTTCAGATTCAAGGTTTAGAAGTCGAATTAAACTTTCGTAGTTGATTTCCACGGTGGTTTATTTTGATGTACACTTGCGGTTTGGCCATGCACGGTGTAATGTTAGACGGGTGGACACCGCAGCCTGCGTTGTGTGCCGTTTCAATCCCGTGCTTCCTGCTACTGCCAGGATATGCTAAAAATAGTCTTAACAATGCAGATATTCCAGGAAAAACTATTCCGTCATCTGCAATTGGGTGGTCCCCCTTTGAACCGCAGGTAATACTCCCCAAAACCAATTGTATTGGTTTCTTTTCCCCCACTTCCCCGATAGTGTATTTCTCCCTGTTTCGAGTGCCATTGAAGCCCGAAAAAAGTGTTCGAAGTTCGTTTTCTCCCTATTTAGAGTGCCATTCAATCCAAAAATCAGATCCCCCAAGTTCGTTTTCTCCCTATTTAGAGTGCCATTCAATCCAAAAATCAGATCCCCCAAGTTCATTTTCTCCCTATTTAGAGTGCCATTCAA